>CAJTLX010000010.1 GCA_910577165.1 uncultured Lachnospiraceae bacterium
GTTATTCTTATCTAAGTTTACTGGACTCCGTCTTTTAACGTCTTCATTGTCGGGAAGAGCAGGACATCACGGATTGCTGGAGAATCCGTTAATAGCATAATCATACGGTCAATTCCAAAGCCAATTCCACCCGTCGGCGGCATTCCATGCTCCAGCGCATTCATAAAATCTTCATCCGTTGTGTTTGCCTCCGCATCGCCCTGAGCTAAAAGTTCTTCCTGCGCCTTAAACCGCTCCCTCTGATCGATCGGGTCATTTAACTCAGAATAGGCATTTGCCATCTCCCAGCCGTTCATAAAGAATTCAAAACGTTCCACATAGTCCGGATTGTCCGGCTTTTTCTTTGTCAGAGGAGAGATCTCGACAGGGTGATCCATAACAAAGGTTGGCTGCACTAAATGCTCCTCGACAAATTCTTCAAAGAAAAGATTTAGGATATCGCCCTTTTTGTGGCGTTCCTCAAATTCTATATGATGTTCTCTGGCAATCGCCCTTGCCTCATCCAATGTGTGAATCTCATTAAAATCCACCCCGGAGTATTGCTTTACTGCGTCCACCATTGTGATGCGTGCAAATGGCTTGGAGAGATCCATCTCAACCCCATTATAAGTAATTTTTGTGGTGCCAAGCACTTCCTCCGCCACATAGCGGTAAAGGTTTTCTGTCAGATCCATCATGCCATTGTAATCCGTATAAGCCTGATAAAGTTCCATCAGCGTAAATTCCGGATTATGTCTTGTGTCGATCCCCTCGTTTCGGAAGACGCGCCCAATCTCATACACGCGCTCTAAGCCGCCGACAATCAAGCGTTTTAAGTATAATTCCAACGAGATGCGCAGTTTGAAATCTTCGTCAAGCGCGTTGAAATGAGTCTCAAACGGTCTTGCGGCTGCACCGCCCGCATTTGCTACCAAAAGCGGCGTTTCCACTTCCATAAAACTCTCGCCCGCAAGGTATTTGCGGATGGCGGCAAGGATTTTGGAACGTTTGATAAAGGTATCCTTTACCTCCTGGTTCATTATCAGATCCACATAGCGTTGGCGATAGCGCAGATCGGTATTGGTCAGACCATGGTATTTTTCCGGAAGAACATTGAGCGATTTGGCGAGCAGTGTAACTTCTTTAGCGTGTACGGAGATCTCCCCCGTCTTTGTCTTAAACACTTTGCCCTGGATACCAATGATATCTCCAACGTCAAATTTCTTAAATCCGGCGTAGACTTCCTCGCCCACCGAGTCGCGCGCGACATAGGACTGGATATTGCCAGAAAGATCCTGTACATTGCAGAATGAGGCCTTGCCCATCACACGCTTTTGCATCATACGCCCCGCAATGGATACTTCTGTGTCGTTTAGGGTATCAAAACCATCCTTGATCTCTTTGCTGTGATGTGTCACATTATATTTTGTGATCTTGAATGGATCCTTGCCCTCCGCCTGAAGCTGTGCCAATTTTTCGCGCTTCACCTGAATTAATTTGTTGACTTCCTCCCCTGAGACGGTTTCCTCCGCCTGAACTTCTCTTACTTCCTCTGCCACAGTATCCCCTCTTTTCTGGAAAATATTTGTTAATATATTTATCAATACTAAAATTTTTAATCTATTTTGTCCGCTATTATAAGTTTAGTTTGTTTTTTGGATTTCAAGTACTTTGTACTGGATTGTGCCCGCCTGTGTTTCGACTTCTATCACCTGACCAAGTTTTGCCCCGATTAAGGTCTTGCCGACAGGAGATTCATTGGAAATTTTTCCCTTTAAACTGTTTGCCTCGGTCGAACCCACAATTTTATATTCCAGAATATCTTCGTATTCCATATCCATAATCTTTACACTGCATCCAATGTTGATTGCGTCCACATCAACATCTTCCTCCACGACAACTTCCGCATTTTTGAGAATTTTATCGATCTCCTCAATACGTGCCTCGATATCTCTCTGCTCGTCTTTTGCCGCGTCATATTCTGCATTCTCGGAAAGGTCGCCCTGTTCTCTGGCTTCCTTGATCTTTTGTGCCACCTGTCTGCGGCGGTTCACCTTCAAATCTTGAAGTTCCTCCTCAAGCTGCCTTAACCCTGCATAAGTTAAAATATTTTTCTTTTCTGCCATAAGTACCATTCTCCTCCATGATAATATCAGCAATTCGTTCTTACTGCCTACTAGGAACAACTGCCCGCTATCCGAGATATTATAGACGATAAAAGTCCGCTTGTCAACTGAAAAAACGTGCAAAAATTTAAAGAATTGTTGGAATAAAGATTGCAGATACTGGAATAAAATAGGAAATTAGTGTACAAATAAGAAAATAAATATGATTTTTTGCGGCACAAAAAAGAATGTATACGGACAAAAGTTCGCCGGGAAAACTGGAAAATAGTTGACAAAAACATCGAGATAAAATATACTTTTATCTAAAAAATAGCTTCAAAAAACAGGGAGAAATTTTTCAAATGAACCGGGATATGACGCGGGGGAGCGTAATGAAGTCCATGTTTTTATTCGCTATCCCCATGATACTTGGAAACCTTTTACAGCAATGCTATAATATTGCGGATACTCTGATTGTAGGAAAATATTTGGGGAAGAATGCATTAGCCGCCGTGGGATCGTCCTTTACGCTGATGACGTTTTTAACTTCAATTCTTCTTGGTCTGTGTATGGGAAGTGGGACATTCTTTTCTATCCGCTTCGGCGAGAGGGACGAAAAAAGCCTGAAGGAGGGGATCTGTGCCTCCTTCGCACTTATTTTTTTCCTGACAATTCTGCTCAATCTTCTTGCCTACTTTTTTCTTGACGGGATCGAAGTTTTCATGAAGGTGCCAAAAGAGGTATGGGGCGAGATGAGAGCGTATCTCGCCGTGATTTTTGGCGGTATTTTTGCTACATTTCTTTATAATTATTTTGCTTCTCTGCTGCGGGCTTTGGGAAATTCGCTGATTCCGTTAGTATTTTTGGCGGTTTCAACCGTGCTAAATATCCTGTTAGATCTCTGGTTTGTTACCGGGCTTAAATGGGGGGTGGCGGGAGCAGCGGCGGCAACAGTGATTGCACAGTATATATCCGGGATCGGGATAAGTTTTTATGCATTCGCACGAGTACCTTACTTAAAAATACCAAAAAAGGAGCGGCGCGTTCGGGGGGAATGTTTGAGGGAGATTGCGAACTTTTCCGTGCTTACCTGTATTCAGCAGTCCGTGATGAATCTCGGTATTTTGATGGTGCAGGGGTTAGTGAATAGTTTTGGCTCCGTGGTAATGGCGGCTTTTGCTGCTGCGGTTAAAATTGATGCGTTTGCCTATATGCCCGTGCAGGATTTTGGCAACGCTTTCTCCACTTTTATTGCTCAGAATCACGGCGCGGGCAGACAAGAGCGTGTGAGAGAGGGATTTCGTGGCGCGGTTTTTGCTTCGTCTGCATTTGGCGTGATCGTTTCCGCTCTGGTATTTATTTTTGCCCGTCCGCTTATGGCAATGTTTGTGGATGCGGGCGGGGAGGATATTATAGAGGAGGGAGTGCGATATCTGCGGATTGAGGGAGTATTTTATTGCGGGATTGCCTGTCTTTTTCTGCTCTACGGGCTTTACCGGGCATTGGGAAAACCGGAAATGTCGGTGGTGCTTACCGTATTTTCTCTTGGCACAAGAGTGGTTCTGGCATATTTGCTCTCGAAAATTCCGGCTCTGGGGGTAATTGGAATTTGGTGGTCGGTGCCGATCGGATGGTTTTTGGCGGATGTGGTTGGATTCGCCTATTATTTTGTCTATGGTAAAAGGGAGCAGAGGAGGAGGGAATCGGAAAAATTTTAAGATTTTCCTATTTTTTCCATTGGCAATAGTTTAGTTTTTGATTATGCTAACGATAAGTAAATTGTAAGTTTACAGATCGAAAGAAGCCAGTGTAAAAAATAAAATTCCCCTGCTGCCGGGATTTATTCCCGTAGCAGGGGAATTTTTATCTACGCAAAGATTTTATCTTTTTACCTACACAAAAAATTTTAATAGATAAACTCTAATATCTGTCCCTCATAGATGGTATAAGGTGCTTTAATTCCAAGTGCCTCAGCGAGAATCTGCCAGTTCATTCCGAGCGAAGCGGCAATCTTGCCAAGGGTATCGCCCTTTTGCACTTTTACTTTTTCGGAAGTAATCACTGCGTTTTCCGGAAGAAGAAGTTTTTGTCCTGCATAAATCTTATATGGGGATTTGATTCCATTTAATTTTGCAATTTCCTTCCAGTCCACTTTGTAGCGGATTCCAATTTTTGCCAAAGTGTCGCCCTTGCGCACATAGCAGCTCTTTTCGTTAACTGGCTCTGTTTTTCCGGAATCTTCCTGTTCCTTGTCCGGCTGAGGTTCTTCCGGATCAGGCTGCGGCTGCATCTGTGCCAGTTTCTCTGCAAAACGCTTTTCGAGATCGAAATGATCCATCAGGTCTTCGCCCACTATCTGAATACTTTCCGGGGCGAGTACATCGCCAAGACCTGCCTCCTCCATCACCTCAGTAAAGCCCTTGTCCGTTTCGGCACTGGCTACGGAGAGATAAGCATTTACTGCCGCAGTCGGATTTTCCATATTGAGTTCGCGGATGGCAAAAGCACCAGCTACAGAAGTTGCATAACTGATATAGTAACATGGACTGGTAAAGTAATGAGGGGTCTGTACCCAGCTCTTGCCGTAATACTGTGTCGTCCAGGTATCCGGCTGCATCTGTTCGTAAGCAATAAGCAGTTCCTCATGTTTTTTATTCAGTGCGTCCAGGGTAAGATCTTCTTGCAGATAAGCCCAGGTCTCTAACTCATTGTTCAGACATCCAGAGATAAAGGCATAGAGGAGCTGAAGGGTACTATATTCCTCAAGAGCATCCGCATCCTCATCAAAAATATCCTCGTAATGTTCCATAAACAAAAACTCAAGTCCCTGTGACTGTACCTCTGCAACATCGAGGGAATTGGTGCTGCCCTGCTGATAACCGGCATTAAAATGTCCAAACTCATGTACCATTGTTAAAAAGTCGTAGGTGTTTCCATTTGGCTGCATAACAATGCATTCCGTATTATAATAAGGAAAGTATGTAGTAAAGGCACCCGACATTTTGACATCGGAATAGGCAATATCATAGAGTTCATTATCAATCAGATGATCGAGGGCTTCCTGCAGATCTGCGGAAGTCTGTGGAATATAGGTGGAAAGATCTTTAAAGATCTCCTCCGGTGTGTACCGAATTGACAGAGCTGGGGAGGAAAAATCCACAAGATTCTGCATATAGTAATATGGTTTAGAAAGATACGTCTTTACGGAATCACAGAATTCCTGAATTTCCTCCGGGGTGTAATCGCGCCCGTAGGACTCATACATATATTCATTGTAATTGTCATAATCATTTAATTTGGCAATTTCTTTGCGCACCTTGACTAAGCGAAGATAAACATCCCCAAGCAGTTGGTTCTGTTTGTCCATCAATTCCATATGCTTGGAAAAATAGGTATCCATATCTAACAGTCCTGCCATCGCAGCCGCCTCGATATCGGCAAATCCCATCTCTGTTCCGTTTACTGTGACGGTGAGGGCATTTGCCTCGAGCTGTTTTGTGCCGTATTCCTGAAGCAGTGCCTGTTCGCGCTTGGTTGCGTCAAGTTGCTCGTCCGTCATTTCCTCGTAGGTGGAAAAGAATTCGATATCATCCTCGGTCAGGTCCTCCACAATGTCATGCGCACCCGGCAGTTCGAGAATATCGCGCATACAGGTGCAAAATTTATCGCGCATCTCGTTGATCAGGATGGTATTGTAAGCGTCCTCCTCCAACATTGCGGTATCCGTTGCATCCACACGGGTTGCAACTGTGGTGGTGATCCACATCGTATATGCCTTGGTGTAGATAGTATCCAGTTTATCGTAGAGTTCTTTTGCTTCTTCTGCGTTCTCTTCCGTTTCCGCCAGTTTTTTCATCTCCTCAAGATCGGCGTAAAATTCGGTCGGGTCGGTGTGTTCGTAGTTTTCAAAGATTTCCTTTAGGGTAAGTTCTGCGTGCTCCTCGCCGTTTAGAACGGCTTCCGACATTTCCACTGCCTTGCTTACAGCTGCCGGAGAAAGCGTAAAGAGCATACTAAGGAGCAGTAAGAATGCCCATAGCTTTCTTGTTTTCTTTGTTTGCATGGTTGGCCTCCATTCTGCGGTTTATTTTGTGTGGGTTTTTGCCTGAGAAGAAACCCAGCATTATTATAGCATACTGCGCTTGGATTTTCTAGGGGAAGGGAAAATTTTTAATGTGCCATTGACAGCGACGACAATAAATTTTATAATTTAACTATAAAGAAAGGCGAGGTGATTCCTATGATTTACACAGTAACCTTAAATCCATCCCTAGACTATAATGTAAAGATGGAAACTTTAAAGACGGGGCTTGTGAACCGGACGGAGAAGGAGATTTTGCTTCCGGGGGGCAAGGGCATCAATGTGTCGTTAGAACTGCGTAATCTTGGCGTGAAGACGGCGGCACTTGGCGTGGTGGCTGGCTTTACCGGGGAGGAGATTGTCCGCCTGGTAAAACAGCGCGGTGTGCGAGCTGACTTTATTTATGCAGGGCAGGGGTTTTCGCGCATCAATCTGAAAATACATCATGAGGAAGAAACGGAAATTAACGGGCGGGGACCTAAGGTTGGCAAGGAGGAACTCGCGGCACTTTACTGGCGTTTTGATATGATTGAGGAGGGCGATATTTTGGTGCTTTCTGGCAGTGTGCCGACTGGACTTCCGGAAACCGTGTATATGGATATGGCAAAGTACGTGGAGGGAAAGGGCGTGCGGGTTGTGGTGGATGCGACAAAGAATCTGCTTTTAAAAACACTGCCATGCCATCCGTTCCTGATTAAACCGAATCTCCATGAGCTTAGCGAAGTGATGGGAACAGCAGTGGAAACCAGGGACGATGCGATCTTTTATGCAAAAAAATTGAAGGAGGAGGGTGCGTGCAATGTATTAGTATCCATGTCGGACGAAGGCGCGGTGCTTTTGACTGAGGATGGACAAGTACTTTATGGCACGGCTCCACAGGGTGAGGTGGTCAATACCGTCGGTGCGGGCGGCGCGATGGTCGCGGGCTTTTTGGCGGGATATTTGGAGAATAACGATTACCGGACGGCACTGCGCTTAGGAATTGCGGCGGGAAGTGCAAGCGTGTTCCAGACAGAGTTTGCGAGCGCAGAACATATTCATGCACTGACCGAACAGATTGAGATTGTACAGCTGTAGAAGAATTTTATTCTTTCAGGAAAAGTGAGAGGAAAAATGATGAAAGGGATGAATGTATTTCTACATTCATCCCTTTCGTGTTTGCTGCGACGCGACATAGAAAAGCGGAAAGATTATCTGTCGTTTGTCAGTGCCAGTATGTAATCGGTTGACACTTTGTAGTACTTGCTCAACGAAATCAGATGTCTGATCGGCATTTCGTTAGCACCACGCTCATAGCGAGCGTACATGGTCTGTGAAATGTTAAGAACATTTCTTGCGACAGATTCCTGTGTGAGATTATTCTCTAATCTCAAGTCGCGAATACGCTTTTTGTAGTCCACTGTAATCACCTATTTTAAATTGAGACTTAACAACGAGTTACATCCTTATTATAACACAAAATCTGTAATATGCAAATAAAAAAATATAATTTTTTCGTTAATTTGTCGCAAATTTTGTTTTTATGTCACAGAGTGAAAAAAAAGTTAGAAAAGTGGAAGAATTGGCATAAGAAAAATGGGATTTAATAGGAAAAATAAGTAAAATATTGTAAAAAATGTTGGAAGTTGAGTTGACATAAAATGGTTGGAATGGTATAATTTTGAAAAATTATTTTGTATGGAGATGAAAAGATTGTTTTGCAAAAAAAATTGAGAAGGGAGAAAAAAGAGATGAAGAAAAGAGGGGGATGGAACCGGGCAGCAGTCATTGGAATGATGGTTTTGCTTACTGGCAGTGCAGCCTGCACAAAGGAAAGTTTTTTTGGGACAGAGGATAATACAGAATATAGAGAGAATGATGCTGAAAATACGCCGGGCGAAGATGCGGATAATGCCGGGGAGGAGAATACCCCAACTAAGGGAGCGGACGCGCCGGAGGAAAATACGCCGATCGAAGATGCGGATAGTGCCAGGGAAGAGAATACCCCCACTAAAGGAGCGGACGCGCCGGGGGAGGAAGCTGACACAGAAAAAGAAAGTTCAAATTTTGTATCGCGTGCGATGCGGACGGGAGGTTCAGTTAATGTGCGCACAGCACCTGCTTTAACTGGCGAAGTTTTGACCCTGTTACCGCGCGGGACAAAAGTTGTCGTGACGGGGCGCACGGGCAAATGGTATCAGGTGGAATATGAGGGAAGGACTGCCTATATGTTTGCCGACTATTTAATAGAAGAAACAGAACCGGGGAAAGATAAGGAGGAAACCAAAGAAGCTTCAGTAACAGAGTTTGATGAGAAAAAAATGCTTACGGTTGCATTGGTCAATGTACGCACAAAACCTTCCTTAGAAGGAAAAGTGATTGCCCTGCTGCCGTGCGGGACGGGAGTGGTTGCGAACGGACGTGCAGGGGAATGGTACCGGGTGGAGTACGAGGGAAAAACGGGCTATATGTTTGCGCAGTATATAATGGAAGAAACAGCAGCAAAGGAATTTTTGGCGGAAAAAGAGAAAGGGGAGGAAAAGGAGGAGGAAGAGGAGCCTTTAGTAAATTCTCCAGAGGCAAAGGAAGGGTGTGGGATTGTGCATGAAGGTTTGCCGGATATGCCATGGATTGTGATTGACGCAGGGCATCAGAGTAAGGGCAATTACGAGAAGGAACCGGTAGGACCAGGTGCCTCAGAAAAGAAAGCAAAGGTTTCTTCAGGGACGGCGGGAAAATGGTCCGGATTGTCAGAATATGAGTTAAACCTTTCTGTTTCGCTCCAATTGCGGGACGCACTGCTGGCGGAGGGCTACAATATTATTATGGTGCGCGAAACGAATTCGGTGGATATCAGCAATGCGGAGCGAGCAGCAATTGCAAATGAGGCGGGCGCGGATATTTTTATCCGCATTCACGCAAACGGATCGGAAAATGCGTCGGCAAACGGGATTATGACCATCTGCCCGACAAAAAATAATCCGTACTGCGCCGAGATTTACAGGGAGAGCAAGAATCTTTCGGATTGCATTCTCTCGGCAATGCTCTTGCAGACGGGGGCAAAAAGCAAGGGAGTATGGGAGACGGATACGATGAGTGGCATCAATTGGTGTGAGGTTCCCGTTACGATCGTGGAGATGGGCTATATGTCAAATGAGGAGGAAGACCGCGCGATGGCAAAGGCGAGTTATCAGAAAAAACTGGTCGAAGGAATGGTCGAAGGAATTATGGAATATTTTGGAAAATAATGGATTTTCAAAAGAATCTAAAGAAATATGATGTTCAAGCCGATAAAGATATGAGAGATTGTTGCTCTTAAAACTTTTATGGAATCCTAACAACACCATTATATTTTAGGATTTTTGCAAAAAATTTTATGAAAAACGCGGGGGAATTCCCTGAAAAAATTGGGGAGCAATCCACACAAGGAAGAAGAAATGGTGCCAAAACTTGCCGCCGAAAGCAAAATCTAGCGTAACTTAATGGGACAGCAGGAAAAGAGGGATTAATAATGAAGAAATATCGTGGACTGTGTACAAAAATCGCGCTGGCTGCTGCGACTTGTATGCTCTTTACAGGCTGTGGGGATAAGGAGGCAAATAAATCTCCGACTCCGACAGGCGCGTTGAAAGATGCAGACAATGAGGAGCAGAAAACATCCACAACTCAGACACCGAAGGAAGAGGAAAAAGAACCAGAGAATACAGGAGAGGACGGGAACGGGCAGAATATGCCAGATGGTCAGCCATTGGTACCGGGGACTACAGGGGGAGAGGATATGACAGAAAATATCGAAGATTCGGGAGTTATCTGGGTGAAGGCTGAAGATGAGGAGCGCGCAAAAACGGAGGTCATAAAAGATGATCACAGTGGACATCTGATGTATCAGGGACTCTATTATGATATTTTGGATGAGGAGTGCGCGCGAATCGCGGATTATTATGATTTGGAGATGACCGAGCTCGTTATTCCGGATACGATCACCTGGGAGGGAAAAATATACCGTGTGACGCAGATTGGAGAAGATGTATTTTCCTATCATTATGATCTGGAGAAACTCGTTCTGGGAAATAATGTGAGGGTGATTGAGGCGAATGCATTCTGTGGCTGCTCCTCGCTCTCAGAGATTGTGTTTGGAACGGGTCTTGAGGAGATTGGCGGCCATGCATTTGAGGGCTGCGATATCCTCTCTGAGATCGCACTTCCACAGGGGTTGAAAAGTATTGGCGCAGAGGCCTTTTGCAGCTGCACGGCACTAAAGAGCATTACTCTGCCGGAGGGTCTGCTTACGTTGGGGGACAATATGTTCTTTGACTGTGAATCGCTCGAAAAGATACATATTCCAGCTTCAGTAGAAGCTATTCCCTACGGCTTGTTTACCAACTGTGCTTCGCTCTCGGAAGTGGAATTGTCTGAAGGGCTGACAGTGATTGAGGAGGAAGCATTCTGGGCGTGCGAGGCACTCACCTCGCTTATTTTGCCGGACAGTCTTGCTTTTATCGGCGATCGCGCATTCTATAATTCGGCGTTGGAAAGCATTACCTTCCCAGAGAAAAGAGTTTCGATCGGGGAGGGCATCTTTGATTTTTGCGACGCACTGACCACAATCTATGTGTCCGGGAATACGACTTCGTACTACGAGGAGGCATTTGGAGAAGAATATGAGTACAGGGCGGTGCATTAGGAAAGGGGGATGCTGATGAAGAGATGGGCAAGGGGGGCGTTCGCGCTGTCTGTGGTGCTGTCGGTGACATCTCCATCCTTTGCGGCGGCAAATTCGCCGGTGGTTTTTGCGGCGGAGCAGGTACAGGAGAAAGCGGCGGAGCCGATGACGACGGTGACAAAGAAAACGCTCTATATTGGCGGGAGCAGTTACCGGATTCGCTTTAGCGATCTGGCGGAGGATGCTTTGGTAAAATATTCCAGTTCCGACAAGGCGATCGCCGCGGTTACTTCCTCCGGGGTGATTAAACCAGTGGCAAAGGGAAAAGCAGTGATCATGGCAGAGATCACACAGAAGGGGAAGATCTACCAGCGTGAAATTGCGGTTACGGTGCGCGCCCCCTATGTAAAGATTACCAATCCGGTAACACTACTTTATGTGGGCGATACCTATCAGTTTCAGGGAAAAACCTACGGGTTAAAAAATGCGTCCACCTATTTTACTGTCTCTGACCGGAAAGTGGCGAAAATTGACGAAAAGACCGGAGAACTTACCGCGCAAAAAGCAGGGAAAGTAAAGATTACATTCGAGGATAAAACCAGCGGGAAATCAAGATCCCTTACCCTTGTGATCCGCGATGCGTCCGGGGTAAGCGATGAGGAGCGCGCGATGACGCTGCCAGTAAAGGAGGAAGAAACGGGATATCTGATGTACCGGGGCGTATATTATGAGATCGCAGAGAAGGAGAATCTGAGCGTGGTAGATTACTACGATTTGGATCTGAGCGAACTTACCGTTCCGGATACCCTTACCTATGGAAAAAAGACTTACAAGGTAACTCAGATTGGCGAGGATGCATTTTCCTATTGCTACGACCTTACCAAGATAGTACTGGGAAATAATGTGGAAATTATTGGGGAAAACGCATTTAATGGCTGTTTGGAACTTGCACAGGTGGTCTTTGGAAAGGGATTAAAAGAGATTTTAGGACACGCATTTGAGGACTGCGAATCGCTGGAGGAAATTTCAATACCTGAGGGTGTGACAATGCTTGGGGAAGAGCTGTTTTGTGGCTGCACTAAGTTAAAGTCCATCACTCTGCCAAAAACACTTCTCGTGTTGGGGGACAATATGTTCTTTGACTGTAATTCCCTTTTGGAGGTGGAGATTCCGGAGCTGGTAGAAACCATTCCTTACGGACTGTTTACCAACTGCACTTCGCTTGCGCGGGTGAAACTTCCCTCCGGGGTATTGGCCGTTGAGGCGGAAGTTTTCTGGGAGTGCAGTTCCCTAAAGACACTTACCCTGCCAGACAGACTGGTTTTCCTGGGTGATCGCGCATTTTATAATTCCGCACTTGAGAATATTGTTTTCCCGGACAAACGCGTGTCTATCGGAGAAAATATTTTTGATTTCTGCGAGGAACTTGAAGTGATCTATGTTTCGGAGAATACCGCGTCATATTACCAGGCAGCATTGGGCGAATGGTACGATTATGAGGTAGTAAAACAGGAGGATTATGATGAAAAATAAGATGAAAGTATTTTTTGCACTGTTTTTAGTGCTTGCCATGGCGATCCAGCCAATGACTGTAACCAGGGCGGCGACAACGCCAGCACCTAAGGTGACAAAGAAGACGCTCTATGTCGGAGGGGACAATTACAAGGTGGCATTTAACAATTTAGCATCGAGTGCCAAGGTAAAGTATTCGACCACGAACGCTAAAGTGGCAACTGTTTCCTCAACGGGTGTGATCAAGCCGGTGGCAAAGGGAAGTGCTACCATCAAGATCGCAATCACCCAGGCAAAAAAGACTTATAACAGCACGATTGCTGTGACGGTAAAAAATCCATATGTCAAGATTACCAATCCGGTAACAGAACTTTCTGTGGGCGATACCTATCAGTTTAAGGCGGCGACCTACGGCTTAAAGAAGGTTTCCACAACCTGGACGGTTTCCGACAAGACCGTGGCAAAGATTGATGCGAAGACCCGCACACTTACCGCATTAAAGAAGGGCACAGTGAAAGTAACCTTCAAGGATACCATCAGCAAGAAATCAAATACGATCACCATCACGATAAACGCGGCAAAACCAACTCCGACTCCGATGCCGGATCTTCCAGAACATGAATTGTTCGGCTACGATGTGGAGGATGGCAAAGCAATTATCACGGAGATCTACGATATTGATGTAACCTCGGTAAATATTCCGGCAAAGATTGCAAATTATCCGGTTACAGCGATTGACGATGGTGTATTTGAGGCACTCTCCGAGTTAAAGACGGTCAAGATGCCATCCACCATTACCTATATTGGTGACAGTGCGTTTGCTTCCTGTGAATCGCTGACCACCATCACTATTCCGTCCGGCGTGACACATATCGGCGACAGTGCGTTTGAATATTGCACTTCACTTACAAAATTAACGCTTCCGGAGAAACTTACCGAGATGGGAAGCAGTATGTTTGAGGGCTGTGAGAAACTTGCTTCTGTTGTGATTCCTGCGGGAGTTAAGGAACTTCCGGATTCCTCCTTTATCGATTGTGTCGCATTAAAGAGTGTTACGTTTAAGGAAGGGCTTACCCTGATTAGCGATGAGGCGTTCTATGGATGTACTTCATTGGAGTCCGTCACATTCCCGAAATCCTTAAAAGAGATTTATGGCTCTGCATTTGAGGGCTGTGAAAACCTTGCAACGGTTAAATTTGCGTCGGGACTTGAGTCGATCGAGGACAGTGCGTTTGAGGGTTGCATTAAGTTAAAGAGTATTACTCTGCCTGGCACTCTTACCTATCTTGGCAGTGCGTTCTGTGGCTGTGAGAAATTGAGCAGCGTGACGATCCCGAAATCCGTGGAGGATATTGGCAGCGGCGCATTTGATGATTGCAGCGAGTCGTTAAAGATAAAAGTAAAGAAGAATTCTTACGCTTACGAGTATGTGGTGGATGAGGAGATCCCGTACAGCACATACTAAAATGGACGAAAAGCCGGGGGAGGAATTTCCTTCTCCGGCTTTTCTGCACATAAGGGGGAAGATAATGATAAGTATTAGTGTCTGTATGATTGTAAAGAATGAGGAGAAGGTGTTGGCACGCTGTCTCAACAGTCTTTGTGGGATTGCAGATGAGATTGTGATTGTGGATACCGGATCGACTGATCGGACAAAGGAGATTGCAGCTGCTTATACGAATAAAATTTATGATTTTTTGTGGGTGGATGATTTCTCAGCGGCGCGCAATTACTCTTTTTCCAAGGCGACAATGGAGTATATCTATGTTGCGGACGCGGATGAAGTGATAGAGGAAGGGGAGAGGCAGAAATTTATCAAGTTAAAGGAGGAACTTGATCCGGGAGTGGAGATCGTGCAGATGATTTATACCAATCAGCTCTCCTATAATACAACTTACAATTTCGATGAAGAACTGCGCCCGAAACTTTATCGGAGACTGCGCGAATTTATCTGGGAAGAACCACTGCACGAGGCAGTGCGCCTTACCCCGGTGATTTTTGACTCTGAGATCCGTATCCGGCATATGCCTTTGGAGGTTCACGCAAACAGAGATTTTGCCGTTTTTGAGCGGGCTTACCAAAAAGGAATACTCTCAGAGCGCGTGGCAAAAATGTATGCCAGGGAACTTTTGATTGCGGGAGATTTGGAAAATTTTGCCAAAAGCATCCCGTTCTTTGAGGCACAGAGCGAAAATACGGCGGACGGGACACTTTTAAAACAAGCATTGTGTGTGTTAGTGCGCGCGGGGCGGCTACTGGGCGATACCAAATTTTTTTTCCGCTATGCAGTTAAAGCAATGGCGACGGGGGACGCGCCCTCGGAAATCTGTTTTGAGTTGGGCGAATACTATTTTACGGGGGAAGCTCCAAGCAAAAAAGATATTTATGAGGCGGCACTCTGGTATTATAATGCGATCTATGAGGCGGTGCCTGAACTAAATATCAAGATGGGGGGAAGCCTCCCCGCAGAACGGCTGGTACAGTGCTATGAACGCTTGGGTGAGCGGGAGGCAGCAGAGCAGTACCGCGCGGTTTTGGAAGATTTTGTAAGCAAATCAAAGTAAAGTTTCCTTATTTTTTCTCTGTGCCAGGGTAGATAATCCGCCCGGATATATAGGGAAAGGTTTAGAGAGAGTACTTTAGTGCTGCCCCGATAAATCCCTGAAACAGTGGATGTGGGCGGTTCGGGCGCGATTTAAATTCTGGGTGTGCCTGGGTTGCAAGAAACCATGGGTGCCGGATAAGTTCAATCATTTCCACAATGCGTCTATCGGGGGAGAGTCCGGAGAGCAGCATTCCATTTTTTACCAAAATCTCGCGGTATTCGTTGTTGACCTCATAGCGGTGTCTGTGCCGTTCGGTAATGGTCTCGTTGCCATAGAGGGCATAGGCCTTGCTTGACTTATCGAGGATGCAGGGGTAGGAGCCAAGGCGCAGTGTTCCTCCGAGATCGGTCACATTATTTTGGTCGGGCATCAGATGGATTAGAGGGTGTGTGGTATTCGGAGATAATTCCGCGCTGTGTGCATCGGCAAATCCAATGACATGGCGTGCGAATTCTACAATGGCAAGCTGCATTCCAAGGCAGAGTCCAAGGAAAGGAATATTATGTTCGCGTGCATATTGGATCGCGCAGATCTTTCCTTCTATCCCGCGCCCGCCAAACCCGCCGGGCACAAGGATGCCACTCACATCGCAAAGCAAGGATTTCGCAGTTTTTTCTGTTACCTCCTCCGCGGAGATCCACTTGATGTTAAGTTCTGCGCGGTGTGCGATAGCTCCGTGCTTTAACGCTTCAACAACACTGATATAGGCATCATGTAATTGTGTGTACTTGCCGACTAGGGCAATGCACACTTTTTTTTCGGGATTTTTTAAATTGTCTACCATCGCCGCCCACCCTGCCAGATCCGGTGCGGGACAGGAAAGCCTAAGGCATTCGCACGCCGCCTCGGCAAGGTGTTCTTCCTCCATCATCAGCGGAATTTCATAGAGCGTTTCCGCATCCAGATTTTGCAGTACACGCGAGACGGAGACATTGCAAAAAAGAGCGATTTTCTCGCGGATACCGGGTTCCAGGGGTCGCTCAGTACGGCACATAATCAGATCGGGCGTAAGCCCCATTCCCTGTAAATCTTTTACACTTGCCTGGGTGGGTTTGGTCTTCATCTCACCAGAGGCTTTTAGATAGGGGATCAGTGTGACATGGATAAGCATCGTATTGCCGGGCCCGACATCATGGCGAAACTGGCGGATCGCCTCTAAAAATGGCTGGCTCTCAATATCGCCCACGGTGCCGCCCACCTCAATAATTGCAATATGCGGTTTCTTTTCGTCCACAGGTTCTTTTGTGTCGGGGCGATAGAAGCAAGCCTTGATCTCGTTTGTAATATGGGGGATCACCTGTACGGTGCCGCCGCCAAAATCGCCGTGTCTTTCCCGCGAGATAACTGACCAGTAGATTTTTCCGGCAGTGACATTGGAGTGCCTGGTTAAATTTTCATCGATAAAACGCTCGTAATGTCCCAGATCGAGATCGGTTTCCGCGCCGTCCTCCGTCACAAAAACTTCACCGTGCTGAATGGGGTTCATCGTACCGGGATCGATATTGATGTACGGGTCAAATTTCTGCATTGTCACATGATAACCCCTCGCCTTTAAAAGCCTGCCGAGTGAGGCGGCGGTAATTCCTTTTCCAAGTCCAGAAACTACACCGCCCGTTACAAATACATATTTTACACACATAAAGTTTTCTCCCTTCCTAAAAATAAAAAAAGCATTTAAAACAGGTATCATCCCGCATCCTATGGGAATGATAATATTCTGTCTTAAACGCTAACGTCTTTGTTAGTGCCAAAAAACGGTTTCCAATAAAAACGAGATCTATCATACCACAGCTTAGGAGAAAAATCCAGTATTATTTGCAGAAAAAATGAAATTTACGTGAATTCGCTGTCAATTTGCTTGATTTATAAAAGGGAAATGACTATAATATTCGTAAATAAAAAAATTTCTCAGGAGATAAAAATTTCTTTGGAAATAAAAATTTCCTTGGAGATAAGATTTTCTTTGGAAATTTTACTAAATATAAGGAGATCCTATGGAGAATCAGAATAGTAACCAAAATAATCCGGACAACAATACGGGGGGAGGACCGGATAATAACCGCAGACGAAATAATCGCTTTAGCTGGATTTTTTGTCTGGTCGCGGCACTGTTTGTGGTCTTTTCGTTTTCCTATATGTCCAAACAGATGGAGCAGAGTACGCTGAGGGAGATCACCTACAGCGAGTTTATTGATCTGCTAGAACAGGGAAAACTCTCGGCGATCGAGGTGCAGCCGGACAAGGAGCGCATTGTACTCACCCCAGTGACGGCAAGTGTCGATTACAATAGTAATATCACCTACTACACCGGATATTTTCCGTATGATACGGGATTGCAGCAGCGCTGTGAGGAAGCGGGGATCAAGTATGCGGCAACCTACACGGACAAGACAGTCACGATCCTCGATATTATTCTTTCCTATGTGCTGCCGTTTGTATTGATCTATGTGGTAATGATTTTGTTATTCCGTATGTTGACGAAAAACGGCGGGATGATGGGGAGCGTGGGAAAGAGCAACGCGAAAGTTTATGTCGAGAAGGAAACCGGTGTTACCTTTAAGGATGTGGCGGGGCAGGATGAGGCAAAAGAGTCCGTTACGGAGTTAGTTGATTTTTTGCATAATCCGGGTAAATATACCCGCATCGGGGCAAAGTTGCCGAAGGGGGCGTTACTTGTAGGACCTCCGGGAACGGGAAAGACTCTGCTTGCAAAGGCGGTGGCGGGGGAGGCGAAAGTGCCGTTTTTCTCCCTTTCCGGATCAGATTTTGTGGAGATGTTTGTCGGTGTGGGCGCGTCCCGTGTGCGCGATCTGTTTAAGCAGGCGCAGAGCCAGGCTCCGTGTATTGTGTTTATCGACGAGATTGACGCGATCGGAAAGAGCCGTGATTCCCACTATGGCAACGACGAGCGTGAGCAGACCCTAAACCAGCTTCTCTCGGAGATGGACGGATTTGACGCGTCAAAGGGAATTGTGATCCTAGCGGCGACTAACCGCCCGGAAGTACTTGATAAAGCATTGCTGCGCCCGGGGCGTTTTGACCGGCGCATTATTGTGGATAAGCCGGATTTAAAAGGAAGGCTTGAGATTTTAAAGGTTCATGCGAAAAACGTGCTGATGCATGATTCCGTGGATCTGGAGGCGATCGCGCTTGCAACATCCGGCGTGGTCGGTTCCGATTTGGCCAATATGATCAACGAGGCGGCGATTCTTGCGGTGAAAGAGGGAAGGACAGTAGTGACGCAGGAAGATCTCTTTGAGTCCGTCGAGGTTGTGGTTGCGGGCAAGGAGAAAAAAGATCGCATCTTGGGAACGGAGGAGAAAAAGATTGTGGCGTACCATGAGATTGGGCACGCGCTGGTTACCGCACTGGAAAAGAAAGCGGAGCCAGTGCAAAAAATTACGATTGTGCCGCGCACAATGGGAACTTTGGGTTACGTGATGCAGGTGCCGGAGGAAGAGAAATACTTAATGAGTAAGGAGGAACTTTTGGCGAGGTTAACCACATTGCTTGCAGGGCGTGCAGCGGAAGAACTGGTGTTCGGTTCAGTGACCACCGGCGCATCAAACGATATTGAGAAGGCAACTTCGATCGCGCGGGCGATGGTGACGCAGTATGGAATGTCGGAAAAATTCGGACTGATGGGCTTGGAGTCAATTGAAGACCGCTACTTAGATGGCAGACCGGTTTTAAAATGTGCGGATGAAACGGCGGCGGAGATCGATCATGAGGTGATGGAGCTTTTGCGCATAAGTCATGAGAAGGCACGGGAACTTTTGGCTGAGAACCGTGAACCGCTCGATAAACTGGCGGCTTTCCTGATTGAGAAGGAAACGATAAGCGGCAAGGAATTTATGCAGATTTACCGCGAGGCGGCGGGGACAAAGGAGGAAAGTAAAGGGGAGGAAGGATAAGAAAAGGGACAAAAAGACCGACGGGCGAAGGCGGACAGAAGCGATGCATTTTGCCTGCTGGTCTTTTTTGGCGGCGGACAAAAGAAAGGTTTGTCCGGTGGGAAGGGAGAGATTTATGTTTGATCTGGAAGAGGAATTAAAGAAATTGCCGGCAAAGCCCGGTGTCTATCTTATGCATGACTCACATGATGCAATTATTTATGTCGGAAAGGCAGTCAGTCTGAAAAATCGTGTGCGCCAGTATTTTCAGAGCAGTCGCAGCAAATCGCCAAAGATCCAGCAGATGGTCGCTAATATTGCATATTTTGAATACATCGTTGTGGATTCGGAGATGGAAGCACTCGTTTTAGAGTGCAATCTGATCAAAGAACATCGCCCGAAGTATAATACAATGTTAAAAGATGACAAAAGTTATCCGTACATTAAAGTGACCGTCGACGAAATATTTCCGCGCGTACTCTATGCGCACAAACAAAAGAAGGATAAGGCGAAGTATTTTGGACCGTATACCAGCGGCTACGCGGTTAAGGAAACGCTTGAACTTCTGCGCAAAACTTACCAGTATCGAAATTGCAGCAGACAGTTAACCGGGCAAAAGGATGTGGATCGCCCCTGCCTCTATCACCATATCGGACAGTGCAAGGCACCATGCCAGGGCAATGTATCGACGGAGGAATACAAAAAAAGCATTGATGAGATCCTTGAATTTTTGGGGGGTAATTACGGGATACTAACAAAGAAACTGACTGCTGCCATGATGGAGGCATCGGAGAATTTGGAGTTTGAGAGGGCGGCGGAATACCGCGATCTGTTAAATAGCGTAAAAAAGCTTTCTCAGCAGCAGAAAGCAAGCGATACAGCGGGGAGCGACCGCGATGTGATCGCTTTTGCAACGGCGGAGGATGAGGCCGTGGTGCAGGTATTTTTTATCCGCGATGGCAAGATGCTTGGCAGAGAACATTTTTATTTGACCGGGGTAAAAAATGAAGCACGCGCGGATATCATGGCGAATTTTATTAAGCAGTATTATGCGGGAACACCCTATATTCCAAGGGAATTGTTACTTGGTGTGGCACTTTCAAAGGAAGATGAAGATTTGATTTCGCGCTGGCTCTCAGAAAAAAGAGGAGCGAAAGTAAAGATTCTTGTCCCACAGCGCGGCGATAAGGAGCGTATAATCGCGTTGGCGGAGAAAAATGCCTCGATGGTACTGCAGCAGGATGTGGAGAAAATCAAGCGGGAGGAGGCGCGCACCACCGGCGCGGTCGCGCAGATTGCAAAATGGCTTTCGATGCCTTCGATCTACCGGATTGAGTCCTATGATATCTCCAATACAAGCGGTTTTGAATCGGTTGGTTCGATGGTGGTCTATGAGAATGGCCGTCCGAAAAAGAACGATTACCGAAAGTTTAAGATCCGCAGCGTTACCGAACCGGATGATTATGCGAGTATGCGGGAGGTGCTGACAAGAAGGTTTCTGCATGGAATGCGAAAGGATGAGGGAATTGACAGTTTTCATCGCTTCCCAGATCTGATTATGATGGACGGCGGGAGAGGACAGGTCAATATCTGCCTTGAGGTACTTTCAGAGCTTGGGATTACAAGCGTGAAGGTCTGCGGTATGGTCAAGAATGATCATCACCGTACCAGGGGGTTGTATTATAATAATGAGGAGATTCCCATTGACAAGGACAGCGAGGCATTTAAACTGATCACGCGCATTCAGGATGAGACGCATCGATTTGCCATCGAGTACCATCGCGCGCGGCGTACGGCGGCACAGGTGCATTCAATTCTCGACGATATTCCGGGGATCGGCACGGTGCGGCGCAGAGCATTGATGAAAAGGTATTCGTCACTTGACGAGTTAAAGGGGGCAACACAGGAAGAAATTGAGACACTGCCGGAGTTTAACCGCCGGGCAGCCGAGCAGGTATATAAGTTTTTTCATCCGCCAAGCACAACATAGGCAGATTTGCCGTCCGGGCAGCAGGATGGATACAGAATTATATAGATGGCAATTCATTATTGCCATCTGCGCCGAGCACGGTTGCTTGCGACATTTACCGATTCGTGCGAGTGCGCATCCCCCGGAGGGCGATAGAGCTGGCAATGATTTAATGCCAGAGATATCGTTTGCCTATCAGTAATAAAAAAATGGGAAAATTAGGAAAAGCGGAGAGGGAGGAAATTTCATGGGAATAAGGGAAGAGGCATACTGTGCGGCAAAGGAACTCTGTGAGTGCGCGGGACTTAAATCCGGGCAGATTATGGTGGTGGGGTGTTCCACCAGCGAGGTTGCGGGAAGCCGGATTGGGACAAATTCTGATCCAGATACGGCAAGAGAACTTTACGAGGGGATTGCACAGGCACTTTCTGAACATAAAGTCTTTCTCGCCGCGCAGTGCTGTGAGCATTTAAACCGCGCGATTGTGATTGAGCAGGAGGCAGTGCCGGGCGCGGAGATTGTAAATGTCATCCCGCAAAAAAATGCGGGGGGTTCTTTTGCCACACAGGCGTACAGCGCGTTTTTACATCCGGTCGTCGTGGAGGAAATACGCGCGGACGCGGGACTTGATATCGGAAATACTCTAATTGGGATGCATTTAAAGCGCGTGGCAGTGCCAGTGCGTCTCTCGGCAAAAAAAATCGGGGAAGCTCCTGTGGTGGCAGCACGCACAAGACCAAAATTTATCGGCGGCATCCGCGCAAAATATGATGATAATCTCGGTGTGGATCAGAGAAAGGCATAAAACATAGCCGTAAGAGGCGGCGGAAAGAGAGGAATTATGTATAGTTTTACAGAGGAAATCAGAGAGCGTTTGTTTTCGATGCAGGATAAGGAATATCGTGATTTTCATGCGGCTTTAATTCCGAATGTGGACAAGGAAACCATTGTCGGCGTGCGCGTGCCGGAACTGCGCAAATATGCAAAGAAGCTTTCAGCGCACTCAAGAGTCGAGGAGTTTTTAAGCGAACTTCCGCATAAATATTATGACGAAAATAATGTCCATATATTTATTATAGAACAGATTAGAGATTATGAGGAATGTCTGCGTCAGGTGGAGCGTTTTCTGCCTTATGTGGACAACTGGTCAACCTGTGATATGTGGGCACCAAAAGTGTTTGAAAAACATACGGAAGAACTTCTCCCGCATATTAAGGAGTGGATTGCTGCGAAGGAGACATACACCATCCGGTTCGGCTTGGGGATGCTGATGCGCTATTATCTCGGCAATAGATTTCAGCCGGAATATCTTGAACTTGCCGCCTCGGTCAAGTCGGAGGAATATTATGTAAAAATGATGGTTGCATGGTTCTTTGCGACAGCACTTGCAAAACAGTATAAATTTGCACTTCCCTATTTGCAGGAAAAACGCCTTTGTGCCTGGATACATAACAAGACAATTCAGAAAGCCTGTGAGAGTTGCCGCATCGCACCGGATCGAAAAGATGAGATGCGCTCATTGAGGGTGGAGAAGGAGGCTTAGTGAGGGAGAGTATTCTTGCGTACGGAAAGGAAAAATACCAGTCGGAGGCGGAATATCTCTGGAAGGATACCCCAGATGCAGCAGTGCTGCGCCATAGGGACAACCAGAAATGGTATGCTTTAGTGATGAAGGTGAGCCGGACGCGCCTTGGACTTTGTGAGGAGGGGGAGGTAGATATTCTCAATGTCAAGTGCGATCCGGATATGGTGATGATGCTTCAGGGTACAAAAGGGTTCCTTCCCGCCTATCATATGAACAAGACAAAGTGGATCTCGATACTCCTTGACGGCACAGTAAAAAAGAATACAGTTCTTGATTTACTTGATCAGAGTTTTTCTCTTACGGGAAAAAAACAGGGGCAAACAGATGAATCTGTACCTAAAATATAACCGCACGATACAGGAGGAACGATATGGCATTTACACATTTGCATGTGCATACGGAATTCAGTCTGCTAGATGGTCTTGGGCGCATAAAGGAGATGGTGGCGCGCGCGAAGGAACTTGGCATGGACAGCATTGCCATTACCGATCATGGGGTAATGTACGGCGTGATTGATTTTTACCGCGCCTGCAAGGAAACGGGGATACGGCCAATATTAGGCTGTGAGGTCTATACTGCACCAGGTTCGCGCTTTGACAAGGAGGGCGGTTCCGCCACGGATGATCGCTACCACCATCTTGTGCTGCTTGCCGAGAATAACAAGGGCTATTCCAATCTGATGAAGATTGTTTCCAGGGGATTTACGGAAGGGTTTTACTATAAGCCGCGCGTAGATCACGAGGTATTAAAAGAGTACCATGAGGGGGTGATTGCACTTTCCGCCTGCCTTGCCGGGGAAGTCCCAAGCCTGCTGCGAAAGGGATTTTACGAGGAGGCAAAAAAGGCAGCACTTGTGCTTGCCGATATTTTTGGAAAGGATCACTTTTACCTGGAATTGCAGGATCACAAAATTCCCGAACAGAGGGTAGTCAATCAGGGACTTCTTCGAATGCATGAGGAAACAGGACTTGAGTTAGTTGCGACGAACGATATTCACTATGTTTTTGATAAGGACTGGCAGGCACACGATATCCTGCTCTGTATCCAGACGCAGAAGAAAGTGACGGATGAGAACCGTATGCGCTACGAGGGGGGACAATACTATCTGAAATCGGAGGAGGAAATGCGCGCGCTGTTCCCCTACGCGCCGGAGGCAATTGAAAATACACATAAGATTGCCAACCGATGCGAGGTGGAGATCGAGTTTGGGCATTACAAGCTGCCGAAATTCGATGTGCCGGAGGGGTTTACCGCATGGGAATATTTTCAGAAGCTTTGTTTTGAGGGGCTTGCAAGACGCTATCCGGATCGGGCGGAAAAGTTAGGGGAGCGGCTGAACTATGAGATGAATGTGATCCATGATATGGGGTTTGTGGATTACTTTTTGATTGTCTGGGATTTTATCCGCTATGCGAAGGAGAACGGCATTGCGGTGGGACCTGGGCGGGGAAGCGGCGCGGGCAGTATTGTTGCTTACTGTCTTGAGATCACGAATATCGATCCGATAAAGTACAATCTTTTGTTTGAGCGTTTTTTAAACCCGGAGCGGCTAACCATGCCCGATATTGATATCGATTTCTGTTATGAGCGCAGACAGGAAGTAATTGACTATGTCGTGGAAAAATATGGAAAAGATCGGGTAGTGCAGATTGTTACCTTCGGTACAATGGCAGCAAGGGGCGTGCTGCGCGATGTGGGACGGGCACTTGATATGCCTTATGCGCAGTGCGATGCGATCGCGAAGATGGTGCCGAACGAGTTAAATATCACACTGGACAAGGCACTTTCAATGAATCCGGATCTCGCCAATGCGTACCGCTCGGACGAGCAGGTAAGATATCTGGTGGATATGTCAAAACGCTTGGAAGGGCTGGCGCGGCACAGTTCAATGCACGCGGCGGGGGTGCTGATCAGTAATGCTCCGGCGGACGACTATGTACCACTCTCGCGCTCCTCAGACGATACGATTACCACGCAGTTTACCATGACGACACTTGAGGAACTTGGACTTCTAAAAATGGACTTTTTAGGCTTGCGCACTCTGACAGTAATCCAGAATGCGGTAAGGCTGATTCAAAGAGAATACGAGAAGGAACATCCGGACAAAGAAGAGGGTGCGACGCAGCAATTTCCGGGATTTATTGACGGCATACTTGATATGGATCGGATCGACTACGATGATCAGAAGGTCTATGAGCTTTTGGGTTCCGGTCATACAGAGGGGGTGTTTCAGCTAGAAAGTTCGGGGATGAAAAACTTTATGAAGGAGTTAAAGCCGCACAATATCGAGGATGTGATCGCGGGAATTTCCCTCTACCGCCCGGGACCAATGGAATTTATTCCCAAATATATTATGGGAAAAAATCACCCGGAATCCATCGAATATGAATGTGAGGAACTCGAACCGATTTTGGAACCGACATACGGGTGTATCGTTTACCAGGAGCAGGTTATGCAGATCGTGCGAGATCTTGCGGGCTACAGTTACGGGCGAAGCGATCTGGTGCGCCGTGCAATGTCGAAGAAAAAAGAGTCCGTTATGGTAAAGGAGCGAAAAAATTTTGTCTACGGCAACGAGGAAGAACAGGTGCCGGGCTGTGTGACAAAGGGTATCCCGGCGCAGGTCGCCAACCATATCTTTGACGAGATGACAGATTTTGCAAAATATGCGTTTAATAAGTCCCACGCGGCAGCCTACGCGGTTGTTGCCTACCAGACTGCCTTTCTAAAATGTTATTACCCGGTGGAATTTATGGCGGCACTTATGACATCGGTTATCGATAATCCGGGGAAGGTTGCGCAGTATATCTTTCATTGCAGACAGCTTGGCATTCCGATTCTCCCGCCGGATATCAATGTGGGGGAGGCTTCCTTCTCCGTGGACGGCGGCGCGATCCGCTATGGTTTAACTGCGATCAAGGGGCTTGGAAAGCCGGTGATCGAGGAGCTAGTAAAGGAGAGAGTGTGCGGGGGAAATTATAAGGGGCTGAAAGATTTGACAGAGCGTCTTTCCAACAAGGAAATCAATAAGCGCACATTGGAAAATTTTATTAAGTCCGGCGCGCTTGACACACTGCCCGGCACGCGCAAGCAGAAAATGTATGTCTATACCTCCGTGCTTGATATGGTGGCGGAGGAGAAAAAAGAGTCCGTCAGCGGTCAGATAAGTTTTTTTGATCTGATTGCGCCGGAACAAAAGCAGGAATACGATAACCAATTCCCGGCGGTCGGCGAGTTTTCTAAAGAGGAAATTTTGGCATTTGAGAAGGAAGTCTTAGGGATTTATATTAGCGGACATCCGCTTGAGGTCTACGAGGCGGCAATGCGCAAAAATGTAACGAAGACAACCCTAGACTTTCTGATTGACGAGGAGACGGGCGAATGCCGGGTACAGGATGGCGCGATTGAGCGGATCGGCGGGATGATCACTGCCCGAACGCTAAAGACAACAAGAAATAATACTCTTATGGCATTTCTAACTCTGGAGGATATGGTCGGCGCGGTGGAGGTTATTGTTTTTCCGCGCGATTATGAGAAGTATAAATTGCAGTTAAATGTAGATGCTAAACTTTATATTCTTGGAAAGGTGGTCGTGGAGGAGGATAAACCAGCTAAACTAATCTGTCAGGATGTAATTCCTTTTTCCGCAGTTCCAAGAGAAGTTTGGATACAATTCTGTAATAAGAACAATTTTGTTGAAAATGAACAAAATTTATATTCTTTATTGGGTGAATTTGACGGGAATGATACGGTTTGTATCTACTTATCGCAGGAAAAAGCCGTAAAAAAACTGCCAAAAAGCAGAAATATTAGTATAAACAGCGATAGTTTACAGAAACTTTATGAAAAATTCGGACAAGAAAATGTGAAGGTTACGGAAAAGAGTATTGAAAAACGCGGAAATTTATACTAAAATGGAAATCAATGAACGAAATGCGTTCTCGGATGATTTCCGGGTACGCAAAGGATAGAAAACAAGAATGGGATCATTCGGAAAGAGGTAAATTATGGCGAAGGCAAAAGCAGCAGACAAAAAGCAGGTCAAGACAATCGGCGTTCTTACGAGCGGCGGGGACGCGCCGGGCATGAACGCTGCCATCCGCGCGGTGGTGCGCACAGCGATCGCGAGCGGGTTGAAAGTGAAGGGCATCCGCAGGGGCTATACTGGTTTACTTGAGGAGGATATTGTGGATATGAATGCGCGCAGCGTGGCGGATATTATCCAGCGCGGCGGCACGATTTTGTATACAGCGCGCTGCCCGGAATTTATGACGGCAAACGGGCAGGACAAAGGGGCGGATATCTGTCGTAAGCATGGGATTGACGGACTTGTGGTGATCGGCGGTGACGGCTCCTTCCAGGGTGCGAGGCAGCTTGCGGCGAGGGGAGTCAATACAGTGGGCTTGCCGGGGACGATCGATCTTGATATTGCCTGCACGGAATACACCATAGGTTTCGACACGGCGGTCAACACCGCGATGCAGGCGATCGACAAAGTGCGCGATACCTCCACCTCGCACGAGCGATGCAGCATTATTGAGGTGATGGGCAGGAATGCCGGGTATATCGCGCTCTGGTGCGGCATTGCAAACGGCGCGGAGGATATTTTGACCGTGGAGTGCTACGACCGTGACGAGAGCAAGATTATTGAAAATATTCGCGCAAAGAAGAAGGTTGGCAAGACCCATCATATTATTATCAATGCGGAGGGCATCGGCGATTCCTATGAGATGGCAAAGCGCATCGAGGCGGCGACGGGGATGGAGACCAGGGCGACCGTGATCGGACATATTCAGCGCGGCGGCAGCCCGACCTGCAAGGACAGAGTCTACGCTTCAGCCATGGGGGCGAAGGCCGTTGATATCTTAGTGGCGGGGGGAAGCAACCGTGTGGTTGCATACAAGCATGGGGAATATGTGGACTTTGACATTGAGGAAGCATTAAGCATGAAGAAAACACTTGATCCATATTTGTATGATATGGCAAAGAAACTGGCAAGATAGGAAAGAAAAAGGGCGGGGAATGAAAAAAACTTCCTGCCCTTTTTTGTAAGGAAAAAATAAATTGAGAGCATTTGATATTGTGTGAGGAAAAGGGATTACCATAAATCTGGCAGGGGGAAATGAAAATGACAAATTCAGAGCGCAGGGATGCGCAGATAGCTTATATTGCGGATGAGAATGTTTTTGAGGAGATGATGGAGTGCAGAAAGATACTGCAAAAATTAAATTTTATGGATCGTACAGATTTTGTGGGAATTAAAACCGTGGTAAAGGAACTGTTTGGGAAGTCGGAAGATGCTTTTGTAAATCCGCCTTTTTACTGTGATTATGGAAGTCATATTGAGGTGGGAAAAAATTTTTTTGCTAATTATAACTGCACTTTGCTGGATGTCGCAAAAATAAAAATTGGGAATAATTGTCAGATGGCACCAAATGTCGCGATCTATACCGCGGGGCATCCCGTTCATCCGGTCAGCCGAAATTCTGCCTACGAGTACGGAAAAGAAGTGACAATTGGAGATAATGTGTGGCTTGGCGGAAATACTGTGGTCTGTCCAGGAGTACATATCGGCAGCAATGTAGTGATTGGTGCGGGCAGTGTGGTGACAAAGGATATCCCTGACTGGTGCATTGCAGCGGGCAACCCTTGCAAAGTGATCCGCAAAATAACGGATGAGGATAAACGAAAACTGTTCCGCGACGAAAAGATCGATGAAGAAGCATGGCAGGATATTGTGACTCGGATGGAGTTCTAGCAATTTTATCTCTGCGGAACTAAAAAAACAGCGAATGCCCGCACAGTATCCGAAGGAGCTTTTGTGAGCAGTGCAAACAAAACCCTTCCCAAATGGTGGGTACTGGAAGGGCATTCGCGGAACTAAAAATAAGGAGAAAAAATGAGCAAAAATTTAATTATCTTTACGGACAGCGGGGATACTCTGATCGATGAGGGCAGCCAGGTATTTGACGGGCGGGGAATCGTTACTAAGGCAGAATTTATTCCCGGCGCGAAGGAATTTCTTACCGGACTTTACAAGGAGGGATACCGCATCGCGCTGGTTGCGGATGGGGAGTGGGAATCCTTTCAGAATGTGTACCGTGAAAATGGGTGTGGGTACTGCTTTGAGCAGTGGATTGTATCGGAGATTGTGGGGCATGAGAAGCCGCATATAAGTATGTTTGATACAGCGATGGAAAAAATGGGACTTACCGACGCGGATAAGCCCCGCATTGTGATGATTGGAAACAATCTAAAAAAGGATATTGCGGGGGCGAACCGCTACGGGATTACCTCGATCAGGCTTGACTGGTCGCCGCGCTATTTTCATACTGTGGAGGAGGCGGACTGGCAGCCGGATTACACAGTAAGCACGCCGGAGAAATTGAGGGAGTTGATTTACTCTCTGGAAAGGGAAAGTGAAAAGTCTGTAACAGAGTTAAAATCTGAATTGTCGGATGAACTGCGCACCGAGACGGCGCGTAAATTAAGGCTTGTCACGAATGCCTTTACCAAGATATTGTATGAGGAGGATGAAACCTTCCTCGAAAACATGAAGAGCCATAATCTGGCGGGGGATGATATCGAAAAATACCGTTACTGGGAGTGGACGCAGGGCGTGGGACTCTTTGGACTCTGGAAACTTTTTTCCCGTGAGCGGGAAAATTCCCGTGAACAGGAAGGGAATGTGACTGCCGAAAACTATCTTGCCACAATTAAAGCCTACTATGACCGGCAAATTTTAATTGGCTTTCCGGCATTAAATATCAATACGGCGACTCCGTATCTGACCATGTCCTTTCTGGCGGAGTACACAGGGGAGGAAAAGTATTTAGAACCCTGCAAAATAGCGGCGGAAGAGATTATGGAAAAATTTCCCAGAACCGCAGAGGGGGGATTTCAGCACAAAACTTCTGACTGCTTAAATGAGCAGGAACTATGGGATGATACCCTCTATATGACGGTTTTGTTTTTGGCAAATATGGGGCGCATTCTAAAGAATCAAAAAATGGTACAGGAAGCACAGTATCAATTTTTGCTACATGAAAAATATCTCTGCGATCGGGTGAGCGGTCTGTGGTATCACGGCTGGACATTTAAGGAGAAAAATCATTTTGCGGGCGCGTTCTGGGGGCGCGGGAATTGTTGGATCACCATGGCCATCCCTGAATTTCTCTCGATTGTGCCGGAGGATGGTGCGGTGAGAAGAATGTTAATTCAGAGTTTAAGGCAGCAGGTGGAGAGTCTTGCAAAATACCAGAGCGAAAACGGAATGTGGCATACTCTTGTGGATGATAAAACTTCCTATGTGGAGGCAAGTGCAACCTGTGGATTTGCCTACGGAATATTAAAGGCGGTAAAGGATGGGCTGATTGATTCTTCTTATCGCAAAATCGCAGAAAGAGCTGCTTCCGCGATTCTTGGCTGCATCTCCGGGGAGGGGGTAGTAAATCAGGTTTCCTACGGTACACCGATGGGACGGGGGGATAAAAATTTTTATAAGGAGATCCCGTTAAAGTCGATGCCTTATGGTCAGGCATTGGCGATGCTGTTTTTATCAGAACTGTAAAAAAATGTGCAGTGAGATAATGGGGGAAAAGATATGGGGCTTGGAAGGCAGTGGGAAGAGCGGCTGAAACTATGGGATGAGGCGTTTGCCCCGAACTTGTATCAAAAAGTGGGGAGAATAGATCTTTGGGGCTTTACCACAATGGAACATATCAGCAGAGAGAGGGCGGAGGCGGAGGATTATCAGCCGTTTGAGGAAGGGCGCGCATGGGGGAGAAAATGGGAGTATGGCTGGTTTCGTTGTCATATCACTCTGCCGGAGGAAACTCTGGACAGGAGGGTGATGTTGCGGCTTTGTGTGGCACCGGAAATGCTAGTTTATGTAAACGGAAAAGAGGCGGGTTCCATTGACTGGAGACATGAGTATGTGCAGCTTACACCCGCTGCCATAGGGGGAGAAGAATTTGAAATTTACGCCGAGGCATATGCGGGTCACGGGGCGAGATTAGAGGGGGCGGGGATCTGCCCGAGAGAGGAAAAAGTATTGCCGGAAACACCAAAATTTCAATGTCTGGTAGAAGAGAGCAGCTTTGGAATCTGGAATGAGGAGATGTTTCAGGCGTATGCGGATTACCATGTGCTGTATGAACTTTGGCGCGCGCTTCCGGAAAACAGCTTGCGCAGTATACAGATCGCACAGGCTCTAAAGGAATTTACCTTCCTGGCAGATTTTGAGCTGCCGGAACCTCTTCGGACGGAAAGCGTAAGTTTTGCAAGAAAGGTACTTGTGCCGATGCTTGCGGCAAGGAACGGCACAAGCGCGCCGGTATTTTCTGTTTTTGGTCAGTCCCATCTCGATCTGGCATGGCTGTGGACAAATAAGGAGACAAAGCGCAAATCGGCGAGAACTTATGCGAATCAGGTAGCACTGATGGAGCGATATCCTGATTACCGCTTTCTTTTGTGCGAGCCGCCCATCCTGGAAAATTTAAAAAATTATTACCCGGATTTATACCGGAGGGTAAAAGAGTTTGTGGCGCGGGGAAATTTTATTCCTGACGGTGCGATGTGGGTGGAGGGGGATACCAATATGGCGGGCGGGGAAAGTCTGATCCGCCAGTTTGTATATGGGAAAAAATGGTTTTTACAGGAATTTGGCGTGGACAGCAAAGTAGCGTGGATGCCGGATACTTTTGGCTATACTGGCGCGTTGCCGCAGATAATGAAGGGCTGTAGAGTGGATTATTTTGCGACACAAAAATTGCTTCGCGCAGATCCTGAGAGTGAACCCTTCCCCTACAATCTGTTTTGGTGGGAGGGGATTGACGGAAGTAAGGTTTTGGCGCATCTTTTTAAGGAAAATAACGCTGTGTTTTCGCCCGCCAGGATGGTGCAGCGGTGGGAGGAGGACAGGAATCAAAAAGAGGGAATTTCCGGGATGCTCTTCCCGTTTGGCTATGGGGACGGGGGCGGCGGTCCGACCGAGATAATGGTGGAAATGTTAAACCGGTGCGGCGACTTGCAGGGCGCGCCGAGAACAAAGATCGAGGGACCGGAAGAATATTTTAGGAGAGTGGGCGAGCAGCCGATAGACAATACCTATTACGGGGAGCTTTATCTTGCGTGGCACAGGGGAACTTACACGGCGCAGGCACGGATAAAAAAGAAGGCGCGCCAGGCGGAGGCGGCACTTCGCCAGACGGATTTTCTTGCGGGACTTTTAAGGCTTTTAGAAAAACCACCGCGGGACGCACTGACACAAAAAGAGGAAGGGATGGATGAATACCTGGAAGCTTTGTGGAAGGAGCTTTTATTTTGCGAGTTTCACGATATCCTGCCGGGAACCTCTATCCGAAGGGTCAATGAAGAAGCGGAAAAATCTTTGGATAAAGTGCGGCGGGAGGCATTTTCACTCGCGGATTCGCTTCTTGCAAAGATCGCGGGGGAGGGGGCGGTATTTAATTCGCTAAGCTGGTCAAGAGAATACGGGGGACTTCTTCTTCCCCCCTGTGGATTTGTAAAAAAGACTAGGGGAGGGAAACCCAAAAAAAGGGAGGGAACCATTCGCGCTATTCTGGAAGAAAATGGAAAGAAAGTGATTATAGAAAGCGAGGATTATCGTGCCGTTGTGGATGGTCTTGGCAGAATTCTAAGTCTTTGTGACCGGGAAACCGGGTATGAATATGTTACAGGCGCACTTAATGAACTTTGTATGTACCGGGATATAAATGTTGATTACGATGCCTGGGAGATCGGCAGGATGTATGAGGCAGTTCCTGTTAAATTAAAGGGGGAGGGAAAACTTTATCTTCGCTGTGAGCCGGATGGGGTTCATATGGATATCCATAGGGAGGAAGCATATTTTACCTGGCAGCAGGAAATTATTTTTCTGGAAGGAAGCCGCAGGATCGAGTTTAAGACAAAGGTGGATTGGCGAGAACGGCATAAACTGTTAAAGGTGGTATTTCCGACAACGGTATACACAAAAGAAGTGATGGAGGAAATACAGTTTGGCTACCTAAAACGCCCAACTCACCGCTCAAGGCGGTATGAAAAAGATCGGTATGAAACCTGCCACCATCGCTATGCTGCACTTTCCGACGGGAAGAATGGTTTTGCGGTGCTAAATAACTGCAAATATGGTATTTCCGCAAAGGACAGCACTCTGGCACTAACACTTTTGCGTGCGCCGGTAAAGCCGGACGAAGAAGCGGATCAGGGACAGCATGAATTTACCTACGCATTATATTTGTTTGCGGGACCATTTACAGAGAGTGATGTGGTGCGCGAGGCATATGAACTTAATCTGCCCGTGCAGATCGCGGACGGAGTTTCAAAATCAAATGAAACGACAAGTTATTTTTCCATCGATCAGAAAAATATTATTTTAGAAACCTTAAAGCCCGCGATGGAAGAAAAAAACGGTGCGGTGGCACGTCTGTATGAGTCCATGGGAAGCGCAGTTGAGTGCAATTTGTTTGTGCCGCCCTCGGTAAGGGAAGTATGGCTGTGCAATATGCTTGAGGAGAGGCAGGAGCGGGTGTTGCTTATAGGCAGGAGGGTTCAGCTTAAATTTCATTCTTTTGAAATTAAAACCCTGTTGCTTGTTGTGTAAATCTTTATTCTAAAATAGTAAAGATTATATTAAAAAATAAGGGGGAATCATTATGGCAGCAGTTCTTTTTATTTTATCGCTGGGAGCGTTTGTGATAAGCGTTCGTTCATTTAAGCAAAAGGGATTTTTATTTAATAATGCATATCTGTATGCTTCGAAGCAGGAGCGCGATACGATGGATAAAAGCAAACATTATCGCCAGTCCGCCATTATATTTTTGCTGGCAGGAATTGTATTTTTACTGAGCGCGGCGGCAGAACTATTTGGTGCTGAATGGCTATATTATCTTGTGATAGGCATTGTTATTCCTGCCATTATTTATGCAGTATTTTCCAGCATAAGAATTGAAACGGGGAAATAGACCATCTCCAAGTAAGATTTTCTATGATTTAAGTGTATTTTCCAGCATAGGAATTGAAACGAGGAGAAAGGATGTTTAACTTGATCAGAATGCCGCTTGCACGGCAGAAAGAGGAATAGGATGGAACAGCATTATAGAAAAATCGTTAAGGATACGGAGCAGCGGGTGATCGCGGCAATGCAGTGCCAGATTATGGAGCCTGCAAATTCCCGCTACGGGGGGTTTCGGGATGGGACGGGAATTGTGCAGGCAAAATATGCAATCTATCAGGTCGCGCCAATGATTGCGGTATACTGCTGTCCGGACAGCACATTTTATTGGAATGAAAAAATCTATGCCCGGATTCTCTTAGGGCTTGACTATATCCGGAGCGTGCAGCATGAAAACGGACTGTTTGACTATATTACCTGCAATTTCTTTTCCGCACCGGACACAGCATTCTGCTTAAAAAAGCTGCTGCCGATATATCAATATCTGCGGGGAAAAATAAGTAAGGATTCTTATGAGATCGCAACGGGAAATTTAAAAGTTTCTGGGGAGCAATGGGATTTTGGCAAAACCATTACTTGGGATAAGGAAAATTTTGGTAAAACTACTGCCGAAAATCAGGAAAACTTTGGAAAAATCACTGCCGGGGAGCAGGAGATCCACAAGCGTTTGGAGAAGATAATCGAGGACGGTGCGAATGGAATGCTTCTTGGCGGGTTTCACACGCCAAACCACCGATGGGCGATCGCATCCATCCTGATGGCGTGCAGCCGTTATTTTGACAGTGAGCGGATGGAGGAAGCCGCATATACCTATCTGAAAGAGGGAATTGACTGCAATGCAGACGGCGAGTACTCGGAGAAATCTGCGGGGAATTACAACCGGATCAACAATGATGCGATGATGCTTTTATCGGAAGTTACGGGGGATAATTCCTACGAGCAGAATGTTCTTCGCAACCTTTTTATGATGCTAAATTATATCGAGCCGGACGGCAGTATATTTACTGCCAATTCCACGCGGTTTGACAAGGATTTATTGATTTACCCTACGGATTATTATATGGAATATCTGCGGATGGGAATAAAGTATAATATCCCGGAATTTCTTAAAATGTGCAATTCTATCTTCACATTTGTGGATGAAAAGCGTATTGACGCACCGGATTGTCTGATCTGGTTTATGCTTTCTCCAAAGTACCGCGAATTTGAATATGGGGAACAATATCTGTTTGAGGATTACCATGCATTTTATCAGGAGTCCGGGATTGCGCGCTGCAAAAACGGGCGATATACCTACACGGTAATGAACGGGAAATCAAATTTCTTCTATCTGCACAATGGGACGATAAAACTTGAGGTCAAGGTCTGTGGAAGTTTCTGTGAACACAGAGCATTTAAGAGCGAGGAGATGGAGAAGATTTCTGACGGAAAGTATCATCTGCGCCAGGTAATGCGGGGGTGGTATTATCTTCCATTTGAGGAGGCACCGGAAACAAGTGATTGGTGGAAGATGGACAATTCTTCCCGCAAAAAAAGATTGGGACCCGATATGCAGATCGATGTATGGGTCAGGGAGGGGGAGAATGGTGTTTGTCTGCGCATAAAAACCTCCGGGGTATCGAGCGCGCCATGGAGAATTGAACTGGCGTTTTCCGGCGTAAATTTCCTGACAAGCAAGCAGATAGATCTCCCTCTTTCCGGCAGTGAAGTGCTGGTCGTAAAAGAGGGGGAAGTCGAGGTGACAAATGGTTTGGATACTCTTGTGATTGGACCATGCTTTGGCGAGCATCACTTTATCGAGGGCAAGGAGGACAGCGAAAAAAAGACTGCTGGGGCATTCACGCTCTATCTTACGGATTATACGGAATTTGACCGGGAAATTTATATTCGGAATAAACGGAGTGAGATAAAATGGTGAAAAATGTAAAAATAAGAAATAAATATCTCAAGAAATAAATATCTATAGATACAGTAGTGATATACTCCCACCGCCTATGTTTCATATAGAGGTGGGGGTCTTTAAGAGAGGTTAAATCAGTTAAATAAAGGTTGGAGCCTTTAAGAGAGGTTAAATCAGTTAGATAGTGGAGGGATAAAATTTTGTTGGAAAGGGAAAAATTAAGATTTTTAGCGTATATCCGCGAAACTGTGTTGCCGGAACTAAAAAAAGGGAACGCAATTTACGGGAATATCGCACAGCGCGTTTTCCTTCAATTGCCAGAAGAACAAGAATTGCAGACAGAGATTGCAGCGGCATATGAGGAAATACTTAAAAGGATCTCTGCCAAAAAACTAATTCGTCTGTCGGAAGAATACCGCAACCGCTATGGGGAATGGTATGTCGAAGATGACGCGGCGGATTGGTGGTACAATAAGCCCCAAAAAGAGGATTATCCGCATTTGACGGTGAGTCAGTATAATGCAGTACTAAAATTTGGCACATTTCTTGAAGATGGCTATGATCGGCAATGGTGTATGGAAGAGTTGGATGGTGCGTCGGATACGCTCCCCTTCTTTTTTCTGCGCTTAAATGATTGGGTGGGAGAGATCCGAAAAAGTGCATTTGTACTGTCCGAAAAGAGGCTTTGGCAGTGCGGCGCGGACGAATTCTTTTTTGCACTGCCAAGCCTAGAGAAAGTTATTGCTTCTAAAAGGCGGGACGAAGTGCAGATAAAGCGGCTCTCGGCGCAGGTACTTTCCCGCGCATTTAAAATTTTTGAGGAAATGTCTGAGGAACTAATTATTGCGCGGCTGCCGTACTATGGAGTAAATGTTAAAAATGCGATCTATCGCCTTTTTCGAGCGAAAAAGATCCTCTCACTTTCTGTGATGGAACAGCTTCTTGCCGCGGAGTGGACGGGGTATGGAAAGAAATTATTGCTTGAGGGAATTTTTTCCCATTATGGATATGAGAAAGAGCGGGTGGAGCATTACCTTGCCTCGCGCAGTACCCTAGTGCGCTACCGGGCATTGTGGTTTCGCTATCAGAATGAGGGGACTGCCTGGGAGGGACTTGAAGAGATGCTTCTTGACCGCTCACAGCGGATTCGCAGGGACGCGGGTTATCTCCTCCAAAAACATCAAAATTTTAAGGTGTTAGATTATTATTTGGAAAAATTGCAGCGGGGAGTATCGGAAACTGTGCTGCTTGGGATCGGCGAATATGGAACAAAAAAGGAAATCGGAATGATTGAGCCATTTCTTGCGGAGAGGGGCAATCGTCTGGCAAGGGCAGCATTAGTTTCTTACGGGCGGCTGGCGGCGGAGCAAGGGGAAAAAATCTATTGGAAATTTTTGTTTGACGATCGCAGTTCCATTGCAAAGGTAGCATACCGCCTGATAATAAAAAACCGGATACATTATGGCGCGGGTGAACTTTATTCTCTGTTTCGTGAGCATCACCAACCGGTGATCAAAAAATATCTTCTCCGGCTTCTTTTTTGTGAGCCGTCCTGGGAGCGGCTTCCCTACCTCCTTCTTTTGTATGCGGATGAAAGATTGTCTGAGGAGGAGAGAGGGAAAATGTATTTTGGGATTAAAAACCTCTCTGTCTATGCGGTTATTTCCAGGCAGCAGGAACAGAAAATCTTTGAGATCTTAGAGCGCGGGGGAGAGAAATTTCCAGAGGAGTTAAGGGAGAAAATCCTGTTTGAACTGGCACATATAGCGAAAAAATAATGGGAAATTACACTTTTGCAGATACAGTAAAGTCCGGGATCTACAAAGATCTGGAAATTGATTTTACAAAGATTGGATAAGGGGCGGAATTTTGAAATTTTGATTGACAGGAAATTGCGGCGTTACTATAATATAGCTGAGAAAAGTTCAAGGATCAAGGTGGACGATTAAAAAGCGCGGAAGGGAGAAGCGATATGAAATCTTTTATGGACATGAGCCAGGATGAACTTTTAACATTGAAAGCCGCTTTGGAAGAACAGTTTAAGACTGAGGAAGCGAAGGGGCTTTCCTTAAATATGGCGCGCGGCAAGCCAGGTGCGACACAGCTTGCGATTTCCATGCCGATGTTAGACGTGATTAACTCCAGTTCGGATATGACAACTCTGCTCGGCAATGATACCAGAAATTACGGGGACTGGGACGGGATCGGCGAGTGCAGGCAGCTTTTAGCGGATATGATGGAGGTCAAAAAGCCCAATGTGATTGTTTGCGGAAATTCCAGCTTAAATATTATGTACGATACTGTTGTCCGCTCCATGGTCAGCGGGGTGAACGGCGAAACACCGTGGTGCAAGCTTGACAAAGTAAAATTTTTATGTCCGGTGCCGGGGTACGACAGACATTTTAAGATTACGGAGACCTTTGGGATTGAGATGATTTCTGTGCCGATGGATGAGAATGGTCCGGATATGGATATGGTCGAGGAGTATGTAAATGGCGACAGTGCGGTAAAAGGGATCTGGTGCGTTCCAAAATATTCCAATCCTACGGGGATCACCTACTCGGATGAGGTGGTAAAACGCTTTGCGAATTTGAAGCCTGCGGCAAAGGATTTCCGTATTTTCTGGGATAACGCCTACTGTATCCACCATCTCTACGAGGAGATTCAGGATAAAATTCCAAATATTTTGGAGGAATGCGAGAAGGCGGGAAATCCGGATATGGTCTATATCTTTGCCTCCACATCAAAAATTAGTTTTCCGGGTTCGGGTGTGTCCGCAATTGCGACTTCGCTTACCAATATGGAGTACATCAAAAAGTTTATGACCACACAGATTATTGGTCATGACAAGATCAACCAGCTGCGTCATGCTCGCTTTTTTAAGAATATTGACGGGCTGAATGCACATATGAAAAAGCACGCAGAACTGATGCGCCCGAAATTTCAGGCGGTGCTTGATATTTTGGAGGAGGAGCTTACCGGGCTTAATATTGGGAGCTGGATAAAGCCAAGGGGCGGATATTTTATCTCCTTTGAGTCCCTTCCTGGCTGCGCGAAAGCTATTGTGGCAAAATGCAAGGAGTTAGGGCTGGTACTTACCGGCGCGGGCGCGACTTACCCTTACGGGAAAGACCCGAACGATTCAAATATTCGCATCGCGCCATCGTTTCCGACACCGGAGGAGATGGGGGAGGCGACGAGGATGTTCGCTCTCTGCGTAAAATTAGTTTCGATAGAAAAATTGTTAAATGCATAGCAAAGCGAATCGAGCAGGCACATAAGAGAAAGCTGCCCTTTGGTAAGGGCAGCTTTCGCGCTCTATATGTGGAACTAAAAAAATCAGCAGAAACCCGGAACAGTGCCGGAAGGGGATTTTGTTCGCTTCACTCTCATCATCCCCTTCCACGAAAAGGGCACTGTGTAGGGATTTCTGCGGAACTTAAAATGGAACTAAAAATAGGAGTTAGTAAATGCCACTGATTAATAAAATTATGAAAAAGCTTCCAAGAAAGCAGGTCTTGCCTGGAGAACTTGAGCCGGTGCGCCGTTTTAAAGAACCGCTAGTAAAGCCGAGAGAATTGCTTTTGGAGGAGGAAAAGGATGAGAACGGCGAGTACCCGGTACTTGAGCGGGAAATTTTGCCGGAGCGCATTATCTGTCCGGACTGTGGGGGAATCACATTGGAGGGGTTGGATTTCTGCGACAAATGTGGAGGGGAGTTGCGGTAAGCAATCAGGAACTCTCTTTGTACTGTACAAAAATTCGCACTAAATTTAAGTTGCGATATGGAGGGGAATATGCAAAATCTGGAAATTGTCCGTCTGGAGCGGACAAAAGGGGTGGAACTGATAGCAGAGGAGGAGAGCGGAGGTAAATTCCAATTTTCAAAAGAGGGGGCGGGCTTTATTCTGCCAAAACTTTTAAATGATAGGGAACACTATCTATCTTTTTTGATTCAAGTAGAGGAAGAACATAGCCTTGCAATGACGCTAACGGTGTATGTGTGCGGGGAGAGTGCGCCGGCGTTTACGGTTCGCTTCGGCTTGCTGCCTAAGGTAAAAATACCGATCGTGCTTGACTTGGAGTGGATGGATGCAAATGAACTCTTCCCGGAAGCACCGCGCGGAGCGTTAAAGATGGTCTGCCATGGAAAGAGAGTTGCACGGCAGGAAATTGAGAAAATAGTGCTAAGTACAATGCCATGTTTTCATCAGGTAAAATGTTTGATAAGCGATCTGTCTTTGACGGAGGAATATCCAGATATTCCTAAATTACCGAAAAAAATCTTAGTCGATCGCTTTGGGCAGAGCGCGTGGAAGGACTGGCCAGGAAAAATAAGGGACGACGAGGAGTTAAAGTGCCGCCTGAATGCGCAGCTTGATAAAGGGGACGGGTATCCGTTTGCGGACTGGTCTTCTTATGGCGGATGGAAAGAGAAAAAGCTTACTGCGGGGACGGGATATTTTTCCAAATGCAAGAAGGAGGGAAGATGGTGGCTGACTGACCCGGAGGGCTATGCATTTTTTAGTATGGGACCGGACTGTGTGGGTGCGGGCGGGGACTGCCGGATCGACGGGGTGGAGCAATGGCTTGACTGGCTGCCGGACAGGGAGGATAAGGCATTTTCTACCATGTTTTCCGAGTCCGCGCGGAGGGGGAAGAAAAACAGGATAGTAAATTTCTCGTTTTTTCAGGCAAATTTATACCGGGCATTTGGGGAGTCCTGGCGTGAGAAATGGGAAAAAATGCTTTGTAGGCAGCTAAAAAACTGCGGGATGAATACTCTGGGCAACTGGAGTGATGCGCGTCTTTTTGGGCGGACGGGAATTCCCTACGTGACCTCCCTTCCAGAATTTCCATCGACGGAGAAAAATATTTTCCGCGATTTTCCGGATGTATTTAGCGAGGAGTACAAGGCGGAGGCGGTGCGCTGTGCAAAAGCACTTCTCCCGCGAAAAGACGATCCTTTGATGATCGGCTATTTTCTGAGAAACGAACCAGCCTGGGCATTTGTCGATCAGTTAATGCTTGCGGATGAAGTATTATACAATCCCAAAAGAACTGCCTGCAAGGAAGCTCTGATTAAATTTTTAGCGGAGCGTTACGGGGGGATAGAGCAGTTAAATCAGGCGTGGAATGCGGATTTTGAAAGTTTCTCCACCCTCTATCAGCCACAGAGGGATTGTTCAGAACGCTCTGCGCACACAAAGGAAGATCTGCGGGAGTTTTCAAAAAAAATGTTGCGTGCCTATGTGGAGATCCCGGCAAGTGAATGCCGAAAAGTCGATCCAAACCATATGATTTTGGGAATGCGCTGGGCGTGGATCTCCAATCCGGATCTGATGGTTGGATGGGAAAATTTTGATGTTTTTTCCATAAATTGCTATGCAGTTGATCCGACGGAAAAAATACAGCAGGTTGTCGATTTGGGCGTGGATCTTCCCGTTCTGATCGGAGAATTTCATTTCGGGGCACTGGATGCTGGTCCTTGTGCTACGGGGCTTGAAGGGGTGAGGAATCAGCGGGAGCGGGGACTTGCCTACCACAATTACTGCGAGAGTGTCGCTGCACACAAGAACGGGGTGGGATGTCATTATTTTCAGTGCTATGATCAGTTTGTACTTGGACGTTTTGACGGGGAAAACTATAATATTGGGCTTTTTGATATCACTTCCTGCGCCTATCCAGAAATGTTGGAACAAATTAAGGAATGCAGCAGTCAAATTTATAAGATAGCGGATGGAGAAGTCAGAAAGTGTAAGCGCGATGTGGAATCCATTCCCATGATCGCATATTAAATTGAGAAAAAACCATGCTTTGTGGTATTGACTATTTGAAAAAATGAGTTATAATAAAACTCGAATAATATTAACAATTCCAAGAAAATCAGGTACTGCTTTACCAGATTATGAAAAATTAATCCTACCAGCAATAAAAATACGGACTTGAGAAAAATTTTTCAAACTCTACTTCCATCGGGATACCTGGTATTTTGGGATCAGCGGAGAGGAGATTTTTACTTATGAACAAGAATGGTGGCATCGAAAAAAAGCTGACGAGATCCTTTTTCCAAGTGGCTTCGATTGCAGCAGGAGCGGCACTATTTGGGCTGATCGTCATGCTTATTCTGTCATGGCGGTATTCTTATGCCCTGACCAATTTTGGTTTTGCACAGGGAGATATCGGAACAGCGATGTTTGAATTCGCGGATATTCGCTCGTCACTGCGCGCTACGATCGGCTATGATAATCAGGAGGCAATTGACGAAGTGGTGCAGCAGCATACAGATATGATTGCAGCATTTGAGAGAAGTTTTGCAAAAATTGAAGATACGATTGTTTCAGAGGACGGCAGAGCCAATTATGATCAGATCGAACAGGATTTAAAAACGTATTGGGAATTGGATGACAAGATTATGAGGCTGGGGGCAACTACGGACAGAGAGTATTGTAAACTTGCCCAGGAGATGGCACTGACTCAGCTGGCACCAGTCTACTCTTCGATTTATGATAAATTGGAAGGACTTTTGGATGTAAAGGTAAGTGAGGGAAACAAATTATCAAAGACACTCACTATTGCCTGCGTGATGGTCGGTATAATTATCGTCCTGTTAATTGGAGGGTCGATGTATCTGTCCACAAGAATTGGCAAGCGTATCTCTGTAAGAATCACCTCTCCGCTAAAGCAGCTTGGCAACCGGTTAAAGACATTTTCGGAGGGCGATCTTACCTCTCCGTTCCCGGCAATTAAATCGGGCGATGAGATTGAAGAGATGACGGCGGATGCCATGATTATGGCGGATCATTTAAATGTGATTATCCACGATATTGGGGAAGTACTCGGCGAGATGGCGGACGGCAATTATGCGGTAAAGTCAAAGGCATCAAAGCGCTATACTGGGGATTTTAAGAAGCTGTACGAGTCAATGCGCGGTATGCGCGATCAGATGAAGGAAACCTTGCTTTCCATCGGGGAATCCTCAAGCCATGTATCCTGTGGTTCCGGCGATTTAGCCAAGGCTTCGCAGAGTCTTGCGGAGGGCGCGACCGAACAGGCGGGTGCAGTGGAGGAATTGCATGCGACGATCTCAGATATTACCGTGACGATGGAAAAGAGCGCGCAGAGCGCGGAGGAATCTTACAGTAAAGCACAGCACTATGCGGATGCAGCGGATAGCAGCCGTGAGGAGATGCACCGCATGATGGAGGCGATGGGACGTATCAACGAGGCTTCGGCAAGAATTGGCGATATTATTTCCAAGATTGAATCTATTGCGGCACAGACCAATCTTTTGTCGCTGAACGCTTCGATCGAGGCGGCAAGAGCGGGGGATTCCGGAAGAGGATTCTCGGTTGTTGCGGATCAGATTCGTGAACTGGCAAACCAGAGCGCGAAGGCGGCAGTGGATACAAGGGAGCTGATTGAAGGTTCCATTAAGGAAGTGGCTGAGGGCAATAGCTCAGCAGAGCGCGCGGCACACGCGATCGAGTCCGTTGTGGATGGAATTAAGCAGATTGCAGAATTCTCAAGAAATTTGAAAAATATGGTGGAAGACCAGACAGAGGCAGTTCGTCAGGCCGAAGTGGGTGTGGATCAGATTTCCGAGGTAGTTCAGGTCAATGCGGCAACCGCACAACAAGCTTCCGCGACCAGCGAGGAATTGTCTGCACAGGCAACGATTCTGGACGAGTTGGTTGGGCGTTTTGTTCTGACAAAGGAATAATCTGTTGGGAAAAAATATAAATTACATAGCCTATCTATTATAGACAGTGGGAAATGTGAGAGAAATGATAAAAATTGCCCTCGGACAGGGTGGAGGAAGGAAACTGTCCGGGGGTATTTTTGGCAGAAGGATTACAAAAAAGAGGATATTTATAGAAATGAGGGATCAATTTTGAATGCATGGGAGAAAAATTTTAGGAAAGTGGAGCCGTATACGCCGGGGGAACAGCCCGTATTTGCGAATATGGTAAAGCTCAATACGAACGAGAATCCCTATCCGCCATCCCCAAAGGTTGAGGCGGCTATGCGGCGGCTATGCGATAATATGGAGCACTTTCGCCTGTACCCGGATTTTAAGGCGGAGCCACTCACTACAGTTTTGGCAAAGTATTATGGTCTAGCAAACGATCAGGTTTTTGTCGGGGTGGGATCGGATGATGTGCTTTCGGTGGCGTTTTTAACTTTTTTTCATTCCGATCGCCCAGTGCTTTTTCCAGATATTACCTATTCCTTTTACGATGTGTGGGCGCAAGTTTATGAAATTCCGTATGAATGTCCGATGCTCGATGAAAATTTTCGCATCCGCAAGGAGGATTACTACCAAAAGAACGGCGGAATTGTAATTGCGAATCCAAATGCGCCGACTTCGATCGCGGAGGGAATTGATTTTATTGAGGATATTCTAAGGCACAATCAGGAATCAGTGGTAATTGTTGATGAGGCCTATGTGGATTTTGGCGGGGAATCGGCACTTCCCCTGCTTAAAAAATACGGAAATCTTCTGATTGTGCAGACCTTTTCGAAATCGCGCGCGATGGCGGGAATGCGCATCGGCTATGCAATGGGCAGCCCCACATTGATCCGGGCAATGAATGATGTGAAATATTCCATCAATTCCTACACCATGAATTATCCTTCCCTCTCTGCCGGTGTGGCGGCAGTGGAGGATGATGCCTATTTTAGGGAGTGCTGCGAGAAGGTGATACGGACGCGCACCTGGGCAAGGACAGAACTTGAGCGGCTTAAATTTATCTGCCTTGACAGTGCTGCCAATTTCTTGTTTGTAACACATCCCCTCGTCCCCGCGGCGAAAATTTTTGCCGCGCTAAAGGAGCGCGGAATCTTTGTGCGATATTTTAACAAGCCGCGCATTGATAATTATCTGCGGATTACGATTGGGACCAAGGAGCAGATGGAGCAGTTAGTGGAGGCACTTTTAGAGATTGTACCTGTGGCAGAAAAGAAAGAGGGAGAGCAATGAAATCACAGACCGATTTGGAACAGATGTTAAAAAATATTGACCATAAAGGATATCCTGCCTACAAGGATCTGCGCGGAAACTATCAGTTTGTAGGCTATATATTGGGGATCGACCATGTGCAGGGCGACCCGTTTGCTGCGCCGTCGCGCGTAAGTGTGCGCGTGGGAAAAGCACAGGCGGGATTTGCTTTGGATATGTATGAGAAGGAATATAAGCGCGTTGCACTCTCGGATTATCTTCTGCGCACCTTCGGGCGAACACTTTCGGATTATACCTTTCAGGCGAGGGGGTCGGGTAAAAGCGGGCTGATTGGGGTTAGCCGTCCGGGGCAGGAGATTTTGGCGCGAACTGCGTGTGAGATACAAAACGGCGATGTCTTAGTGCGCTTTGAAGTTGGTTTTCCGGCAAATGGGCGCACAATCAATGCCGGAGAACTGCACAAGATCCTGTTTGACTATATCCCTCAGGCGGTAAAACGCTCGCTTTTTTACAAAAATTTGCGCGCGGAGGAGGTAAGGGCAGTTTTAGAGCTTGCGGAGGACGAACAGGCAGTCAGGGAGGCAATTTCTGAGAGAGGACTAGTCGCATTTGTAGCAAACGGTGCGATCTTGCCGCGAGAGAGTGGTGTCTCACAAAAGCCAATGAAAAATGCGGTGGCATTTGTCTCGCCAAAAGAATTTGAGATAGAGTTAGAGTTGCCGCATCGCGGCGTGGTAAAGGGGATGGGAATTCCTGCGGGGATCACGCTGATCGTTGGCGGCGGCTATCACGGGAAATCAACGCTTTTAAAGGCGTTAGAACAGGGAGTTTACAATCATATTGCAAAGGATGGCAGGGAGTTTGTGATCACACAGGATGATGCCGTCAAGGTGCGCGCAGAGGATGGCAGAGCAGTGGCTCATGTCAATATTTCCCCATTTATCAGCGATCTGCCTAACGGCAAAGATACTGTGGATTTCTCCACGGAGGATGCGAGCGGATCCACCTCGCAGGCGGCGAATGTGGTCGAGGCGATCCGCGCCGGAGCAAAGCTGCTCCTGATTGACGAGGATACCTGCGCGACAAATTTTATGGTGCGCGACGAGTTGATGCAGCGGGTGGTTTCCCCGGATAAAGAGCCGATCACTCCATTTTTGTTACAGGCGAGAGAATTATACGAAAAATATGGGGTTTCCGTAATTTTAGTTGCGGGCAGTTCCGGTGCGTACTTCCATATTTCTGACCGCGTGATCCAGATGGACAATTACAAAACGCTCGATATTACCGCGCGCGTAAGGGAATGTATGGAAGGTGAACCTCCACTTGAAAGGCTCTCTTCCAAAAAGACAGCGATCGGAGCTATTTTTTCCGAGACAGCAAAAAAGCGCGTAGTAAAGATCGGACGGCTGGAAAAGAAATACGATGAGGTCAAGGTAAAGCAGTTTGGCAGGGACAGCTTTTCCTTCGGCAAGGATACTGTGGATTTGAGCTTTGTCGAGCAGCTTTTAGATTTTGAGCAGACAACAACACTTTCCTACTGCTTAAAAGCACTTGCAGATCAGTTGGAGAATCGTCCGCAGGATATTGAAGCTTTGGTTGAGAAACTTGACCGCCAGATAAAGTGCGATGGGCTTTCTAGCCTATGCAGGGGCAGTTACCTTCCCGCCACACTTGCCGCAGTGCGCAAGCAGGAGATCTACGCGTGCGTAAATCGGTATCGCGGTCTAATGTGAGGGGGCAGAAGAATGCAGAAGGATTTGACAAAGGTCAATTATCAGCGTGTGCTGGACGGGACACTAAAGCAGATTACGGAGAACGGGAAAACTCCCTCCCTGCTTTTGCACGCCTGTTGCGCGCCGTGTTCCAGCTATGTCTTGGAATATTTGTCAAAATACTTTAATATTACTGTATTTTACTATAACCCGAATATTTTTCCTAAGGAAGAATATGAGAAGCGGGTGGCAGAGATTGCGCGGCTGATTGAGGAAATTCCCGTTGTGTACCCGGTAAAATTACTTTGGGGGGATTACGATCCGGAGCGTTTTTTTGCGATGGCAAAGGGGATGGAGGAATTGCCGGAGGGAGGGGAACGCTGCTTTGCCTGCTATCGGCTCAGGCTTTCTCTCGCGGCAAAAAAAGCAAAGGAGTGCGGGTTTGATTATTTCACGACAACACTTTCGATAAGCCCGCTCAAAAATGCAGGAAAACTCAATGAGATCGGCAGAGAATTGTCGGATACCTACAAGGTCGCTTACCTGTATTCAGATTTTAAAAAGAAGGGTGGATATCAACGCTCAATTGAGCTTTCAAGAGAATTTCATCTGTACCGCCAGAATTATTGCGGCTGCATCTACAGCAGGAGAAAAGAAAATTGCGAAGAAATTACAAAAAACAGCAAAGAATGAGAAATCGCCAATTGACGTTGATTTGCGAACGTGCTACTATAATTATGGACATCAGTTGCAGGGAGAACCTGCGCACGGGAAGGCGGTGGAGCGATGAGAAAAATATTAATTGTCGATGATAACCGAATGAATATTGCATTTGCCAAGGGGTGTTTGGAGGATGAGTACGAATTGTCTTCTGCAAATTCCGGGGAGGAGGCGGTTGCCATCCTTGCAGAATGGCGTTTCGATCTGGTTTTGCTTGATTATGTAATGCCCGGACTAAACGGGTTGGGCGTTTTGCGCTTTATCCGGGGGAATATTCATCTGCGCGAGATGCCCGTTGTTATGGTGACATCAAGTGAGGAGATGGAGGTGGCTTGCCTTGATGCGGGGGCAAACGATTTTGTCAAAAAACCGTATGCACCGGAAGTGTTGAAGATGCGCGTTGCGCGCACGTTGGAGATGGATGATTACCGCAAAAAGCTTTCGCTCTTAGTGCAGCAGAAATCAAAGCGGATTGAGAAAATGCAGACCAGCATTATTGCCAATATTGCAAATCTGATTGAGAATCGCGACAGGGATTCCGGGCAGCACGTTAAGCGCGTGGGATTTTATATGGGAATTATCGCCGATCATTTAAGAAAGATGCCGGAGTATGAGGATCAGCTAAATGAGCGGGCGATCCGCAATATGATGCAGGCCTCCGCGCTGCACGATGTCGGAAAGATCTCGATCACGGACAATATTTTATGCAAGCCCGCCAGGCTGACCAACCAGGAGTATGAGGTAATGAAGACCCACACTGTACTTGGCGCGCAGATTATCCGACAATGCCTTGAAAATATCGAGGAAGAAGATTATAGGGAAATGGCTGAGCAGATAGCACTATATCACCATGAACACTGGGATGGAACAGGATATCCAGAGGGGCTTAAGGGGGAGGAAATTCCGCTCTGCGCGCGGATTATGTCGGTGGCAGACGTGTTTGACGCGCTGATTAGCCGCCGCTGTTACAAGGAAGTTCACTCAATGCAGGAGGCGTTTCGCATTATCGAGGAGGGTTCCGGGACACAGTTTGAGCCTGCGATTGTAAAGGCCTTTCTCTCGGAAGAGGAGGCGATCGAGGCGGTGCTTGAACGGATGGAGCGATAATTCTTTGGAGGGATAAGGATGCAGGAGAAAAATTTATGTTCCGCAGTTATTGGCGGTGTGTATCAAGTGCGCGAAATGCTGCTGCCGCGCGCGACAAAAATGCGCCTGACTGCCCTTGGACTAACTGCGGGGACTCAGGTAAGGGTGTTAAATAACAAGCACAGCGGATCAGTGATCTTTTGCGTGCGCGGGACAAGGCTTGCCGTGGGGAAAAAGATTGCAGAACATATCTGTATATCCGGCATTAAATAATTGCCAGAGATATCGCCCTCCGGGGATGCGCACTCGCACGAATCGGAGAAGTATGAAACAATATGTCGCTTTGCGGCGCGAATCCGGCGCGGGAAACGAATCAAAATGTATCTTGGAAGGAAGTATACATATGGAGCAGGAAAAAGAATTGCAGGTTGGCTTTGTCGGAAATCCGAACTGCGGTAAAACAACATTGTTCAACGCCTACACCGGCGCGCGCCTAAAGGTGGCGAATTGGCCGGGGGTGACGGTGGAGAAAAAGGAAGGCGCACTAAAATATCACAAACATCAGTTCAAGTTGGTTGATTTGCCGGGGATCTATAGTCTGACCTCCTACACGATGGAAGAGAAGCTAACCAGACAGTTTATCCTTGACTCGGATGTGGACGTGATTGTCGATGTGGCGGACGCATCGGCATTAGAGCGAAATCTCTATCTGACCTTGCAGTTGATTGAATTGGGAAAACCCGTTGTGCTGGCACTGAATATGATGGATATTGTGCAGGAGCGCGGGATGGAGATTGATTTGCACCGATTGCCGGAAATGCTTGGCATTCCCTGCATTCCCGTCTCGGCCAGAAAGCGCGCAGGTCTGCAAATTCTGATTCACACCGTCGCGCACCACAAAGAAAAACGGCAGGCGATCTTAGAACATCAGCACCCGGAAAGGGAGGTGCCAAGCCATCACCGGCACAACCATCACGAGGAATTTGCGATGGTTTACGACGATGTGATCGAGGATAAGATCGACGAGCTGACCGAGCGGATGAAGACAGCGGGTTTTAAAAGCTCAAATTATCGCTGGCACGCACTAAAGCTGCTTGAGCAGGATGAGGAGATTGTCGCCAAAGTCGGGCTTGATCTCTCCGATATTATTGACCGCAGCTACGAGACGGATATCATCAATGAAAAATATGATTTTATTGAGGAGATCATCGAGGAATGTCTGGTGAACAAGCAGACCAAGGCGGCAATGACGGACAGGGTTGATAAGCTGTTAACCCATCGGTATTTCGGACTTCCAATGTTTTTGGTGATTATGGCAGCAGTGTTTTTTCTGACCTTTTTTATCGGGGACTGGCTAAAGGGCTATTTTGAGGATTTTCTCGGCTGGTTTTCCGGGGCGGTGCAAAAGGGATTTGCGGCGGCGAAGGTCAATGCGACAGTGACTTCCCTGATTGTGGACGGCATTATTTCGGGAGTGGGCGGGATACTAACCTTTCTGCCAAATATTTTTATTCTTTTTCTGGCACTTGCCTTTTTGGAGGACAGCGGCTATATGTCGCGCGTCGCCTATGTAATGGACGGACTGATGGGGAAACTAGGACTTTCGGGGCGTGCATTTATCCCGATGGTTCTGGGTTTTGGATGCAGTGTGCCGGCGGTGATGGCATCGAGAGCCCTAGAAGATCCCGCTGACCGCAGACGGACGATCTTTGTCACTCCGTTTATGTCGTGTTCGGCGAAACTGCCGGTCTACGTGCTGTTCTCGCAAATGTTTTTTGGGAAGAGTGCGATGATTGCGGCATTTTCAATGTATTTGCTCGGTATGGCAACCGGCATTGCAACGGCGTTTGTGATGAGCCGGATAGAGAGGAGGGCAAAGAAGGATACAGGAAACCCGCTCCTTATTGAGCTGCCCGAATACAAGGTGCCGAATGCGCGCACGATCGCCATCTATGTCTGGGAGAAGGTAAAGGATTATCTGACCAAGGCGGGAACCACAATCTTTATCGCATCGATTCTTGTCTGGTTTATCTTAAATTTTGGTACAAAAGGACTGGTTACGGAGATGTCCGAAAGTTTTGGCGCGATAATTGGCAGGGCGATCGCTCCTATTCTTTCCACGGCGGGCATTGGACTCTGGCAGATCGCACTCGCCCTGATTTCGGGGCTGGCAGCAAAGGAAGTCGTGGTGTCAAGTATCTCCGTACTTTTTGGCATTGGGAATGCGAGTTCATCCGCAGGGATGACGGAACTTGCTGCTGTTCTGGCAGAATTTGGTTTCACTGCCTTAAACGCTTACGCGCTTATGGTATTTGTGCTGTTGTATACGCCGTGTGTAGCGACGATCGCCGTGATCCGCCGGGAATTAAAATCGGTTAAATGGACGGTGGCGACGGTGTTCTATCAGCTTTTTATCGCGTGGCTGATGGCAACTTTAGTTTACCAGGTGGGACGGCTGTTTTTCTAATTTTTTATAGATCTGGCGTTAAATAATTACCAGATCTATAGCCCTTTTGGGGATGCGCATAAAAAAATTATAAATTTACAAAAAATGGAAATATAAAGATAAAGGGCATCTTCCTGGATGGGGGGTGCCCTTTCGCGGACAAAAAAATTTTTTTTAGAAAAAGGAGAATTTACTTTGTCGGCAGAATAATATAAGTAGAGGGGTATTTTGTCAGTTTTACAGGAATGGAGTGTGAAATGGAAGAAAAAATAAGTATACGAGAAAAACAGGAGGCAAGGGAGCATCAGTTATTTTCCCCGTATGCCGCATTTTCCGATGCTTCCAGGGGACGCGAGCGCGCTGAGGATCTCTGTGATTTGCGCCCCGTCTACCAGCGCGACCGCGATCGCATTTTGCACAGCAAGGCATTTCGCAGATTAAAGGGAAAGACCCAGGTATTTCTGGCACCGGAGGGTGACCATTACCGCACAAGGCTCACGCATACATTAGAAGTAGCACAGAATGCGCGCACCATCGCGCGAGCTTTGCGCCTGAACGAGGATTTGACAGAGGCGATTGCACTCGGTCACGATCTTGGGCATACGCCGTTTGGACACGCCGGAGAGCGCGCGCTAAACCGTGTTTGTCCGGGAGGTTTTAACCACTGCGTACAGAGTGTGCGGGTGGTGGATCATTTAGAAAAAAATGGGAAAGGATTAAATCTTACCTTAGAGGTGCGCGACGGAATTTTAAATCATCAGACCGCAGGAAATCCTGCGACTTTGGAGGGAAAAATTGTGCGGCTCTCGGATAAAATTGCCTATATTAACCATGATATTGACGATGCTGTTCGCGGGCATATTATTGAGGAGAGGAAAATTCCAGAGGAGTACACTAAAATTTTAGGTCACAGCGTCAGAGAACGCCTCGATACCATGATTCACGATATTGTAATACAGAGTGAGGATTCCTGCGATATTCGTATGTCAAAGGAAGTATTTGCAGCGATGACCGGACTTAGAAAGTATATGTTTGAAAATGTATACACTAACCCGATAGCAAAGGGCGAGGAGAAAAAGGCGGAAGCGATGGTTGAACAGCTCTATGTTTATTATGCAGAACATACGGAGCGTTTGCCGGAGGAATACCGTTATATGATTGAGAAGGGTGGCGAGGCAAATTGGCGCGTTGTCTGCGATTATGTTGCGGGGATGACCGATCACTATGCTGTGCAGAAGTACAGGGAGATTATGATACCGGACGCGTGGAATGTATTTTAATATAGAAAAGTATATTTAACGGAGGAAATTATGTATTATCCCGAGGAACTGGTGGAGGAGATACGCTCCAGAAATGATATTGTCGATGTCATTGGCTCCTATGTGCATTTGACAAAGAAAGGTGCAAGCCATATGGCGTGCTGCCCATTCCACAATGAGAAAACTCCCTCGTTTTCGGTGAGTGCCGCAAAGCAGATGTTTTACTGTTTTGGTTGCGGAAAAGGAGGAAATGTCTTTACTTTTCTGATGGAGTACGAGAATCTTACCTTTGTTGAAGCGGTGCGGATGTTGGCGGAGCGGGCGCGTATCGAGCTGCCCGCCTTAGAGTATTCCGAGGAGGCAAGACGCGCATCAGAATTTAAGGCAAAACTTTTTTCGGCGAACAAGGAGGCGGCAAAATACTATTTTTATCAGTTAAAATCCGAGCGGGGGCGGGCGGCGATGCAGTATTTAAAAAAGCGCGCGCTAAGCGACGAGACGATCGTACATTTTGGGCTTGGGTACTCGAACAAATATTCGGATGATCTGTACAGATATCTGAAAAATCTGGGGTATGAGGACGAGGTTTTGCGCCAGTCCGGGCTGATTACGATGGATGAGAAACGCGGGGTGAGCGATAAATTTTGGAACCGTGTGATGTACCCGATCATGGATGTGAACAGCCGGGTTATCGCTTTTGGCGGAAGAGTGATAGGGGAGGGAGAGCCCAAATACTTAAATTCCCCCGAGACACCGATCTTTGAGAAGAGCCAGAATCTGTACGGCTTAAATCTTGCCAGGGGGAGCCGGAAAGACTTCTTTTTGCTCTGCGAGGGCTATATGGATGTGATTTCGCTCCACCAGGCAGGATTTTCAAACGCGGTCGCCTCGCTTGGTACTTCGCTTACGACGCAGCACGCGAAAATTTTAGCGCGCTATGTAAAGGAAGTGCTTATCACCTACGACAGCGACGGTGCGGGAGTGAAGGCAGCACAGCGCGCCATTCCAATTTTAAAGGAGGCGGGGATTGTGACGCGCATTGTTGATATGCGCCCTTACAAGGACCCGGATGAATTTATTAAGGCACTGGGGAAGGAGGAGTATCAAAAGCGCGTTGATCAAGCACAAAATAGCTTTTTCTATGAAATTGAGATTCTGCAGAAAGACTATGATCTCGCTGATCCGGAACAGAAGACGCGCTTTTACAATGAGATGGCAAAAAAGCTGCTTATCTTTCCAGAGGAGCTTGAGCGCGGCAATTACACGGAGGCACTGGCACAGAAGTATCAGATAAATTACGAGAGCCTAAGAAAATTAGTCAACCGCTACGGCGCACAGGGCGAGAGCATCAGGGTTGCGCAGGAAACAAGAAGATATCAGAATGAGGATACAAGGAGAAAGGGCAAACCTGAGGAGGGAATGCGCCGCTCGCAGAGACTTTTGCTTACCAGACTGATTGAGGAGCCTGCAGTATTTGAGCGGATTCGGGGCGTGATTAGTCCGGAAGATTTTACCGAAGAATTTTACCATGATGTGGCGGTGATGGTATTTGAGGAATTAGAAAAAAATGGAAGCGTAAATGCGGCAAGGCTTATCGGGCGGTTTGAAGATACAAAGAGGCAGCGGCAGGCAGCGGAATTATTTTCTACAAAACTTAATGTGCCGATGGATGAACAGGGCAGGAAAAAGGAATTTGCAGACACGGTAATCCGCGTAAAACAAAATAGTTTGGACGCGGCGGACGCGCGGGCACTTGAACAAAATGATTTTGGCGCGCTGCAGCGAAATATGGAGAAGCGCAAGGAACTTGGCAAACTGCATAGTTCCTTAAATCTTGGTTAACCTATGGGTACAGGAGGAAAGATCTTTTATGGACGAAAACATGGCAAAATTTCATGAGAAACTGAAAGAACTTTTGCAATATGCAAAGAGCAAAAAAAATGTGCTCGAGTATGAGGAGATCAATGATTTTTTTGCAGAACTTGAGCTTGGGAGCGAGCAGATGGAAAAAATCTATGACTACCTGGAAAAAAATGAAGTGGATGTCCTTCGGGAGCCGGCGGAAGTGGAGTTTATCAGCCCGGAAGACGAGTTGGATGTCGATGAGAGCGAGCTGGCATTGATCGAGGCAGAGAGCGAGGATCTCTCAAAGATTGACCTGTCAGTGCCGGAAGGTGTCGGACTTGAGGATCCGGTGCGGATGTATTTGAAGGAGATCGGCAAGGTGCAGCTGCTTTCCGCCGACGAGGAAACAGAGCTTGCCGTGCGCATGGAAAAGGGGGATGCGGAGGCAAAAAAGCGGTTGGCGGAGGCAAATCTTCGCCTGGTGGTCAGCATCGCAAAACGCTACGTGGGCAGGGGGATGCAGTTTCTGGACCTGATTCAGGAGGGAAATTTAGGTCTTATCAAGGCAGTGGAGAAATTTGATTACCGCAAGGGATACAAGTTCAGCACCTATGCAACCTGGTGGATTCGCCAGGCCATCACAAGAGCGATCGCTGACCAGGCGCGTACCATCCGCATTCCTGTGCATATGGTGGAAACCATAAACAAGCTGATCCGCGTGCAGCGTCAGCTTTTACAGGAACTTGGGAGGGAGCCTTACCCGGAGGAGATTGCAAAGGAGATGAACCTCTCGGTTGACCGTGTGCGCGAGATTCAGAAGATTGCGCAGGAGCCTGTGTCGCTTGAGACCCCTATAGGGGAGGAGGAGGACAGTCATATCGGCGATTTCGTGGAGGATGACAGACTTCCTGTACCGGCGGAGGCAGCAGCGTTTACGATGCTAAAGGAACAGTTAAACGAGGTGCTTGGCACGTTGACTGAGCGGGAAAGAAAGGTTTTGCGCCTGCGCTTTGGTCTGGATGACGGCAGACAGCGCACGCTCGAGGAAGTCGGCAAGGAGTTTGATGTTACCAGGGAGCGGATTCGCCAGATTGAGGCGAAGGCACTGCGGAAACTGCGCCATCCGACGCGCAGCAAGAAATTAAAAGATTATCTGGAACTCTAAGATACCGTTTTGTGAGATCAGAAAAATTGTATTACAAAACAGGAGAGGGAAATAGAAATGGACGTGGAAAAACTGCCGATGTCAGAGCGGCTTTTAATGAATGCGTCACTTGTGCCAAAATGCAGTGTACTTGCGGATGTTGGATGCGATCATGCCTACACCGCGCTCTACCTTGTGGCAAAAGGCGTTTGCACTTACGCTTTGGCGATGGATATAAAAAGCGGACCGCTTTTGCGGGCAAAAAAAAATATTGAATATTATGGATTTTCCGACCGGATTAAGACGCGGCTTTCTGATGGGCTTTCCGAGATTTCTTCTGGGGAGGCGGACTGCATTTTAATCAGCGGAATGGGCGGTTCGCTTATTATCGATATCCTAAACAGGGGATGGGAAAAGGTAAATTCTTCTAAATATCTTGTATTGCAGCCGCAGTCCGAGATAGGAAAGGTGCGCGAATTTCTACATAAAACGGGGTATCAAATCACAGCGGAGGAGATGTGTGTACAGGGGGGAAAATTTTATACGGCACTGCGGGCAGAGCGTGGCGAAAAGCCTTTGGAAAAAGTGGACCTGCCACAGGAAATACTCTGTCAGTATGGTTCTTGCCTGCTCGCAAAAAAACATCCGATATTAAAAATTTATATCACACATGAGATAACCGCAAGACAGATACTCGCGCAAAGACTCGCCGAAGAACCCTCCGACGGGGCGAAGAAGCGTCTTTTGGAAGTAAGGGAGGAACTTGCGAAACTTCTTGAGGTTCTTGACTTTTTTAAGAAATAATATATTGATTTGGAAGAATGATATTTGGAAAATTATAGGAAAGGAGTATACTAATGTATCGCTTGGAAATTTTAGGGGAACAAAAAGAATATGCTAAAGGGACAACATATGCTGAGATTGCATGGGAATATCAGCAAAGATATGAGTATCCCATTTTGTTGGCTTCGCTAAATGGCAGATTGCGGGAATTGTTTAAATCCGTGGAGCAGGATGGAAAGCTGGAATTTATCACCGCACTTGACACAGCAGGATATAGTACACTTGTGCGTGGGATGATTTTTGTGATGATGCGCGCAATGTATACCGTGAGCGGACGGATTTTCGAGAAGGAAACGGGTGTGGATGCCACAAAAAAAACTGTTGGAGCAGATCATAGCAAAGCGGCATTAGAGAGTAAGGGCGGACATATGATTGAGCGGGTGCGCATGGAATACTCGCTCGGTGCAGCTCTCTACGGGGAGATCGACTGGCGGATAAAGAATCACCCGGAGCTTTTAGCGTTTCTCCCCCAGGTAAAAGAGGAGATGAAATCTCTGATCGCCGCAAATCTTCCATTTGATAAAAAGACTGTCGGGACGGAGGAGGCGACGCGCCTGTTCCATGAAGTAGGGATGTACGAGAAGGAAAAGCTTTTTGGATACCGTCTGGTTTCAAATACAAATATTTATGAGCTGGGTGGTTTTTACGATTATTATTACGGCTATATGCCAAAGAGTACGGGGGTCTTGCCGGTCTTTGATCTGACGGTTTACGAGGATGGATTTTTACTTTTACTTCCGGAGAGAAAATCGCCAGGAGTACTCCCTAAATTTCAGCCACGAAAAAAGCTCTACGATGTTTTGCAGTGTTCTAACCGTTTTGCACAAAGGCTTTCTCTCGAAAATGTCGGCGACTTAAACCGCACGATAAGCACCGGAAATACCGAGGAGATGATCCTGGTGCAGGAGGCGTACCAGGAGAAGGAAATTGCAAAGATTGCAGAACAGATCTATAATCGGGGCAATGTGAAATTTGTAATGATTGCCGGACCGACTTCCTCAGGAAAAACCACATTTTCCCATAGGTTATCCATCCAGCTTCGCACATTGGGGCTGCGACCGCAGCCGATCGCGGTGGACGACTATTTTGTCAACCGTGAGGATACGCCGCTCGACGAGAATGGAAATTATAATTTTGAAATTTTGGAAGCGATCGATGTCAGGAGGTTTAACCAGGATATGACAGCACTCTTGCGCGGGGAGAGAGTGGAGCTTCCGACTTTTAACTTCAAGACAGGAAAGCGCGAGTACAAGGGCAGATACAAGCAGCTTGGCGCGGAGGATATTCTGGTGATCGAGGGAATTCACGGCTTAAACGACGCGCTTTCCTATGCCCTGCCAAGGGAGAGCAAGTTTAAAATTTATATCAGCGCGCTCACTCAGTTAAATGTCGATGAACACAATCGCATTGCGACCACGGACGGCAGATTGATCCGCCGTATGGTGCGCGACGCGAGAACGCGGGGGACCGCAGCGAAGGATACCATTGCCATGTGGTCGAGCGTGCGCCGGGGCGAGGAGGAAAATATTTTTCCATTCCAGGAGGATGCGGACGTGATGTTTAATTCCGCGCTGATCTATGAGCTTTCGGTGTTAAAGCAGTTTGCGGAGCCACTTCTGTTTGGGATTGATAAGGACTGCGCGGAGTATGCGGAGGCGAAACGGCTGTTAAAATTTTTAAGCTATTTCCTTGGGGTCAGCAGCGAGGGTGTGCCGAACAATTCCATTTTGCGGGAATTTGTCGGGGGAAGCTGTTTTAAGGTTTGACTCTTCTAACACCTTAAAGATATTTTAGGAGGAAAGTACGTGGAAATGAACTATTTAGTGATCGGCGAAAAAATAAAAAAGTATCGCAAGGAACAAAAAATTCCGCAGCAGAAATTGGCAAAGATTATAGGGATCTCCGCCTCGCATATGTGCAATATCGAAAAGGGACGGACGAAGTTTGGGCTTTCGACGCTGATGACCGTGGCGGAGGCTCTTGGGGTAAATACCGATCTGCTTTTGTATGAACAGATCAGCAAGAGGGGCAAGATGCGCGCCATCGTGCTGGATGAGATAGAAGAACAGCTAAAAGACTGTAATGAAGTTCAGATGCAGATGCTTAGGGAATTCTTTCACAGTGAAAAAAGTCGGCTGGTGCAGTTGGCGAAGGAGATAAAGGAAGATAAAAGACAAAAGTCTTTGTGGTAAATTTATCACTTATAAAAAAGCAAATTGACAACGGGGAGTGCTTATGTTACAATAAAAAACCATGAGCAGCACGGATGGCCGCGCAGGGGAGGGGGTGCCCTTTCCTGTGAGGAAAGTCCGGGCTTCGCAGGGCAGGGTGCCGGATAACGTCCGGTGGGGGCGACCCTAAGGCTAGTGCAACAGAAAAGAAACCGCCGGAAAAATTTCCGGTAAGGGTGGAATGGCGGTGTAAGAGACCACCGCTTTTCTGGTAACAGAAAAGGCTGTGTAAACCCCACTCGAAGCAAGACCAAAAGATGCCAAAAGGCAGGGGGAACAATACGGCTGCCCGTCGTGTTTCCCGGTAGGTCGCGTTCCGCTTACAGGGCGGAGGAGCTGTATGGCGACATACAGTCAAGAAAGATGGTCATCAGATACAGAACCCGGCTTACAGTGCTGCTCACAAAAAAGGGGATTCCTGTCTAGGAGTTCCTTTTTTTGCGCATGGTTTTTTATTGTAAAAAAGCTTTTGTGTTTTGTAAGAAAATATTAAAGACTTTACCGGGAGGGCTATGATATACTTGCTGCAAGTGGATGCGGATAAAAATTTAAGTGAGAGGGAGGAAAAGATGTGGAACAGGTAAATATATTGGTGGTGGATGACGATAAAGAGATTGCAGAACTGGTAGAGATCCATCTGGCAGGCGATGGCTTTGTAGTGTTTAAAGCCTACGATGGACACGAAGCACTGCGCGTGATGGAGAAAGAGAATATTATGCTTGCGATCCTTGATATTATGATGCCGGGGATGAGCGGGATTGAATTGTGCCAGTGCATCCGGGAAAAGAGCAATATTCCCATTATTATGCTGAGTGCAAAATCCTCCGATCTCGACAAGATTATGGGACTTGGCAATGGGGCGGACGATTATGTGAGTAAGCCATTTAATCCACTGGAGCTGACAGCGCGCGTAAAATCGCAGCTGCGCCGCTATACCAGTTTAAATCCGGGGGCGAAGAAAGGCCCTGAAACGGAAGTTACTGTGCGCGACCTTACCATCAACCGGGAAACGAGGTGTGTAACTTCCTACGGGAGGGATGTAAAGCTTACTCCTATCGAATTTGATATTCTCTATCTTCTGGCATCGAATCCGGGCAAAGTCTTTTCGACGGACGAAATTTTTGAGCGCGTCTGGAATGAGAAGATGTACGAGGCAAATAACACGGTTATGGTGCATATTCGCAGACTTCGGGAAAAGATTGAGATGGATCCCAAAAATGCGGAGATTATCAAGACTGTCTGGGGGGTAGGATACCGCATTGAACGTTAAGGGAGAAAAGAGAACATTCGGTTTCCAGCTGCAGATGATTGCCTACACTTTAGCCAGCATGGTACTTACCGCGCTCACGCTCTTTGTGTTGGGGCTTGCAGTATATGGGATGTTAATGCTTGTGGAGAGCGAGACAAAACCGGAAGAGACACTGAATTTTGACTATTATCTGGGATACCAAAACCGCCCGGATATAAAGGCAGAAAGCCCTGCGACAGCAGAAAATATAATGGAAATAAAAGTGGGGCAAAATAAACCGGATGGACATGGGATAAAAAAAGGAACGTTCGTGGCACTTGCGGGGCTTGCCATCTTTCTTGCACTTTTTTTCTTTGTCCTATATTTTTTGCTGTTCACGCGCAAATTTACCGCTTACTTGGCGGAAATTACCGCCGGAATCCGAAGATTTGCCGCGGGGGAATCCGCCGCCCGCATCGCGGTGCGCCAATCCAATGAACTGACGCAGATCGCTGAAAGTTTCAATGCGATGGCGGAGGAACTTGAGGAGATCGAGATGGAGGAGAAGAGGAACGAGGGGGCAAAGAATGATCTGATCACAAGCATTGCCCATGATCTGCGCACGCCGCTAACCTCCGTGATTGGATATCTTGATCTGGTGACACAAAAGGATGTGAACGAGGAGACCAGACAGCATTATATTTCTGTGGCTTATCGCAAGGCAAAGCGTTTACAGTGCCTGGCAGATGATCTGTTCAACTATACAAAATATGGTTCGGCTGAACTAACTTTAACTCTGGCACCGATCGATGCAGTAAAGATGGTGGAGCAGCTAACGGAGGAGGCATACCCTTCTATTTCCGAGAATCATTTGGAACTTGTGGTCGAAAAAAAGATTGACCGGGCGATCGTGGAAGCGGATGGCACTTTACTGGCACGCGCATTTTCCAATCTTTTAGGAAATGCGATCAAATACGGAAAAGATGGCAAGAGAATCTTCCTTTTGATGGAACCGGGAAATGTGCCGGGGATGGTCTGTTTTCATTTTATCAATTTTGGCGAGGTGATCCCGGCAAAGGATCTGGAACGTATTTTTGAGCGTTTTTACCGCGTGGATGCAGCGCGCACAGAGGAGGCGGGCGGCACGGGGTTAGGGCTTGCCATCGCAAAGAATATTATTGAGCGACATAGGGGAACGATAATGGTCAGAAGTGATTTGAACGGAACAGAATTTATTGTAGAACTCCCCCTTTCCCTGTAAGAGAGGGGGAAAACGGAGAGGGGATTGAAAGTCAGTTGTGCAAAATACCGGTTTTCATAAGGAAAAGAGGCAAATTCATGGAGGAGATAGCCAGAAAAAAATCGGATATGGGAAAAATTGGAATATGTATCATCTGGTGCGCACTTTTTTTTCTGCTCTGGGAGCGCGAACTATTATCGGCAAAAGAGCGGAAAGAGTCCTGGGAGAGCGAGGAATTTGTTTTGAGTGCGACGTTCTCCTACCAGGAAGAATCAGAAGATGGCAGTGATTCGGAGATTGTGCTTCGCGCAAACAGGGATTTTGCACTCCGTCTTAATGTGACAGCACGGACGAGGGAATTTTCCGGATATGTGAATGTGCTGATGCAGAATGAGGGGGACAATCATGTGCTTTATCAACACCGGATCGAAATTCTTGCTGCCGGGGAGAGTATTTCTTGTCAGATGCTTTTGCCGATGAATTTGATGACTGCGGGACTCTATCTGACCCTGACCAACGAGGAGGGCGAAGTTTTCCTAGAACAGACAGTCCCAATAGAAACCGTAAATTACGGGATGTATGAGATGACAGCAGTCTTTGATCAGGATCGGGGAGAGGAGATGTATCAGCACTTTGCCTCCTTTGGAAACCGGCTGGTAGAAATTTCTGAATCGGAGATGGAGTGTGGCGCGCGGGCGATGGATGCCCTGGAAATTATTGTAACTGAGGAAGCTGCTCTGGTAAAATTGGAGGAGAAGGAGACAATTGCGTTTGCTGAGAAGGAGAGTGCATCAGCCAGTTTAAAGGAGTGGGTTAGAGGTGGGAAAACCCTGGTTGTTGGTGCAAGTTCTGTGGAGTCAGAGGAGGAGATGTTAAATTTTGGCTTGCAGGAAAAAGAAGTTTTGCAGGAACTTGTGCTGCATATTGGCAATTACGAGGCGACGAGGGAGAATGTACTTGCGACAAACGAGGAGATAAAAAAACAGTACGGAAGGGAGGCGCGCACCTCATATATCGGCGATTCGATGACCGGAGGGCAATCGGTAAACGATCTTTCGGACAGGGCAGTCAGTTTACCCGTAAAGCGGGCGCAGACGGAAAAGCACTGGTGGAATTCCGATACTTCATATGAGGTTCTCTGGCAGGAGAGAGGAGTGGAGATTCTTAGGTGTTACCATGTGGGCAAGGGAAATGTGCTGGTCTTTGCGGTTCCGATCACAGTATCCTCTGCAAAAACTTATCCACTATTTTATTATCGCATGGTCGAGATGGTTCTGGAGAACTTAACGCAGATACAGATAGATCAGATGAACAATGATATGTATGGGTATTCAAATTACAGTCTCTATACACAGCTGCCCGATATCCGGGCGGGCAATGATGGAATCTCCGTTTTTCCCTATATCCTGATTTTGTTCGGCTATATTCTTGTTTTGATCCCGGCAGTATTTTTGCTGTTGCGGCATTTTGAGAAAACAAAATATCTCTGGGGGGTTCTGCCCCTGCTTTCCTTTACGGTGATGGGAGCGGTGTATATCACAGGGAGCCAGACAAGAATTACGCAGCCGTACTGTACTTATATTGATATTATGGATTACACGAAAAACCAGGAATCCGTGTACTTTTCTTTGTCAGCACCGACCAATGAGGGAACGGAAATTATGCTTGAAAAAGGAGCAAATGTGCGCCTTGCTGAAACAAGATTTCGGGCATATGAAGTGGGCTGGATAGATGATTATCTTCCGCAGGAAAATGTGACAAGAGCAAGGGAATACCGGGCGGCAGTCTGCGCCCTGCCGGAGGGAACAAAGCTTTGTCTGGATACGATCCGGGCATTTTCCAACACCTCATTTTATGCGTGGGGGCAGGTAAGAAAAGAGGAGGGGAAAATCTCGGTTAAGATTACTGCCAGGGATAAGATTGTAGCTGGAACAGTCAAAAATACAACAGCTCAGGATTTTCAGGAAGTTTATATTTGCAGTCCGTTTTTTGCCGTGCGTGTGAGCGAACTCAAGGCGGGAGAGGAGGTTTTACTAGAACATTGCAAACAGGTTGTAAAGGAGGATGGGGAAGACTATTACGGGGTGGATTTTTATTTGTTAATGTTTGATGCATCCAATGAGAGAAATTATACAGAGTATAATATGTTAAATCAATTATATTATGAATATATACTAGAAAATAAGGGGGAAACTTATATTCTGGCACTGCCGAAAGAGGAGGGAAGAGGGCTTCTTGGCGCGATAGTAGATAATCCAGGCAGCAATGGAATCCAGGTTTTTGTCTGGGGGGTTGAGGACGAGGTGGAATAGATTGTAGAAAAAAGAGAGGTCGTTCATGGTAAGAATACGGAATTTAAGAAAATCATATGGAAACTATCAGGCACTGCGCGGGCTTACCATGGAGATTGCCCCCGGCGAACTCTTCGGTTTTGTGGGTCCAAACGGCGCGGGAAAGACGACGACAATGAAGATTATTGCCGGGTTGATGCGCGCAGACTCCGGGGAAGTGATGGTTGCTAACCGTCTGCTCTCTGGAAATACCAACCAGATTCGGGAAAGAATTGGGTATGTCCCCGATTTTTTCGGCGTTTATGATGATCTGAGAATACAGGAATATTTGGAATTTTTTGCCTCTTTATACGGCATGGATGGGCGGGAGGCAAGGCGGCGCACAGAGCAGCTTTTGGAGATGCTTGGCATGACGCAGTGGCGGGATGAGATGGTGGATAGTATGAGCCGGGGGATGAAGCAAAAACTCTGTGTGGCGCGCGCGCTGGTCAATAATCCGGATCTTCTGATCTTGGATGAGCCGGCATCGGGCATGGAGCCGCGCTATCGTATGCAGTTAAAGGAATTGCTGCAAGAATTGTGTGCGGATGGAAAGACGATTCTGATTAGTTCGCACAATTTAAATGAGTTGGCGGAAATGTGTACGAGTATCGGGGTGATCTCAAAAGGGCGACTGGTGATGCAGGGGGATGTTCCAACACTTTTATGTAGGCAGCAGGAGAAGAATCCCTATATCCTACATTGTCTCTCTTTTCCGGAGGAGGCGGTGCAGCTTTTAAAATCCGATCCCCATGTGAAAAATATTGCAAGCAGCGGCACAAGCATTTCCTTCCCCTATGACGGGACACAGCAGGAGGCAGCAGCACTGCTTTCCGCCCTGGTTGCGCGCGGGGCGCAGATCACCTCATTTTACCGTGAGGAGGGAAGCCTTGAGAAGATGTTCTTGGATGTGACAACAATTCCCTAAGGAGGAATATGGCATGAGACATTTAAATCCAGTATATAAAATTGGCTTAAAACAGAGTGCGCGGACAAAAAAGACAATCGTGCTATTGTTGGTCTACAATTTTTTGCTTGCAGGGCTTGGACTTCTGGTATTTTATTTAACTTTTGACCAGGGAGGACGCGTGAGGGAGAGTGTCGCCTACTCCGGTATTTTAACACTCTATTCCGTTATGGCAGCGATGGAGTTTGTTATGATTCTCTTTATTGTGCCCGCCTCCACCGGGGGTGCAGTGGCGGGGGAGAGGGAGAAGCAGACCCTGGATATCCTGCTCTCCACAAAGATCACGCCGTTTCATATTGTGACAGGAAAACTCGCCGCCTCTATCAGTATGGTGATTTTGCTTGCCATTTCCTCCATGCCCACCCTTTCGATTGTGTTCAGCATCGGCGGAATTACGTTTTCGGATCTGTTTACCTTTTTGCTCTTGTTAGTCGTTACCGCGATCTATATTGGAAGCTTTGGAATCTTTTTTTCCGTATGCTGCCGCAAGACAACGGGGGCGACCGTATGCGCGTATCTTGCAATGTTTGTTGTAGTCTTTTTGCTCCCACTGCTTCTGTTTTTCTTTGAGTTTTTAGAAGCGTTCAGCAACAGAGGATATTGGAATATACGAAGTGTGATGAATTCGATCAGCGGAAAGCGAACAATCCTGTTATTGTTTAATCCATTAATCTCCTTTATTTCCATATTGCGCGATCAGGCAGGGCGCGGAATTACTCTGATGAGTTCCATCGGCAGCGAGGGGGGAGTAATGTATTTTCTCTCGCAGCACTGGTTTGTTGCAAGTATGATAAGCCAGGCACTTGCCTCCGGTCTTATGGTGGCAGCATCGGCATGGCAATTAAAACCAAACCGCAGAAAAAGGCTGCATCACCGCAGGGGATAATCCCTTTGGCGCGCAGCCCTTCTCTATAAAAAATGGAAGAAGAAAAAATGTAATCTTATTATACCACATTTTGAGAAAAATATAAGCTATTTTTGAAAAAAAATATTTCTTTTTTCTGGGTATTCCCGAATTTTTCTTCCAATTCTGATATTTGCATATAATTTTGCATAGTCCCGCTCGGATAATTCTTCAATATAATTTCGCGGAAAATTCTTTGAACATCCATTTCGGTTTAGAAAATCAGCAGCTTTATTGTAGGCGATCGCGGCTTCATGTTCCGTTAAATAACGCCCGATCAGAAAATTGCCATTGATGTGGATGCGCGCAGTAAAAATATCCTTTCCCCGGTGCAGTCTTCTTGTAACGCCATGGTAGCGGTTGATAATTTCAATATTGCTGTAGCGAAAATCCAATTCATCCCCGTTGACAAAGCGATAGTCCCTGCCTGCTACTGCGTGGCTGCGGACACCATAGCGGGACAGAAGGGAAACCTGCATCCCGTAATCACTTACAAAAAGATGTTTGCCCCGCCGCATAATCTTGCGGCGCATATAATAAAAGAGATCATCCGCGTCAAATTTTAACGGGGTGGACGGATCTAAATAGTAGAGAAAAAAGCGGTTTTTTAGATAGATGGGCGTGTGGCAGTAGATCCCATTGTCGCGAAAATTGAGCAGACAGACCCATTTTTCAAAGGGGAGCGGCAGATTAAGTGCGGCATAGTCTTCCACGGTACAGTGCGCAAAAGGAGCTTCTTTTGTGTTGAGAATTTTTGATGCTGCAAGGTAGGCAATATGCGCTTCCTCTGCTATTAAATAGCTGCCCAGACTAATATGTTTACTATGATAGGTGATGGAAGAGCGGTAATAATATGTCCCATCCTTTTTTTTGGCGGAAAAAACTCCGGGAAGATTTGGCTTAGATGATGACTTCAATAAAACAGCTCCTTTCTATTTTCTGTGCAGCAAATTAGATTTGGATCGGGAAGCTGCACTTATAGCTTACCACATAGAATGTCGAGATGACAAGAAAAAGATAAAATATTACAGGATTATTACGAATATATTACATGATTTTTCCGGAAAAACAGGTATAATTTCGTTCTAAACATGAGAAATTAAGAGAAATAAAGTGGCAAATGTTACAGACACTTCACAATTTCTTAATATTTGGATAAACAAAATGCTGCAAAATTCAAGCATGAAATATACTTTTATTGTGCGAAATTATGTTCTATGGTAATTTTTAGAAATAATAATTGTATAGAACTAACAAAAAACATTGGAACTTATTGACAGTTTTATATCCTTTGATATAATACATCACAGGATCACGGGAGACCTGTCCAAAATTTGAGACATATATTTCTGGAATTAAATTATTGACAGAGATATCGCCTCCGGGGGGATGCATAGAAAGTATTTTAGAAACCTGTTTGATTGAAGAGGCTTTCGGAAAAGAGAGGAATTTTTTATGCCAGAATTGCAAACGTTTCTCCAAAAGAAAAAGGACCAAAATACTGCGCAGGAAGATCAGCGTCGCAGGCAGAAGGCGCGCCGCAAAAAGACGGCGATGCTTGGTATGGCAGCGGCGGGGGTAATTCCTTTACTTGCGCCTCCTCTCGGAACAGATCCTTCTGTTTTTGCATTGGCAGCCGTGGCGGAGAGTATTGGCGGACCAGATGAGGACCAGGCCGTCTATAACGCGCTGCTTGCGGCAATGATTGCAGAAAATGAAGAGGCAAGAAAAGATCTATTGGTCGAGAAAGAAACTTACGAGGAGGCGGCAAGAAATGCCTTGCAGGAATTTAGGCAGAAGGCGGGAAGTATCCTGGGGGAAACAGACGAGCTGCAGTTATTGGAGTTAAACGGCGAGGACAACAAAAATTTGGCAAAGACAACAAAAGACGATCAGACATCGGATCAGACAAGTTTGGCACAGACTGGCACCCCCGCACAGACAGCGGTGGGAGAATATGCGGTAAAAGCTTCACCTGCCGCGGGTGAAACCGGAACAAAGGCGACTGTTGCAACCGGGGAGAGCGGCACAAAAGGGACGAAAGCTTCCATTGCCATAGGCGGAGCGGGAATACGAGTTGCCGCTGCGGGTGAGGGTGCGAGCATACAACTTCCGATCGTTAAGACAGAAGTCAAGGAGAAGGAAGCGAACAAAGAAGCAGAAACTGTCACAGAGGTAAAAGAGGCGGCAAAAACGCAGGAGAAGGTTCCGTCCGTGCTTGCCCTTCAATATAATGCGGGGTATGTGGCGTTAAAACTTTCCGATGAGCAGCTTGCAGTGCTTGAGAAAATCGTCGAGGCAGAGGCAGGGGACGAGGACGCTTACGGCAAGATTTTGGTTGCAAATGTAGTATTAAACCGCGTGCTTAATGAAGAATTTCCGGATACCGTCAAGGAAGTGGTGTTTCAAAACAATGGAAAAACCTATCAGTTCTCGCCAGTACGCAAGGGCGGACGGTATTATACCGTAAAAGTTTCCAAGCATACAAAGGCGGCGGTTGCAAGGGCATTAAAAGGTGAGGATTACTCAGATGGCGCGCTGTATTTCTTCGCGCGAAGATATACATCACAGAAGAAAGCAAATTGGTTTGATACCTCGTTAAAAAAGATTGTTGAGTATGGCTGTCATGAATTTTTTGGAAATAAATAGAGAATATTAGAAATATAAGTAAAAGAAAGAACGGCAGGAGCTTTTTCACTCCATGCCGTTTTTTCTTTTAACGGAATAATATTATCTTGTAAAATGAGATCCTTTGCCATATGGATAAAGGGATAGAGCAACAAAAAATCAGACGGCACTTGCAAAGTAGGGGCTTTTCAAGTATAATAAATTCGAAGTTCGGGCAGATACAATACACATTGGAGGCTTGTTATGGAAATTATTTATCAGAGTACGAGGAATAAAGAGGAGCGGGCAACCGCATCCGAGGCGATTTTAAAGGGGCTGGCATCGGACGGAGGTCTGTTTGTGCCAACAGCAATTCCAGCATTTTCTGTGCCGTTTGATCAGATGGCAAAAATGGATTACTGCCAGGTGGCGTTTGAGGTAATGAAACTGTTCCTTACCGATTTTACTGAGGAAGAATTAAAATATTGCATTGAAAGTGCCTACGATAAGAAATTTGATACACCACAGATTGCACCGCTTCGCGAGGCGAACGGCGTGTATTATCTGGAATTGTTTCACGGTGCGACCATCGCATTTAAGGATATGGCACTTTCCATCCTGCCGCATCTGCTTACTACGGCGGCAAAGAAAAATCATGTAGGCGAAGAAATTGTGATTTTGACCGCGACTTCCGGGGACACGGGGAAGGCTGCTCTCGCAGGGTTCGCAGAGGTGCCGGGGACACGCATTATTGTATTTTATCCGAAGGATGGGGTGAGCCCGATCCAGGAAAAGCAGATGGTAACACAGCGGGGCAAAAATACAACCGTGGTGGGAATTCACGGCAATTTTGACGACGCACAAAACGGAGTGAAAGCCATATTCAACAACAGGGAATTAGCGGCGGCGATGAAAGAGAAGGGTTTCCGATTCTCCTCCGCAAACTCTATTAATATTGGGCGTTTAGTCCCGCAGATTGTCTACTATGTCTACGCCTACACAAGGCTTTTGGCAGCGGGGACATTAGGGGATGGGGAGTGCATGAATGTAGTAGTCCCAACCGGAAACTTCGGCAATATTCTTGCCGCATATTATGCAAAATGCGCGGGACTTCCAATTGGAAAACTAATCTGTGCATCAAACGACAACAAAGTTTTATATGATTTCTTCCAGAGTGGAACCTATGATAAAAACCGCGAGTTTATCCTGACTACTTCCCCGTCGATGGATATTTTAATTTCAAGCAATCTGGAGCGTTTGATCTACAAGATTGCGGGGGAGGATGCAGAAAAAAATGCCGAGTTGATGGGCGCGCTTGCAAGGACGGGCAAGTATCAGATCACTGAGGAGATGAGGGGAAAACTCTCTGATTTCTACGGTGGGTTTGCAACAACTGAGCAGACAGCGCGAACCATAAAGGAGCTGTATGAAAAGACGGGTTATATTATCGATACGCATACCGCCGTGGCAACAAGCGTATATAATGCGTATAGGGAAGAAACAAAGGATCAGACGGTGACCGTAATTGCCTCTACCGCCAGCCCCTACAAATTTACCCGCAGCGTGATGACGGCGATTGATCCGAGATATGAGCCCATGGGCGATTTTGAATTGGTGGATGAGCTTTCAAGGCTTTCTGAAACAAAGGTGCCGGGAGCAATCGAAGAGATTCGTAGCGCGGAAGTGATCCACAAAAGAGTTTGTGACAGGGATCAGATGCAGGCGACAGTGGAAGAGATTTTGGGAATGTAAAATAGGAAGTGGAAAATGAGGGATATAGAAGAAACGGGGATATTTTGCCGAATCCATAGGCGGATATCTCCGTTTCTTCTATATTAAAGGACGAGGAAATTTGATTTTCCGTACCAGAAAATCAAATTTTTTCCGCCTTAATAATTTCGTAAGAAAATAATCTAAAAATGACAACACGGTGCCATAAGTTTGACACACAGGATTTGTATTATGTCTTCAGTCAAGAGCGAGAAATCAAATTTCCGAGTAGAAGAGCGAAGTTTATGCGTGTCACATCCAAGCCATTGATAGATGGAGCTTTTCGGGGCGGGAGTTATCTCGTCAGTTGACAAAGATATAATCTTCCAATATAGAGGATTGTGTCAGCAGTTCAGGCGGAGGGGGTTGCACGATTCGAGAAATGTCCATTTGATATGAGGAAGTGCAAATCATAAAAAAAGTGACAATTTCTATCGAAAAGGGCTTGACCTTTGCAGAGAATGTTGATATAATCAAATCGTTATTGGAATGATTGTAACCGCGAATACTCTGCCTTAAAAAAAAGTGAGGTTAATGTGCCATTGATATACATTATTACCACACTTTTTGACAGGAGTCAAGAAGATTTGCGGAAAGATCACCAAATCAAACATCATAATATTTAAGGAGGAAGAAAAAATGAAGAGTATCTTCAGAAAGATCGCCTTCGTGTTGGCATTGGCTATGGTTGTCACAATGTTTCCGGTGATGAATGCATCAGCGGCAAACAATGGCAATAAGTATGTCAGAAGTAAAAATGCCACACTCTATGTTGGCGGGGATGCAAACGGTGACTATGAGAGTTGCTGGGCGGCATCAGCAAAAGGAAAGAAGTTAAAAACAGAGGAAAAGTATAAAATTGAATACGTTTCTTCAAACCCTGATGTTGCAACTGTATCAAAGTATGGTCTTGTTGAGGCAAAGAGCGTTGGTAGTACTAAGATTATAGTAACCTTTACCAAAAAGGGCGAAACAACGATCGAGGAGAGCTTTGATGTAACTGTAAAGAAGAACGCTGCAAACATCGCTCTTGACAAAGAAAGCCAAGATGCGTTAGCTGCTGGTCTTACGGTAGGCGATGCTCCGATAATGCTCAAGGCCGTTCAGACGGATGCAGAGGGCAGTAGCGAGGGGATTACAGATACCGTGAAATTCTACTGTGGAAGCAAAGAGGATAAGGAAATCATCCAGCTTGATTCCAAGACCGGCGAGTTAACTGCACTCATGGAAGGCAAGGCAACTGTTGTTGTACAGAGCTGCCAGTATGAGTACGATCGCGAAACAAAGAAGTATAAGACGACTGTTGCAAAAGAAGAAAGATACGATGTCAAAGTAGAAAAAGCGAAAATTTCTGGTCGTCAGTCTGCTTATAATGCCTTTGTTCTGACTTTCCCAAGCCCAGAAGATGCAAAAGCAGCACTTGAGGAAACAAAAAAATCACTTACCAATGCAGGTGCTGCTGTATCCGAGGCAAAGAATATTATAAAGGTATACAAAGTACTTGCAAACTCCAATAATGCAAGACGTGAAGTCTTTATTGGAAACCTTTCCTATGATGGTGCAGAAGGTGTGACCTCTTCCATTAATGTTACCATGTTTGACGAATTGGATGAAAAAACCAATTATGTAATCTCCTATAAAGATCATGACGAAGTAACCATTACAACTACGACATATATAGCCGATGGTCTTGAACTGGACGGACGCAGAACTGTAGATGGAACAGATATAGCAGAGGATTACAGCGTGGTGGAAGTTTGCGCAAAGCTTTATACTGCGGAAGGTGTTCTGATTGGTGATAGCAGAGATGGAAGCTGCAATAAATATCGTGGCTGGGAAAATAGTCTTATATTAGAGGATACCAACACGGCATTGATTCATAACGAATATCAGTTTGATCCGAGTACACGCAGAGTTTGGTTCTATACTTCCGATCGCAATTACAAGGTTACATTAAGAGGTACGTATGAGGATTGGGTAAATATTACCGCTGGAAATCCAAAAGTGATCCAGAAGCTTGGCGTAATTACTCCAGCAGACAATAATATTTATGTTAATGAATCCTTTGATTGGTGTATTGTCCCTAATACATCGAAGAACAGATGGAATGCAAACTGGAACAATAAGACATTTGCATCTGAAGACAGTGGTTATCATCTTCTGGTAAAAGCAAACATTACAGAAATAGGAGCAAATCCTGAAGATAAGTACAATGAATCTTATAGTGCAAGTGATTACTTTACTTTTGTATCTGCAAACGACGATAGATTAGCGGTTAATTATGAAACTGGCGAACTTTATCCACCAAAAACTGCGACTAATGATGTTATTGGTATCCATGTATACTACAAAGGTCGTTATGTAAATACCTGTCGAGTTGAGATTATCTCAAGAAGAACACTGGTAAGTCTGACTGCACAGGGAAGTACAACAAAACTTGCTCATTCTACAAAAGCAGTTAATACAGATATAAATGAAGATTTTATTATTGCTTTATATCCGAAAGATCAGTTGGGAGAACAGTTTGTAAGTGGAGTAGTACCTACTGTTGAGGTAAGTGATAATAATTTAAAACAGTACTTTGAAAATAACGGCGTTGCAACGCAAATTGGGAATACTTGGGATGGGTATCCACAATTTAAGTTAGAAGTTAAAGATGGTCTTAGATTAACTCAGATCATGAACGTCCGCTTAATATGCAAGGCTACGTATTGGGATGGGGCAAAGACAGTTGTAAAACAATACCCTGTAAGTTTCTCTTTAAAGGATACTACAGATAGTTCATCGACAAGTTATCGATTGGAACAAAACAAATCTTCCGTTGATATGAAGGTTGAGTCGAGAAACAATGGTACGAGTAACAACATTGGTGAGAAAGATGTAAGTATTACAGCATATGGTTATGACAAAGATGGTTACAAAGTGGAGAAACTTTATATTGATGGAACTACGCCAAATGCGGATGGTTCAATATATAAAGTTGCGGTAACTTACGGAAGCTACGATCTAGATACACAGTATACTAACTTTGATTATAGGAGTCATAAGTCGGGAAGTGGCAAAGATGTAACGATTAAACCAGTTATGGCGAAGACTGTAGGTTCTTATTGGACAGTTAGCGGTTCAGGTGTTGCACTGGCAAATGTTACAAGAAGTGCTATTGAGAAAATGCCTACTGGCAATTACGTAGTGGCATTGTATAAGGGAAGTAATCTGTTACAGAATAGCAGACTTCTGAGTTTGAGCGATTCGCAGACTCTGCCAAGCATGACCTGGACGGGGGTCACAACAGAAGAGTTTAATCCTCTTGAAGTAATTCGCAAAGCAGTACGAGTTACAGCACCAAATGGCTGGCAAAATATAACTGATTCTGTTTATTATGATGGCAGTGCGAATACTACAGATATCAGAATTAATGGACAGAATCTCTATATCGAAAGATTACGCTGGGCAGAACAAATTGGTCAGGATTGGTTAGAGTACTATATTCCAGTTAGAAGAAGTGTTACATTCGGAACTAATATTTATAACTAATTCTTAATGTAAAAACTTCTTGAAATTTAAAAGCAGGATATTCTAAAGCCTTATGGCGGCAGGAATATCCTGCTTTTTTCAAACCTGCGTTTTACAAAAGAAACAGATAATGAAAAGAAACAGATAATGAAATATCATGTCATTTTAGAATATGTATATTGATTTCCATAAATATTTCGTGCAAATCCTTGTATTTTTCGTGCAAATAACATATAATATACGTAACAATAAAAAAGGAGGAGCGTATGGCAAATTCTACAACAAATATTAGTATTCGGATGGATTCTGATTTAAAAGCACAAGCAGATGCGATGTTCGCCGAATTCGGAATTAGCCTTTCCACTGCATTTAATATTTTTATTAGACAATCCCTTCGCGAAGGGAGAATTCCATTTGAAATTTCTTTAAATCGTCCAAATAAAGAAACAATAGAAGCTATGCTAGAGGCAGAAAGGATTGCGAAAGATCCATCCGTAAAAGGCTATGATAATATGGAAGAATTATTCGCAGATTTAAATGCATGAGCAAGCCAAAGTACACTGTCAAATTTACGACACAATTTAAAAAAGATTATAAACAAATAAGCAAACAAGGATTACCAATCCAATTGCTGAATAGTGTTATCAATCAACTTTCCATGGGAATACCGTTACCTACAAAAAATAAAGATCATACGCTTTCTGGGAATTGGAATGGATATCGGGAATGTCATGTTCAACCAGATTGGTTATTGATTTATCGTGTAGATGATAATATTTTAGTGTTAACCCTGACGCGTACTGGAACGCATAGTGAATTATTTGGAAAATAAATAATTCTTGTAATCAATTGATTAGATACTATTGAGAGAAAAATTTTCAGGGAGATAACAGAAAAAGGAAGGATAAGATTACTTTATAAAAACAAGAGAATTATTACTTAATTGGATAAAAAGCAGGGGACTTGGAGTGTTTTATAATTATTAAGTTCTCTGCTTACTTAATATAATTTCAAGATAGCCAAAAGGCGGGGCAATGATTGCCCCGCCTCTTAGCTGGTTTTTCACACAATACTCTCAGTATATCCTTTATATCAGGAAGACAGGAAGAGATCTGAGTATACCAACTACTAAATTCAATTAGTTCTGGAATAAGCGGTTAACCGGTACTTCGTATCTAACGTTCTTGCCGTCATAGCTTGCTTCTACAACAATAGCTCTTACAAAGTACGAATTCTGCGCTGAGGTATTGGAAAGTTTGCATCCTACAAGATTGTAAGAAATATCATCCTTTGCAGCACCCCAAGCGGTAACTGTGCCATCAACCTTTAAGTTAATACAAGCAGTAAGAGCAGATGCATTAGCCTCTGTTACTGTACCAACTACAGTAGTACCTGTTACTTCCGCAGCAAGAGATGTGGAATCCTTTACGGTGAAGGTTGTGCTGCCAACGATGGACGGTGCAGCACCATTCTTAACCTGGTATACTCTTACAAGATAAGTTCCACTCGGTGCAGCTACGCTAACTGCAGCACCACTGGTAGTAACTGCGGTACCACTTACTAATGCCTGGAATTGATTTCCAACCATGGAAGTCTTGAAGTAATCGCTTCCCTTGCTAACCTGGATATACATACCATTGGTATAGGTGTTTCCAACTTTTCCAATCTCACCAAGGCTGTTAATTGGTGTGATTACTCCACTATAAGTTCCAAGATGGAAACCGCCCTTTAAGGTTTCGATATTGATATCCGTTGTATGCTTTCCGGAGTTAAGCTTTGTATCAAGCTCATTCTGGCTTACGGTAACAGCATATCCATCTTCCTGGCTTGCTGGATCAACATGCTTAACGCTGATACCAAACTGGTAAGGTCTCTTAACCCCGCCGTAGGAAACTTCTAACTTAATTGTAACCGTTCCTTGTGTCATACCAGAACCAGCAGTGAGTATAACTTCATTATTAGTAGCGGTAGCAAGAACACATGCATTGCTTGTAGTAGCAGTTACATTAGGAGTGATATCTCCGCCTAACTGATCTTTTGCCTTAACTGTTACCTTAATCTGATCGTTATCTGCATCAGAAAGATTTCTCTTGCTGATCTGAACATCCATTGTGCTGAGGTATCTTGTTGCTACAACGCTGACATATGCAACACCGATTGTCTGGTTACCCTTCTTGATTGTAACACTTGCAGAACCAGCATTCTGCGGATATAATACATTGCCCGATACACTTAATACATTGTCATTGGAAGACTTAATCTCAAAGTCAGCTGCATTGTTCTGTGTAAGGTATGCATCTTCCTTCTTATCCTTGGTTGTAGAATACTTTGCATACAGATACTGTGCATCGCCAACGGCAAGATTGATAACGCCCTGCTTAAACTCAAGCTTCTTTACATCATCATCGTTGTTCTTTGGCTCAGCTGTAACTGCGAAACCATCAATCAGATTGATTGCTGTTGTTGCTTCTTTTACGGAGCGGATAATCTTGGTATCTTTCAGATCCTCAATCTTTACGCCCTTCTCCTCATCCCAGCCCATATCATAAACAGCTGTGACTGTCGCGCTCTTGCCTTCCTCCCAGAACAGGATTGTTCTGTTTGTAGTATCAAGATAGTAATCAGCGGATTCTCCAGTCTCAAGCCAATACTTTCCTTCCTGGCTCTCTGTGATATCAACGCCCTCAATTGTTCTGATTACAATGCCAACCGGAGTTTCTACGCCAAAGGTAGCTTCTGTTGTAGTAATCTCAATGCTTGCCGGTTTTGCTTCAACACCAACAAACTCTACGGACATTTCATTATACTTTACAACATATGCCGAAGCAGCCTCAATTGGAGCAGCCAGTGTAACTACGATTACATTCGGAGCAACATCCGACTTGATCTCCATCTTTGCAATTGCAAGATCTTTGATGGTGAGCTTATCGCTGATTCTGCGGTCTACAACAAGACGGCTGTTATCTGCGGTTGCGGAACCATATGCGTCAACAATCGCCTTTGCTACCTCAGCAGTACCAGTGGTTACTTCAAATACATTTAATGTTTTCTGAACTGCAGAAACAAGTCCTGCTTCTTTTACTTCAACTGGATACTCTGCCTTTGCTGCAACTGTGGTCTTATACTTCTTTGTCTCGCGGTCATACTCATACTGGCAGCTCTGTACAA
>CAJTLX010000011.1 GCA_910577165.1 uncultured Lachnospiraceae bacterium
GCAGAGGAAATATGCCACTGAAGTGGCGCACGGGGTGCGCAGCGAGTAGGGAAGATAAATCTTCTCTACTCGATTAGCTTATTACTGCATTCCATTTATTGCTTTCTTGCGCTCAAAGAACTCATCTACCGACCGAATGATCTCCGCTGGAGGCATGGTCTTTAACAGATATCCCTCCGGTTTTAATGCCATCACTTCAAGCACGCTCTCCTTGTCGCCCTTGCTGGTAAGAAAAATAACGGGAATATCTGCAAACTCTGTTTCCGTGCGGATCATCTCCAGCACCTGCCGCCCGTCGCAAACTGGCATCTCATAGTCAAGCAGCACCAGATCCGGGCGGTTTAGCGTCAGATATTTGATCGCCATCATCCCCGAATTTGCCAGGATTACCTGGTAATGATCTTCAAGCCACCCCTTTACATTGCGAAGCATCGCCCCTGAATCGTCCACCACAAGAATTTTCTTTTTATTATGTTTGCCAAATTTTCTTACGTAATTGTCAATTTCTGCACTTACATGACTCACATTGAACGGTCGTTTGAATTCGATTGGAACCATATGTTTAGGGACAAACTTTTCTACTGCATTGATATCTTCCATATCTCCCATAATAAAGATAAAGGTATCATCCTCAATGGCTTTGTCCTTGATATAATTTAATACTTGCTGCTGCGCGACCAACTCCTCATCGGCATAGACAATCATTGCACCGATTGACTCCTTTATGCGGCTGATTTCCTCCATATCCGCCTTCGCAAGCATTACCTTGTAGGACAGACCTTCGAATTTCTCTTTCAGAGACATAATAATATAGCTCTGTGTCTCCGCGACAATCAATAAATTATGCATAGTTTCTCTCTCCTTGCAATCCGGGAAATTTCCCTGCAATTTTCCGGCTGCACTCCCATAAAATTCTTTCTTAATTCCACGTTATTATAGCAGATTTCTTTTTCATTGTCCAGCACTCTTTTTCTCTTTTCGGCGAGCTTTATGCACCTCATGCAACGTGGTATCGCTCTCTTTTTGCTCCGACATCATGGCGAAGAGCCGAATTAAAATATGCAGAAAGATCGGCACAAAAACTGTGCAGAGCAGACAGCCTAGAAACATTTGATTCGAGTAGGGCTTTGCTAAAAGCGCGGCGACAAATGCCGCCACATACATGGAAAGCAGAAGAACTACACATACAACTGCTGCAATCCTTGCCCCCTTTGTCACCTTTTTCATTTTCCCTCCATTCTGCCGCATTTTATTTCGCGGCCTTACCATTTTTCCATCAATTCTTTATTTCCTTATTCTTCTATATATTTCCCTATTTTTCTCAGATATTCCTGTATCTCCCTCTCATATCCATTTCCCGATGGCAGATAAAACCTTCGCTCCTTATATTCATCCGGCAGATACTGTTGCTTGACATAGTGATTCTCATAATCGTGTGCATACTTGTACCCGATCCCATGCGAAAGTTTTTCTGCACCCGGATAATGCGAGTCTTTAAGATGAACTGGGATCGGCGGGGTTTTGTCCTTCTCCACCGCTGCGAGTGCCGCGTCGATCGCCGTGATCGCGGAATTGCTTTTCGGTGCACACGCTACATAAGCGGCGGCCTGAGCAAGCACAATCCGTCCCTCCGGCATTCCCAGCCGTTCCACCGCCTGCGCCGCCGCTGTAGCCACAACAAGCGCGTTTGGATCAGCATTTGAAACATCCTCCGCCGCACAGATCATAATCCGTCTCGCAATAAAGGCAACTTTCTCCCCAGCACTAAGCATCCGCGCCAGATAATAGATCGCCGCATCCGGGTCAGAACCGCGCATACTCTTGATAAAAGCGGAGATAGTATCGTAGTGATTATCTCCCGTCCTGTCGTATTTTAGCGTTCGCTTTTGGATGCATTCTGCGGCAACGGGCAGTGTGATATGAACTTTCCCATCCTCCCCCCGTGCAGTGGTCAGCACGCCAAGCTCTAAGGCATTGAGGGCTGCACGCGCGTCCCCGTTCGCCGCATCCGCTAGAAAATCCGCCGCGTCCTGCTCAAGCAGAACGCCAAATGCTCCCATCCCGCGCTCCCTATCTTTTACTGCGCGGGATAAAAGTATCGCGATATTTTCTTTTGTCAATGTCTTTAATTCAAAAATAATTGAGCGCGAGAGCAGCGCGCTATTTACCTCAAAATATGGATTCTCCGTGGTCGCGCCAACTAAGACAATGGTGCCGTCCTCCACAAACGGGAGCAGATAATCCTGCTGTCCTTTGTTAAACCGATGAATTTCATCCACAAACAAAATCGTTTTTTTTCCGTACATTCCAAGACTTTCCTTGGCGGTCGCCACCGCAGTCTCCATATCTTTCTTGCCCGCAGTTGTCGCATTGATCTGCAAAAATTCTGCACTTGTCGTATTGGCAATCACCTTGGCAAGCGTGGTCTTTCCTGTCCCCGGAGGACCATAAAAAATTACGGAGCCAAGCTTGTCCGCCTTGATTGCCCGGTAAAGAAGCTTATCTTGCCCGATAATATGCTCCTGCCCCACGACCTCCTCCAATGTGCGCGGGCGCATACGCGAGGCAAGCGGTGCCTCGCTCTCCTGCTTCTTCTCCCTCATATAATCAAATAAATCCATCGATATCCTCCCCTTGCAAAATAGTCCACTGTTATGTTATGATATCTTTAAATAGAGATTGGTTCTTTCTCATTAAATGAAAAGGAGGTGATCCCCATGCTGCCAAGCGATCCCGCAATGCTCCTTAGCGTTATCAATCTAAAACTTAGGGACTTCTATCCGTCACTTAACGAACTCTGTAAAGACCTCGACGAAAACGAAGACGAGATCAAGGAAATACTTGCCACAATTGGCTATCACTATGACGTTAAACAAAACCGTTTTATGTAATCTGCTCCGCCCTCGCATTTTTTTTTGCGCACGCTCTCTTTAAAATAAGATAGCGAATCAGACTGAGAGAAAGTATTCCAAGTATTGCCCCCGCCGCATCAATCATTACATCGCGCAGTTCCCCGCTGCGCCCCGGCACAAAACGCTGATGAAACTCATCACTTGCCGCGTAACAGGCGGCAATTAACACAGCAAGAAGACATCTCTTTTTATAGGGCAGCGAAAAGGAGGTAAGCCAGTACAAAGCAAGGGTAGCCAATACCCCGAATTCCGCCATATGCGCTGCCTTGCGCACAAGAAATGAGAGTGTTTCCCGCGTCCTGTCGGGGTTTTTTACCACACTCCCAAGCAAATGCTCATCCATCAATACTTCCACAATCGCGTTGCTGCTCTGAGAGGATTCCACAGCCGTCTTTGCCGAGAAAGAAAAGATCACCCCCATAAATAGAAGCATTGGTAGTACCGACCAGATTTTTCTTTGAAAAAGTAATTTTCTTTTCATCTCCTTGCACCTTCACTTGCATATATTCCATATTTTTGGTATAATTAGGGAACTTCCTCTATTTTGAAAGCAATTTAATAGTAACGAAAACTCTGCCTTTTGTCAAGAAAACTTATTTGCACCAAAGGAGAAATATTATGTCAACTGCTATCTGCCGCGCCGTAAAAATTGGCGGCTGCGGCGAAATCACAGAAAAAAAATCGCGTTTTATCGCTACGGTACACCCTGTCCGCTCAGAGGAGGAGGCACTCCTTTTTCTTGAGCAGACAAGAAAAAAATACTGGGATGCCAAACACAACTGTTTTGCCTATGTGATCGGAGAACAAAATGAAGTCACGCGCTGCAGTGACGATGGCGAACCTTCAAAAACCGCGGGCAGACCGATGCTTGATGTGCTGCTCTCGGAAGGGATTCACGATGCCATCGCCATTGTGACACGCTATTTTGGCGGGGTGCTGCTCGGCACGGGCGGACTTGTCCGCGCTTATCAGGCAGCAGTAAAAGCGGGACTTTCTGCCTGCACACTCGTCACCAGACGCTTTGGCAAAATGCTTGTTGTCACCACAGATTATCAGGGGTTTGGAAAATTACAGTATATCACCGCCTCCGAGCATATTTCAATGCTTGACACAGAATATACGAATGCAGTTACGGTTACACTTTTTGTAACGGCGGACAAGGAGGAAATTTTTAGAAAAAAACTAACCCAGGCAACCAATGGCAAAGCAGTGATCCTAACAAAGGAGGAAGGTTTTTTCGATCTGCCCGAAGAAGAACTTTAGCACACCGCAAGAAAATTGTCACAAAGTCTTTATTTGCCAAAGATAACAGACTGTGCTATACTAAGGAAGATTGTATCACTGATAATCAGAAAAGAGGGAATTTATGGATTTTAGCAAAAAAGGGATTATAAAAAGGCAGCATCAGATCAAATCCTGGGCAAAGCGTCTTGTCTCAAAATCGCGGGTGTTTTCCTTTCGCCTTGCTCTGCTTACGTTTATCGCGCTTGGCATCTTCGTCTGCATCACGATCTTTGCGGCGGCAAAGGCGATGATTGACGACGCGCCCGAACTTTCTCAGATCAATATTGACCCGGAGAAATTTACAACTCATATTTATTACAGCGATGGTTCTGTTTCCGGGACAGTGGTTGGCGCGGAATCCAACCGTATCCTGGTCACTTCCGATCAGATCCCTAAAATGGTAAAGGATTGTTTTGTTGCCATCGAGGACAAGCGTTTCTACGAACATGACGGCATTGACCTGCCGGGTATTGCGCGCGCGGGCTACTCCGGCATCAAGTCCTTTCTCAACAAGAGCGGAGGGCTATTAGATTACGGCGCAAGTACCATCACACAGCAGCTTTTAAAGATCCGCGTCTTTGACTACGGCAATGAGCCGAAAGCGATCGACAAGATCACGCGCAAAGTGCAGGAACAGTACCTTGCAATTCAGCTTGAGGACGCTTACACTAAGGATGAGATCTTAGTTGCCTACATGAACAATATCAACCTTGGCAACCGCTCTTTTGGCGTGCAGATGGCAGCACTCAATTATTTCGGAAAAAACGTCTGGGATCTAACGCTTTCTGAAGCCGCCGTGATCGCTGCGATCGCACTCTCTCCGGTGCGCCAGAACCCGATCAATTTCCCGGAGGAGAATGCCAAACGCCGCCAGAGCTGCTTAGATACCATGCTTGAATTGGAATTTTGTACGCCGGAACAGTACGATGAAGCAGTCAATGACGAAGTTTATGCCCGCATCAAAAACTATGCCTATGAAAACAATGAGGAAACTTACTACTCCTATTTTAACGATGCGGTGATCCGCCAGGTGCTAAACGACTTAATTGACATTGGCTACTCTGCTGAGAAAGCGGAGGACTTGCTCTACAGCGGCGGTCTGGATATTTTCACCACGCAGGACAAAGAGATTCAGGCTGTGGTGGACTCTGTGTACTGCAACGAAGAAAATTTTCCTGCCATGGGCAACGAGGGCGGATCATTTTACGAGCTTACACAGGATTATTCAGTTTCCATTTTAAGGGCGGATGAGACACCAGATCATTTTCAGCTCTCCCATGTTTTAGCCTACTATAAAGACTACAATGATTCGGACTTAAAATTTTATCACGAATATTACCGGAACAACCATCGCGGAATCAGCCGTTACACAACCGATCCTGATCTGTTAAATGAAATGCTCGATAAATTTATTGCCGCGATGATGGAGGAGGGGGACTCAATCTTGGCGGAACGTCCGCGCATCTACACCTTGCAGCCGCAGTCTTCCTTTACGGTGATTGACCAGAAAACCGGCTATGTTATGGCACTCTATGGGGGGCGCGGCGAAAAGATCGGGAGTTTAACATTAAACCGCGCGACTAGCACACTGCGCCAGGTTGGCTCCACATTCAAGGTTCTCGCCTCCTTCCTCCCGGCACTTGACACGGCGGGGATGACACTCGCCTCTGTGGCGGATGATGCGGAATACCATTATCCCGGCACCAACACAAAAGTAGACAACTGGAACGGCGAAGTCTACGAGGGACTGACCCCAATCAGACGCGCCATTTACCGCTCGATGAATATTGTCGCCTGCCGCGTGATGGAACAGGTAACCCCGCAGGTGGCGTTCGATTACCTCAAAAAATTAGGGTTTACTACTCTTGTAGAATCTCAGACAGGTGAGAATGGTAAAGTTTACAGTGATATCGGTATTCCGTTAGCCCTTGGCGGAATTACCAACGGCGTGACCAATCTTGAGTTAACTGCCGCCTATGCAACGATCGCCAACAATGGAATTTACAATCGTCCGGTGCTTTATACAAAAGTACTTGACCATAATGGAAAAGTACTTTTGTCCAATGACTCTGCCTCCACACAGGTGATCAAGACTTCGACCTCCTACCTTTTAACCAATGCGATGTGCGATACTACCACGATTGGTACCGGAACAAACATGGCATTTAAACAAGGGGAGATAAATGACTATATCACTGCCTATGCAAAGCGCAAATTTGGGATTATATCGGATGAAGATGCCTCCTCAAACGAGGATTACAAGACCTATGTAAGTGACTTAAAAAGCAAAGTCTCCGGGATGCCGATCGCTGGAAAAACAGGTTCCTCCCACTATACTGACCTGTGGTTTGTCGGGTACTCTCCATATTATACTGCTGCCGTATGGACGGGATTTGACAATAATGTAAAACAGATCAACCGAAATTACCACCAGCATATGTGGCGCAAAATTATGGAGCAGATCCATGTGGTAAAGGAGAAAGAAGCGGTTAGCTTCCCTGTTCCGGACTCCATTATTTCCGCGACTATCTGCACAAAATGCGGTAATCTGGCAGTTACTGGACTCTGCGATCAGGTCAATTGTGTAAAGACAGAGATTTTTGCCAAGGGCACAGTGCCAAATGTCAAGTGTACCTGCCATGTCAAAGCTTCGGTGTGCAGTGTCTCCGGTCAGTTAGCAAGTGTATATTGCCCGCCGGAAACGACCTCGGAGAAAGTTTTCCTAATAAAAGAGGAAACTTCCCCGACCTATGACACGCCAAATCTTTTGCCAACCGGGGAGGATGCTGTTACCTGTACGATCCACACCGCAGAAAGCATTCTTCCGCCAGAGCCGGATGAACCACAAGATCCAAGCAATCCGGATGATGATGGCGATCTGGATATACCGTTGCCGCCACCGCCTGGGGAACCGGATATTCCGACTCCTTCCAAAAAGCCAACACCAACGCCAACACCGACCCCTTCTGAGGAGGAGGGAGACGAACCGGAGGAGGATGAACCAGGAGAGGATGACTACGAAGATGAATGGATTGACTAAAATTTAGATCGGTAAATTTAAGTAAGAAAAACCGAAGGAAGAGAATCTTACCTCTCTTCCTTCGGTTTTTTTGCCAAAAACTTTTCTTCTGCCCGATCTATGCTTTTTTTACGGAAGTTTTGGTTTTGATTTAAACACCAACGCCGCTAAATATCCCATTAATAATGCCCCGGAAATTCCAACGGCTGTCTCTGAGAGCCCTCCTTTAAACAATCCTAAAAATCCATCCTGATCTATGGCCTTTTTTACTCCCTGAAACAACATATTTCCAAACCCGGCAAGCGGGACAGTTGCTCCTGCTCCCGCCCACTCTGCAAAGGGCTTATACACTCCCACAGCTCCCAAAATCGCGCCCAGACAGACGAGCATCACCATAATTCTGCCAGGGAGCAGTTTGGTAATATCCATCAAGATCTGCACCAGCGCGCAGATCGCTCCACCCACCAAAAATGCAATTAGATAATCCATTTTCTTCCCCTATCCTTTCTATTTTCCACAATATTCAAACACCACCGCATGGGCGATCCCCGGCACACTGTTGCCCTCGTTAAAGCTGACGGTAGAAAGCAACGCGCCCGTCGGCACAAAAAGCACGCGCTGGAACACCCCTTCCGAAATTTTCTTTAACAGATATCCCGTCAGCGTGATCGCAGAACACCCACATCCGCTTCCGCCCGCATCCGTCTTCTGTCTTGCCGCGTCAAAGATCTCGATTCCGCAGTCCATATGCTGTGCCGTGATATCAAATCCCTTCTCCTGCAAAAGTGCCAAAAGGATCTCCTTTCCCACCACGCCAAGATCGCCGGTCACAATCCGGTCATAGTAATCCGGCTGCAAATGAAAATCGTCCAGATGACAGGAGATGGTATCACACGCCGCCGGTGCCATACACGCGCCCATATTCATTGAATCCTTTATCCCATAATCGATAACGCGCCCCATCGTAGCACCGGAAAGCCGCACATTATATTTTCCCTTTGTGGAGGAAAGCACTACTGCACCACTCCCCGTCACCGTCCAGGTCGCCGCCATAGGCCGCTGATTTCCATAGGCAAGAGGAAAACGAAATTGTTTCTCCGCCCCCGCAAAATGACTTGACGTAATGGTTAAGGCATGATTTGTATATTCCCCGTCCACAAGGACCGCCCCGGCAAGTAGGGACTCTCCCATTGTCGAACATGCACCGTAAAGTCCGAGCAGCGGGATGGAAAGTTTTTCCACGCCAAACGTCGTCGCAATCAGCTGTCCAAGAAGATCTCCGCCCGCCATATAGCGAATCTTGTCGGGGGAGAGATTCGCATCGCCAATCGCGTGCTTTGCCGCTTCAAGTTGCATATTGCTTTCTGCTTCCTCCCAGGTCTTCCCGCCAAACATATCATCTTTCCCGATAATATCAAAATACGCGCCGAGCGGTCCTTCACTTTCAAGCTTTCCGGCCACACTTGCCATACCACTGACATAGACTCCACGGTCAAACGAAAAACTTTGCCTGCCGGGTGATTTTTTCTGTTGTTGTTCCATGCCGCTTTACTCCTTTCCTTCTAAAACGCAAGTATTTTGTTCGTTTCCTATAAAATCCCCGCTTTTTCGCAATTTATACGAACCAGAGTTTTCGCAGAAAAAAAAGAGTGCTGTACTTTTCCTAAATTTTCTGGTAAAATAACAGGAAAACACAAGAAGGAGAAAGCACCTATGATCCGTTCCCTGATCCGTCTAATCAACGCCTTTTCCAAAAAATTAAGCGAGGACAATGTCACAGCGTTTTCTGCACAGGCGGCATTTTTTATGATTATCTCTTTTTTTCCGTTCGCCATGTTTTTGTTGACACTGCTTAACTACCTGCCCTTTTCCAAGCCGGATCTGCTCGCCGCAACAGAGTCCGTTTTTCCGCAGGCCGTATCCTCCTACATATCCGATATCCTGGATGAACTTTTGGAAAAATCAAATGGCACTGTACTCTCCCTTACGGTGATCGCGACACTCTGGACATCTTCAAAAGGGTTTTATGCGATCGTACACGGGTTAGACGCGATTTACCATTCCAACGGCAAGCGCAATTATTTTCTGACCCGCCTGCTCGCCGCACTCTATACATTGCTTTTTGCGGTGCTTATCGTCGCGGTAATTTTTATCTTTATCTTCGGCAACCAGATCTATTTGTGGAGTTTAGAACATGTGCCGATCCTGTCGGAGATGGCACTCCTAATTATCAGTGTGCGTACATTAGTCGGCTTCTGCCTGATGATTTTGTTTTTTACGCTGGTCTACATCACAATGCCGAACCGCAAGTCCTCCTTTTTCGCAGAGCTTCCCGGTGCGATTCTGGCCTCGGCGGGCTGGATTGGGTTCTCCTACCTCTTTTCGTTTTACATCGATAATTTTAGCAATTACTCCGCGACTTACGGCAGTTTAACCGCCGTTGTCCTCTGTATGCTCTGGTTTTATTCCTGTATGTACATTATGTTTATCGGCGCGGAACTTAACCAGATATTGGCGAACCCTGTAATTCACAAGGCGTTTCACAAACTGCGTGAAAATCGACAGGCGCGCAAAAAAGAAAGGGAATCCCTATCAGATTCCCATAAAAAATAAAATATTTTTATACTAATACAAGAATATCAATTCCGTCCCCGTATAATAGTGGGCAAGGATCTCCTCATAATTTTTTCCTGATTCCACCATGCCCTTTACTCCGTTTTGGCTCATGCCGGTTCCGTGTCCGTAGCCGCCACCCGAAAGTGTAAGTGCCGTAAGTTTCCCGTCCACCTTTTCCTCATCAATCACAATAAACGCACTTGGAAGCAGAGTCATATTCTTTACCTCGCTTCCATCCTTTCGGACAAGCGGGGTTTCCCTTGGCGCAAATGCAGTTCGGATTGCGGTCTGATAGCGGATAGGAACGGTTTCTTTTCCCTTCTCCTCCCCATCCGCTCTTGTTCCAGTCACAGAAACTTCCAGGGCAATTCCACTCTTTCCGCGCTCTGTCACCTCCACTTTTTCTACTGTGTCAAGCCCCGTCGCTTTCTGCAACTGTCTGGTAAACTGTTCTAAGGGCAGTGTGACCTTCCATCGATACCAGGAAAATCCACTGTCATAAGTCTTGATCTCCTCCGACAAAATAAATTTGCGAAATTCTTCTTCCACAGAAAAATCCACTTCCTCCTTCTGCTCATTCTGCAAATAACCCGTCAGATAGGAAAGGGAGGAGGCATTCTCCCACACCTCATGATAACTTGCCGTATGTCCGCAGGAAGTGGAATAATAGTACGCCGTGATCACATCCCCGTCCAGTGCCGCCACCAGCCCATAAGTTTCTTTTACCGCCAGGATAGAAGCTTCATTTTCCTCCACATTATTGTATACCTGAGAACTAACGCTGTCATCCACATGCGCGCCATATGAGCGAAATCTGCTTGCCATCAACTGGTTAAACGCATAGCTGCGCGCGCAGACTGCCTGCACTTTAAGAGCCTCGTCCCCGTAGGAGGTCGGCATCTCGCTTGGAATGACCGCATAGAGATACTCTTCCATCGAAAGTTCGTTGACCACCAAAAGCCCCTCCTTATCCGCCACAATCTCCATGCAACCGCGATAGGCTGGTGCGCCGTAAGAACGCTTGACTGAGCGCAGGATAATCTTTCCCTCCCCGCCCACCGTCTCGACACAGACGCGCTCAGTGCTTCCCTTCTCCTTCTTAAATGTAAGGGAGAATTCTTCTCCCGCCTTGTACTTTTGTACTTTTTCTCCCCTTGTCACTGTAAATTCCCGGTCAGCCGTCAAAACCACACTTTCATGATAGTAGGACTTATATCCGCTTGTATTGATCAGAACACGTATTGTATCCGCCTTTAACTTTTCTTTGATCAGCGCGGCACAGACCTTCCCATTTTCCACCACAAAATCTGTGATGGAGTAGCCGACCAAAATCCGATTCGTCTTCTCCATCGCCAAATCCCCATAGATCTTGTAGATTCGAAAATCCTCCGAGAGCGGCAACCGCCCATAACCCGCCAATTCAATCTCCCTGTCTGAGGTCAGAAGCACTTTTCCCTGCACCACATCCTTTTTTACCGTAATTTGTAATATTTCACCGTTTCTTACCAAAAAATCACAAACCATATTTTCAAATGCCTGTGCCAACGGAAGGATCGTTTTATACTCCACCTCGTACCCGTGGACAAAAGCCAAAACTTTACTCTCCTTTGCCGAGATCACCCACACATTTGGAATCTGCACCTCCTCATTTAACATTTCCCTGATATAGAGCATCTCATCCCCCAGGCAAAGTGCCCGAACCACGCGGTCTTTATATTCAGAAACCGTGCGGTGTGCAGGTTTTCCAAAAAGTTTTTCCGCAAGCGGATCTTTTTTGGGATAGACTTCCAAATCTTCGGCAAAGATCGCGCTGTAATCCTCGCAATTCTCATAGTGGTAGGTATTTCCCCTTGCATCGTAAAGCTTTTTGCCCTCAATCAACAGGACATAACAATCGCGGTATTCCGGCAGACCCCCCTTCTCCCCCTCAGAAGCTCTTTCTGTTAACATTCCCAATAATTGTTCATAAATAGAAAGAAATTCTGAAAGATAGAGTTCATCCGTCTCCTTCACCTGCAAAAGTCGTTCCGGAAGTACAGAAACAATCCCGTGGTAATCTAATTTTGTATGATCGCAAAAGGTATATAAAAAATCGCGAAACATTTGGCAAGTAAGATTTTTCTCTTCAAGTTCCTCTTTCGTTTTCTCGGATAACCCCTCCTCCCATCCCGGCGCAAGCTTGGACAAAAGCCATTTTGCCCTTGCACTCAAAATTCCTTCATTCTCCTCCGGCAACACAAAATCTATCTCTTCCGGCTCTTTCTCCTCTTCTTCTTCCCCACTCTTTTTGCCCCTTCCAAAAAAATTGTAGAGAAATACGCCGCCCGCCAGCAAAATGCAAAGTGCAATCAGCAAAATATTCTTTATTCGCTCCCGGTTCCCGTTTTCTTTCATTCTGCCCTTCCTCCTGGTACTTTTTGACTTATTCCAGAGCAAAATTTTCGCGCTCCAGCATAAAAACAAGCCCTTATTTCAGTATATGTGTCATTAAAGAAACTATTCTTTCCGCACCGGGTTAAAACCGGAAGCCTTCTTTAGAAGCTGCTTATCCTGATACATCAGTGCATCCACCTCCGTCATCACCTGATCGATCGAAGAGATCTCCGCCTTTTTATATACCTGACATCCGATCGCTAAATAGATTGGATAATTTCGCTCGTGTGAGGCATTGATCCTTGCAATATGTGCTTTCATGGACGCGGTACATTCCGCGACATCCTTCCTTGTAAAATGTCCCACGGCAACCTTGACATACTCATCCCCGCCGACACGGAAATTATATTCCCGCACCGCGCCGTTTACCGACATATTTAACAAAAGAGAGGAGGAGAGGCAGATCACATCGTCCCCCGCCAAATGTCCGTAAGTATCATTGATGTATTTCAATCCATTGTTGTCGCAGAGCATAAAACAAAGCTGTTCATCCTCCGCCATCTTTTCCACAATGTCCGGCAGAAGAATATTGTAGCCATTGCGGTTGTAAAGCCCCGTCATTGCGTCCGTCACCGCCTTGCGCTGGGCCGCCTCATACAGATCATTTACCGCATAGACCCGGCGCAAAGACTCCAACGCCACATTTACCTTGCGCACCCAGAATGGATATTGTTTCTTGAACACGCATTGTTCTCCACTGTATTCTAACACGATATAGCCAAAACAATGACTGCCAAAATGCAGCATATTAAAATAAAACATCTTTGGCTCTCCGCGATCGGCATGGTATGCGGGAATCATATCCTTCGCATCGAAAATGCAATCAAGGCGCACACGATCCTCCTCTTTCTTTGTCTGCGAACATACGGTATCAAGTGCCAACATCATCCGGTCAGTAAAAACTTCCTGCTTCTCGTCATCCCTTTTGCTCCAGTCCGGACTCAGACACAGATACATCCGATCATATTCCCCTGCGTGCATGGCATAGCCATCAATTTCCCACAGACAATCCACCAGATCCTTTGCCATAATCAGACGTTCCTGCATAAAATTGTACAGAGCAAAAAACGCGTCCTCTCGCCTATCCGGCAACACCTTGCCAAAATGAAACCTTTTGCCGCAGCTGCAGGACTGGTACAGCATCAAATTTGACTTCCTAAGCAACGGATGCTGCTTTCCTCTAATGTCCAGTGCCTCCGCAATATAGCGCACTGCTCTTGCCGCTGCCAGATCGATCCCACGTGTGGCGGATGTAATAAAATCTTCATCGTCATCCGGCTCCGCCTCACAGTCAAACCCAGTCACCAAAATATCCTCCGGCACACGGATTTCACGCCTTTGCAGCGCGTAACAAATACTGACCGCCATCGGATCATTTGCGCACGCGATCGCCTGTGGCAACTCTTTTTCTCCCTCCAGGAGCTCAGCGACAACGCGCTCCCCCTCCTCATACCAGAAATCCCCATAAAAAACTCGCTTTTCATCCACCGTAAGCCCTGCATTTTCCATCGCCTGCTGATACCCTAAAAGTCTGTTCTGACTGTGCGGATGAGTCGCAGGTCCTGTCATAAATGCAATATCCGTGCAGCCGTGTACCTCAATCAAATGCTCCACCACCTCACGAATCCCCGCCGTATCATCGCAGGAAAACGCCTTGTATCCATCCTCTTTTAGGTCAATGCTCACGCGAATCCCATCGAATTTTTCCCGAATTTCTGCCGCGATCTTCCCTGCAAACTCCGGCTGAAGCTGTAAACTGTCCGGCACAAGAATCATCGCATCAAGCAAATCATAATTGATCAGCTCCATAATCTGCGCCTCGCCAAGCTGATAATCCGTATATCCCCCCGTGCGCAGCATACAGGAAAACACCAATACATCCATATTATACTGGAATGCCTCCCTGCCAACTGTTTTTAAAAACGTCCTCTGAAATGACTCATCAGGTCGCCCAATCACTATACCGATAGTTTTTCTGTTTTTCATAGAAATCCCCCTTGCTTCTTTTTTGCTTTCCTCCGCTGCTTTTTTCTTTATCTTCTATTATATACTCTCTTTTAAAGAATCGCAAAGTATTTTTTGGAAAACTATTTGAAAGAGAAAACTTCAGTGGCATTCTTCCTCTGTATGGGGCGTGAGCACAAAGAAGGGGCAGAACCGGAAATTTTTGGTTCTGCCCCTCCTCAAAACTTCAATATTATGATATTACGTAATTACGGTATAGCATCCACACCAATCACAATCACGCCAAGCACCTTCTTCTTCCACGCAGCAAGCTCCTCCAATTCCCGCTCAATCTGCGTATAGGTACTCTCCTCCTGCTTTTCTATTAACACAACATAATCCGCTGCCATCGCCGCAGGCACCGCCGACGGATCGCGCAAAATACTTGGGATCTGCTCCACCGAATACCCCTTTTCCCACTTCATGCCGGATAGAAGGGATTCAATTTCTCTCTGATCAATCGTTCCCGTGCAGACAAGATTTACCTTTCCCGAAGCATCAGATTCTTTCTTTTCTGCCTGCAACGCCTCAAGCTCCGCCTGCACGCTTCTCGCCGCTACCATCGCTAAATTCCCCGCATCACTCTCCTTCATCGATAGTCCTCCCATGTGCGCAAACAGGCGGTCAAATCCCACCCAGACACGCTTTTTATGTACCTGTGGAATCTGTGCGATCACGCGAAGACCAAACCGATTTTTTAATTCCTTCGCATCCTGAAGTTTATCCGACATAATATACTGGAAGGCAATGAAAACTGCCGCCAACACTGCACCGATAATAAAACCCAAAATCAAGATCTTGATGGATCCTTTTATAATTCTGGTTGTTGTATATTCTTTTTGCGGCTCTGCAGAATTCTTCCACGTCTTAAGTTCCTCCGCCTTCTCCTGAAGATTGATACTTAAATCCGAAACATACTGAAGATTGGTCTTTTGCAATTCATCCAGCTCCAAATTCACAGCCTCAAAGGATGCCTGGTTTACCGCATTTAACTCATGATTGCCGATCGTTACCGTAATCTCTTTTTGCTTTTCCAAAACTCCTTCCAGCGCGTAGGAAAGAATATCATCACACATCGCCTCATCCACGCCCTGCACATTGATTGTCACCATACAGTTGTCAAGATCTTCCGAAACAGTAAGAATTTCCTCCAAATACCGCAGTTCCATCGATTCCGACAAATGATCCGCAATATACTGATACATATTACCATTGGTCATATAAGTAATATAGGAATGCAAAATACGGTTGGAGAGATCAATATTTTGATAATCCATTCCCGGCAAAATCTGATAATCCGTCGACACATATAACTGCAGGGATGCATTGCGCTCGCGGAATGGATTGATCTTCATCAAAACAGAATTTGCATTGTACTCCTCCTGCTCCGTGCGCGCTTTCTCCAAATTGGTAATCTCGCGCTCAAGTGTCTCACCCTTCGCGCGAAATGCAGCCAGTTCACGCTCATAGTTTTGTTCCGCCGTACTGATATATTCCGGATCGGAACTCTTTAGCTTCTTTAGAACAAAATTTCCTGCTCCCGCAATCACGGCGATTGCCAAGGCAATCACAAAAATCTTCCGCCAGTCACGAAAAATTCGATAAAACACCTTGCCTAAGCTAATCTCCTGTTCATAGGCCTGTTCGTTCATTTTCTTTTTGAACCTCACTTTCCATTTTAATCTTTTTCCCTAAAATCATGGGATGCTGTCTTTATGGCAGATGCCACAATTCTTTTCTCCCAGTCAGAACAATCTTCAAATGATCTCCGACTATAAGAAAAACCTCCGGCAGATGGCAGGCATGGAGAGATAATTTTCACGCCGCTCATTTCCTTGCAATCCGGATCTCCTGTATTTTATCACATTATTAGATTTTAGGAAAGGAGTTTTGGGAAGAAAAATTAAAAAGTTGTAAAAAATATAGCTGTTTATCAAAGAAATACCTATGGTACATTCTAATTATACGCAAAATAGGAAATTTTTGTAAATCAATTATCTCAATCTCTTCCAAATAGATCCCTTGTATAGACTCTTTCCCTCACATCATCCAGACAATGATCGTATCGGTTTGCGATAATCGCGTCGGACTCCCTCTTAAATTTTTCCAGATCATTCACCACAAGGCTTCCAAAAAATGTACTCCCCTCCGGCAGTGTTGGCTCATAGATCACCACACTTGCTCCCTTTGCCTTTATCCGCTTCATTACACCTTGAATCGCACTCTGTCTGAAATTGTCTGAATTTGACTTCATCACCAGGCGATACACCCCTATCACCACCCGATGTTCTTCTGCTTGCCTCCACATCGAATTCCCCGAATAGTCAAAATACCCCGCCTTTGCCAGAACGCGATCTGCAATAAAATCTTTGCGGGTGCGGTTGCTCTGCACAATCGCACGAATCAACTCTTCGGGGATATTTTCATAGTTCGCTAACAATTGTTTGGAGTCTTTTGGAAGACAATAGCCTCCATAACCAAATGAAGGGTTATTGTACTGATCGCCAATGCGCGGATCAAGACAAACGCCCCGGATAATCGAGGCGACATCTAGCCCTTTTATCTCTGCATAGGTATCCAACTCATTAAAATAGGATATCCGAAGCGCGAGATATGTATTTGCAAAAAGCTTTACTGCCTCCGCCTCAGTAAAGCCCATAAAAAGAGTTTCAATATTTTCCTTCTTGGCACTTTGCTGTAAAAGCTCCGCAAAAATACGTGCTTTTTGATCGGCAGCAGATTGACCAATAATAATTCTTGACGGATAAAGATTATCATACAACGCCTTTGACTCCCGCAAAAATTCTGGGCTGAAAATAATATTGTCCGCCCGGTATCTTTCTCGGACAGACTTTGTATACCCCACAGGCACAGTGGACTTAATAATAATTAGCGGCTTATCCTCCCGCTCCCTTGTGGACATCAATATCAGTTCAATCACCTTCTCCACCGCGCTTGTGTCAAAAAAATTTTTTTCGGAATCATAGTTTGTTGGCGCGGCAATGATAATAAAATCCGCCGTGGAATACGCCATCTTTCCATCCAAGGTAGCTGTCAAGTCGAGTTTCTTTTCCGCCAGATATTTTTCTATGTATTTATCCTGGATCGGTGACTGCCTGCGGTTAATCTGTTCTACCTTCTCCTCCACAATATCCACCGCAGTCACATGATTGTGCTGCGCTAGGAGAATCGCAAGACTAAGCCCCACATAGCCCGTCCCTGCCACCGCGATATTGTAATGTTCCTTTCTTTGCCTACTCAATGTTTAAATTTCTCCTTTCATTTCTTTGTCCAAATAATATTATTTATTCTTCTTTCAGGAGATATGTAAAAATGTTTTTACCACTATCAAATCCTTTTCTGTATCAATATCAACAGACCGTTCGCCGGGCATAATATAAGCAAAACAGGAATCTTTATATAAGTTATACTCTGGATTCTCAATTTTACTTGCATCCACCAAGTAAATTGCTCCATTTACCTGATAATACTTCTCTAAATCTTGCCGGCGTGCTTGATAATAAGGAGAATTTGCAAAAGATTCCATAGAACAATTTTTATCCAGTGGAAAACACCATTGGATCGGATGGGCTACTTCTGTTACAGCTATCACATTATGCACATCTTCCCTATCTAATAATCGGAATGCACGGATAATATCATCCGATGTCCTTAATGGAGAAGTCGGCTGTAACAATGCTATATAGTCAAAATTCTTCCCCTTTCTTTTATAATTTCCAATCACCTCTCTAACCACGTCCCAGGAAGTAGCCGTGTCACTCGATGTAAATTCAGATCTTAAGAATGGAACATTTGCTCCACAATCCATTGCAATCTTTGCATATTTTTCAGAGTCCGTTGAAACCATTACTTCCTCAAAACATTTGGAGTCTATTGCTGCCTTTATGGTATAATCCATTAGTGGACGACCCAGAAGATTTATTATATTTTTATCCGGCAATCCTTTCGATCCACTGCGGGCAGGAATAATCGCAAGCACTTTCATTTTATCTTCCTCCATATAAAATGCCAAAAATTTTTAGTTCAATGAATATTTTTATTTTTTAATATATTTTTATACTAATATAAAAATTAATTAATACGACTTTTTATCAAAGAAAAGGCTTCACAATATTTGTAATATGCAGTAGCTCCTCTATAGGAAGCTAAACCTTTTATTGCATCTTCATTCCTTGGAAAAGGTGCTGTATCAATCTCACTTTTATAAATTTTCATTATTTCTATTTTTTTATCAATATACTCCGATATATCAATAAAAATATTTGGAGCAAATCTATTTTCATTCAGAGCCTGATCTGTTTCTGATAAAATTTCCATACTCAATACCGTTTTCAAGTAAGGAATCCGAAATGATTTTGTACATGAATATACGATATCAAAAATAATCCTATGATCCGAATGTATATCATATCGGTATGGAAGCAGTAATAATTCCGGCTTCACTTCATCAAATACTTTTTTAAATTTCGAAATCAGAAAACTAATATCATATTTATCTACTCCTGCGGGTTCAAGTTCCATATTCCAAAATCCATCAAAAGCATAGGAGGAAATCACATATTCAATTTCTTTATTTCTCTCTTTGACCCGTTCCTCAGAGTATCCATATTCCACTTTTACATTAGTTACATTAAGCCAATATAACTTATGCCCCTTTTCTTTAAATTTTAACAGTGTTCCTCCTGCCCCTAAAGTTTCATCATCCGGATGCGGGGAAATAACCATTACTTTCATCAAAGATATTCTCCTTCTGTCAAATTTACCTCATCACTATCAAGAATATGAATTATTCCGTCATAAACTTTTACCATATAATTTTTTGGTGAATTTACATACAATACTTTTCCGGGTTCTATATTTTGATATTCCTTTGATACAATACCTTCACATTTCCAAACTTTTATTTCCTTATCGCCATAGAGAAAATGTGCACCAACATACGGATGTGTCAGTCCCCTTACAAGATTGTAAATTCCCTTACATGACATACGCCAGTCAATTTGACCATCTAATTGCCCTCTTTTTCTCCATGTATTTCCATTACCAATATCTTGTGGTAAACGTCTTACTGTACCATTTGCAAATTGTGCTGTAAATTCAAGGATCTGCTTTTTAGCAGTTTCAAGCACCTTATTGTATAATGTATTTGCATCGTCTGTATCATCAATAATAATCTCTTCCTGACTGATAATATCGCCAGTATCCGCTCCCTCATCCATAATAAAGAATGTGGAAGCAGTTTTATCTAGTCCAAGAACTAATGACCATATCAAAGGATGTCTCCCTCTATTTGCGGGCAATGCTGCGGGATGAAAACCGACCACTCCATATTTGGGAATCGATAAAAGTTCACTTTTTATTAGTCTTGACCATCCAAAGCAATAAATTACTTCCGGATTTTTGGATTTTATAAATGTGATCGTATCCCTATCATTGATATCTTTCGTGCAGATATAATCAATTTTATACTTTTTTGCAAGGGGAACTAAAGAATGAAAATCTGCATTTACCTTGGAATTATCTGCAGTAATAATACCGATTACAGAGTATTTATGTTGTAACAAGCATTCTAATAGTACATAAGAGCTTTCTACACATCCAATAAATATTGTCTTCTTCATTTTTTCACCTCAAGATCAAAAAAAGGTTTTGCAATCTTTATCGTTCCTTCCTGTTCAAATACTAAGCGCAATATCTCGACAATCTCTTTTGATGTTTTTCCCTCACCAAAAGGATTTCCCATTGATTGCACTTCCTTATGAAATTCATCACTAAGTGCCTTTTTCATTGTATATACAATTGCATCTTTATTTGCTTCACAGCATAAAACACTATCCGGCATAAATCTGCCCTTCTGTCTGTCCCCAATATTTACGGTTGGTATATGTAAACATGGAGCCTCTGTGATACCGCTAGAAGAATTTCCAACCATTACAGAAGATTCTTTTACTGCACTAAGATATCGTTTAACACCTAAAGAAGTTACGGCAACAATATTATTACGTTTCTTTGAATACTCATCAATCCACTGATTGATTCTTCTTCCACCAGCATCAGCATTAGCTTTTGTTATAATAAAGGACATTTCTTGGAATTCATCTAACGCTTTTATCAATTGTTCAAACTGCTCCAGACCACTATTTTCCTCCAATGTTATAGGATGAAAGGTTACAACCCCATATTTTCCACTTAAATCAATTCCAAGTTGTTTTCCTAATTCTTTCCTTGAAAGAAAATCTGTATTCTTTGTATTTTCAACAGCGAGCGCACCAACATTAAAAACTCTGTTTGGCTGCTCACCCATCTGAATCACTCTGTTTCTATATGTTATAGTACTAACGAAATGTAGTTGACTCATCTTTGTAATAGAATGCCTTATTGCTTCATCGATCGATCCTTCCGTCGCTTCTCCGCCGTGAATATGCGCAATGGGAATTCTTGCATTCATCGCTGAAATACATACTGCCATTGTTTCATATCGATCTCCTAGAACGATAAGGAGATCTAATTTATTCTTTTCAAAATATTTTCCAAAACCTACAATTGCCATTGCCATATTATTTGATATATCCTGCGGAGAATCTCCCTCAGTAATACATTCAATTTTTTCTGCAATAGGAATTCCTGCTTCTTTAATCTCCTGATAAGTATTTCCAAAGGCGGGAGACAAATGGGTTCCTGTAACAAGTACCCGCGTTTCACAAAAATCCTCATTCATAAGTCTTAAAATTAATGGTTTTAGAAGTCCAAATTCTGCTCTTGTTGTAGTTAATACTCCAATCTGCTTTTTCATTGATTTACTCCCTATTTTTTTATTGCGAAAAAATTATATCCTATATTCCATATATTGCATCTATCACAGCAATCTTTTTCATAACTCAATCATCTCATCTTCATTAAAGTCCCGGACTGCCTTTGTGCCAAGAACTTTGTGCCACTTCATCGGACTAATTCCATTTCCTGGACGCTTTGTTGTTAAATTATCTTCTGTAAATACCTCACCCTTTTTAATATTCTTAGAAGCAATAATACTTTTTCTTGCGATCACCATATTCTTTTTTTCCGATTCAGAAGGTTTCTTTTCTCCGGTTCCTATCGCTAGTTCGATATTTCTAATTGCCCTCACCATCGCCGCAAGTTCATCCGGTTCAAGGCTTGCTCTGTGATCCGGTCCTTCCATTTCGCGATCCAAAGTAAAATGTTTTTCGATTACTGTTGCCCCCATTGCGACCGCTGCAATTGGCACCTCTATTCCTTTTGTATGATCAGAGTAGCCCACTTCAAGGTGAAATATTTCTTTCATCGTCTGTATGGCTTTCAAATTCACATCACAAAATGGAGTTGGATATTCGGTATTGCAATGAAGAAGCTTTATCTCCTTTGTCCCGTTCTCATGGAGAATATTGATCGCCGCTTCGATTTCACTTATTTCACACATCCCCGTGGACATCACAACCGGTTTCTCTGTTCTTGCAAGTGCAAGAAGATAGGGATAATTTGTAACTTCTCCAGATGGAATTTTCCAGAAAGGCATATCGATTGTATTGAGAAATTCAATACTGTCAAAATCAAAAGGGGTGGATAAAAAACAGATTCCAACTTTGTCACAATATGCTTTTAATGCAATAAATTCCTTATAAGTAAGTTCTAATTTTTTTAACATTTCCACTTGAGAGCCTTCTCCAGTGGCACCTTTTTGATATTCTGCTTTTTTTGCATTGTGAGAAGCCAAATTTTCCGCTTTAAATGTCTGAAACTTTATCCCGTTAGCTCCCGCTGTCTTCGCCGCATCAACAAGTTTACAGGCAAGCGCAAAACTGCCATTATGATTTACTCCAGCCTCTGCTATAATATAAACGCCCATTTATTCAACCACCTTACACGGATTTCCATATGCTTTTACATATCCAGGAATGTCTTTTATAACGACACTCCCAATTCCTATTAGAGTATTACTCCCTATTATTATTTCCTGGCGTACCACTGTTCCCGCTCCAATATGTGTATCATTGCCAATCAAAACATGACCACATATCGTCGCTCCAGGGCTTATATGGGAAAAATTTCCAACACAACAGTTATGCTCAACAATCACCCCTGTATTAATAATTGCACAATTGCCTATTTCACTCCCGGAATTAATAATAGAGTGCTTTCCAATAAACGTTCCCTCCTTAATTTTAACTTCATTTGCAATAATGGCAGTGGGATCAATGATAATTGGAATTTGAAACCCTAAATTTTTTATTAGATGATAGAGCCTGCGCCTAACTACTGTTGAACCAATACTACCGACAGTAATAAAAGCAGATGTCCACCCATTTTGCAGCAGCTTAGAAAGATCATCATCATTTCCAACCACAGAAACTCCCAATATAGAAGCGGATTTGTTACTATCAACTATCCCAATCTGACTATATTCTCCTAATGACATCAAGCAGTCCAGAACAGATCTGCAATGTCCACCGCCACCAAGAAGTAATAAATTTGTGCCCATGTTCCTTTCCTCTTTTTCAAAGGCAATGTGGAGTATGTACGATGTATGCACAATATCCCCATCACCCATGGTCAAATTCTTCATCAAATATTTAATAATATGAATTGTTCAAATTCCTTCCAACGAAAATTCCAATTTATTCTATCACGATTTTCATAGGCACGGCATACACTGTATACCCCCTCCCATAAAAAATAATGCCTGCTCTTGTTTCAGACATTACAAAACGTTTACAATATTTCGTATTTTTGCTTCCTTTCAAAATGTTAAAATATCCGTAATGATAATTTCAAATTTTGATAACTTCTTCGTATCTTCCAATTATCCTTCTTTTAATTTTTCTTCCATCCTCTTCATCTCTTCAAATTCTCCCATATCAAGGAAGGAATCTTCACTGATCGGATACATCCCCACCTGACTTCCTGTTTTCAGCAAATCATCCGCCAAGTCGGTCATATGAAACATCCTGTTTTCCGGAATTCTTTCAATTACCTCTGGATTTAAGATATACATTCCCGTATTTACAAAATAGGAAAGCTTAGGTTTTTCCTCCATGGAAGTAACAATTCCCTGCTCTCTGAATTTCAGAACCCCATAGGGTACTACAATATTTTTTAGTGCAGTTACAATTGTCATTACATTCCCGGATTTCTGATGATACTCATAGAGATTCGCATAATCTGCATGAATTAAAATATCACAGTTTGTAACAAAAATCGGTCGGTCAAAACTTTTGTTAATCAACCGAAGACTTCCCGCTGTTCCCAGTGGCTTATCTTCGTCCACATAAGAAACAAAATACTCCGGGGAAAGTTCTGCGAAATAAGATTTGATCATTCCTTTTTTGTAATTTACTGTTACATAATAATCTCTCGCACCAAAGTCAAAAAATTTATTGATAATCCGCTCTATAATCGGAACATCCCCAATAGGAATCAAGGGTTTTGGCAAGATTTTTGTATAGGGATAAAGTCTTGTCCCCTGTCCTCCTGCCATAATTACAACGGGAACATCCTTTAACTTTGTATTTTCCTTTAATAAATTTTCTCCCGGTTCATCAGAGTCAAACAAAATTTTTATTATATGCTTGTCCGCATCCACAATTGGCAGTACTTTGATTTTTTGTTTTCGCATCTCTATCAATGCATTTTCTTCCTTGCCGGAATATCGAAATTTCAAATTTCGGTTCATCATTCCTACTACATTTGCCTGAAGTTCTCCTGTACGAATTAACCAGCGTCGAATATCCCCATCGCTCAAACACCCAATCACCTTTTCTTTTGCGTCAAGGATAAAAAGAATTCCCCTTGCATTTTGATCAATTTTCTGCATAGCCTCCACAACAGAAATTTCTTCCCCTGCGCAAAATTTAAGTAATTTTGATTCCATCCGCCATTTCCCCCACTATAGTTTTTATTTGCTCAACCACAAATACAATTTCCTCTTTTGTTAACTGTGTACTGCATGGAAGATTCAAAATACACGAACTATAATATAATGCCCTTTCGATCTGATAGGTGATTTTCTCCCTGTAAGGCAATTGTTTATGGATAAGATCCCAGATAGCTCTTGTCTGTATGCCTCTTGCCTGCAAAGAAGAAATTATCTCTCTCAACGACCCTCTTAATTTTTCCATTTGTAATTCCAGGGAATAAAACCATCGATTAGATTCCGTTCCCTCTCGAAATCCAAGAAGTCTTCCAAATGAAAAATCGTTTAACTGCTCCAAATACAATTGATAATTTTTATTTTTTCTTCGGATAAATTCTGGAAGTTCCTCCATCTGTGCTACCCCCAGCGCAGCTTGAAGATTTGTCATTCGATAATTAAATCCAATCTCATGGTGAATATAATAGTGTGGATCATCCTTTGCCTGGGTAGAAATATACTGCATATGTATTGCTGCCTCTTCTTCTTTTGCGGTTATTGCACCCCCGCCGCCCGTGGTAATAATCTTATTTCCATTAAAGGAATACGCGCCAAAATCACCGATAGTTCCTGCAAATTTTCCGGCATACCGCCCACTGATATAACGGCTTCCCAAAGCTTCTGTCGCATCCTCAATCACTTTCAAATGAAACTCCTCTGCAATCTCCATAATGGATTCCATATCCGCCAAATTTCCAAATACATGAACCACCACAAGTGCCTTTATCTGTTTTCCTGTATCTTTATGAAACAATCTTTCTTCCTTTAAGTCACATTCCGATTCACAAAATTCCCGAAGTTTTCGAACATCCATACACAGACTATTATCACAATCCATAAAAATAGGAGAGGCAAACTGATACATCACTGGATTTACTGTGGCGATAAAGGTAAGTGTGGGAACAATTACAAGATCCCCTGGCTGTACACCACATTCCATAAGTGCTAAATGAAGTGCCGCTGTCCCGCTCTGACATGCCACTACCTTTTTTACTTTTAAAAATTCTTCCAATTTCTTTTCCAACTCAGTAATATATGCCCCACCCGTGGATACCCAGCCCTGACTTAGTGCATCATTTACATATTTACTTTCATTTCCCTCAAAATTCGGGATGGATAATGGGATAAATCTTTGCAAAACAATCCGCCTCCGCTCTTATTTTAAATATTATAAATTTCTGTTTTATATTTATCCAGATTTTCCCTTATCCATGCGATTGTTTCGGCAATCCCCTGAGTAAAGGTGTACTGTTGCTGCCAGGTAGTTAGTTTCTTAATTTTCGCATTTGCACCTAAAAGTCGGTTTACTTCACTTTTTTCCGGGCGTATTCTCTGATCATCACAGATAATTTTTGCATTCGGGTTAATCTGAGCGATAATTTCCCGTGCCAATTCCCCAATAGAAATTTCCTGTTGTGTTGCAATATTAATTTCCTCTCCCATTGTTTGATCGGACTCAGCAATAGCAATAAATCCTGCCGCCGTATCCTTCACATAATTAAAATCTCTGGTTGGTGTTAAAGAACCTAATTTAATTTCTTCTTTTCCTGCCAAAAGCTGGGAAATAATTGTCGGAATTACTGCCCTTGCGGACTGCCTCGGTCCATAAGTATTAAATGGACGTACAATCGATACGGGTAGAGCAAAACTGCGGTAAAAACTTTCCGCCAGCCTGTCCGCGCCAATTTTTGTTGCGGAATACGGAGACTGCCCCTGATAGGGATGCTTTTCGTCTATCGGAACATACTGTGCTGTCCCATATACTTCAGAAGTGGAAGTCACTAAAATTTTTTGTGTTTCTAATTCTCGTGCTGCCTGTAAGACGTTTAAAGTCCCTTTTATATTGGTATCCACATAAGAATCCGGAGAGTGGTAGCTAAAAGGGATCGCAATCAGTGCCGCAAGATGAAAAACCTGATCAACTCCCCGCATCGCTGTCCGAATTCCATTGGGATCCCGGATATCTCCACAAAACACTTCCACATGATCCATAATATCCTTTGGCAGAGTATCCAGCCATCCCCAAGTATTAAACGAATTATAAAATGAAAAAGCTTTTACCTTATAGCCCTTCTTTACCAGTTCCTCGGTTAGATGGCTGCCAATAAAGCCATCTGCACCTGTTACAAGTACTCTTTTCATCTTTAATCCTTCCTTTCAAAATCTAAACAATTTTTTAATGCTTTATTTTTCTTTTAAATATATTCAAGATATAATATATTTCTTCTACCTTTAATAAGAAAAGGGCAAGGAGATATATAATTATACCAATCAATAATGCACCAATTGTAAAAAATATTGTATTTTTTGTATTATTTATATTGTAAAATTGATGAAATACCATCCAATTCTTGAACATGAACTCTACAATTAACATAATACAACATGCTATACAAATTTGAAATAGAAGCAGCCAACATTTTTTGTAGTTTATATATTTATTTTTACGTTTTGCCGCTCTCATTAATAAAATGCTGATTACAGCTATTGAAATGGTCGTCGCAAAAGCCAATCCGGTTACTCCCATAATTTTTGATAACACAATATCAAGAATAATATTGATACAAACTCCTATAATAGTATTTTTCATAGCTTCTTTTGAATCACCGTGGGAATATAAAAAATCCGTTCCCACCTGTCGCAATCCTATAAAAAGAAGACTAATAAAATAACATACAAAAACAGGAACCGTTATACTGATCGCAGTGGAATCAAATTTTCCTCTTCCATAAACCAGCGTCATAATCTCCCTGCTGAGAAAAATTCCCCCTACAATAATCGGAACTAAAAGCAAAATGAAAGTCTTAATCGAAAAAATGTATGTTTTAGCAGCTTCTTCTTTTTTTCCATTGGCAACATATTCTGTCAATTCAGGAAAGATTACCGTAGTAATACTAGCAATAAATAAAGTTGACATACCACTTGATAATTTTGACGCATAATTTAAAACTGAAATACTGCCCGCCTCAAAAAATGATGCAATTATTTTATCAACAATCAGGTTAATCTCCGTCGCGCTCATACCAACAAAAACAGGTCCTGCCATTTTTAAGGCGATTATAGAAGCTTTATCATGAAAATTTAAGACAGGCTTGTATGACACATACTTTCTTCGCAAACAAGATGTAAATAAAACTTCTAATATCATTCCAATTACTGTTCCAATGGTTGCTGCATAAATTCCGAATTTCCTTGCAAAAGTAATTACACAAAAACACATGGATATATTAAATAAAATAGCAGCCATCGACGGCAGCAAAAAACTTTTATGACTGTTCAATACCCCTGTATTTATTTTACAAAACAGTCCAAGTCCAATTGCTGGAAGCGTTATTCGAAATAAAATAATGGTTAAATAAGAAATATCTGCATTTAGCCCAGGAGCTAAAATTTTGATAATGAAAGAAGCTAATATTTCACTAACAAAAGTTAAAGTAAGATAGGAAATAAAAACTATACTTGTAAAATTTCGAAAAAAGTAACTTGCTTTTTCTCTCCCGGATTCTACCATAGTCTTGGTATAAATAGGTATAACAACTGTGGAAATTGCCATTGAAATAAAAGTAAAAACTATTTTAGGTGTGTCCACTGATATATTATATGCATCAGTATATGCAGAAGCACCATAATAGTAAGCTATAACAGATTCTTTGAAAAACGAAATAAAAACAGAGATTATTGAAATTACAGATAAGGCAATTGCTGTTTCTGCAATTTTAATACGTTCTTTTTCTTCTCCCATTTTTCCTCCCACCCTTCGTAGTTTTAAGCGCGTATAGGTTACACTGTACCCTTTTCTTTATTCTTTTGAATTCTACTAATCCTATTTACATTTTTATTGCTATAGCTTCATTTTTTTCCATTAAGACAAGATAGATAGTAATTATTATTGTATAATAATTTGATAATATCCCTATGGAAGACTGGGAAGAAATAAAAATAAAAGCTATAGTAAAGGTTGCTTTCAATAAATAAATTTTAGATTTTCGTGCTTTTCTAAAGCCAGAAATAGTTTTGTTTAAAAAATTAAAATAAACAAACATTGCTAAATACCCAAATTCAACAAGAAACTGAGCAATTATATTATGCATACTTTTTGCTGTTAGCAAGTGATATTTGGTCATTTCTAACATTTTTACAGAATTTCCCAACCCAATTCCAAAACCTTTTGTCAAGATTAATTCCTTTATTCCAAATACAATTGCATTAACTCTATCATTAATGGAACCTACAGATTTCATTCTTTCTCCTTTTAGTATGCAACCGATTGGTTCAAATATCAAATCTCTAATTGAAATATTGTAATCTCTAAATTTTAAGGAGGGATTAAAGAAAAATATACTAAATATAAAAATAACTCCTATAAACACAACGACGATAAAATAATTCTTGGAATCTATATTTCTTTTCAAAAAACTGAAATAAACTTTATAAACTAAAAATATAGCTGCTGCTACAAAGACTCCTAACAAGCTTAATTTAACATCCCCTGCGAATAAGAAAAAAATAATACATAATATAGAAATAAAATATTTTCTCTTCGCAAAAAAAATAAACAAAAAAAGATAAATAATCAAAATACAAGAAAGGGCTTCTCCCATTTCATTTTCATTTGATAAATATACATTTACTCCATGTTTTTTCGGCAAAGCAAGAAAAGGTAATTTAAATCGAATAAAAAATTGTAACCAACATAGTATCAAGGTTATACTTGTCCAGTTATGTAAAAATTTCATAAAATTAACACTAAAATTTTTATCTGTAATTTTAAGATATTTTACTAATACATACACAAAGAATATATATATACTAAACAGTATATATTCCAAGGAAATATTTTTATAAAATATATAAGATACGACAAAATTATACATTAACAAAAATAATATAAACGCTATTTCTTTTTTAAATTTTTTGAAATACTTTACCAGTATAATAAATACTATAATCGGTGAAAACAATCTATATAAAGTAGTAGCACCGGATTCAGTAAATCTAAGACAAGCGTTTAGCATTGCTAGTATTAACATACAATATACAATTACCTTTTTTAAATTCATATTCTTTTGGATATACTTTATCATAATTTTATGATCTCCGTAAAATTATTTGTTATTAGAAAAACTTTTTTTCTTCCTTTAAAAGACGATAATGTTCTTGATCTCGATATTTAAAAGGAATGGCTGGGTGCCCACCTACAATAGCTAATTTAGGTACATCTTTACAAACCACACTTCCTGCCTGAATTACTGATCCCTCTCCAATTCTTACCCCTCCAAGTATTAACACATCCTCTCCTATCCAAACATTATCTTCGATAGTAACATCTTTTGAATATGAAGTATGATCATATGGCAGAGCATCTCCATATTCATAATTGTGAAAAGTGGTTAAAATGGTTACTTTCTTTCCTGAATGGAAATTATTCCCAAAAGTTACTTTTCCCGCTCCATAAATATGCATTCCGTTAAAATTACAATTTCTTCCTAATTTTGTTAAAGACGTAAATTTACAATAATAATTGCAACGACAACTATCCCTATGGGAAATATTATGCAGGCAATAAAATGTAAATATTTTAGACAATATTTTTTTAAATATATGAAGCATTTTATTTTCCTTCCTGTTCTGAAAGTATATGTGACAATAATAAATGTGGTTTTCTGACACCAATGTATTCTAACTCAAAAAGTTTTTTATATCGTCTACCGTCAGAAATATCATCAATTATTACTATTGTTCCATTATGTTCTGCTTGGTTTAAAGCAGATGAACTTAGTGAAATTGCATATTTTGTACTAAGAATAGATTCTTCGATACTTACTTTAAAACAATCTTCAATTTCAAAGTTTTTAAAAATTTTTGCTACTTTTTCCTTATTAGAGTAACGCGGATGTGGGCGTATATAAACTTGGTTATTCTTAGATAAAATTTGCAGCTCATTGGCAATTACTGCTAATGTCTTATAATTTTCATCAGCCAAATAATAAGTATAGTCATGAGTTTTGGAGATATCCATTTGTTTGAATATAAGAGATTCTGGTATAGCTACAATAAACTGATTTTTATCCGCTCTTAATTTAATAAAAAGTTTTTCATAGTATTTATCCCATACATAACAACGATTATAGCGAAAAAAACTATCTCTCATATCATAATACTTTTCTCCATGCATAACATCGATATGCTCAATTTTATTATCATTGCAAAATTTAGTTAAAGCCGAAGACGTAAACGAATATTCATTACATACAATAATAGCTGTGGGGTTATATGTGTTTATTACATATCTATATTCGGAAATTTTGAAAGCTATTTTAGAAACATATAACCAGGAAAGTGGATGACGTTTCCATATCCCCAGTATGAATTTTATATCTTTTTTTTCTAAACTCTTTTTTGTATCTGAACGAGAAAGATATATAACCTCTTCAAAATTTTTCCTTACCTCTTCAGGTAATATATTATTGGGCTTTCCATCAGGAAAAAATACTGCATTTTTTGTTGATTCAACACTCTTTTTTGTTTTCCTGCATTGTAGTAAACATAATATCAAAACAGGAACAGATACAAAATTTAAGCAAATCTTTCTAAAGTTTCCATTTAATTTCATTTGACATTTATACTGGTAAAACGAACGTTCTATATCATCTTTGGGAGTTGGAAAACTTTTAACATATTGCTTCACTTTTTTAATGTCAAAAGTAAATGCGGAATTATTTTTCATTCCTACTTTAAATAGAACAGACCGAATTATCTGATTTATATAAGTCATTATTTCCATTTTAATTTTCCTACCTAATTTCTTTTTTTACATATACTATTTTTTTTAATATACCAAAAAATAAATTCCTTACTGTTCTTATTCCAGCCAAAAATATATTATTTCCATTTTCTCTAAATAATCTATAATGCCATCTTATCATCGTGATATATCCCTGTGTACTAATACTTCCTGTTCTTCCCCTGCGATACAATGCCAAACATTTATCAAAAAGAAAACAATCTGTTTTTTCAATGACTTTTAGCCATATTGCATAATCGTTATTCTTTTTTATATCTATAATCTGCAAATTTCCAACTAAACTGCGGTCATACATTACAGTCAAACAACCAGGCCAACAATATTCATACATCTTTCTTTTTGTAATGTGTCTAGGACCAGACACTACCACTCCCGTTCGCTCCGACTTTTCATCTATCTCTTCATATCTTGTATAAGAAAAATGATAATCATTTCTCAGCATAAAATTTAATTGCTTTTCCAATTTATTTTTTGCCCACACATCATCGGAGTCCAAAAATGCAATCCAACGCCCTCTTGCTTGCCGAAGTGCCGTATTCCGGCTTAATGCAGCACCCTGATTTTTTAAATTTCGGATATATTTGATCCTTTTATCCCTTAAAAAAGGAAAGACAACTTCATCCGTATTATCTGATGAACAATCATCCACTATAATCAATTCCCAATTTGTATAAGTTTGGACTTGGACGGAACGGATCGCTCGCGCTATATAGAGTGCTGTATTAAAAGATGGCATAACAATTGATACCATATTGTCTGATAAATTTATTTTTTCTTTTGCTTTCAAAATTTTCCCCCTATTTTCTTTTCAAAATACCCTTTGCCTCTTTTTGTTTCCTTTCATATTCCTGTTTGACAACTTTTTGGTTTCTCAACAAATAGTCCCCATAATCCAGAGCTGTTGCCATTTCCGCTTCGGTTATTCCTTCTCTTTTTATAAACGCTGTTATCATTGTCCTGAAGATAATTTTCATATCTCCTAAAAAAGTTATATTATCAATATATTTCAAATCCAGCTCTAATTTTGTTTCCCAATCAATTGCATTTCTCCCCATAACTTGTGCTAATCCAGTCAACCCGCCTCTTACTTCATGTCTTCTCCTTTGTTTCCTTGTCATAAATACCATATCTCTCACTAGCAGCGGTCTAGGTCCCACTACACTCATCTCACCTTTTAAAATATTCACAAGCTCCGGCAATTCATCTAAACTTGTTGCTCTTAGTATTTTCCCAAATTTTTCCAACCTCTTTTCATCCGGCAATAATTCCCCGTCTTCCCCTCTCGCATCCGACATACTCCGAAATTTATACATCCGAAATATCCGCTCATCCTTTCCCGGTCGCTCCTGTATAAAAATCACTGGCTTTCCCAATTTTATCCTTATCAGCACCGACATCCCTATCATTATGGGGCTTAGTACCACAAGCCCAAGGGATGCGGATACAATATCCAGCCCTCTCTTTATGTACTTCTCATAGATTCCCTGTTTTTTCCTTTGTTTCCCCTCTCTCTTTTTTCTCACTTTTCTCCTCCCTTTCTTATCTCTATTTACGTCATCTTATCAATTTTTGTTCCTTTTAGAGAATATTTCTTTTTCTCCCAAAGCATCTTCCCACAATCTCTATTACCTTTTCCTGTTCCTTTTCCGTCATCTTATTATCGCTTGGCAGACACAATCCTCTTTCAAAAATATCTGCTCCCACATCGATATAATTTCCCTGATCAATATAGGCATTTGAATTTCCTCTGCCGTTTCCTTCTTTTGTCACAAATGCATTCATCCGATAAATAGCCTGCATATGCATTGGTTTCCAGATAGGTCTGCCCTCCGCGCCAAACGCTGCGAGTACCTCCAAAATCTCCGTTGGACAGCTCTTTTTCTCCTCGCTTACAAAAAGGCTTTCCCGTTCCCCGCGCACCTGCCTGCACATTGCCTCCGGTTCAATCAACAAGCAACTCAGCCAATAATTCGGTTCGCTCTTCTTCCCATCAAAGGGATTCATTTTCACCGGCAGTCCCCACTTTAAAAATCCACTTTGATATCTCTGATAAATCTCCTTTTTCTTTGCAATATGTTCTGCAAGATATGGTAGCTGCCCCCTCACTACCCCGGCAATTACATTGCTCATCCGGTAATTGTATCCCAATTCCTCATGCTGATACCACGCTGCCGCCTCCCTGCTCTGCGTGGACCATTTCCTTACTTTATCTGCATCTTCCTTTGCATCCGTCAAAAACATTCCGCCCGAAGAACCAGTGACGATCTTATTTCCATTAAAAGAAATCACTGATGCTTCACCAAAGTTTCCGGTTTGTATTCCCTTATACGTTGCTCCAAATGATTCCGCAGCATCCTCGATAATCAATACTCCATATTTTTCACAAATTGCTCGGATTTCCTCAATTTTCCCCGGAGTTCCATAGAGATGTGCAATTACCAGAAGCCGCACATCCGGATAAATAACAAATGCCTTTTCCAAAGCCGCCGGATCTAAATTCCAGGTATCATATTCCGAATCGATAAATACAGGTTCTCCACCTTCATATATTACTGGATTTACGGTTGCATCAAAAGTCATGTCCGAACAAAAGACCTTTCGTCCCATCAAGGTTCCCTGCCCTATTTTCGCCTGTCCGTAAAGCTTTTCCCCGCAGAGCCGCACAGCCAGATGCAGTGCTGCCGTCCCGGAAGAGAGTGCCACCGCATATTTTCGCCCAATCCTTTTTGCCGTTAGGCACTCTACTTGATTGATATTCTCGCCGACTGTGGAAACCCAATTTGTACGGATAGCTTCGTCCACATATCCCTGTTCGTCCCCATGCATAGTAGGCGAGGATAACCAAATTTTCTTTTCAAAAGGCATTAGCCCCACAAATCGAGGATCGAACCGATAATCATAATTTTTCATTGTATTCCTCATTTTCTGTAAAAAAGCCCAGGCTTCGCCACTCCATCAGATATGTATTTACATATCCCATGAATCTTTTTCTCTATAACCAATCCCCTGTCAGAATGCGGCAAAGCGACAATTCTTTTTGGCGATCTCCTGGCAATTTCCCTTTTTACTCTTTCTAATTCAATGCTTTTTTCTCCCGCTCTCTTTCCTTTTTTCCTTCGTCCTTCTCCCGTCTGCCCGCCTTTGCACTCCAGATCATTCCAATCTGTTTCAATTTCTCGATCTGCTCAGATTTCAACCCCTGCGCGCCCCGCTCTGCCGAACGCTGATTGGAGATCCATTTTCCAAGCCGGTATCCATCCGCACAAATATAATTGTTGGGAACCGCCAAGTGCCCATACTGCTTATAGTAGGCTTCTGCGTGGGAAAATCCAATATTCCATGGGGTATCCGGATTCCAGATCATTCCTATGCCATCAAGGAGTGCCACTTGTTCGCTGGAGAGTTGTCCTCTCCTGCGTCCCGCACGCTGGCGTTGCAGCCAGATTCTAAGATTCTTTCCGCTCTTGCCAACATAACGCTTAGGGATGGAAAGATTTCCGTGTTCCTTAAAAAATTCCCTTGCCTCATCGTACTGCTGCCGCCAGGAAAGCTCCATTCGGGAGCATCCGGAGATGCCTATCGACTGCAATTTTTCTTTCTGCTCTTTAGTTAAGGGCTTCTCCCCCTCTTCCTCCCTAAGTCCTCTCTTCTGCTCGCGCAGCCATCTATCAAGCCAGATTCCTTTAACTACATAATCCCCTGGCATATTTAGATTGCCATTTTTATCAAAATATTGTTTCGCAAGGGCAAAACGCTCTTCCCAAGAATCACTCGTTTCCCATTTCATTCCAATTTTTTCCAATCTCTCGATCCGCTGTATCCAAACGGACTTGACCGCTTTATTCTTTGCATCATGCTGTGAAAACTTTTCTTTATTGATTTCATTCTCTGCATTATACTGTGACAATTTTTCTGTACGGTCATCCTGTTCGGACTTTATTTTCTGGCAGATTTCTCTCTGCCTTTTGATCCATCTCCCCAATTTGCAGCCGTTCTCTGTCACATATCCCGACGCAATATCCAGATCTCCGTTTTTTCGATAGTATTCTTCTGCCTGTGCAAAATATTTTTCCCAAGAAACTTCCCAGGCGTTCTGCCAGCGCATACCAAGCGAGTTTAACTTTTCAATTTGTCCCTCATTTAGTACCCCTGCCACTTTTCCAGCATAAACTTTTCTCTGGGTGGAGAGCCAAGTACCAAGCGAGTATCCCTCCGGCGTGATATAATGTCTTGGTACATCAAGATTTCCATGCGCCTGGTAATACTCTTGCGCCATTGCAAACATCGCTTCCCACGATGCGCCCAGCACTTTATTGAGCCGGATAAAAAGTTTCCGGCAGTCGGCGATCTCATCCACTATTTGAAATTTCTGTACCATAGAATCTTTATGCCCGGATGTACGGGAAAAAAGCACCGCCTCGCGCCATTCTTCCTCAATTGCACCAATACTGCAAAGATTCTCAATATTCATTACAATATCAAAAATCACAGGTTGTTTCTTTCCACCTGCGGCAAGCGCGCGTCCGATCTGCTGTTTGTAGATAATTGGAGAAATAGTCGGGCGCAGCAAAATCACACCGGAAAGCCCCTCTATATGAATCCCCTCATTGAGCATATCAATACAGTAGAGCAGTTTCAAATGCGCGCTAGTATCTGTCTTAAATGCAGCAAACTCCTGTTCGGTCGCCATATCGCCGGAGTAGGCAGTATAGATATGTGGCGCAGGATCCACTTTCGCAAACCATTCCGTGGCAAGTGCGCGCATTTCATTGAGATGTTCAAAGTTTGCACAAAAAACAAGATATTTTCCTGCTAAGCCCTCAGGCAGCATATGACGTGCAAAGACCTCGCTAAGTCCGTCCGCTTTTTCAAGAGCGCGCCGCAGTGCTTCTAATTCCTGTTCTGCTGCTTCACGCACAGCTTTCTTTTTCGTCTGATAAATTTTTCTTTTGTAGCGTATAAGCTCGCTCTGATACGAATAAACGGAAAGCACATATTTCGGTGCGGGCAAAATTCCAGATGCAATCGCTGTGCCAAGAGTAAGTTCCGACGCGATATTTCCGCCAAAAAGTTCCCATGCCATATCCCGTCTATTATCAAGATAGCGGATATTGGTCGCGGAAAGTCCCAAGATCTTTGCCTCAGGATATTTTCTGCGCAGCCGCTCCACACTCGCGCCCCACTGTGCCGCCCCCAGACGATGAAACTCGTCAAGCACAAGATAATCCGCTCCGATTGCCAAAAGTTCTTCCTCGTTCATGCGCATCAATTTTGCATAGGTAATAAAATATGCATTTTCGGGTATTTTCCCCCCTGCGAGAAGCCATTTTTCCCTCTGCGCCTGAAAGATATATTCGGAGGGTGAAAGCCAACACACCTTTTTTTCTGGATGATCTACACAGAGCTTAAATGCAAGAAAGGATTTTCCTGTCCCTGTCGGATGGATCACAGCTGCCCGCCCTGTTTCCTGCATCAGACAAAGAGCTGCTTTATAGGCTTTGCGGTTATGTTCAAATAGTATATTTCCCACTTGTGACTCCTTTCCTGCTGCCACAATGTTTTAAGCAAGATCGCCCGCAAACAACATCCAGATTTAATATAAAAGGTAATAAAATACTATACTTCATTATTTAAATGCCGGATCTCTCAGTGTTTATGCAGAAATCCGGCATTTGTTTGACTAGAAATTTGACGGCGGAAGATACGGAGTCAATTTTTCCATCTGCACTTTTTTCTGTTGTAGGGAAGGATGGACATAAATCGAAAGCGTTGTGGTAATATTTGCATGTCCAAGAATCTCAGACAGGGATTTTGTGTCAAAGCCTATCTCAACGCATCGGGTTGCAAAAGTATGCCGCAAAGTATGAAAAGTATGATGGTCAATTGCATTTCTCTTTAAAAATCTCTTATAACACATATAATATTGATGTGGTTCAGTAAATTTCTGTTTTCCAGTTAGGAGATAACAGTCATTATCACAGCGACGCTGTCTTAGGTAGTCCATCATAAATTTGGGCAGGGGGATCACTCGGATCGAACTCTGCGTCTTTGGCTCCGTGATTACTACCTTTGTTTTCTTAAGTGAATTTGGATTGAGATCGGCAATGCGCTCTACTGTTCTGCTAATATGTACAGTATGGTTGACAAAATCAATATCTGCCCATCTAAGCCCGCACAATTCTCCAATCCGAACTCCGGTAAACAAAGTAAAGAGAATTCCAAGACTTACCTGATCTTCAGATTTCAATAATTTTTCTTCAATCTTTATTCGAATTTCATCGGTCAAAATTGTTGTAGCTCTTCCTTTTTTTGCCGGATATTTCAACCGGCTGTAGCCTGGACACGGAAAATCATTGTCCGCTCCATAGCGCAGAATGGATTTTAGCACACATAAAATATCCGTCACGGTCTTTGGAGAGAGTGCCCTTCCTGATTTTCCGCCCGAATCCAAAAGAGTACCCGTCAGATTATTTAAACATTTCTGATCAATTCTCTGTAAAAGCTTCCCCTTTAAGTTCGGAAAAAGATAGCATATCACAATTCGATGATACCTTGTAAAGGTTGATTCTTTTACATTATATTTCACATCGCAAAGCCATGCCTCCGCGAGATCCTCAAAGGTACATAATGCTTCTGGCAATTTGTGAGGGCGCAATCCCATAGTAATCTGTACAGCTGCCATCTTTTTTTCTTTTGCCTCGCTGTAAGTTGCGCCATAGAGAGAATGATATTTTGCCTTTCCCTCTTCATAGTGGTGGATATACCTTGCTTCCCAGCGTCCATCCTTCCTCTTAAAAATATTTTCGCCTTTTCTCGACATAAAATTCCCCTTTCATCATGAATACGACACTGAATTTGACTGCGAATAAAATAATACCATAAGAAAGAGGGATATTTTTCCATTACTTTTTTATTGAATTTAATAAAAGTTTTGTTAAATTTAAATACATATTTAATATAAATATTAAAATGCATACTGAATTGATTGACAAATTGAATTTCTTATGATACAATCTTAGACGTTGGGAGTACAAACCATTGAGATTTTTACAGTTTTTGGAATAATGAAGTATAGTATTCTATTACTTTTTAGTATAAAAATATATTATGTCATTTTTTCTATATCTTTTCAAACAAATAAGCACTATGCAAACGAGTTTCCCCCATTTGCACAGTGCCTTTTTTCTTCCATTATTTAACTTCCTTTTTCCTACGGCTGATATTCCTTTATCTGCTTTAGTGCCTCGTCCACTTGTGCTGCTTCCGCCATAAACAAGCATACACCGTTTTCCTCAATCGCATAATACTCCTTATTTCCCACAATTGGAAGATAGCGCACAGTATGCATAGCTTCTGCACTGCCATTCTCATAAAAGGTAAGTGAGAGTACCGCATTCTCTCCAAGTTCTGCGCCTTCTGCCAATTCCGCTTTTATTTGCAGTCCGATAATCACCTGGTACAGATCGCGGAACAGCTCACTCTCCTCCTCATTTAACTCCTTGCCATCCACAGTAAAATAATCATCCGTTGTGGTGGAACCATTCTCAAGCGTCTGTGTTTCGTGTGTCATGGTAAATACCCGCTCGGCACTGTCATATTGAAGCGTCAAGCCGCTGATGGAAGTGATATTGACCATCTGCGTATAGCGGGAAATCGCGCTAAAAGTATCCGGATTTAACAGCGTATTTGCTGTTTCTGCTGCCATTTTAAAAATTTGGTTCGATCCTTCTTTACGCACATAAATTTCCGATTTTTCTTCTGTAAAATCCCCGAAATACAGTGTGAATTCTTTTTTGTTCTTCTCCTCCCCATCGGTTTCCTCATACCATACCGTCAACGCGGTCTTTGGAGCAGAAAGCCCATATGTGGCGGCATCCGCCTCATGGTACGCCACAATTTCTCCCAGTTGAATTGCCGTGTAAGGCTCCATCATTGTAGCAAAATTGGTTAGATCCACACGCACCGGTACTTCGTACTTGTCGTAGAGTGCCAGAGTGTAGAGTGCCATTGCGGTTAAATCCTTTAGATCATTTGTGCTGTCCTTGATGGTAAATGAATCGTAGGTATCGCTGACTACCTTTAAGCCCGCAGCATTTTCTGAGGCAAAGGTCGGCACCGTATCAAGCTGTATCAGTTCATGCTCGGAAAAATAAAATGCATTTCTTACTTCCGCCTCGACCAAATATACATCGCTGCTCCCCTCCGTGCAGACATAGTATCCGCCATCCGCGCTGGAAAGATCGCCAAGGCAAAGCGTAATTTTCTCCTGATCTTTTTTGGTTACAATAAGCTTTAATACTGGATCGCTTAATCCATACTCGGAAAGATCGGAAGCACCTGCTAATACAAGCTTGGTGGGTTCAAAATTTTCTAATTTTTCCGCCATCGTATCAATCAGCCCGGTAGCTAACGGGAATTCTTCATCCTCCTTTAATACCCACTGATTCTCTTTTGCCTCCACAGTATAAGAATACAGATCACTCTCGATCTTAATTTCCGCAATATCGGCAGTGGCAACCGCCGCAAGCTGTACGCCCGGCTCGTCATCCCCCTCATCTTCCTTTGGTCCTTCCTTCCATTTTGAGGCGGCAAAGTAGACCACAATCAAGAGGACAAGCACAGCGCACAAACTGAGCAGCGTGATCATATTTTTCTTTTTTCTCTTACTTGAAGCCATAACTCCCTCCCATTATTTTTTGCGTCTGCGCACTACCACAAAGATACCCACTCCAATAATAGCGAGCGGCAACAATACTGTAGTAAAAAGCACAATCTTATTTCCCGACGCACTCGGAACAGTAAGCTGTTCTTCCATCAGACTCTTTGCCGGGACGGAAACGGCATTTTCCTGCTCCGTAAACGTATTGATTGTATTGATCAGTATATCCATATTTCCGTAAGAACTCTCCGAGAGAAGTTGGTCATCGAAGAAGAATTTTGCGGAGTAGACCGCGATCCGGGTTTCTTCCTCCCCCGCTGCCTCAGTAAGTTTTAGCCCTACGCAAAACTGTCCGCTTAAATCCCCGTCTTCCTTATCCAATGTCTCAGAATCCGCAGGCTTAATATAGGACTGCTCGGAAGTTTCTAGGAGCTTTTCAATGGTAAGTCCCTCGCGCTTATCCTCGCGCAGCGTAATGCCGGATACGGTCTGCGCTACCACATATTTTCTGCCGCGCACACTCTCCGTAATATCTGTATTGTAGACGGTCGGCAAAATAACATATGGCATCTGATACAGGCAATACCTGGAATCCCCCTCCATCAAAATGCCCTCATGCACATCCATCCCATAATAGATAAGCAGTTCATTGAAATTTGTAAGTTCCGGGGTCATATAATCTAATACAAAAATAGCATCGCCGCCCGCCATGAGATATTCCTTTACCATTGCGATCTCATCCGCTGTATAGTCTGTCTGCGGCTGATTGATAAAGAGGAGATCGCAGTCATTTGGAATTTCCCCCTGTGTAACTAAGCGAACATCGTTTGTCGTGATATTATTTTTTTCAAAAATTTTTGAGAGCGTGGCGGAGATACTGCTCTCCCCATGTCCCTGTACATTGTATACTACTGGTAAATCCTCATTGGTCACATACTGGATTGCGGCGTTTATTCCGTTCTCTAAGGAAATTCCTGTGGTTTGAATCTGGAAAGTATTATAATTTACTTCCTGCACCAAGATTTCTGAGTTTGGCACAAATTTCGCCTTGCCCGTTGTTTCATTGACCACAAGGAAACTGTCTAAAGTTACGGAATCCTCCACATACTGCGCCGCAAATTTCGGGTGCAGGATCGGGTCTTTGTACTCTATTTTTACCCGGTCATTATAGTCGTCATACTTGGTAAAAAGATTGTCAAGGTACGGGGATTCCCCGCCACTCTGCACAAAATAATATATCGTAATATCCTCGTCAATCTCTTTTAACAGCCGAATTGTCTCCGCGTCCAAACTAAATTTCCCGTCGTCCGTCACATCAAGCTGCAGATCGAGTGTTGTCATAATCAGATTGATCACAATCACAAGTGCTACCGCAATTACTGAAAGGAACGTGGCATATGCTCCTCCCCTAAATTTCCTCGTCTCAAAGGAAGCCTTTACGCGCCCGCCAAACTTTTCTTTCTCTGCCATCTTTTCATCTCCCTATTTTTAGTCCCGTATCTGTCTTTCTGACATCATTCAGACAGATACTGATTTTCAGTCCTCAGTGCCGTATCTTTCTAGCTCCACCTTCTCTTTTTGACTGCCTGGATGGTCAAAAAGACAAAGAGTACGCAATAACTGATATAGTAAACCACCGCTGAGATCGCAAATTCACCATAGACAAAATCGGTAAAGCGATCACTGATGGAAAACCAGCTAAACACATTAAGCACTGCACCCTCTAACGCATCCGGCACTGAGCGGTACAGAATAAAAAGCGCGAGTTCTGAAAGAATGGCAATAAGAACACTTACGATAATATTATGCATTATAACATAACTGATTCCTACCAGAGCCAGGATCAGCACGGAAAACACCAGCCATGCCGTTTTTGCACTGGTCGGCATCAATATGGCAATCTGTGAGGCAAAGACTGAGATAATCACTACAACAAAGGTCATGATCGCCGCAAATGCCTGACTTTCCGTCAGCGCGGAAATAAATAATCCAATCGCCATATATGCCGCACCCATCAGGAAAAACGCGAAGATACAAGCATAGGACTGCTTATAGTTGACTGGACCATATTGTCCCATAAGAGGCGGGTAAATGCAGGTGATTAGCATAACAATTCCAAACATAGAAAGAATGGAGAAGTATTTTCCAAGAATCACCTTTGTTATGGAAATCGGGCTGGTATATAAAAGCTGATCTGTTTTTTGTTTATTCTCCTCCGCCATAATACGCATGGTTACCATCGGGACAAGCAGGATAAAAAACATCATAACACCGCCGAGAGCATAGCCGAAATTTGGACTGGCACTAAAGAGATTCTGCGCGTAGAAATACAGCCCGATCAGGGCAAGAAAGAACGCGAGAAATAAATACCCCACAATAGAGGTAAAATAAGTGCGCATTTCTTTTTTATATATTGCAAGCATGGTTTAATCCTCCCTCTCTTTTTCCTCCGAATTAATGTCCTCCACAGAAATTCTTGTGTCCGTATCATACGGACAATCCTCTTCTGCGTCCGTATCGGAATTTTCTAATCTTTCTTCCGGATTCAAACTCTTTCCCTCATCCTTTGTCATCTCAAGGAAGATATCCTCCAGCGACATATCATCCACACTCATCTGATAGATTGGACATTTTGCACCGGCAAGGGCATAGAAGACTTCCTCGCGCACATCAACACGCTCTTTTGTTCCAATGCAGAGGGAAACAATTCCCTCTTCCTCCCCCTCAACACTGAGCTTCTCGATCGATGCAATCGGGGCAAGTGCCGCGCGAATCTTTTCCTCGCTCCCCTTTATCGACAGATGAAGTGAGGCCTGGCGTTCCAGATGCTTTGGCAGATTTTCCACACTGTCCATCACGACAAGCTTTCCTTTATTGATAATCATAACGGTATCGCAGACCTCACTGATCTCCGAGAGAATATGTGAGCTGATAATTACCGTATGCTTTTTTGCCAATTCTTTGATCAGATCACGAATTTCAATGATCTGCATCGGATCAAGCCCTACGGTTGGCTCGTCAAGAATAATTACTTCCGGATATCCCGCAATCGCCTGTGCCAAACCGACACGTTGTTTATAGCCCTTTGACAGATGACGGATCAGCCGGTCAGCAACATCTGTGATCTGCGTGCGCGCCATAATATCCGCAAGCATCGCCGCTCTTGCGCCACGCGGAACCTTTTTGATATCCATTACAAATTTTAAGTATTCCCGGACAGTCATATCCGGATAGACTGGCGGCAACTCCGGCAGATAGCCGATTGCTTTTTTGGTTTCTTCTGGCTCCTCATAAATATCGAAGCCGTTGATGGTAACACTGCCTTCCGTCATGGAAATATAGCCGGTTAGCATATTCATTGTCGTTGATTTTCCCGCGCCATTCGGTCCTAAAAAACCAAGAATTTGTCCCTTTTCCACGGTAAAATTCAGGTGATCCACAGCGATGTGATCCCCATATTTTTTTACCAGATTCTTTACTTCAATCAAATCTTTACCTCCTTTTTTATACTTCCTGTGTACTATCTCGCATTCTGTAGTTTATCTTTATCTACCCGCGACTTGCCCGCAGAATTTTCCTGTAAAATTATAGCGCAGCTTTGTGAAAACTTCCCGTGAATTATGTGAACATCCTGTGAAATCGAACAAAAAAAATCCACCGATACGCTACTTCAGCGGCATAATTTCCCTGATCGGCGTGCGCAAAAAAGGACTGCCGCTTTTGCAGCAGTCCTCTGATTTTCTATGCCCCGATCACTCCCTGCATATCATACATTCCCGCCTTTTTTCCGGCAAGGAATTTTGCTGCCTGTACTGCACCTGTGCCAAATACTTCGCGCGAGTATGCGGTATGCTTTAACTCTATCACTTCATCGCGCCCTGCAAAGATAATTTCATGTTCTCCGACAATGGTTCCGCCGCGCACTGCCGAGATCCCAATTTCTTTTGGATCGCGCGCCTGTCTGCGCCCGCTGCGATCATAAGTGTAGTGATACTCCCCTGAGAGTGCAGTATTGATGCGGTCTGCCAAGAGCAGTGCTGTGCCGGACGGTGCATCGACTTTGCGGTTGTGATGGCGTTCGACAATCTCAATGTCAAAGCCCGCCTCCTCAAAGATTTTCGCCGCCGCTTCCGCCAGTTTTGCCAGTGTGTTAATGCCGAGTGACATATTGGCGGAGCGAAGAATCGCTATCTCCCCTGCTGCCTCCTCTATCTCCGCAAGCTGTTCATTAGAAAAACCTGTGGTACACAACACAATCGGCAATTTTTTCTCTCTACAAAAATTAAGCAGCTCGGTCAGACCCTTAGGCGAGGAAAAATCAATCACAACATCCGCTCCTTCCCCGCATTCTGCTAAATGTTCATAGACCGGATATGAATTTGCCCCGTTTTCTTTTGGAGTCAGATCCACCCCCGCCACAATCTGCGACTGTGTGTCATTTTTTACGATATCAGAAATTACCTGCCCCATTCTGCCATTGCAGCCACGCAAAATAATATTTATCATTTTTGTTTCCTTCTTTCTGTTTGGTATTTTTTAGCATAGATATTTCTTAGATCAGTCCAACTTTCTGCATCTCTGCGCGCAGCAGATTTGTATGTGTCTCCTCCATCTCAGTAAGCGGCGCGCGCAGTCCTCCCACGCCCAAGCCCATCATATTCATCGCCGTCTTAACCGGAATCGGATTGACCTCGCAAAACAGTGCCTTGATTAACGGAATATATTTTAACTGAAGTTCCAGGCTTCCCTTGGTATCCCCCGCCAGGTATTTTGCTACAATATCATGTGTTTCTTTTGGCAGAACATTTGAGAGTACGGAGATTACTCCCTTTCCGCCAAGGGAGAGTATCGGGACAATATAGTCATCATTTCCCGAATAGATATCAAGCGCGCCCTCACAGAGCTGAACAGTGTGTGATACCTGGCTGATATCGCCCGTTGCCTCCTTCATTGCTACAATATTTTCTACATTTTTTGCCAAATATGCAGCAGTTTCCGGTCGGATATTGCAGCCTGTGCGCCCTGGAATATTGTAGAGGATAATCGGCAGATCGACTGCCTTTGCAATCTCTGTAAAATGGCGGATCAAGCCATTTTGTGTCGCCTTGTTATAATACGGTGTCACAAGCAAAAGTCCGTCCGCTCCGTCCTTCATCGCCTGCTTGGAGAGGGAGATCGCCGTCTTTGTGCAGTTAGAACCCGTCCCCGCAATCAATGGCACGCGCTTATTCACATGAGCTACCGCATAGCGGATACATTCAATATGCTCCTCCAAAGACAGCGTGGAAGCCTCCCCCGTTGTCCCGCAGATAATAATACTGTCCGTGCCATTCTCAATCTGAAAATCGAGAAGCTCCCCTAATTTTTCAAAATTTACCTCTCCATTTTCTTTCATCGGCGTGACAATCGCCACACCAGCTCCCTCAAAAATCGCCATAATCTTCCATCCTTTCTTTTTGTTGCGAGGCAGAAATAATTTCCATATGCGGGTCTGCGCACAAAAAAAGCCGACATGGATTGCCGACTGAAATACCCGCCACATTGATCTTAATTTTGATGCAGCACACAATGCACCAATGCAGCACTATTTTCAGTAGCTCTCCATCACAGACAAAATCTTAAAAACATTGTCTGCCATGACAGTGACCGGATTCTTCATCCTGCCCCCAGCCTGCAAAGTTTCAGGAACTTTGCATCTTCGGCATCTCATCCTTTCTTCTGCATTCCCCTATGCCTGACATATCCTGCAGTCTACTCTTAATCGATGCGCCTCTACCTCTCTATATTATATGCTATTATCTTATCATTGCATCCCCACCTTGTCAAGAACTAATTTTTATACAGACTTTAACTGCATAATTCCATGTATGTTTACACACATTAACATTCACATATATTGATCGAGCGGGAGAGCTTTTTCCCCTCCTCCTCGTTGCGCGGGGCGTGTTGCGTCAAAAACTGCCTTACATTCGGACCCATGTGCATAAAAAAATCGAGAATGAAGTCCTCATCGGCTCCATCCCCGATTCTTTACGTGAAAGGTTATATATTCTGGAACTTTATCCAATCTATCGCCCCTTTCAGATTTCACCCTCGCCCTCTTTTGGCATTTCCTCTGTCGTTGGCTCCATCGCTTCCATTTCTTCTTTCGTCGATGCGACCGGTGTCTCATCCTTCTCGATCAGATCAAGTTTGCTGACACTGACTTCATAGGCTACACGCTTCTCAAATTCTGTGTCGCTGAGCTTTTTCTGATACTCTCTGCTCTGAATGCGACCCCATACTTCCAAGTGCGCGCCCACTTCAAACCCGTCCGCAAATCTTGCATTCCGTCCCCAGCAGATACAAGGGATATAATCCGATTTGCCATACGGACGATTTACCGCGAGCAGGATGTCCGCGATCTCCCTGCCAAGCGGCGTTTTGCGGTACACTGGTGGCTTGCACACAAAACCGTCAAGATGTATGTAATTTGGTTTGTGCTCGCCTTCTGCGTGCTCCATCACTCTTACTTCCCTCGCAAAAACGGAGAGAACCAGACGGTTTTTGTTGTCTTCGTGGCGGTTGTAGGAGCGGAACTGCCCTGTGATCTCCATAAATTTTCCCTTGCAGGATTCCTTCACATTCAATAGGCGCTCCGATACCATAACCGGAATGACATCGTAAGTATCACTCAAACGGTTTACGGATATCTCCATCAAATAAAAACCTTCCCCGAATACGTCATGGCTGTACGTAAATTCACTTACGACTTCACCTGCCACGATTACCTGATTGTTGTCAAATACTTTATCTGTCATATTTAACCTCTCTTTCCTTTGGTTCGTTAGAATTTCCTCGTAAACAAAGTATTCTCACAGGTATTATTATATGTGGAAATAACTGGAATTGCAAGTCTTTTTCATCAAAATTTTTTCTCATAATAATACACTGTCCCTCTTTTTTCGCCTCGATTCATCACGAATCAATGTAGTTGATAGTTCCTCGTTTCCCATTATACACCATACTCAGGGAAAAAGGCAATCATTTTTCTATATTTTTAGCACTTTTTAATCATTCCTTTATGTTTTGTTATACTTTAAGGATATATTTTCCCGATTCTTATTATTTTGTATCTTTTAAATATATCTCTTCTCTTTTCTCTCCTTTCTCCTCCCTTTTTGCAATATCATTTTGTCTATTTTCCTGCCTCTTTCACGCCAAATTTCAGAAAAACTACACAAACTTTCTTTCCTGCCCGAAAAAAACTTGTAAATTCGTTATAATATGGTAAGATGTAGTGAGTATATCAGATGGGGGATTGACAACAAGAACGCCGGAGGTGTTCTTGAATAATAGAAGAATCGAGGGAACGTATGAAAATGAAACGCGAAGATATCCGTAATATTGCAATTATTGCCCATGTCGATCATGGCAAGACTACTTTAGTTGATGAACTTTTAAAACAGAGCGGTGTATTCCGGACAAATCAGGTTGTGGAAGAGCGCGTTATGGATTCGGGCGATATTGAGAAGGAGCGCGGCATCACCATCCTTGCCAAAAATACTGCCATCAATTATAATGGGGTCAAAATTAACATTATCGATACTCCTGGACATGCGGATTTCGGTGGCGAAGTGGAGCGCGTTCTAAAGATGGTCAACGGCGTTATTCTTGTGGTGGACGCTTTCGAGGGCGCGATGCCACAGACGAAATTCGTATTAAAAAAGGCACTTGAACTAAACCTCCCCGTTATTGTCTGCATCAATAAGATCGACCGCCCGGAAGCGAGACCAAGGGAAGTAATCGATGAAGTTTTAGAACTTTTTATTGAGCTTGACGCGAGTGATACGCAGCTCGACTGCCCATTTGTCTTTGCCTCGGCAAAAACTGGTGTTGCCATCTTGGAACTTGAGGACAAGCCAGAAAATATGAAACCTTTGTTTGAAACCATTCTCGACTATATTCCCGCGCCGGAGGGCGATCCGGAGGAAGGCACACAGGTCTTAATCAGCACGATCGACTACAATGAATATGTTGGGCGTATCGGAATCGGAAAGGTGGATAATGGCAGGGTTAAAGTAAATCAGGATGTGGTTATTGTCAACCACCATGATCCGGAGAAGAGCAGGCGGGTGAAAATCAGCAAGCTCTATGAGTTTGAGGGCTTAAAAAAGGTGGAGGTGACGGAGGCGGGAGTCGGCTCCATCGTCGCAATTTCCGGCATCCCGGATATTCATATTGGAGATACTATCTGCTCTGTTGAACACCCCTCCCCCATCCCGTTCCAAAAAATTTCCGAGCCGACGATCGCAATGAATTTTATTGTCAACGACAGCCCACTTGCCGGGCAGGAGGGAAAATTTGTGACTTCCCGTCATCTGCGCGACCGGCTTTTTCGCGAGTTGAACACGGATGTTTCGCTGCGTGTGGAGGAGACCGACACAACAGAAGCATTTAAAGTATCAGGGCGCGGTGAACTGCATCTGTCCGTTCTGATTGAAAGTATGCGGCGCGAGGGATATGAATTTGCTGTCAGCAAGGCAGAAGTGCTTTACCGAACGGATGAGGATGGCAGGAAGACAGAGCCGATGGAGCGTGCGTTTGTTGATGTTCCAGAAGAATTTTCTGGCACAGTAATTCAAAAACTCTCGGAGCGCAAGGGCGAACTCCTCGGTATGTCCACCGCCAATGGCGGCTATACGCGCTTGGAGTTTTTGATTCCCGCCAGGGGACTGATTGGCTATCGCGGTGAGTTTTTAACGGATACAAAGGGCAATGGAATCTTAAATACTGCCTTTGAGGGCTACAGCCCGTACAAGGGGGATATTCAATACCGCAAGACCGGAAGTCTAATTGCGTTTGAATCAGGCGAAGCCATCACTTACGGGCTTTTTAACGCGCAGGAGCGCGGCACACTTTTTATCGGACCGGGCGAAAAGGTCTATGCGGGCATGGTGATCGGGCAGAACGGCAAGACGGAGGATGTGGAAGTGAATGTCTGCAAGAAAAAGCAGCTGACCAACACACGCTCTTCCAATGCGGACGAAGCTCTTCGCCTTGTCCCCCCAAAGGTTCTAAGCTTGGAACAGGCATTGGAATTTATTGATACAGATGAACTTTTGGAAGTTACGCCAAAATCCTTGCGCATCCGCAAAAAAATTCTTGATCCACTGCTGCGAAAACGCTCACAGCGCAAATAATGATAGGAGTTGAGTAGCGGAGAGTTTTTCTGGAGAATTCTTCTCCTCTACTCGCCGCGGGGCGCGCTAACAACTATCTTCTATTCGCGCTCCTGTGATATCAAAAAAACTCCGCTGTCCAAAGGACAGCGGAGTTTTAATATACAGGGGTAGAAGGATTCGAACCCTCATTAACGGTTTTGGAGACCGGCATCCTACCCTTGGAAGATACCCCTATGCATCGCTGAATGCTTTATCAGTATACAATACTTAATGAAACTTGTCAAGAAAATTTTTCGATTTTCTTTGAAAAGCCAGGGGGAGCCATCCGTAAAGATTTTATTTCTCATCGGTGGCTCCCCTGCCTTTTACCTGCTATCTCGCACTTTGCAAAAACATTTTTCCACAAATCATCCGCATCCTAGCAGGCGAATTTCTGGCATAACTGATGGAACTGTGCATTCTCTCCATGCATTGCTACTAATACTGGAAGCGATGCAAGGCTCAATACACCCAGGAACGATTTTGCATCCACAATCACTTTATTATAAGTCACGTCGATGTCAAAATCACACTTTGTCGCAGCAGCAACAAACTCTTTCACATCATCCACACGATTAAATTTTACCAGATTCTTTTCCATAATTCTCACCTCAACTTTCTGGAAGTATGATATTTATATCATGTTTTCCATTCTACGTCAACAGTGAGTTTTCTATACCCCAAAGCAGAAAAAAATTAGCAAAATTTGTGAAATTTGTGGTATCTGTTCCTGCTTTAAAAAGATGTTTTAGTAAGTTTACCTAAACTTTTCTTGCGGTCGGTGGCGAAATATTTTGCGTTTTCGCTCAGTTTAGCAAAATTTTAGAGATTTTTTTCGTTATTTTTCGGATCAGCCCATCTATTTTCCCGGAAAATACCTGAGAAAATATTCTAATCTTTGAGATTATGAATCAGATCATAAGTTGTCGGCATATAAATTTCAGGAATTATAATCTGTACATCACCAAACATATGTTCTGCAAAGATCCGGCAGACCGCATCAAAAGCAGATTTTGTATACTTTACTGTCATCAGTGCGGCAATATGATCAAATGTCACCGGAGGGATTGCATATCCCCAGCAGCTTGTGTCCGTCCGGCAAAAGTGCAGTTCACTTACACAGGTCGGTGTAATCTCGTACTCCGCATTCTTTGCGTCATCCCGGCAGATAATGTGCAAATATTTTGTACCCGCATCCACCTTACACTCAAGGACACATCGTTTTTGCTCCTCAATATTACTTATTCCGTCAAGTAATAAAATCGGCTGTTCATCATGACCGCGCATCTCAGGGATATTTGCGTTAAATTTAAGCTGAGGCTTCTTGTCGGTCTGCAAAAGATTGATCAACCGGTCAATGCTGGTCTGATCCATAACCTCCTCGCCAACCTTACTTTTCTGCAAAAAATCAAGCAGGGTATCAATTTCTGTCTGCGAAAGTAAAGCCATATTCTGATTCATAATCTGTTACCATCCTTTCCTGATCTTCCATTTTTATTAAAGGTATGTGAACTACTCCTTTGCAAAACTTGCCAGAGCCGTCCACATCACCGCATTTCTTTCCCATATCGTCGAAAATTCAGCCGCTGCAAGCGGTGCTGTCCCGACACCGATCTCTATCGTGGCTGAAGGAATCCCTTCTGCCATCACCAGCCAATCCCCATAGCCCGCCGCATCCTGCTTATCCGTCGCCGCGTAGCGAATCTCATTGCGGTTGACCGCGTGAATAGTCTCTGCTAAGTTATTACACACTCTCCGAAGTTCTCCGGTCTGTCCATAATCCCAATAGATCACGCTTCCGGAGGCATGGTAGCTGATGGCAAGTGCGGGATTTAATTCCCTGGTGCGCCTTATCAGTGCCGCCGTCTCCGGCTCTGAACCGGGAGCACTGCCCTTATATTTCATCGCACCGGGAAAGGCTGCACCAGAATACTCTGCAAAACCATAGTCAAAATTTCGGTTTAAGTCCACGCCACTCGCATTTGCCTTCCAATATTTTAAATAATCTTCAAATGAAGCACTCGTCTGTCCATTGTTTAGGTCACGGTCATACCACTCTCTAATCTTAGCACGCATATTGGCATTTGAAATACCATTTAGCCCATACTGGCTGATTGCAATCCCATCCGGATTCATCATCGGCATCAGATGTACGGATACCATATCAAAAAGTTTCTCCAGCGTAATCCCACCATACAGAGTATCCTTTGGCAGACAGAGATAAAATTCTAGCTGTGCCATCACAAGCTGCGAAGTCATATATTCCCTCGCATGAATACCCGCCTGAATAATAATCGTTTTTGCGGCAGTCGGACTGCCAAAGACCACTTCATAAATATCACGCCCATCGGCACTCACACCAATGGACTGGTAATCAAACGTCTCCGGATAACGGCTTTTAAGTTCCTCCAAATCGCTGCGCATCTCATCGTATGAGTAAATTTGTTTACTCGTATCAACGATGGTCATTTTTTTTTTTGCATCCGCCACAACTGCGCTGGATAGCGAATCATTCACCCCCGCGCTTTTTTTGTCCGAGAGATATTTCGCAAATGCGTAGACTTCCTGATCATTATACAAAAGCTTATCCCACTCCGTTCCTTTCTCAAGCCGCACAAAGGAATCCCCATATTTTGCCTTTGCGACAACTTCGGATTCTAAGGATGGCGCAGTGCGCAAATTAAGTACGGAAACTGCGACATAGACGATATCCTCCAGCTCAGGTTCCCCCGGTATAGGAATAGGGGTCAAATCATCCGTGCTTGGCGGCGTATTTGTATCTTCTGGCGTAGGAGTTGGCTGTTCATCCACTACCGGCTCCGTTTCTAATTTTGCCGTATGCTCATACCCCTTTGCGGTTTCCATCGGCACCAGCCCGTCTTTTGGTTGCTCTTTTTTGCCACACGAAGCTAAGAAAAGCACTGCCGCGAGAACATAGACCATCTTTCTTCCTGCACATTTTATTCCTCTTATCATCCCTACCTCCGTACATATCGCAGAAAAGCAAAATCTTCCTGCTAAAACCTGTAATTTCCCGCAAACCTACTCCTTCGGTTCACAACCGCCAACGGCCTCTCTAAGCTCCTCAAGCACCTCCTGCGCAAGCGCAATATCCTCCTCCATCCGATGTATCATATCGCTGCCAACTTCCGCTGTCGTCATCACGCTTTGTAACTGCTGTGCAAACTGTTCCGCAGATTTCATATTCTGTTCGCTCGCCTGTAAGAGACGCTCATTCTCTTCTTCCCCCGCCTCGTGATCCGCTTTTCCGAGTGCGTCCGCAATCTCCATATTTGTTATATCCATGGAAGAAAAAACTTCCTGCACGCTCATCGCAAGTGAGCGAATCTCCATGAGCAGTTTATCATGTTCATTCAGTGCATTAAACGCGCTCTGCCCCGCCTGAAGCTGCGCCTGCGACAAGCGTTCCACCCCTTTACGCCATTCGTTTACGACATTTTTCATTGACTATTTTACCTTTCCAACACTCCGAACAAATCCCTGACATTTTTCACGCCGATCAGGGCAATTCCCCCGGATTCTTTGCGATTTTTTCTGATACTCTCCAAATTGGCATACGGCAGGATGCACTGCGCATAACCTAATTTCTGCGCCTCTGCAACGCGCTGCAAAGCCATGGAAACCGCTCGGACTTCCCCTGTCAGACCCACCTCGCCAAAAACAATTGCGCGCTCCGGTGCCTCCTTGTTCTTGTAGCTTGAAAGTATGGCAAATACCACTGCCAGGTCAAGTGCGGGTTCATTGATGCGCATTCCCCCCGCCACATTGATATAGGCATCGCAGTAGGCAAGCGGAATGCCAAGCCGTTTTTCCAACACTGCCAAAAGCAGATTGACGCGGTTGTAATCCATGCCGGCCGCCGTGCGTCTTGGCATATTGAAATTTGTCTGACACACAAGTGCCTGCACTTCCACAAGCATCGTCCGGCTGCCCTCGATTGTTGCCGCCACAACCGAACCCGGCTCATTTTCCGGTCTTCCCTCAAGCAGGTATTCCGAAGGGTTTAAAATCTGTGCAAGCCCATTTGATCTCATCTCAAATACACCAATCTCATTTGTTGAGCCAAAACGATTTTTTACCGCCCGCAAAATACGGTAGGATACTGCATTTTCCCCCTCAAAATACAGAACAGTATCCACCATATGCTCTAGCACACGAGGTCCTGCCACCACGCCTTCCTTTGTCACATGCCCTACAATAAAGATCGACACACCCTCCCCTTTAGCTAAGCGCATCAGACTCCCCGTCGTCTCGCGCACTTGACTGACTGATCCGGGCGAAGCCTGAATATCCTCCCTAAACATTGTCTGGATGGAATCAATCACAACAACTTCCGGCTTTTCAGAAAGAATTGCTGCCTCGACCGCATCAAGATTGGTCTCCGCAAGCAGCAAAAGCTTTCCGGACGGCTCCTCCAGGCGATCGGCACGCATTTTTATCTGCTGCGGCGACTCCTCGCCGGAGATGTAGAGTACTTTATGCTCCCGCTCTGCCAAAATGCTGCAGGTCTGCAACAGAAGTGTAGATTTGCCAATGCCAGGATCACCGCCAACCAGGACAAGTGACCCCGGCACAATTCCGCCGCCAAGCACGCGATCAAGCTCCCCGATTCCCGTGCAGAGCCGCTCCTGAAAAGTCTGCGCTACCTCGGAAAGTTTCTGGGGAGTCATCCGCCTCTCCCCAAAAACTCCCTTCCCCGCAAACGATGCACCCCCCGCATTTTTTCTTTGCACTGGTTCCTCCACAAAAGAATTCCAGGTTTTACAGCTCGGACACTGCCCTAACCATTTTGACGATTCATATCCGCACTCGTTGCAGAAAAATACATTTTTCACTTTGGCTGCCATAAAAATGCTCCCATCTGACTACACGCACTTTATTACGCGCACTGCCTGCCCTGCCCCCTCTTTTTTCTCAATGCTAAGCACAAGCTTTCCGCCGAGGTTAGCCTTCATCTTGCCCACATTGATATCGTCAATAAAAATCTTGTACTCTTTCTCCGGCTCAAACTCCAGTGTGATCTGCGCATCCTCTTTTGCCGTAACGAAAAACGCGACCGACTTCTCTGTCATATCAAAATGTTCCACCACGGTTCCAGGCACAGATTCATAGACAAACATACCGTTGCGCTCAAGTTTCGTCATCTCACAGAATGTTTTTACTTTATATAAATCCCCATCAAACTCAAAATCATTTACCTTCGACTTCTCCGTCAGAGTATAATTCCCGAAACTAAGCGTTCCATCCTCTTCCTTCCAAATCAATCCCGTATTCATCATATCCTCCTTACTGGCACAGGTATCCTACGCGCCCGCCTTTTTGCTGCAAAAATTGCATCTGCTTTTATTCTAACATAACTTTAAATTTATTTCTACTGATTTCTGCCAATTTCGATTATTTTATTGCAGATGTATAAATTTAGCCTTTCTTGCCCGACTCGCGCCTATGGCGCACAGCCACTTTTACATTCCCATCCGCAAATCCAAGTGTTACGGTATCCCCCTGGCGAACCTTTCCCTCAAGGATCTGCTCAGTCAGCCTGTCCTCAAGTTCCGTCTGGATCGCGCGGCGCAGCGGTCTGGCTCCATATTTCTCATCAAAACCCTTTTCCGCCAGATGTTCTAAAAGTGCGTCCTCCACCTTTAGGCGGAGATCCATCTGAGTCATACAACGTTTTTCAATTGTCCCAAGCATAATCTTTACAATCTCACAGATATCCTGTCTGCTCAGTGCATGGAAGACAATCATCTCGTCGATGCGGTTTAAAAATTCCGGCTTGAACAGGCGTTTTACCTCGTCCATCACCCCTTCTTTCATCTTGTTGTAATCTGCTTTCGCATCCTCATGCCCGGTAAAACCCAAACGCTTTGGTGAGACAATACTCTGCGCACCCGCATTGGAGGTCATAATAATGATGGTATTCTTAAAACTTACCTTGCGCCCCTGCGCGTCCGTCACATGACCATCGTCCAAAATTTGGAGTAAAATGTTAAAAATATCCGGATGCGCTTTCTCGATCTCGTCAAAAAGGATTACCGAATACGGATTTCGGCGCACTTTTTCACTAAGTTGTCCGCCCTCGTCATAGCCGACATATCCCGGCGGCGACCCGATCATGCGCGAAACACTGTGCTTTTCCATATACTCTGTCATATCCACACGGATCATCGCATTCTCATCCCCGAAGATCGCCTCCGCAAGTGCCTTGGACAATTCTGTTTTTCCCACGCCAGTCGGTCCTAAAAATAGGAAGGAACCGATCGGGCGATTTGGATCTTTTAATCCTACGCGCCCCCGCCGTATTGCTTTGGCAACTGCGCCGACCGCCTCCTCCTGCCCGATCACGCGCCCGTGCAGCGTTTGCTCCAAGCGCAGCAATCTCTCGCTCTCCCCCTCCTTTAAGCGTTTAAGCGGAATCTTTGTCCACTGGGAGATCACGTCGGCAATCTCCTCCTCGCCCACTATCAGCTCGGTATTCTCCCGCTCTTTTGCCCGCTCTTTTGCCAGTTTTTCCATCTTGACGCGGACACGCTCCTGACTGCGCTTTATCTCGCCCGCGCGCTCGAATTCTTCCGCCTTGATCGCCGCCTCTTTCTCCTTTTCAAGTTTTGCGATCTTCTCCTGCGCCTCCTTCATCTTTTCCGAAGGGGTATAAACGCTTAACCGCATCTTGGAGGCGGCCTCATCCATCACGTCGATCGCCTTATCCGGCAGAAAACGGTCATTGACATAGCGGCTGGCTAAACGCACCGCTGCCACAATCGCATCTTCTGTAATGCGCACTTTATGATGTGCCTCATATGCAGGACTCAATCCCCGCAAAATCTTGATTGCCTCTTCTTCAGACGGTTCTTCAATTACCACGGGCTGGAAACGCCGTTCAAGTGCTGCATCTTTTTCCACATATTTGCGGTATTCCTCTCTCGTCGTCGCACCGATCAGTTGCAGTTCGCCGCGCGCAAGCGAGGGCTTTAGAATATTGGACGCATCGATCGCCCCCTCCGCGCCGCCTGCGCCAATAATCGTGTGCATCTCGTCGAGGAATAAAAGCACATTGCCGTCGGAGATCACTTCGTTTACCACGCGTTTAATTCGCTCCTCAAACTCCCCCCGGTATTTTGATCCGGCTACCATCCCGGAAAGGTCAAGTGTAAGCACTCGCTTTTCCTCAATCACTTCCGGCACATCCCCATCCACAATCTTTTGCGCAAGCCCTTCCACCACAGCAGTTTTTCCAACACCCGGCTCCCCAACTAAGCAGGGATTGTTCTTTGTGCGGCGACTTAAAATCTGAATCACGCGCGCGATCTCTTCCTCCCTGCCAATCACCGGATCTAACCTGCCCTCCCTTGCAAGCTGCGTCAGATCCCTGCTGTACTGATTTAGGGTCGGTGTCTGAGATTTTCCCCTGCCGCGCCCTCTTGCCCCGTTCATCTCATTCTTCATCATATTTTGGTCTGCACCGCAGGCCGCCAGCAAATCCATATAAAGCTTTTGTAGGTTCACGCCCAGCGTGTTAAGTAAACGCACTGCAATGCAGTCCGACTCTTTAATTAATGCCATCAAAATATGCTCCGTGCCGATCTGTTCTGATTTTAAGCGTTGGCTCTCTCTTGCACTTGCATCTAATATCCGGCGCACACGCGGAGTAAAGTTATTCCGCTCCATCACCTTGACACTTGTATCCGGAGCGATCAGTTGCCGCACCATCTCAAGTAACTTCTCCTCGTCCACCTCATGCTCATCAAGAATTCTTCCCGCCACACCATTGGCTTTGGTCAGTCCAATCAACAAATGTTCTGTACCAATATAATTATGTTCCAACTCATACGCGGTTTCTGTTGCCAGATGAATTGCTTCCCTGGCATTTTCTGTGAATTTTTCCTTCAAGTTTCTATCTTCCTTTCTGCTTTATTTAATCTTTCAGTCCCACCACATTCATCAGCCGATTGAAATATTCCGCCCGGTAGCGTTCCTGCTGTGCCTCATTCATATTCTTTCCGCAAAGCTTTTGCAGATTTGCAGGGCGGATGCGGATAAACTGCTCATACAAGCTTAATTCCTGACCAAACAAAATCATCCCCAGATCGCACCCAAATTTTAACTGTGAGAACAACATCAGCGCGTCGGAGGATGCAAGTTTTTTTGCATAGCGCAAAATTCCATAGGAGCGATACACTTTATCCGCAACCTCCTCCTCGCCCCCCTCCCCCTCGCACAAAAGCTTCCGATATCTTAATTCCTGTTCCACAATCTTCTTTAAAACCTGTTCTGTATTTCCAATAATTTCCTCTTCCGTACTGCCAAGTGTCTTCTGATTTATAATTCGATATAAAAATGCCTCACTCTTTGTCCCCTCGCCCAAAACTCCGCGAATAATGATATTGTACTTTCCAATTTCTTCGGAAAGTTTTGCTAACTTCCCCACCATGGTAATCGCAGGAAGAAAGACAAGGTACTCCGTGTGCAGCCCCGTACCTGCATTTTGGGGGGAAGCGGTCAGATAGCCATAACGCTCGTCATAGGCATAGCCAAGTTCCTCAAAACAATTATCGATCCCTGCGGCGCGATAGTACGCACTGTTTAAATCCGCTCCTCTCGCACTTGTTTGAATACAGATATGATCCTCCTCATTTACCATAATGCTTACCCCCTCGTCCTCCGAGAGAATAAGTGCCGTTTCATGCCGTCTTTTTGTCAGAAGATTGCTGATAATCCCCGCCTCCTCAAGTGCCTGTCGCTCTAACGGCGAGAGCTTGCCTGTGCTGCAGGAATAATATTTCATCTGTTCTTTCTCTTCAAGTCCTGCCGAAAGCGCGCGTGCGCGCAGGGCAAGTGCCTCATATTCCCCCTCGCCCATCTTCCCTACAAAATGGTAATTCTCCACGTTTCTTCTAAGCTGCACGCGGCTCGCAATCACAATAGGTTCCTCGGGCTTATTCTCGTACCATTTATTCATGTGTGCATTCTGCCTCCCACCCTTTTTGTGCGCGCAACTCATCCCTAAGACGCGCCGCAAGATCATAATCTTCGCGTTCTAGTGCCTGCTCTAACATTAAGGAAAGCTTTTGTATCCCATCAAGTGAAAGACCATCCTCCGGCATATGGGTTGTCATCTTACCAGCGGAAAAATGCAGTGGATGTTTTCCTGTATGGGTATCCGCACCCTGGAGACTGCGAATGTCCCGCAGCAGTGCCCGCCCAAATTTTTGGTAGCAGGACGGGCAGCCAAGCACTCCTTCCTCCTTAAATTTGGCATAACTCATCCCACATTCCGGGCAGACCATATCCTTTCCCACCTGTGCCGTCTGCATCTCCTCCTCGTTCTCCTCCTTTGGCATCGCCTCCTCAAGAAGACTGGAAATCAACCCGCCAAGAGAAAATTCCTTGCCGCCAAATGGAGTTTTTAAGCGCAGACTCGTGCTTTTCGCTGCGCATTCCTCACAGAGATACTGCTCTTTTTTTGTCCCATTCATAATTTCCGTATAAAAAACTGTTGCTTCCCTCGCTTTACAGATTCCACACAACATAATATCCCCATTCCTGCGCTGCCCTCCAATACCCTCCATGCCAAGCAGCGCGACAGCGTGGAGTGCGGGTCAAAAACCCGATCCCAATTTGTTTTTGTAAATTTTTTACAGTAGCTAAAAACCGTCATAAATCTGATCAACTGCCTGATGGATCTCCTCCCTGGAAATCCCTCTACAAATAGCACTCGCAAGGATTAAGCGAAGCTGTCCTTTCAGCTTTGCGATCGCTTGTAATTTGTCGTAGTCAAGAGCTACCACCGCCCCTTTCCGGCGATCTAGTTTTAGATAGCCCTCCTGCCTTAAAATTGAGTATGCCTTGTTGACTGTGTGCATATTGATCCCGACATCTTCTGCTAGGTCGCGCACTGATGGCAGAGAATCGCCGTCGTGCAGTTGCGCCGTCGCAATCCCCAGAATAATCTGGTTACAGAGCTGTATGTAGATTGCCTCGTCGCTGTTAAAGTCGATCGTCACGATCATCCCCGCACCTCCTGTCTTTTGCCGGATGCATCCTTTGTTATATCTATCATATAACAGACGGGCGCATTTGTCAATCTGGAATCCACAGGCAATCGGATGCGAAAAAAATTTCCACCTGTGCAGTTGCAATTACAACCGCACAGGTGAAAAAATTTTTACCGTTCATCCTCATCTGCCCGCCGTCTGAGCCCCAACTTCACACAGAGAAGAAGGAGTACCACGATCCCGACACTAAGCAGTCCGCAGAGAATGCTCATCTTGTTTTTTCTTTGCTCATAATCCCTTGTCCGCTCTAAAAGCTCATTTAATTTCTGGGAAAGCCCACTGGTATCTGCCACCTTTACAATCTCTGGCTCATAGCGTTGCAAGGTGTACTCCCTGCGGTCAAAACGGTAAAGTCCCGTCTCTCCCGCCTCGTTTACCAGTGCTAAAAGACAGTATTCTGATTGTCGGGAAGTCATGTAGGCGGGGATGCTCTCCCCATCCACCAACAAGTAATCCGCCTCATAGCCTTGCGGGATTGTAAGCCCTGTGATATCCTGCGCCAACTGATAACAATAATTTCCGCACAGCATCTGCTTATCCGGGGTAAGATAGAACGCCTTTATCTCAGGAGTCGGTGAAGGTTCTGATTTTTCCCCTTCTGGCGGATTTGTCGGCGCGGGAGCCTCCCCCTCCTTTGCCCTCTTTGCCAAGATATGATAGACCCGCACCGTGCCATCCTCCGCCGTAACGGTTACATTGACATCATTCTCGCCAAAGGATAAACTCTCATTGCCCGAAATACTGACCAATGCCCTGACATCCGCCGCGACTGCACTGACAATTAACCGCTCAGTCAAAGGCTCCAGATCGACCTCGTACTCTGTAATCTCCGGCGAAAACTCTGGTTTTAAAGTGCCGGGACTAACTTTGAGTGCCACAATTTCCGCATTGTTTGACGCGTCGGAAGAAGCATTTATTGTAAGCTGATAGGGCTCTGTTGCAACTGACATAGAATTGCCGGAATCGTAGGCGTAAACTACGGGAATTCCACTCATCTTAAACTGGCAGATCCCATGTTTTTTCGCGGTGAAGGTCATCGCATAGCTACGCAGCCCAAACGAGGCTGACGCATTGATATCTGAAATCTTTAGGTAGCCATCCCCGCCGGTAATACAGGCAGGACCATACAGGTATTCTACAAGTTCTGCGTCATAGGTAAAATACCCTTCAAAATCCCCGATCGTCATATCCGAGGAAATCTCAAGAATCAGCGTAAATTCACGCTCCGCTTCTATCGCGGCATCCTCTGTAAAAAATTCGATATCCGCGCTCGCCGCAATCACTATTTTATCCGTCTTCCCCGCTATCCCAATACCTAGACAGAGCAGAAAACAGAGCACCTTTTTTAAAACATATCTCATTCTGTCACATCCTTCTCTTACTCCTGCGGATCTCCCCCCTAAATTATTATTATAAAAGTTCAGCACTCCGATGCTGAACTGTGCGAAAATGGGGTCACAAAGTGACATTTTCCGCTCCCATTTTCTGCACATCCGCCGGAGGCTCTCAGTAAACCCTCTTTCCTTTATAGTAGTATTTGCAAGACTAATATAAAGGTTTACTGAGAGCGCGCCACTGTAATTCGATACTCCTTGATATCTCCATTTTCTGCTGTTACATAGATCACCAGTTCATTATTTCCGTCTGCAAGCGGATACCAGGTATTTCCACTTACCGTTGCCAGATGGCTGACCGCCTCCGCAGACACTTCTACCATATCGCAGGAATGATCTACCACGATATAATATTCCTGATCCGCCGTCATATCAAAAGTTGGCGTTAAAAAGAGTTCATTTCCGGAAGCATCCTTTACGGAAAGGGATTTTAACCAGTTATTTGGATTATATGAGATTCCCGGCTCTGCGCATACCTCCTGCGGCATATTTAAATATACCGGAATGGAAAATACCAGTGGAAGTTCGCCAAATTCCGCGTAAGCTCCCGCAACTTTGCGCCCCTCCGAATACGGTGCTTCCACATTTGCCATATACTGGTGGGAGTAAGTTGAGGTTGATGTCATATTAAATTTTTGCAGATAGATCGTATTCTGCCCACGGTTGATATAGGAGTATCCAATATAGTAGGCTCCTCCCAAGATCGCGCGGTAAGGATCAGTCCACGGAATCAGCATACTCTCGTTTAATGCCGCCGCATTCGGAACACCGTTCTGAGCATATTTTAACCCGTTCGCAATCGCGCCGCCCGCCACAGTGCTGTGATATGCTCCGATATTATAATAATTGTACAGCCCCTCAAATCCTGGAACAGTTCCGGAAACACTGTTGCTAAGTGTGTTTGTGCCAACAACTATCTCCTGCTTTACCCTGGAAGCTAGATGGAATGGATTCACGCCGGAATACTGTGCCGCCTCTTCAAAGACTTGCGCATAAGTAGCTGATTGGTTATTCCCGTACTCATCCGTATAATATACATACTGCCCTTCCATCGCTGTACCGCGCAGAATATTTTCTACTCCCGCGCTTGTCTGATAAGCCGGCTCATAGGTCAGAAGCTCAAACTGGAAAATATTTGTCTCGTCCAGGAAATTTCTTGGATCCATATAATATGCATTGGCCTCCCTTGATGCCGTTACCCAGGTTGAGCCATCATACACCACAAAAGTGTCAGTTTTCCAGTTATAGGCATTTGGCTCAAAGGACTTCCATGCTGCCCCCTTGGTGTTGGAAATTAAATTCTTTCCCACCACGCTCTCATTATCCAGTGCAGTATTCCAGTCAAGCCCGGTATGATTCGCTACAAATTTCCACTGCGGATGAAGCGCGTGAAGATCGCGCAATGCCTGACGGTAACTCTCCGGGAAATTCTGTGCATCAAGCAGTGCCTCGAAATCCGCCGGATCGGTCACTACCGGAATATCTGTCGGGTAAGACGTTGGCGGCGGGTCAATTGGCGTTGGCATCTCCTGTGTCGGATCATCTAAAATTTCACTGCCATCCACATAACGGACATAATTTGCATTGATATAGCCGATATAATCCGTGCCATCCTGCTTAAATACCACATGGCACCAGCGGTTTTCCCCGTCATCCACAACATCCAGTACTTCAAACACATTCTCTGCATCAATTACCACAGAAAAACCATTTGCATTCTTGATCAGCTTGCTGCCATACTGTGGCAGCTCCTTTAGGGCGAGTGCGGTCACTTCGGTAATCTTGCCCTGTCCTTTTGACGGCAGCGTCGGTGTCGGAGCTTTTGTCGGGGTTGGAGATGGCGAAGGTGTCGGTGTCGCACTAGGGGTTGGGGTCGGGGTTGATTCGTCTTCCTCCGGGGTTGGAGTCGGCTCATCCTCCTCCGGCATAGGGGTTGGCTCATCCTTTGTTGGTGTTGGTGTCGAAGTTGGAGTCGGCTCCGGCTCTTCCACCGGCTCCGCCGCAAGTATAAGCCTGTCCGCCGTCGCAAATCCGCGATATACCTTGCCGCTTACTTCCACCTCCACAGTAAACCATTTACTCCCCGAAATATTTGTTTCAGCAACAAGTTTTACATTTGTCCCCTTTGCAAGCGAGAGAATACTCTCATCCGCCTTTTTTACATAGACCGCCTTATCACTCGCCTTGCTGCGCAGTTTGAGCGATCCGCCCACCACTTTGGCATATACCTCCTGCGGAAAATCAAGTGCCACATAAGGGGAAAACAAGTAGCCAACATAATCTTTCTTTCCCGCGGTAAGTGCGGCGCGATACCAGATCCCATCCTCCATCGCGCTGGCATTGAGTATGGTAAGTTTTTGATTTTTGGATAATTCCGTCAAAATATCGCTCTTTGTCGAGGCTTTCTTTCGCAGATTTAAGGAATTTGCCGTTATCGTTGCCGTGTAGGAAAATTCCTGCTCATCATCCACCGGTGTCGGAGCTGTACTTGGAGTTGGCGTTGGAGTCACATAGACCGTCTGCGCTACCCCGGCAAGATTTATTTCCGAGAGACGAACATAACCGTAATATTTTACGCCGGAAACCGTCACGCGCACACGCAGCCATTTTTCGCCGCCCTTCATCTGCTCGGAAACAATATAGAGAAGCTTATCCTTTGCCACGGAAACCGCTTTTCCATCGGAATTGGTCACTTTCTTACTTCCGCCCGCCTCCGTCATCAAATTCATCTTCTCTTTCGTCCTCGCGTAAAAACTCTTCTTAAACGTAAAAGCGGCATAATCGCTGACAATATACCCCTTCTTTGTCTCCCCGTTTACTTTTGCGGAGACATAATACCAGAGATAGCCATCCGCCTCCTTCACTCCTAGCACGGTCACGGACTCATCTTTTTTTAGCACCGCATAGATCTCGGAATCCGTGTCCGCTAAGCGTCTGAAATTCAATTCATTCGCCGTTATCGTCGCCGGAATCGACAAATTGTAGACGGTGGTCTTTATCATATCCGATGTTGGCGTTGGGGTTGCTGTGGGCTTCGGCTTTTCCTTTGGCGTTGGTGTCGCTGTTGCCGTAACTTTTATATATGTACTAAGACAATAGCCAGTAACATTTTCTCCTGAGACTTTTACTTTAATTTTATACCAGTCGTTTTTTTCTGAAATAATATTTACTTCCTGTCCTTTGCTCAATACAACATATTTCCCGCCTGCCTTCACCTGTGCGTAATCCGTCCCCGGTCCGCTTCTCACATTTAACTCTTTGGCGGTACACACGCCTTTTGTCGGTATGGCGGCCGCACTCACAAGACTTCTCGCACCCTGCTGTAAAATTGTCATAAAGTATGGGCACAAAAATGACACACACAGGATCATCACAAGATATTTTCGAAATCGCTTCTGCATTCTTATCCCTCCAATAATTTTATGTATGTACCAACAGTTTCTATTTTTCATGTAAAAAACATAAAATACGCGGGTATTCTATCAGGGGAATGTGGCATATGTATGTCATTTTTCGTCTTTTTCCTCTGCACTTATTTTCTGCTTTTGTCATATTTTAAGCGGTTTTTCGAGGAATATGTAAAAAAATGTAAAATTTCTTGTATGCTTAGCAGATTATCCGGCGGCATAAGATGCCCAGGTTAGCAACTAATTTCTATGTGTATTTACATATATTCGCATCCCTGCACAATCGAGTAAAAGAAAGTTTCTTGCTCCTGCACACAAAAAACTGCCAGTTAAATTTAAACTGACAGTTTTTTATTTACCTTGAAATTTTCTTACGAGCGCAGTTCAATTCCCAATGTTTTTAACCCTTTTAAAATCTTTTCCATCGCCGCATTTACTTCAGTATCTTCAAGTGTCTTATCCCCCGCACGGAAACGGATGGAATACGCCATCGATTTATATCCATCCAGGATCTGCGCGCCCTCATAGATATCAAAAAGTTCATAGTGTTCCAGGTATTTTCCGCCGTTCTTGCGAATGATCTCCTCCACCTGTCCCGCCAAAATTTCCTTTTTCATCACCATGCTGAGATCGCGTGTCACCGCCGGAAATTTTGCAATACCAACATATTTTATATCAAAATTTGCTATGGCGACAATCTGCGGCATATCAAGTACCGCTACATACACTTTCTCCCCGATGCCATAACGCTCTGCAACTTCCGGATGAATTTCCCCCAGATATCCAAGCACCGCATCCTCGCAGCAGATATTTGCCTGTCTGCCCGGATGAAGGAAAGGTTTTCCTGCTGCCGGATCATAGGTAAGTACCTTACGTAACCCGACTTTTTCTAAGAATTCCTCCACCACACCTTTCAGATCGAAGAAATCTCCCTCGCCGTAAAATCCAAGGGTAAACTGCACGCGCTCGTCCGGCAATTCACAAAGCGGCAGTGCCTTTGGCAGATACACCTTCGCCAGTTCGTACAGGCGGACATTTTTATTGCGGCGATTGTAATTTATCGCAAGGGAGTTTAACAAACCATTTAGCGGAAGTGTACGCATTATGCTGTAATCTTCTCCAAGTGGATTATTGATTCCCACCGCCCGCCGCAGCACATCTTCCTGCGGAATCAAAAGTTTATCAAATACCTTAGGACTTTCAAATGAATAGTTCTGCGCTTCCGAAAAACCAAACTGCTCCGCCATCCCCCTGGCGATCGCCTCTATGCGCAGCTTAAACGGAAGTTTTCCCGTTGTCGCCTCCCCCGTTGGCAGAGCTTCTGGGATATTGGCATAGCCGTAAAAGCGAGCCACTTCCTCGTCCAGATCGCACTGTTCATTTACATCCTGCCTCCAGGTCGGCACGATCACCTCATCCGTTTCCTCGTCATAGCCTAGGTCAATTTTCTTGAAATAACCGATCATTGTCTGCTTGTCAAGATTTGTTCCAAGCACTGCATTTGCGCGCTGATAATCAAATTTTACGCGCTTTTCTACTGTCGGATGCGGGTAGACATCCACTGCGCCGCCAACTACCTCGCCCGCGCCAAGCTCTTCAATTAACTGACAGGCGCGATCGATCGCCGCCATCGCATTGTTCGGATCAAGCCCCTTTTCAAATTTTGCTGCCGCATCCGTGCGCAAACCAAGTTTTTTCTCCGAAAGACGGATATTTGTACCATCAAAGCAGGCCGCCTCAAACAACATGGTCTTTACTTCATCCGTGATCTTTGAATTCTCGCCACCCATAATCCCGGCAATGCCGACCGCCTTCTCGCCGTCACAGATCATTAGTACCGACGAGTCAACTTTTCTTGTCTGTCCGTCCAGTGTCACAAACTCTTCCCCATCTTTCGCACAGCGCACAATAATTTCTCTTCCCGCAAGCTGGTCAAGATCGTAGGCGTGCATCGGCTGTGCATACTCCTCCATCACATAATTTGTGATATCCACAATATTGTTAATTGGGCGAATGCCGTTTGCCGCCAGACGACGCTGCATCCACATTGGGGATGGCTCGATCTTAATATTTTTTACCACTCTGCCGATGTAGCGACGGCAGAGATCTGTATCCTCAATGGCAACCGATACATAATCCTTTGCCTGCTCATTATTTCCGGTCTTCGTAACCACTGGCGGAACAAATTTTTTTCCAAATGTTGCCGCCGCCTCGCGCGCAATTCCCAACACACCAAAGCAGTCCACACGATTGCTTGTGATCTCATACTCAAAATTTACATCGTGCAACCCAAGTGCCTCCACCGCGTCCGAACCAATCTTTAGATCCGCATAGGCGGAATGATTAAAGATATACAATCCGTCCTCCGGTGCATCCGGATACATCTCCCTGCTCGATCCGAGTTCCTCGATCGAACACATCATACCAAAAGATTCCACACCGCGCAGTTTTCCCTTTTTAATCTTAATGCCACCCGGTGTCTTCTCGCCATTATGACCGCCCGCCACACGACCTCCGTCAAGCACAACCGGCACAACTGCACCTTCAAATACATTTGGCGCGCCGGTAACAATCTGTACCGTCTCGCCCCCCTCACTTACCTGTACTTGGCAGATCACAAGCTTGTCCGCGTCCGGATGGCGTTCCACTTTTAATACCTTGCCCACTACAATTTTTTCCAGATCCTTATCGAAGCATTCATAGCCCTCCACCTTTGTGCCGGACAATGTCATTGCATCCGTATATTCCTGTGCCGTGCAGTCAAGTTCCGGCACATACGCCTTAATCCATGAAAGTGGTGTATTCATCGATAAACCTCTTTTCTGCCGCTCCGCGGCGATTCTAATAAAATTTCATATAAGATGGGAAATAACTCCTACCTCATATAGTGAAATTTATAAAACTGTGTCACTATATCAATATCAGTCTAAAACTGCTTTAAAAATCGCATATCGTTTTCATACAAAAGACGCATATCATCAATTTCATATTTTAACAGTGCGATGCGCTCAAGTCCCACACCAAAGGCAAAGCCCGTATATTTTTCCGGATCGATGCCGCTCATTCTCAACACATTTGGATGCACCATGCCGCAGCCTAAGATCTCAATCCAGCCCGAACCCTTACAAAATCTACAGCCCTTACCGCCGCATTTAAAGCAGGAGACATCCACCTCCGCCGACGGCTCTGTAAATGGGAAATGGTGCGGACGAAATTTCACCCTTGTGTCCGCGCCGAACAACTCCCTTGCAAACTCGGCAAGCGTCCCCTTTAAATCGGCAAATGTGATATGCTTATCAATCACTAACCCCTCAATCTGATGAAAGCTTGGAGAGTGCGTCGCGTCCACCTCATCCGAGCGGAATACTCTGCCCGGCGCGATAATGCGGATCGGAAGCTTTCCCTGCTCCATCACATGAGCCTGCACGGAGGAAGTCTGTGTGCGAAGTACAATATTATCCGTCACGTAGAAA
>CAJTLX010000012.1 GCA_910577165.1 uncultured Lachnospiraceae bacterium
GCAGTGTCTCTGCTTTTTCAATATTCAGTTGTAACACATGTATTGTAATCCTACACCTTTTTTAAAGAAAATATTTGTAATATACTTGCAACCTGATGGAAATTATGGTAAAATACCGGCAGATATTTTCAGTCAATCAATAAAATCAGGAGGAAGATAAAAATGGATAGCAAAAAATTTTTGGAGCAGATGGAATGCACGGGAATTGTTCCGGTGATCAAACTGGAGAATACCGACGATGCAGTAAATCTTGCGAAGGCATTATATGAGGGCGGGATTCACTGTGCCGAGGTTACATTTCGCGCGGCGGGTGCGGACAAGGTGATCTCGCAGATGGTACAGGCGTACCCGGATATGCTTGTCGGTGCGGGCACAGTTCTCACTGTGGATCAGTGTGACCGGGCGATCGCGGCGGGTGCGAAATTCTGCGTGGCACCGGGGCTAAATCCTTCTGTGGTAAAGCACTGTTTAGATAAGGGAGTTCCATTTACCCCTGGCGTTGCCAACGGCAGTCAGATCGAGCAGGCGATGGAACTTGGTCTTGACTTTGTAAAATTCTTCCCTGCGGAACAGGCGGGTGGACTTCCTTACATCAAGGCGATTGCCGCGCCGTATTCCGCAATGAAATTTATGCCGACGGGCGGGATCAATGAAAATAATTTAAATACCTATCTTTCATTCCCTAAGGTAGTCTGCTGCGGCGGGAGCTGGATTGTCCCGGATAAATTGGTAAAAGCGGGCAAATGGGAGGAGATCACGGCACTCTGCCGCACGGCGGTCAATAAGATGCTTGGATTTTCCCTTGCCCATGTCGGGATAAACTGCGAGAGTGAGGATGAGGCGAAGACGACCACCGAAAAATTTGCAAAGATGTTTGGCTGGGAGCAGAAGGTTGGGAACAGCAGCGTATTTGCAGGAAGTTTTATTGAATGTATGAAAGCACCTTATAAGGGGGCGAAGGGACATATTGCAGTGGCGACAAACAGCGTGCGCCGCGCGGTTTATCAGCTTGGACATATAGGCATTGAAGTCGATATGGATACCGCAAAATACGATGGAACCGGAAGGATGACGGTGGTCTATCTGAAAGAGGAATTCAGCGGCTTTGCGGTTCATCTGGTGGAGAGAAAATAATGAAATTGTTTATTCGCGCACATGATTTAGGGGTTACGGGGGAAAAGAAAATTGTGGAGCAGCTCTGTGCTTTAGGGCTTGACGGAGTGCAGCTTGTCGCTTACAAGGTGCTGCCGGATGTGGTCTATCTGCCGGGGGAAGTGAGTGCAGAACGCGCGAAAAAGGTTGCGGAAACATTTGCCATAGCAAAAAAAAGTATACCGCTGCTCGGTGCGTATTTTAATCCGGTTCATCCAGACAGGGAAAAGGCAGAGATTGGCGCGGCAGTATTTCGGGATTATTTACGGCTTGCGCATGATTTTGGCTGCGATACCGTCGGATCCGAAACCGGCTCCACAAATGGCGATCCCTGGATTTATCACCCAGGAAATCATACTGAGGAGGTCTTTTCCGAAGTGGTAAATACCTTTGCAGAGTTATGCGATTATGCAAAAGACCATGGGGCATATGTCGGGATGGAGGGCGCGATCGGTCATGTCTGTTATGAGGTGAAACGCCTTGAGCGCGCGGTAAAAGAAATTGGCAGGGAGAATATTAAAATTATATTTGATCTGTACAATTATCTCGATGCATCAAATATTGAAAAGCGGTATGAGATTCTTGCGGAAGGATTGCAGACCTTCGGGAATAGAATCTGTGTTTTTCATCTTAAAGACTGCGTGATCGAAAAGGATGGTTCGCTTACGCAGTGTGGAGTAGGAAAGGGAATTTTTGATTATTCAAGGATTCTTTCCGAGATTAAGAAGGTATGTCCGAATGCGAATCTTGTGTTTGAAGAAACGGTGGGGGAGGATATCCCGAAAGCCATTACCTATATCCGACAGAGAATGTAGATAAGAATTCAAGAAGCTGTGGTCTGGGGCGGGATCACGACATTAGAGGATAAATCGCTTGGCTGTACACAGAAATCTGGGACAAGCGAGGTCTGCGATGTACTCTTTGACGGCGATGCACTTACCGCACGCGGATTAAATTTGTTAAATGGACCGGGCAATGATATGGTGGCGGTCACAAATCTTACAGCAGCAGGGTGTCATCTGGTTCTTTTTACAACGGGGCGAGGCACACCGGACTGGATCATTGAAATCACCTCTCTCAGCACGGAACGGCTGGACTGCGGGATAAAACTGTTTAAGTACCGCTCTGCGGGGGTAGGGGAATATTGGATGGTAAACCCCAAACTCCACACTGTTACTGTATACGATTTTGAATATAATGAAAAAACAAAGCAGTATAGTTTTGATGATAATATACCTTCCTGTATCTTTCAAGATTTTAGCATTCATATTACAGATCTGCTCAAATAGTATTTAGGAGAACAGGGATTTATATTCTTTTTTGAGCCATTTCTCAAGGTGTTTGAGATAAGTTTTTTTACAATATATCAAGGTGCTTGAGATGAATTTTTTTACAATAAAACATGAAAGGGAAGTTTATCTATGAATGTAGAAGAAACAAAAACATTGATTAAAAATTTTTTTGAATCCCTCTATATGAAATTAAAAAATGAGGGTGAAGTTCTTGTGAAAATTCCTGTTATTGAAGGCAACGAACCAATGTGGGCGGAGGGCTGTGTGCCGGATGAGGAGGAATGGGTGACATGGCGGCTACTTCCCGCGCAGGTGAGCGATAAGGAGATTGCTGAACTTGAGGAAAGTATCGGGGTAAAACTTCCCCAAGTATTAAAGATTTTCCTCACCACCTATTTTCATTATTTTTACGGTGGAATTGGGCAAAATTCGGTGGAAAATAAATTTGAGGGAATCTTAGACGCATGGAATCCTATTTTGGTAAAAAATGGTTATCTCCCATTTGCATGGGATGAGGAGGGATATTTTATCCGCTGTATCGATTTGAAAAATATGCCGGATGAGGAAAAATGCCAGGTAGTTCAGATCGATCATGAAGTGATGTTTGGTTTGGAAGAATGCGAAGATATATCAACAGCGCACGGGATTTTATTTGATTTTAATGAGAAGATGACAAGGCGAGAAGAATTGGCAGAACAGATGCAGCCAATTGCAGATAATTTTTTTGTATATTTGGAAAAATTGCTTCAAGAAAAAGGTGCGGGGATGTAGGAGTAAGCAGATATATTGTTGTTCAGTAAAGGCAATTTGGATAAATATAAAGGATTGATGTGGGAGTAAATAGCTATATTGTTATGGCTGAAAATAATTGAGTAGGGAAGTAATCTTCCCCGTGCATAAATAAAGCGTGCATTATGCACCAAGGTGAAAAATGAAGAGCAGAAGAAATTATCTAAGATATCGCAAAAATCAATTTAAGTGGAAACAGATCGGATGGCATTCCGATTCAATCTGCCCGGTATGTGGTCAGAAAGGGATTTACCAGATTTACAAATATGATGCATGGTGCTGTGCCTCATGCAATGAGTGGCTTGATGATGTTTGTGGCGATCCGGATTGTCCGTTTTGCAGCAGGCGGCCGGAAACTCCCTATGAGGTCTATGTGATGACCAATGTGGAAGTGGGCAGTGCGGGGGAGAGAAAATTTTGGAGAAGAAAAAATTATCAGCATAAAATGCATGGCAGAGTAAGAGAGGAAAAGCGGCGCGAGGTAAGGGAATATTTTCAAATTTAAAATTTTAGAGGGATAATAATTTTATATATAGATTTTATGTATAGAAGGGAGAAATCTTCTTATGTTGCCAACGAGGGAGAGGGCGGAAGAACTTCTGATAGAAGCAGAAAAATGTAATCCGGGATCATGGGGAAATCACAGCCGTGTTGCTGCCCACTGCGCGGAAAGGATTGCGCAGGAATGTAGTGATTTGGATGCCGACAAAGCATATATCTGTGGGCTTTTACATGATATTGGAAGAAAATTTGGAGTAAGGCATCTGGGACATATATCCGATGGGTATTCCTATATGATGTCCTTGGGATATGATGAAGTTGCAAAAATATGTTTAACTCATTCCTTTAATAATCAAACACTGGATCAATATATAGGAAAATTTGATACTACAGAGGAAGAACAGAAAATAATTGAAGATGCTTTAAAAGTAGTGATTATGGATGAATATGACAGATTGATTCAGTTATGCGATTCCATTGCGGGTTCTGAAGGAGTATTGGATATTGAGGAAAGAATGAATGATGTAAAACGCAGATATGGTTCTTATCCGCAAGAAAAATGGGATATCAATTTAAAGATCAAAAAACATTTTGAAGAAAAGATGGGGAAGAATCTTTATCTTGTAGTGGAGAAAGATATTTTTAAACCATAAGAAATACACAAAATAGTGGAATATAATTATAATGTAATAAAATTGTTAAACTTAGTAAATATTTAGAAATTAGTAAATACTTAGAAATTGGTGTTTAAAGGGGAATGCAAATGGTAAAAGCAGTGATCTTTGATATGTATGAAACGCTTATCACTCTTTTTGAAAGCTCATTGTATTTTGGAAAACAGATGGCAGTGGATGCGGGGATTGAAGAAAAAAAATTTAAGGAGATATGGTATGCGGCAGAAGAGGACAGAACAATGGGAAGGATAAGTTTGGAGGAAATTTTAGAAAAAATTCTGAAAGTAAATGATTGTTACTCAGAAGCCAAAATGAATTTTATTGTAGATAAACGAATTCAAAATAGAGAAGATGCTTTTTGCCATCTACATAAAGATATTATCCCCATGTTAAACGCGTTAAAGGGAAAGGGAATACGAATTGGATTGATCAGTAATTGTTTTTCGGAGGAAGCAATAGTAATTAAAAAAAGTATTCTCTATCCTTATTTTGATGCGGTATGTCTATCCTGTGATGAAGGATTAAAAAAGCCGGATCCTGCGATATATAAGAAATGTTTGGAAAGGCTGAATCTTGCTGCGTGGGATTGCCTGTATGTCGGCGATGGGGGAAGTGATGAATTAGAAGCAGCAAAGATCGTTGGCATGAAAACCGCACAGGCAGTATGGTATTTAAAAGAGGGAGTGGGGCAGCCTTCAAAGAGAAAACCAGAATTTAGGCAGCTTGAAATGCCGTTAGATATTTTAGATATGACTTGATAATTTGCGAATCGGATTTTATAGACCTTTTCGGAAATTTACGGTAATATATTAGCAACATTAAAGTTAAGTTGAATAAATTGTTTATTTAGAAAAAGATAGACTGGAAAAAGAAAGATAAAAAAACATCAAAGCTGGCAGTTAGCAAATTTTATTGAAATTATGAGGAAAGTATGCTATGGTAATTACAGGATGTAGTTTATCGTTAAAGCTTTCCTGACGGATAAAATGAGACAGAGTATTTGTCAGCATGGTAGCTTAGTAGTATGATGTGCTGTTTAAAGAAAAATAGAGAAAAAGAGATGATTTATGTATATTTATCATAGTGAAATAAAGGCGGTTGTTTTTGATATAGGGCAGACCTTGGTTCATTATCCGTTTCCGCTTAATTGGTCAGCATTGTATCGTCCGGCATTTGAAAGTATAGCAGAGGAATATCAGTTGACGATAAAAGAAGTGGAATATGAACATATCGGCAATGTCCTTACAAAATATAATACAAGGATAAATCCCAGAGAACTGGAGGTATCGTCAACAGAAATTTTTACAGAAATCCTGGAGGGAACCTCCATACCGAAATCCTATTTGAAAGGGATCAAGAAAAGTTTTTACTCTTATTTTTGCCGTGAGGCGCAGTTATATCCTGAAGTCGAGGAAACACTAAGGGAAATAAAGAGCAAAAAAATCTTAATTGGTACTTTATCGGATGTGGCTTATGGAATGGATAATGTTTATGCGTTAAATGATATTAAGGATATATTAAAATACGTTGATTTTCCTTACACATCGAATGATACAAAATATCGCAAACCATCGGGGAAAGGATTATCTCTGCTGGCAGAGAAAATGAATTTGTCCGTGTCCGAAATAATTTTTGTCGGCGATGAGAAAAAGGATATTGAGTGCGCTCACAATGCCGGGGCGAGGGCAGTATTGGTTAACCGAACCGGGGAGATAAAAGAATATGGCGAAGAAATACAGATTACAAGTCTTTATGATATTTTAGATTATCTGGAAAATAACTTATAAATATATATTATAAATACAAATAATCAAGATATAGGGGTTTAATCAATATGTTCGATAAATATTCTTTAATTCAGCAACTTGAGAAACTTCCCTTTTCTAAAAGGGACTATTGGGTAGTTGCTGGCAGTGCTATGGTTTTACATGGGTTTAGACCTCAAACATATGATATTGATTTGGGATGCAGTATATTGTTGGCAGATAAATTAGAGCAACAGGGTTATGCAATTGTACGCTGTAAAGATGGAACTAGAAAAATTTTATATTCTGAAAATATCGAAATTTTTGAAAACTGGATTGAGGGTACAGTGGAGATAATTAGCGGCGTTCCCGTTGTGTGCGTAGATGGACTTATACAGATGAAAAAGAAACTTGGCAGGGAAAAAGATTTAATGGATATTGCGTTAATAGAAAAGGTAAGAGAAACTAACCAGTTTTAACAATGATAACGTTTTTTGTTTTAACACTATATTTACTATCTTTTTTTAGAGTATTATTGAATTATTGAGTTGGTACAAATACTATAATGATACGTGAAATGTATAAAAATGTATATTTCGTTCTGAAATTTGTATGCGGAGAACATTTTTTTCAAAAGTCCAAAAAATTATTATTTAAGGGGGTTAACATGAAAACTTTTATGGGTGAGGACTTCGTCCTCAAAAACAAAACAGCGCAGATCCTTTATCATGATTACGCAAAGGATATGCCAATTTTTGATTTCCACTGTCATTTGAGCGTTGAGGAAATCTACAATGACAAAAAATTTTCTTCCATCACGGAGGCATGGCTTGGCGGTGACCATTATAAATGGCGGCTGCTGCGCGAGATGGGAGTGGACGAGAGCTATATCACGGGGGATAAGGGCGACTATGAGAAATTCTTGGAATATGCCAAAGTGATGCCTTATGCGATCGGCAACCCGATTTTCCACTGGACGCATCTTGAACTGCGCCGCTATTTTGGTATTGATGAGATTCTTTCGCCAAATACCGCCGAGTCCATCTACAATCGTGCAAATGAGAAATTACAAACATTGACTGCGCGCAAGTTAATCACCATGAGCAATGTGAAAAAGCTTTTTACCACCGATGATCCGATCGATGACTTGCATTTTCACAAACTTTTAAAGGAGGATAAATCCTTTGCGGTGGAGGTTGAGCCGGCATTCCGCCCGGATAAGGCACTTAATATTGAGCAGTCAACCTATGTGTCATATATTGCAAAACTTGCGGATGTTTCAGGGATTAAAATTGATGGGATACAAAGCTTGTGCGAAGCCCTCACTAAGCGAATTGAATATTTTGACCGTGTGGGCTGTGTCTGTGCCGATCACGCACTTGATAGGGTAATGTATATGCCAGCCACAGCAGAACAGGTGGATGGGATTGTGAAAAAAGCACTTGCGGGCGGGGAATTAAGTCGCGCAGAGATCGAGCAGTACAAGGGCTATGTGCTTGTACATCTCGGCAGACAGTACGCGCACCTTCACTGGGTACAGCAGTATCATATCGGTGCATTGCGCAATAATTCTTCAAGAACTATGGGGTTACTTGGACCGGATACGGGCTTTGACGCGATCGAGGATCAAAGTTTTGCAAAGAAGCTTTCCATGCTGCTTGACGTGCTTGATTCCACCAATGAATTGCCAAAGACCATCCTCTACTGTCTAAATCCAAGGGACAATGAAGTCTTAGCAACACTGATCAATTGTTTCCAGCAGGGGGGAACTATCGGTAAAATGCAGTTTGGCTCCGCATGGTGGTTTAACGATCAAAAAGATGGTATGGAGCGTCAGCTTATGGCTCTCTCACAGGTTGGTCTGATCAGCAAATTTGTCGGTATGCTCACCGACAGCCGCAGTTTCCTCTCCTACACACGCCATGAATATTTCCGCAGAATTCTCTGCAATATGCTTGGAAATCTGATTGAGGAGGGCGAGTATCCGAACGAGGTGGAATTTGTCGGCGGGATTGTGCAGGATATCTGCTATAATAATGCGATAAATTATTTTAATAAATAATTTATAATAAATAAAACTATCTTGACAAGTTACTTATAACGAAACCAATATATTTAATTATATTCAAGGAGTAGGGAAGAGGTTTCTTCCCCACTCCTTAAATTAGATATTGGACAGCCTTGGCTGCATATTTATATATATTTACTTATTTGTATAGGTTTATAATATACCTTTTTAAATGTAGTGCTACATATTTAGCCAGATCCACAGGAACAGCATTTCCTATTATCTGTTCTAAATCAGTTTTATTTCCTGAAAATTTAAAAGATTTGGGGAAGGTTTGAATTCTTGCCCTCTCAAGCGTGGTAAGAGGTCTTACCTTGCTTAGATCTTTTGTCGCATCCCCGGAATGAATGGAGTAACAGGGGGGAATTGGTCTGTTCACCCCCCGAACAGTTGGGCTGGGTTCATCAATACTGAAAATCCCTCTTCTTGCATATGATCTCGGATGGCGATAATAATATTCCGTATGGAATTCTTCTCCAAGATACTCACGAATTGTAGTGCTTTTTGAAGATAAATCCGCATATAAACTTGGAGTTAAGAAATCATCATTATCATTTTTATGTCCAATCAAAAAAAATCGTTTTCTTTTTTGGGGAACTCCGCAGAGTGAAGCATCCAAAATTACCTGTGATAAACCATATCCCACAGTCTTAAAAAAAGCAATTGCCCTTGGCAAGGTTTTTGACTTTATAATTCTATCCACATTCTCCATCACGAACCATTCCGGATTTACTGAGCATACTAATTCAGTATATCTAAGGGTGAGATCTGCGCGTCCTCTTGTTTCGTCCTGTTTTCCGGCAGAAGAATAATCCTGACATGGAGGTCCTCCCATAATAATATCCGGAGAAAAATTTTTGAGGTATTCGGGCGTAAGATCGTATACATCCATTAATTCTGCATTGTGATCAAAATTTTGATTATATATCTCAACTGCTTTATCCCAATTATCAAAAGCACTAAGAATATTAAACCCTGCATTTTGAAACCCTAAGGACAAGCCGCCGCAACCACAAAACAGGTCAATTACATTAAACATATTTCCCCCCTCAAATTTAAAAATTCCCACATTATTTTATTGCACTTACGAAAAAAAATCAAGAAGAAAATTGCCCAAATTAAATAGTTTGTTCAATTTTTGTTTATATCAATAGTGTTCTTTTCTTGTATTTGACTTTTCTTTGTTATTGTGATATAAAATAATCAAAGTCAGTATCGGAGAAAGGGGGAGCTTATGTTTGGTTTCTTAAAAAAGGTCGGGAAAGTAAATCCACTGGAAAAAATTTCTCAGGAACTTGAGATGAATATGTCAAATAATTATAAGGATGCCGCACAGGAAAATTTTCGTGAATTTGAGCGAACCTTAGATGCGTTGGAGACTGAGGGAAAGATCAGTGAGGCGCAGGTTTCGGCATACAGGCAAAAACTTTCTGCTTACAAACAAAAACTGAAAAATTATACACATAAAGATCAGAAGGTTACATGGATGTTATGAACTTTTCCTGCCTAAAAAGAAGAGCGTTTTTGTGGATATTTAATCTGAAAAATTTCCGACAGATTTTTACAAATATATTGACAAAATTTGCTGCTTGTGCTATACTTTTTGAAGTGAAAAACAGATTGGTTTTCATGGGGGATATCAATATCAACAGGGGAGGAAAAACATGATATTAAAAGAGGCATATCGCTATCAAAATTTTTTAGACCGTCTGCTCTCGGAGGCGCAGTCTTTTTTGCTTTCTGAGTCATTTATCACCAATGTAAAGCAGACGCATCACCGCAAAAAGACAAACCCGGAAGCGGAAGATGAAGTGGTGGAAGTAAAGAAAAAAACCGTGACCGAAGATTTAAAATTGGTTTCCGCGCCTTTATTTACTCCAATGCAGGCCGTAAATTTTTCTGTTAAGGTGTTGGAGGAGAAGGAGAAGCTTTCCCTTGCGATACTTGCCGCAAAAAAGACAACAAAGATAGATATGGATCATACGGTGGCGATGAATAAAAAACGCCAGGAATTTATCTCGACATTAAAATATATGGATGGGATAAAGGACAAGGAAGAGAAGACAAGCGGTACGGATTACAAATTTAATCAGGAAGGAAACCAGGTATCCTACTGCTACGATGTTGACGAAGTAATTACTATCGATTTCGATCGCAAGGATATCAAGGGGCTGATCAAGAAACTCACAAAGCAATGTGATGAACTCTCGATTACTTTGGATGGGCTTTTGGTTACTACCGAAGTGGATTATACCCCGACCTGGGATATTAACGATTCTCTGGAAGATATTATTCTGGAAAATTAAGGAGTATTGTAGAAGTATAATTTGTTGCAAAAACTGTAATTTGCTATAAAAACTGAAATTTATAATAAAAAACTGGAATGACTGTTTAAAATAGAACTAAAATGGATTTCATCGTGGCTGACCGCTTCAGATGCAGATGAAGTATGATGCTGCATATTGCCCATCTTTTGCTTTGCAAAACGATGCGGGTGCTTTTATTTATTGTGAATATAAGGGATATATTCAGGTTGGATACCGCTCTGTGCAGTGCGATTTGCCCCTTTGCAATCTCCCTGTTTTGTCGGTTCTCTCTTTTTATCATTCATCCTTTTGCAATACGTTTCGCTCTAAGAATACCATATAAAAATGTTGATTAATTGGTTGGGACGGAGGATGAAGTTTTAGTTCTATTTTAAGCGGTCATACCAGTTTTTTATTTTTTTGTCCGTTATATTGTGCCGCTTTCTCTGCGGCAGTCTATTAGGATTTCAACGTAATTTCCTTATTTTTACAAAAAAATATAATGCAGTAATTTGTCGAATATTTTTGGGTAGTTTCGCGGAAATTTGTCCGATTTTTTGATTGTAAATTGGTGCGAAATTTGGTATTATGGTAATTGGTATTACATTATAAAAGCCAGATGGCAAGGAGGTAGAAAAATGAAAAAAGTGTATATTAGCTTTGGTGTGATGGTGGTCTGTATTATTGCGGCAGTCTTTTTAAATAAAGCAGCAAAGAATACGGAACTTGATTATCAGGAAGTCAAGGCGCGCGTGGTTAGTTCGGAGAGCCGGCAAAAGAGTATCAGAGTTAATGGCAGGATAACGAGGCAGACCGTATATGATGTTGTGGTAAGTTATGGCGGAAAGGAATATGATCTGAAAAATGCACATAATACATATATGTATAGAAAAGGTTCAGATGTTACAGTCTATCTTTCCAAGGGAAAAATGTACGCAGATCTTGATGGTGTCCGTAATTCTACACCTGCGGGAATTGCATATTTTGTCGCACTGATTGGAGCATTTGCAACATTTATTATAGGGATATGCTGGTGGTCAAAGGAAGGAACTAAGAAAAAGGGTAGCGGTCCGCTGCAAAAAATATAGAGAAGCAAAATACAGTTTAATTAAAAAATGGAGGCTTTGAATGGAACCATTTATTTTGTATCAGAATGGGAGGGCGGCGGATATTGTCCTTGAGCAGAATAGTATTTACGGTATATCCTATATGACGGAGATTTTTTGTAGGGATATCGAGCGGGTATGTGGTGTGTACCCGGAAATTGTGCAGGAACTCCCAGAAAACTCTAAATATGCGGTTTTGATTGCAACTTGCGGCAGCAGCGAGCTGTTGACTTCTCTTGAGCAAAAAGGGCTGATCGACCTTTCCAATGTGCGTGGAAGGCGGGAGGTTTACGGGATTTTTCGCGTGAAAGAAGATGCCTCTGACAGAGAATTTCTTGTGGTTGCGGGCAGCGATAAGCGGGGAACCATCTATGGGATGTTTCATCTCTCGGAGGCGATCGGGGTTTCGCCGTGGGTATTCTGGGCGGATGCGGTGCCAGAGCAGCGCGGGGAAATGATCTTTACGGATGAGATCTGTATGGTTTCAAAAGAACCATCTGTACGGTATCGGGGCTTTTTTATTAATGATGAACAGCCATGCTTTGGCAATTGGGCGAAAGAAAAATACGGAAGTGCTAAGCCCGATCCATTGCTTTACCGTCATATTTTTGAGCTTTTGCTCCGCCTTAAAGGGAATTATTTATGGCCTGCGATGTGGCGTTCCGATTTTACACTTGACCATATCGACAATGCAAAATTGGCGGATCAGATGGGGGTGATTATCGGCGCGTCGCATCATGAGCCTTGCTGTCGTTCAGGCGGGGAATTTCAGAAATTGTGCCGTGAGAATCCCGCTTACGGCAAAGAGTGGAGTTTTCTTTCCAATGCGAAAGGAATTTCTGAATTTTGGAAGGACGGACTTTTGCGCAACCGTGAATTTGAGAGTCTGATTACGATCGGGATGCGCGGGGAAAATGATTCCTATTTAATGCCTAAGGATGCCACACTTGAGGATAATATCAATGTGTTAAAGGCAGCGATCACGGAGCAGAAAAAATTGATTGCGGAGTGTGGAAACTTAGCGCACCCACAGCTTTTAGCCCTCTATAAGGAGGTGGAGGACTATTATCACGGGGATGAGAATACGGTGGGACTTAAAGACTGGGAAGTCTTAAAGGATGATATTCTGATGCTCTGCGATGATAATTTTGGCAATGTGCGCACGCTGCCAGGACCGGAGGCGAAAAATCATCTGGGCGGTTACGGGATGTATTATCATTTTGATTACTACGGGGCACCTGTTTCCTATCTTTGGATCAATTCGACTCCGCTGACAAAGATTTGGGAGCAGATGGGGATGGCCTATGATTACGGTGTGCGCGAGGCGTGGATTGTCAATGTGGGCGATATTAAAAATCAGGAATTGCCGCTCAGCTATTTTCTTGATCTCGCCTATGATTTTGATACCTGGGGAAGCGAGAATCCTAACTGCACAGCGGAGTATACAAGAAAGTGGCTGCGCGGGATGGGCTTTGCGAATGACATTGTTTCTGAGGCGGCTAAGCTTTTGGAGAAATATACAAAATGGAATGGGAGATGCCGTCCGGAAGTGCTTTCGTCAAAGACGTACCATCCGGCACATTTTGGTGAGTCCTTTAGGATTTTAGATGAGGTGGATAAAGCGCAGCAAAGGGGAGAGGAACTTTGCAAACTTGTAAAACCGCAGCTTGCGGATTGTTTTTTTGAGCTTGTCTATTATCCTCTGATGGCATCCGCCAATATTCTCAGGATGCAGATCTATGCGGGAATCAATCAGTATTTTGCTCTTCAGGGGAAAAAGAGTGCGAACGATTATCCAGAAAAGATAGAGAATTGTATCCGTAAGGATCAGGAACTGGCAAAGAAATATCATGGTTTGCTGGGCGGGAAATGGAATCATATGCAGTCGGTTTTCCATATTGGTTATCCGGGGTGGAATGATGAGGAGTGGCAGTATCCGCGCTATACTGGCTTTTTCCCGGTAACGTGGCCAAGGCTTTTAGTCAATGTAATTGGTCAAAATTCTACTGGTGGAAATCCTTGGAGAAGAAAAACATTGAAAATGACACTTGCCGATCCGGTGAAGCGAATGTCCGGTTTTGAGGTCGCGAACGGTGGGCAGGGCGTGTTAAACTACCGGATTGAGTGGGATGCGGACTGGCTGGAGATTGCAGCAACTTCCGAGGAGATTCGGAAAATGGTGATACCACAAAACGGCGGAGACGAAGAGAAAATGCTGGATATGGAGGAAACTGGAAATATAGTACGGGGAAAATCCCTGCCTTATTGTCTGGATGGATTGGAAACCATCTCAGAGAAGGATTTTGCTGTGCGTCTAAAGCCGGAATTACTGCCAAAAAGGGAAAAGAGATGTACAGCATTGATTCGTATTTATGGGGAGAATTGCGAGGAGACAGCGGAGCGTTCAGAAAATGGATACAGTGAAACCCGTGTGGATATTGAAGTATCCGTGGACATATACTATTTGGAAGAGGTGGATGCGGATAGCTTTGTCGAATGCGGGGGAGTTCTCTCAGTCGAAGCACCTCATTTTTGCAGCGCGGTTGCAGTCGGAGAGGCTTCCTATCAGGTAATTGCGGATTATGGAAGAACTTTGGGCGGGGTCAAGATATTTCCCGTAACAGCGGCATTTAAGGAGCCAAAAGACGCGCCATATATTGCTTATAAATTGTATGTAAGAGAAGCCGGGGACTATACATTAACGCTTTATACCGCACCGAGCAATCCTGTGGTTTATCAGGGGAAAATGCGCGTGGGTGTTCGAGTAGGTGACGGGGAATTTAAGATGGTCAACACCATTCCGGAGGCTGGTTATGTGCCGTGGCAAAGTGCGGCGTGGTCGCGCGGCGTACTGGAGCAGATTCACCGCTCGGAGTGCAAGGTTTCGTTAAAAGAAGGAAGTAATCTGCTCTATATTGCAGCTCTTGATCCTGCCGTTGTGCTGGAAAAGCTGGTGTTGGTAAAAGAGGGCGCAGACTGCCCGGAAACCTATCTAGGACCTACGGAAAGCTTTCGGATTTTACGGAACTCTAAACAGTAAAATCCTGGACGGTACCCGGAAAGAATTTCTTGGGAGTGAAGCGAACAGGAAATTCTTTCCTAGATCATTGGGTACTGGAAAGGATTTTACGGAACTCTAAACAGTAAAATCCTGGACGGTACCCGGAAAGAATTTCTTGGGAGTGAAGCGAACAGGAAATTCTTTCCTAGATCATTGGGTACTGGAAAGGATTTTACGGAACTCTAAATAGGAGGATTTTATGGGAAAAGAAGATTATGTAAAGGCGGTAAAGCTGGGGAAAAAAGATTACCAGATGCGTATGCTGCGGGGGGTCAAGCCAACTTTGCAGGTGCTTGACGATATCTTGCCTGAGAAGGGTACATACGCGGAGCGTCCGCTTGGCTTAGTGCAAATTCCTATAGATTTAATAGTTGGGACAAAAAATTCTGGACGCAGCAATTCCTTTGCCGGAAATTTTATGCCAATCCTGCGCGAGGGCACAGAATTTGCCGCAAAATGGATAGGGCTTAGCACCAGCCATGTGGAGGAGGGAATCCATACCCCAATCAAAGCCTATGAATACATGAATAAATTTTATGTTGAGGAGGGCAACAAGCGCGTCAGCGTGATGAAGTACTTTGAGGCGGACTCTATTCGGGGGGAAGTGATTCGAATTATTCCTAAGCGCACGGGGGATAAGGAAAACAAGATATATTTTGAATTCCTTGATTTTTATGAACTTGCGCCAATCAATTATGTTTGGTTTTCACAGGAGGGCGGCTTTGCAAAACTTCAGGAGGCAGTCGGCAAAAAGCCCGGCGAGAAGTGGACGGAGGATGAGATCCGGGAATTCAGCTTTGCCTACAATCGTTTTGCAACAGAATTTCGCGCACAGGGCGGAAATAAATTAAAGGCTACGGTCGGGGATGCATTCTTAGCCTTTATTACTCTCTACGGCTTTTCCTCCATCGGCGAGAAAACGACAAGTGAATTAAAGGAATTGATTGCGAAGAGCTGGGAGGAGTTTCAGCTTTTGCAGGAGGAGCAGGGAATCGAGTTGAAAATGAAGCCGAACCAGGAAAAGAAGTCATTGCTCAGCACGATTTTCCCGCTCTCCGCCCCAAAATTAAAAATTGCCTTTATCTATGAGAAAACGCCGGGGACATCAGCCTGGACTTATTCGCATGAACTTGGTCGTCTCTATTTAGAGCAGACTTTCCCGGAGGAACTTAGCACCGTAAGTTATGAGTGCGGAACGCAGGAAACAATTGATGAGCTGATTGACGGCGCGATTGCAGCGGGCTGCAATTTGATTTTTACAACGACACCATCTTTTGTTCAAGCAAGCGTAAAGGCAGCGATTGCCAATCCGGATGTGCGCATTATGAATTGTTCGCTGCATACTTCCCATCGATATATTCGGACATATTATGCCAGAATGCATGAGGCGAAGTTTTTGATGGGGGCGATCGCCGGGGCAATGGCGGAGAATAATCGCCTGCTCTATATTGAGGACTATCCAATTTATGGTTCGATTGCCAATATCAATGCGTTCGCGCTTGGAGCAAAGATGATTAATCCGCGCGTGGAGGTTTTCCTGGAATGGTCGGCAAGAAAAGATTTTAATACGGATCAAAAAATTCGCGAGCTGAATCCTTCCTGTATTTCCGGGAAGGACATGATGATCCCGGAGGAAGCTTCCCGCTTTTTTGGATTGTATCATATGGAGGGAGAAACCCCGCGCAATCTCGCAATGCCAATCTGTCATTGGGGAAAGTTTTATGAGCAGTTGATTCGTACAATTATGGATGGAAAATGGAAATCGGACGATTCTACTACAACAAAGGCAATCAATTACTGGTGGGGGATTTCGTCGGGAGTAATTGATGTTATCTGTTCCCAGCGGCTTCCTATTGGTACAAAGCGTTTATCGGAATTATTAAAAGCAACGATAAGTTCGGAGCAGTTCAACCCATTTTCCGGTATTCTCTATTCGCAGACTGGCATAGCGCAGCCCGACCCGGACAAGAGTCTTGCACCGGAGGAAATTATGCGGATGGACTGGCTGGCAGAGAATGTAATCGGTTCTATTCCTAAGACGGAGGAGTTAAAAGAACAGGCGGAGCCGGTAGTGCGGCAGCAGGGAGTAAAACAAAAGGAAGGTTGACCCAATGAGAATATTGGCGATTGCGGACGAGGAGTCAAAAGCATTGTGGGATTATTTTGATAAGAGTATGCTTGAGGGGATTGATCTGATTATTTCCTGTGGCGACTTAGATCCCCGTTACCTTTCTTTTCTGGTAACTTTTTATTCGGGTCCGGTTCTGTATGTTCATGGAAACCATGACGGCAAGTACGATCAAATTCCGCCGGAGGGCTGTACCTGCATTGAGGATAAGATTTTTGTTTACAAGGGTGTTCGGATCTTAGGACTTGGCGGTTCCATGCGCTACAAGCCGGGTCCGCATCAGTATACGGAAAATGAAATGAAGCAGCGGGTAAATCGACTTTGGTTTAAGCTGTTTAAAAAGCGCGGCTTTGATATTTTGGTGACGCACGCGCCCGCATATCAGTTAAATGACGGGCGCGATCTGCCGCACCAGGGATTTAAAATATTTCGGACGCTGATGGAAAAATACCGCCCTAAATTTTTTCTGCACGGACATGTGCATTTATCCTACGGCAGGGACTATAAACGCTATGACCGGTACGAGGATACGCATATTATCAATGCGTATGAACGCTGTGTGTTTGATTTTGAGGATGATGAGCCACAGGAGCATTTGATTGTGCATGGAAAATGATAGTGATATTGAATCAACAGACGGAGTTACTGCTCCGCCTGTTTTCTCTTTAACCATGTTTCGTCATCTTCATATATGACCGCCTGTTCGGGGAAGGCCTTTGCAATTTTTTCTTCGATGCCAAAACTTTCATTGAATGTGTGGTAGAGCAAAAAATTTGCCGTAAATAAAGCAAACCAGAATCCCGTAAGCGGCAGCAGGATAACAGACCACGGCAAAAACAACACGAGGATGCCCCAGTAGACCACCTGTAAAGTCGCACAGCCAAGCGTTTTCCAGAAAAATCGCAGAAGAAAGAGCAGACAGTTTTTTAATGTCTGTTTGCTGCTTTGCTCAAAAAGGACAAGCTGCGGCCAGAAAAGGGAAAAGAACATGGTAAACATCAGCAAGCTGAAAAGATAGAGTGCCAGCGTGCCAAATCCCGGCGAGGAGGAAGTCTGCCAGAACATCATAAGCATAAATAGGTAAAAGCCTAAAAACAGACAAAAGATAATGCCTGGAAGGATGGACTGCCTCCAGTTTTGCTTTAAGGCACGCTTATAATTTTCAAGGCATTTTCCCGGCGCGTCCCGCAGGCTGCGAAATACTGTGTCATACATACAGGAGAGGGCGGGACCGGCCAACGCGCCGCCAAGGATACAGGCGGGCAGTAAGAGAAGCGTACTTGAAGACAGGATGGCAAAAAGCACCCCGATAAAAAACGGCAGAAAGCCGATAAATGTAAGCAAATTGATGAAAAGAAATCTCTTTATATCCCGGTCAAGTAATTCTGTGTAGCGCGCCAAGCCCACTAAGCGTTTTCCGTCGCCATGTTTTAAGTAATTTACCCCAAGCATCTTTTTTCCCTCCTTAATTAGTAATATGTGTGCAGGCTCCTAAAAACTCATCCATTGTTGTTACTGGGTCGCTGGTAAAAGTTTCGCGGCAGGTTAATTCAATACAGACTGCGCTGTTCTCTAGGACTCCAAAGATGGAAACCCCATTTGAGTACAGGCTTTCCGGCTCGGCAAAGCGATAGATTAACCGGGTGCATTCCTCACCGCAAAACAGGATGGTATCTTCCTTTATTACCTCGTAATTCGTTCGCCCAGTGTCCAGCCAGGTCTGCATATTTTCTTCTGCTTGATCCACATTTTGGTACTCCCCTAACAAAAAATAGATCTGTGCATCGTGCAGGCTGATTGTCTTGCCATTAGTATCTTTGCAGTCTTCCTTCTCCCCGATCCCCCAGGCAGCATAGTAGAGTCCATCCTTTGCGAGAGTATCAATATGATTTAATAGAATTCGGCTCTCATTTGTATTATCCACGGTAAAACTGCTGCCAAGCTTTACCACGGACGGAACACCAACTCGTGAAAATAGAACAAAAGCACATAAGAGCAGAATAACACAGGATACAATAATAATATGTTTGGATTTTATTGCCATAACTTATCTCCTTTCTCTTCTATTTCACTTTCCCTTGTCGTCCCCCCTGCGCCGTAAGTGACAGGAAGACAGATAAGTGGCGGTCTTACCAGCATATTTTCCTGTAAAAGCAGATCGACACACATCCTGGCAATTTCCGGTACAGGTTGCACAATAGTGGAACATATGTAATCTTGATTAAAATAGCGGATGCCGTCAAATCCGATGACCTGCACATCCTCCGGCACCCGAAGCCCAAGGTTTCGCAGCATCTTGATTACAATATAGGCGAGTCCGTCCGTTACACAGAAGATCCCCTCAAACATAAGTTTGCCATCCTGCATATAATCGCTAAGAAAATTTTCAAATTCCTCATAGGGTTCCCCATCATTTAAAATCTTCATCTTGTAATTTAGCCCACGGGAGAGACAGCCGTTCTCAAACCCCGCTTTGCGCTTGTTTGGCTCGTTGTTTAAGGCGGAGCCGGTGCGCAAAAATGCAACTCTTTTGCAGCCGAGATCGGCAAGTTTTTCGGCGGCGAGTTGTCCTCCTGCAAAATTGTCGCTTGCCACACAGGGGATTTGTGAACCCATGGAGCGGTCAATCGCGACAAAGGGAGTGTTTTCCTCCACAATTAAATTTGGGTTGTAGGTCAGTCCAATAATTCCATCCACTTTGTTTTGCTGTGCCATTTTCACATACTCCTGTTCCTGACCTAAATCGAAATCCGTACAGCATAAAAGCATCCGGTATTTTCTCTTTAAAAGTGCCAGATTAATATGGTAGGCAAGGGAGGCAAAGAAGGGTTCCTGCGTGTTGGGGATCAAAAGTGCCACGGTGTAAGTTTTATTGGCTTTTAACCCCTGAGCATAACTGTTGATCTGATAATTCAGTTTTTTAATTGCCTCCTCGACACGGATGCGATAGGCTTCTCCGACGGGAAGACCATTCACCACCTTTGAAACCGTTCCAAGTGCAACGCCCGCCTCGCGCGCAACATCCTTCATGGTCGGTGCAGAATTCTCTTTTTTCATAGAATGCTCCTTATTTAATCGGATAATTGTGTGTGGTTTTTACTTATATGAAAAAAGATGAACACAAAATAAATTTCATGAAAAATAAAAACACACACGGGAGATAATCCAAAAATCAGATATTTTTATACTATATCTTATAAAAAAATAGATAAAAAAACCGAATTTTTTCTCCCTGTGTTTTATTATACTCCGTAAATTGGCATTTGTAAAGATGAAAATGAAATATTTTATGAAACGTTTCATATAAAAATTTCTGTATAAAATCAACAAAATAGCCAATTGAATTTTAGCAAAAGCGAATAAAAACATCAAAATATCCAAGAAATTATAAAAAAACTATTGACTTTGTGAAAAATGTTGATATAATATAAAATAACGTTTCACCAATGCGATTGAAAATCACATCCAATCGATAAAAAAGTTTTTGCATTTCCCGGGAAGAGAAGGGGGAGATTGGTTGCCTTGGTGGGAATTGGAATCAAAGAATAAGAGAGGAGAATAGGGAGATGAAGAAGAACAAAGTGTCTGCGGCACTTATTCAAAGGAAACTGCTAAGGCAGCGTATCCTTGGCAACTGGCAGCTCTATCTGATGCTCTTGGTTCCGGTTATCCTGACCGTGATTTATAAGTACATACCAATGTATGGCATACAGATTGCCTTCAGAGATTTTAAGACCGGATCCATGTGGAAAGCAAAATGGGTGGGGTTAAAGTAGTTTGAACGTTTTTTTACCTCGCCAAATTGCTGGAGAATGATCAAAAACACATTGCTGTTAAATTTCTACGGTCTTTTGTGGAGTTTTCCCATTCCGGTTATCCTCGCACTGATGATTAACCAGCTTCGCTTTAAGCGATTTAAGCGGGTGACGCAGACTGTACTCTACGCACCACATTTTATTTCCATTATGGTAGTCTGTGGTATGATTCGTATATTCCTAAGTCCTTCGGGAGGACTTATCAACCTGATTGCAGGGACGCAGATTGACTTTTTAACGGAGGCAAGTGCATTTCGAACCATTTTTATCTCCTCCGGTATCTGGCAGGATGCGGGCTGGGGAATCATTGTCTATATGGCAACGCTGTCCAATATCGACACATCCCAGTATGAGGCGGCAAAGATTGACGGTGCGTCGATGTTCCAGCGGATCCGCCATATTGATATCCCGGAACTTGTGCCAATCATGGTATTGCAGTTAATTATGTGTGCGGGCGGCATTATGAATGTGGGATTTGAGAAAGTGTGGCTCTTGCAGACGGATCTGAACAAGGCGACAAGCGATGTAATCTCCGTGTATGTTTATCAGCAGGGTATTGAGGGAGCGAAGTACAGTTATTCGACGGCGATCGGACTGTTTAACACCGCCGTGAACCTGCTCTTGCTGATTGTGGTTAACCGGATTGCGAAAAAGCTGTCGGATGTCAGCTTTGTATAAGGAGGTGCAGCATGATGGCGAATGTAAAATCCCAAAAGGCAGCGGGGCTTTCCGAGAAGGCGAGCGATATTATTCTGGTGGTGATCTGCGCAGTAATTTTATTTATTGTTGCTTACCCACTCTACTATGTGTTGGTGGCTTCCGTCTCTAACCCCTATGATGTGTATGCGGGAAAGACCTTTCTCTTTCCAAGCCAGTTTACCTTTGAAGGTTACAAGGCGGTTTTCGCGGATGAGGGCATCCTGACCGGCTACTTAAACAGTATTAAATACACCGTGATTGGAACAGTATTTTCCGTTGTGATGCTTTACTTAACCGCATATCCGCTAAGCATAAAGGATCTGCCGGGAAGGAAAGCAATCAGTATTTTCTTTATTATAACAATGTACTTTGGCGGTGGATTAATTCCAACCTATCTTGTGGTCAAGCAAACTGGATTAACCGGTACAATGTGGTCGCTGTTTTTGCCGGGCGGTGTCGGTGTGGGCAATATGATTATTTTGAGAAATTTCTTTGAGAACAGTATTCCAAAGGAGATGGTTGAGGCGGCGGAGATTGACGGCGCGTCCAAGTGGAAGACCTTTTTAAAAGTGATTATTCCGCTGAGCCGTTCCATTATGGCGGTTATGGTCGTATTTTCTATGGTGGCTTACTGGAATGATTGGTTTACCGCAATGATCTATTATCCGGGCGATGAGAACGCGCCGTTGCCTTTAGTTCTTCGCGGTATTTTAATTAAGAGCAGCGCGAGTGCGAGCCAGTCCGGAATTATTGATGGCGGATATGCAGAGCTTAATAAATTGACGGAGATGATTAAGTTTTCCTCGATTATTGTAGCAGCACTCCCAATGTTAATTGTCTATCCTTTTGTACAAAAATATTTTGAGAAAGGATTTATGTCGGGGGCAGTTAAGGGCTGAGAGGTAAAAAGGGCATAATTTTTGTCTGTTAGAAGGCAATGGCTAGGAAAGGAGCATGAAAAATGAAAAAAACAAATTTGTGGAAGAGGTCAATTTCTGGGATTATGGCAGCGGGCATAGTATTTCTTGCCGCCTGTGGCGGGGAAGGTGAAGGGGATGCAGAAAAGGGAACAGTAAAAACCGACACTTCCCAGACAAAATTTACCGTGATGGGCGGGATGAGCGCGCTTAGCGGCGGGTATGAGGATAATGCCGTTTTAAACCAAATGCAGGAGAATGCGGGAATCAACATTGAGTGGATTACGATGAGTGATTCCCTTGCGGAGCAGGTAAATATCCGCATTGGAACGGATGATCTTCCGGATGCATTTCAGGCAGTTGGATTTAGTAATTATGATTTGTCAAATTATGGAAAAGACGGTACCTTTATTGACCTGACTCCATATTTGACTGAGGAGTATATGCCGAACCTCGCAAAGATTCTTGAGGAACATCCGGAGATCCGCAGTGCTATTACAATGAATGACGGCGGGATCTACGGGCTTCCGGCGGCGGAGCAGATGGGAACCGCAGGTATTGGGGCGGATAAGGACTACAGTATTTATTCCGTTCCGCAGTTTTCCATGATCAATAAGGCATGGCTAGATGATCTGGGGCTTTCTGTGCCGACAACACTCGATGAGCTGCACACGGTATTTAAAGGTTTATCAGGATGCCTACAATCGCTATGCCGAGGCGAGAAAATAATTTTTAGAAGGAGATTTTGTTGTGATTAGTCAGGTTTTGCGCGATGCCAGGAAATATGAGGAGACAGCACAAAAGGCAATAACTAGGGAGATGCGTCCGGGGTTTCACCTCTCTCCCCGCGTTGGCTGGATGAATGATCCGAACGGATTTTCATTCTACAATGGGAAGTATCATTTATTTTATCAGTACAATCCATATAGTTCTCACTGGGACACCATGCACTGGGGACACGCGGTAAGTTCTGATCTTTTACACTGGGAGTATCTTCCGGCGGCACTCGCGCCGGATACTGCCTGTGACCGGGATGGCTGCTTTTCCGGGAGTGCGATAACTTTGCCGGATGGCAGACAGATGTTAATTTACACCGGTGTGGAGAAAATAAATCTTTCGGATGGAAGTGATTGTGTGCTGCAAAGGCAGTGTCTTGCCGTGGGGGACGGCGTGGACTACGAAAAATATGGGGAGAACCCCGTATTAGATGAGAGCAGTCTGCCGCAGGGCAGCAGCAAATACGATTTTCGCGACCCGAAGATTTTTGCCCGCGCGGATGGTTCCTACGGCTGTGTAGTGGGAAACTGCGATGGGGACAGGGATGGAAGAGTACTTCTCTTTGGCAGTCCGGATGGATTTTCGTGGGAATTTGAGCGGATTCTTGCGGAGAACAAGAAAAGATTTGGAAAAATGTGGGAATGCCCGGATTTCTTTGAATTGAACGGTAAGCAGGTGGTGATCGTCAGCCCACAGGAAATGCTTCCGCAGGGCTTTGAGTACCACAATGGAAATGGCACGCTCTGTTTAATTGGACATGATGATGGCGGCAAATTTGTGGAGGAGCATAATCAGTCGGTGGACTATGGAATTGATTTTTACGCGCCGCAGACAGTACTTGCACCGGATGGCAGAAGAATTATGATCGGATGGATGCAAAACTGGGATACCTGTCCGGCAAACGCGCCAAATCAGCCATGGTTTGGACAGATGAGTCTGCCGCGTGAACTTTCGATTAAGGATGGACGATTGCATCAGCAGCCCGTGCGGGAGATAGAATCACTAAGGAAAAATGAAGTTCGCTATGAAAATATTAAATTTACGGATGTGATAAAGCTTGACGGGATAGAGGGAAGAAAGGTAGATCTGGAGATTTTGCTGCGCCCTGGAGATATGGAAAATATCTACCATAAATTTGCCGTACGCTTTGCGCAGAATGATAAATTTCAAACTTCGGTTAGTTTCAGACCTCACGAAAGAGTAGTAAAAATTGACCGAAAATTTTCTGGATCGCGCAGAGTGGTGATTCATCAGCGTCGCAGCCTTGTGCGCACGGAGGGTGGAGTATTAAAACTTCGGATTATTCTCGATCTGTTCAGCGCGGAGATTTTTGTCAATGATGGGGAGCATGTGCTTACCGCGACCATGTACACCGAGCGGGCGGCGGACGAAATTTCTTTCTTTGCGGATGGAGCGGTTACAATGGATGTGGTGAAATATGATCTTGTGGCGGAGGAAAAATAAATGGAACAAGTGGATGTAACCGCACTCGGTGAACTGTTAATTGATTTTACAGAGCATGGCGCAAGCGCGCAGGGCAATCCTCTGTACGAGGCCAACCCCGGCGGCGCGCCCTGCAATGTGCTTGCCATACTTGCAAAGCTTGGGTGCCGCACTGCATTTATCGGTAAAGTCGGGAGGGATTTTTTCGGTGAACAGTTAAAAGAAGCGGTTAGAGAAGTTGGAATTCAAACAGATTTTCTCTATATGGATGAGAGAGTACATACAACACTTGCGATGGTACATACCTTTGCGGATGGAGACAGGGATTTTTCCTTTTACCGCAATCCCGGTGCGGATATGATGTTGACCAGGGAGGAAGTGCCGGAGGAAAGACTAAAAAATACTAGAATTTTCCATTTTGGGACACTTTCGATGACCCACGAGGGAGTGCGCAGCGCGACAAAGGCGGCAGTTGAAGTGGTAAAAGCAGCGGGGGCAGTGATCTCCTTTGATCCGAATCTTCGCCCCCCGCTCTGGGAATCCCTTGATATCGCGAGAGAACAGGTACTTTACGGGCTTTCGCAGTGCGATATCTTGAAAATTTCGGACAATGAAATACAGTGGCTGACCGGGGAGGAGGATTTTACCAAGGGGGTGGACTGGATTCTTAGCCGCTATTCCATTCCGCTTATTTTAGTATCGATGGGAAAGGCAGGAAGCCGTGCCTACTACAGAGGGAAAATGGTGGAGGCCGCACCGTTTCTTAGGGATGATACCATTGAAACCACCGGGGCGGGGGATACGTTCTGCGGCTGCGTGCTGTACTATATTTTAAAACACGGGCTTTTGGGACTTTCCGATGAAAATTTGTTGGAGATGTTGACCTTTGCAAACAGTGCCGCATCGCTAGTCACAACCAAAAAAGGCGCGCTGAAAGTAATGCCGTCGAGGGAGGAGATCGAGGCGGAAATAAAGAAAGATAAGGAAAAATGTTGACGCACCAAAGACGGGAAAAGGAGGGGATGGATTTGCAAAAAAACAGGAATTATTCCTATTTGTTGATCATCGCAGTAGCTATTCTATGTTTTTTTGGCACGGGCTGCGGAGAAAAGAAAAATGAGAATTTAATGCTGCACTTAGCCTTTGATGAGGGAAGCGGAACTTCCACATCGGACAGTGCGAAGAAACTTTCGGATACGGAGGTGCATTACCGCTTTACCCATGCAGCATATATGGAGGACAGGGAACCGCAGTGGAGGACAAAGGGCATTGAAAAAGGCTCCCTGCTCTTTGACGGGAGTTCCACATGGTTAGAATATAGTCCGGAGGAGATCTGTATATCCGGGGAGGCTTTTTCCATAAGCGTCTGGATTGCCCCGCGCGCGTTCGAGTGGGATGATCCAAATGCCGCAAATACAGGAAATGCACATCTGACCGCAATCGTTAGCCAGTATGACAAGGCGAAGAAACAGGGATTTTTGCTTGGCTACCAGCGTTTTGGACGGCTCTGTTTTGAGATCGGAACGGGCGATGAGTGGATCACGCTCTGGGGGGAAGGGGAAAACTTAAAAAAGTATGAGTGGAACCAGGTCACAGCAACTTTTGACGGAAAAAATGGTCAGGTCTGCCTGTATTTAAACGGAAAGCAAATTGCCTCCGCCTGGACGACAATGGAATCAGAGATAAGTCCGGCGGAAAGTAAAAAGCTTCTTATCGGCAAGAACTCAGATGCGGAGCAAATTGCCGCAGGTACCTACAATATGTTTGCGGGGCTGATGGATGAATTAAAACTCTACAGTACTGTGCTTTCCGAGGAGGAAATTGGGGTGAAGGACGCGCCGGAGATCGCATTTGAAGATATCTGGCTGGAAAATATTTTGACGGGAGATATTTATCGTCCGCAGTACCACGGCGCGCCATATCAGCACTGGATGAACGAGCCGCACGCACCAGTATATTACAATGGAATGTACCATCTGTTTTATCAGAGCAATATGATTGGAACTTACTGGCGCAATATCTGCTGGGGGCATATGGTTAGTACGGATATGATAAATTGGAAGCCAATTAAAGAGGCAATCACCCCGGCGGAAAATACGGTCGCGCCGGATGGTATTTGGTCGGGCGGTGCCACACTTGATAAAAACGGCGTTCCTCTTCTGTTTTTTACTGCGGGCAATGACAGTTTTTCTAAGGATGGACTTCTATCCAACCAAAATATCGGTGTGGCGTATCCGAAAGATCTCTCTGACCCGGAACTAACGGATTGGATAGTCTGTGACCAGCTTGCGATCACCCAGCAGGCAGGGCAGGGGCGAATCGGCGAATTCCGTGATCCCCATATCTGGAAAGAAGGTGATCTCTGGTGTATGCTTATCTGTACGGGGAGTACAAAGACGAGGGGCGGCAGTGCCATATTGTATGAGACGGACACACTCGAATTAAAGTCCGACGGCATTTCCATGAACTGGAAATATAGGGGACCAGTCTATGAATTGGAGAACCCTTCGGCACTCTACGGAACAAGCTGGGAACTGCCAATCTTAATTCCGCTGACCAACGAGGCGGGGACAATACAAAAATATATATTTATGATTTCTCCCGCACCTGCGGCAACTGCGGATAATAAAGTATATTATTTTCTCGGCGATTTTGATGTAACAACAGGCAAATTTACTCCGGATGAAAAATTTGATAACCAGCCAGCACTGCTTGATTATGGCTGCAATGTCTTTACCGGTCCAAGTGTTCTTACCGATCCGGTAAGTGGTGATATCTGTGTTTTTAGTATTATGCAGGATCAGAGAAACGGAGCGGAACAGGGTTCGGCAGGATGGGCACACGGTGTCGGATTAACAAGAAAGATCTGGCTGAATGATGACGGGACGGACGTGAAGATCGCGCCGATCGATCTGCATAATCAGGAGGAAAAGATCCTTGTCGATGCAAAGGATCTGACGCTGACACGAGCGAACGAGGAATTAAAAAAGGTGGAGGGCGATCTTCTCTATATCCGGGCGGTTCTCGCGCCAAAGGACAAAGAAGAATTTGGAATCCGGGTAAAATCGGACGGAAACCGAAATATGACATTCTTTACCTACAGCCCAAAGGAGGAAAAGATTTTTGGCGACACAAAAAACAAGGGTTCGGATGCGTCAACAAACAGCGTTTCGGGCGCACTCTCTCTAGCAGATGGAAAACTGGCATTGGAAATCTATATTGACCGATCGCTAGTCGAGGCATTTTTTAACGATACAAAGGCGATTACCATGCGCAGCTACGGGGCTTATGAGGCGCAGGGAATGGAATTATTTTCCGGCGGGGAGATAACGGTGGAAAGCCTGTATGTGGCAAAGATAAAGCCGATTAATGAAAAATAGAATAGGAGGGGAAATAGATGAATAGAAAAATTGCGGCAAGGGCATTTTTATGCCTTGGTATAGCGGGGATCTTACTGGGATCTGCGGGCTGTGGCAAGGATAAAGATGCCGAGACAGAGAGCGATAAGGATAAGACCGCTAAAGGGGCGGCAGCAGATATAGTAAACGGCAGTTTTGAAGCGGAGCATGAGAGCGGACAGTGGGTGGGCTGGACACGCTCCGGTTCCTCCTTTAATGCGCGGGGATTAAGTGATAAAACAGAGATGAACGGCGTGCCGATCGAGAAGGACGGAAATTTCTTTTTCTGCGGGACTGCTGCGGATAATCCCGCAATGAAAGGGACATTAACTTCGGATGTATTTACGCTTGGCGGAAATGGGTTTATTACTTTTAAGATGGGTGGAGGCAAGAACACGGAGAAAATATATGTGGAGTTTTTTGAGGAGGGAAAGGATACTGCCATCGCGAAAATTGCAAATACGGACTGTGACGGAATTTTTATCACTGACCATCTAATTACTAAGGTAGTCGATCTTTCCAGCTATATCGGAAAAAATATCTACATAAAAGTGACAGATAATGATGACGGCACAGATTTTGCTTATGTCAATCTGGACGGATTTAAAGTTTTGGCAGGCGATGAGGAAGTAAAAGCGGCTGAAGCTGACTATAAGAGGCAGATTGAGGCCTATGGAGAGAAGCCATTTGAGGAGGACGAAACTTTAACTACGATCAAAAACGGTAATTTTGAAACAGGGGATTTAACGGGATGGAAAATTTTGGAAGGAACGGCGTTTTCCAATGCCGGTGTGGTTCCGACAAGCCAGATGTACTGGGGAGATCGCAGCGTGTACGGCGAGGGGGGCTTCTACCTTGACGGAAGCAACAACGGCGCGATTTTAGAAACTCTGACCGGTGCGATCCGCTCAACGAAATTTACGCTTGGCGGGGATGGCTATATTAGTTTTATGATTGGCGCGGGCAACCAAAAATGTTATGTCGCGGTATGCGATGGCAATACGGACGAACAACTAATCAAGGTGGAGAATACCTATTTCAGCGATCCGGCACTCGCGCTTACCCTGCTGCGTGTCTATGTGGATGCAAGCGAGTACAAGGGAAAAGTACTCTACTTAAAAGTAGTGGATGCAAATGACGGCGGCGGGTTCGCGTTTATGAATGTGGATGATTTCAGGGTTTCCATGACTCTTGATGAAGTTTCGGCTCTTGAGATGGAGCAACTTGAAAAAATTAAGAGCGAAACATACAATTCCGCTTCCTACGATGATCTGGCCACACTGTTAAATTATTATAATAACTATCCGTATCCGGTGCCGCTTGCTGCGCTGGTAATGAATTCCTATGTACCGCATAAAGTGGTGGATTGTGGGACGGTGGACTTAACTTCTTTTCTTTCAGAGGCGAAGGCATCCTATGGGGATACAGAAGTAACCGATTTTGAGATTTTAAAGGTAAGTTTTAATGGCACGGAATATATGGATGGATTTTCTTCCTTTGATTTTAGCATTCCGGGCTACTATGATGTGACCTATGGCACTTCCTGTGAAGGAAAATCCATCGAGGCGGCATTTACTGTGGTTGCGATGGCGGATCATAACTTAGTGGCAAACGGCGGTTTTGAGTCGGGCAATCTTGCGGGCTGGACGGTGTTAAATGACAAGTGGAGCTATGTAGATGGTCAGGCAACGGGCGTGATTTCCGCGGAAAATTATTGGGGGGAGGCACTGCCGTACAACCAGGCGGGAGGATATCATTTAGATGGCTGGAACAACGGGCTTGAGGAGGCGGATACCTGGGCGGTAAGATCGACAAATTTCACCCTTGCCGGATCTGGCTTTATCTCCGTGCGCATGGGCGGTCATGCCGCAGCGGTGCGCATATATAAGGCGGATGGAACGGAAGTAGGACATTATGCGCAGAACCGCTTTAGCGATGTCAATTTCCCAAGCCTTGCAGCGGGCGGTTCCTGGGCGGATATGGGAACTTACGTAATTGATCTGTCCGCGTATCTCGGTGAGGAACTTTACCTTGAACTTTGCGATGAGGCGGCAGAGGGCTGGGCGCACGCATTTTTTGATGAAGTGGTAACTTACTATGAGGAAGTACCGGACTATGCAAACAATGCTGATATTGTCCCGGACGGCGGCACGGCAGATGAAGTAGCAATTTCCTGGCAGTTATTGCAATAGTAAAAACTTTGCTCTTTAATTTTGGCTTCGCCAGGTTCTTGGGGAAACCCCGTAGGTATTTTTAAATGCTCTGGAAAAATGCAGTTGGTTTGGATAACCGACTGCATTTCCAATGTCCGCAACGGACAGATCGGTCATTTTTAATAGTTCCGTTGCCTTTACCATGCGATAGCTGATTAAAAATTCCTGCGGGGTCTTTCCGACGGATTTATGGAAAATTTTACCAAAATAGCTACGGTTAATTCCACAATGTGTCGCAATATCCTCAACAGAAATTTCATAAGGAAAATTCTGCTCAATATAATTGATGGCTTCCTTAATATAATAATCGCTCATTTTTCCCATATTTCCTAAACGGATGGTAGCGACGGAACGTGTCAGCGCGTCCAGAAAAATATACAGATGCCCGATTAAATGGAATGGGGTTTCATTTGAGTGATTTGCAATATATAGCATTTCCTGCATCATGGATTCCCGAAATTCCTTTGATGTGGCATGATAGACGGGCTGATCAAAAGAGAACCCCGCAATATCTAACATTTCCTTTACACGCAGACCATCAAATTCCAGCCAAGTATATTCCCAGGGGTTATTTTTGTCTGCAATATAAGTACTGATCTGACCGGGAAAGAGTAAAAACCCCTGTCCGCTGCGGATTTTATAAGTTTTTGTTTCCCCTTTTTTATTGTTTGCCATCAGATTGCCCGTACCAGAAATCACATAGTGAAAAAGAAAATGATTCCTTGCTGCCGGTCCATACATATGTGCTGGTTCACAGCGTTCCCATCCATATTGATACAGTCCAAGGTCAATAAATTTCTCGTTCGGAAAAATCGAAAATAATAGATCATGCATAAAATCCCCTCCTTGCTCCTACTATATACCAAAATGCTAGATGAGTGCAAGATAAAAATGAAAAAGCGGTATTTTGGTATAAAACTTCAATAATTCGGATATTTTACATCGCATTATGGTATGTTATAATCAAAATATAAAAAATAAAAGGGTTCAGGAAAGGAGATAATGTCTAAATGCTAAGAAAAAACAAGATGCTTTTCGGAGCAGCCCTCTTTCTTGCAGGTCTTTTTGTTACCGGATGCGGCAAAGAGGCAAACGATGGGAAAACAGTAATTGAATTGCTACACTATAAGCCCGAAGCAGTCGGCTATTTTGAGGAGGTGGAAAAGAAGTTTAACGAAACTCACGATACGATTGAACTTAAAATCTCTTCACCAAACGATGCCATGACCGTATTAAAAACGCGCCTGATCAGGGAGGATAACCCAGATATTATTGGGATTGGCGGCGATTACAATTACTCGAATTTTATCGATGCGGGAATATTGATGGATGTTTCGGATTTTGATGGACTGGACAACATCAAACAAAATTATCTGGAGATCAATGAAAATTTGGAATTTGTTCCAACCGATGGAATTTACGGTGTGCCTTATATGGCAAATGCTGCCGGGATCCTATACAACCGGGATATGTTTTTGGAATATGGATGGCAGATTCCAGAAACATGGGATGAACTGATTTCTTTGTGCGAGGAGATTAAAGCGGCGGGAAAATTGCCGTTTTATATGGGGTATAAGGATACCTGGACCTGTCTTTCCCCGTGGAACAGTGCAGCGTCCTCGCTGGCAGATTCAACAGTATGCAAGGATGTGAACCGGGGACTAACGACATTTTCCGAGCAGTATAGGGTGGTAGCTGAACAGATGAAGACATTATTAAAATATGGTCCGAAAGATTTTGCGGCGTATTCATACAATGATGCATGTACAGCCTTTGCCAGGGGGGAGTCGGCGATGTTTATGATTGGAAGTTATGCTGTTCCGCAGATAAAATCAGTGAATCCCGATATCAATATTGATTCCTTTGTCTATCCGGCGGCAAGCGAGAAAGGAGAAAATTACTTAACCTCCGGTATTGACTTGCAGTTTTGCATTATGGAGGACTGTGAAAATAAAGAAGCCGCCTATGAAGTATTGCGTTTTCTTCTGGAAGATGAGAATGTGCAGGCTTATATGGACAATCAGAATGCAGTTCCGTGCAAAAAAGGAGATTTTACATTGGTCTCCATGTTGGATGGCATGAAGGAGTACATCAAAGAGGGAAAGGTAATGGATTTCCAGGATCATTTTTATCCGGCGGAGATGGCAGCGGAGGCACTGATACAAACCTATCTGCTAGATGGGGATACGGATAAATTCTTAAAGAGATTTGATGCGGAGTGGGCGCGGTATAACCGCGATCTGATCAAAAAAGTGCAGAAATATGAAGCAGAACACAGAGAGGGGGAAGGACAATGAAAAAAAATGGGAAGAGTCGTACTTTTTTGCTGATTACGATACCGATCGTAGCTCTCTTTTTCCTGTTCAACACATTGCCGCTAATTCAGGGCGTGGTGTACAGTTTCACTAATTTCCGTGGATATGGGAGTTATGACTGGGTCGGTCTCAGGAATTATATTGACCTGTTTGGTGACTCAAGAGTCGGAAATTCCTATCTGTTTACTTTTAAGCTGGCGGTGGTCACGACAATTATTGTAAACGTGTTAAGTCTTTTGCTGGCTATGGCATTGAACAGCAGGATAAAATTTAAAAATACTCTGCGCGGGCTGTACTTTCTGCCGAATGTACTGGGCGGGCTTGTGGTCGGCTATATCTTCAATTATTTTTTCACTTATATCCTGCCGGAATTGGCAAAGCTTATGGGATTTGAGGGAAACAGTATGTTAGCAAATTCAAAGACTGCATGGCTTGCGATTGCAATAGTTTGTGCATGGCAGTCGATCGCGATGAACACTATCATCTATATTTCCGGATTGCAGACCGTGCCGGAAGATGTATATGAAGCGGGTTCACTTGACGGGGCAACCGGCTGGTCAAAGTTCCGCCTGTTGACCTTCCCACTTATTTTTCCATTTTTTACCATAAACTTAGTTCTCTGCATGAAAAATTTCCTGATGGTATTTGATCAGATTATGTCCCTGACCAAGGGAGGACCTGCCCAGAGTACGGAATCTATTTCCTACCTGATTTACAACAACGGAATGAGTGGCGGGCAGTTTGGTTTTCAGAGTGCGAACGCGGTGCTGTTTTTTGTGGTGATTGTAGTGATCTCCGTTGCGCAGATGACATTTTTAGGGAAGAAGGAGGAGCAGCTATGATGGTGAAACAAAAAGAAGGAACAGAGATGTTGCGGGACAAAAAAGAAAAAAGCAATATCGGACTGACGGTGATTTTGATTTTCGGATTGATTACTATTGCGTTTCCTCTTTATATGGCGGTGGTGATCGCGTTTAAACAGCCATCAGAAATGACAAATAGTATTAGTGGTATCCTATCGCTTCCCGCAAAATGGAGCCTTGATAATTTTAGGGAGGCGATGCGGGTAACGGACTTTTGGCATTCGCTTGCAAACAGTTTATTTATCACTCTAGCGACTATCGCGCTATCCATTGTGGTACATTCGCTGATTGGGTATGTACTGGGGAGAAGCAAGGCAAAGAGCAAATTTTACAATGTGATTTATCTCTATTTAGTCAGCGGGATGTTCGTGCCATTTGCCATCTTGATGATGCCGTTAGTAAAGCAGACAGCAAAAATAGGGCTTTCCAATATGTTCGGGGTTATTTTGCTCTACACCGTATTTTATCTTCCGATGAATACCATGCTTTACTCCGGATACTTAAAGAATCTTCCCCTGGCGTTGGAGGAGGCGGCGTGCGTTGACGGCGCGAGTACATGGAGAACTTTCTGGACAATTATTTTTCCGAATATGCGGCCGATGCACGCGACTGTTGCCATCCTTACCGCTCTTGGCACATGGAATGATGTGATGACTCCGCTTGTGATTATGTCGGGGGATAAAAATACATTGCCGTTAGCGCAGTTAAATTTCCAGAGTCAGTTCGGAACAAATTACAATCTGGCTTTTGCGTCTTATCTGTTGGCATTGCTGCCGATCGTCGCATTTTATATTATCTGCCAGAAACAGATTATCGCGGGAGTTGCAAACGGGGCAGTAAAATAAAACCGAAGGGAGAGGAAATCAAACTATGGCAGTTGTCTATAACGAAATGAAAAGAATTTTTTCTCTGCACACCAGAAATTCCACTTACCAGATAAAAGCGGATCGCTATGGATATTTATTGCACTTGTATTACGGGAAGAAAATAAGTGCGGATATGGATTATCTTCTCCCTTACCACGACCGGGGATTTTCGGGAAATCCTTATGATGCGGGGGAGGATAGAACCTATTCTTTGGATGTATTACCACAGGAATTCCCGGTGCTTGGCACCGGGGATTTCGAAACAGCGCGCTAAAGATTAAGGAGGAAGGCGGCTATTATGGCTGTGACCTGCGCTATGTGGGCTATCAGATTTTAAACGGGAAATATACCATTCCCAATCTTCCCGCTGCCTATGCGGATAAAATGGCGCAGACACTGAAAATTGTGCTTGCAGATGAGCGATGCGGTGTGAGAGTTACGCTTTTGTACGGTGTTTTGGAAGAGTGTGATATTATTACAAGAAGTGTAAAAATTGAAAATACGGGGACAAGAAAATTGTATCTGGAAAAAGTTTCTAGTTCCTGTCTGGACTTTTTGTATGGAAATTATGATATGATAAGTTTCTATGGCAGGCATACGATGGAGAGGAATGTTCAGCGTCATAAAATTCTTCATGGCAGGCAGGCTGTCGGCAGCATACGCGGAGCATCCAGCCACCAGTATAATCCTTTTATGATTTTGGCCGAACATACGGCCACAGAGCAGACAGGGGAATGTTATGGCGCAGCATTTGTCTACAGCGGCAATTTCAGCGCGGAAATTGAGAAAGATCAGTTTGATCAGATTCGCTTTGTGATGGGACTATCCGAGGAGCAGTTTTCGTACTCATTAAGTGCGGGGGAAGTTTTTTACGCGCCGGAGGTGGTACTATCCTATTCGGGGGAGGGAATTGCCCATCTCTCACATAATTTTCATTATTTTGCAAGAAAGCATATCTGCAGAGGAAAATACAAGGACAAACCGCGCCCGGTGCTTCTCAACAGTTGGGAGGCTTGCTATTTTGATTTTGACGGGGAAAAAATTGTTGCTCTGGCAGAGCAGGCAGCTGAATTTGGGGTAGAACTTTTAGTACTTGATGACGGATGGTTTGGACAGCGCGATGATGATAATTCCTCCTTGGGAGACTGGGAGGTTAACGAGAGAAAATTAGGTTGTTCTCTAAGAGAACTGTCGGAGCGTGTCCATCAAAAAGGAGTACTTTTTGGGATTTGGATTGAGCCGGAAATGGTATCGGAGGACAGTAATCTGTATCGAAGTCATCCGGATTGGGCGTTGCAGATTCCGGGGAAAAAACCTGTGCGCGCCAGAAATCAGCTTGTGCTGGACTTTTCAAACCCGGAGGTGGTAGAATATATTTTAGAGAAGATTTCCGATATCCTGCGGCAGGGAGAAGTGGATTATGTCAAGTGGGATATGAACCGGAGCCTTACGGACATTTATTCTGCCAACGCGAAGGAACAGGGCGCAGTATCCTACCATTATATGCTTGGGGTGTATCACTTGCTTGAATCGCTGACCGCCCGGTTCCCGGATATTTTGTGGGAGGGCTGCTGTGGCGGCGGCGGGCGTTTCGACTTAGGAATGCTCTACTATACCCCGCAGATCTGGTGCAGTGACAATACCGACGCGCTAGACCGCGTGCGCATTCAGTATGGCACATCTTTTGGATATCCCCTCTCTGCGATGGGTGCGCATATCTCCGCTGTGCCGAACCATCAAACGGGGAGAAGTACCGATCTCAATACCCGGGGTGTGGTTGCAATGACGGGGGCATTTGGATATGAACTGGATTTCGGAAAACTTTGTGAAAGGGAAAAGAAGGAAATTAGAGAGCAGATTGCAATATACCATAAGATCGCGCCGCTGTTAAATGGAAAATATTATCGGATAAGCGATCCCTTTGCGGAGGAATACGGGGCGTGGATGGTCGTAGATCCGGAAAAGAAAAAGGCTTTATTAAGTATCGTTATGCTAAATATTCATGGAAATATGCCCGTGATTTATGTGCGTCTTTTTGGGCTTGACCCGACAAAAAACTATTGTGAAAGTATAAGTAAAGATATATATTCTGGCGAAGCCCTGATGGCGGGAGGATTTCCGGTCGCGCTGCGCGCGGGCGATTATCAGGCGTATCAGATTATGTTTGAGGAAGTAAATGCAGGGGAATAAGAGGGTATTTTGCGTAAAGGAGGGGGATTATGGCTGAACTGGAAAAAGTAAAGGTGGATATTGTGGAGGCACAGCGAAGAAATGCCGATCTTTTGTATCCGCGTATCCGCTCGCGCTTACAGGAGTTAAAGGGGGAAGAAAAGAAAGTGATCGCGATCTCCGGCGGGTCCGGCGCGGGAAAAACGGGTATGGCATGGCTGTTAAAAGAACATTTCGCAGAAAATAAAATTTCCGCACTGATTTTGTCAGGGGATCATTATCCACACCGTATTCCCATGTATAATGATGCGGAACGGCTGCAAATTTTTCGGTCCGCGGGCTTAATCGGACTGTTAGAAGAAAATCTTTATCATGCCGATGTAGAAGACGCATTAAGGAAATTGCAGATGCAGGGGGAGGATGCAAATGAGGAATGGGAAACACAGTATCCGTGGCTGACCGTTTACCAAAAATATGGTGATAAGGCATTAAAAGACTATTTGGGGACGGAGCGAGAACTGCGTTTTTTTGAAGTTTCCTCTGTGCTGTCCGCTTTTAAAAGAGGGGAGAAAATACTTTGGCTGCGTCAGATGGGGAGGGAAGCACATGAAGTCTGGTATAAGGAAGAAAGAACAGAGGATAAAGAGATATTGATCTTAGAGTGGACGCACGGGAACAGTCCTCTGCTCACCGGAATCGATCTGTCCATTGTGTTAAAGAGTACGCCGGAGGAAACTTTGGAAAACCGAAAAAAAAGAAATCGTGACGCTGCGATAACCAGTCCTTTTGTGGCGCGTGTGCTTCGAATTGAGCAGGAAAAAATCAATGCGGGAATGGATGGAGCGGATTTTATTCAGGATATGGCAGGGAATATAAGTGAAGGGAGCCTCAGAAAAGGAGAGGGAATGGATATCAGGAATCAGGAGGTGGCGGATGAAAAGTGAAAGGCAAAAAATGGATAGCCGACCGATGTTAAATTTATATCCGGACAGTATCGGCGGGGATTTGGAAGGGTTTTGTACAGTGCTTGACCGGGCGGAATTTTTTGATGCTTTTTCCTCGGTTTATCTGCTCCCAAGTATTTATCATTCCGATCTCGACAGAGGGTTTTCCGTGATTGATTACGATCTGGAAGAGAAATATAAGACGGCGGAGGCATTGGAAAAAATTCGGGAAAAGGGAATTTATTTAAAACTTGATTTTGTGCTAAATCACGCCTCCGTGCAGTCCCCCCAGTTTCAGGATCTGTTAGAAAAGGGGAAGACATCTAAATACCAGGATTTTTTTATTGACTGGAATAAATTCTGGGAAGGGTGCGGCGAGATGACCGAGGACGGCTATATTTTGCCGGAGAAGAAGTACCTCGACAAAATGTTTTTTCGAAAACCCGGATTGCCGCTTCTTATGGTAGAATTTGCGGACGGCAGCAGGGCACCTTACTGGAATACATTTTATCAGGAAATCCGCGAGACGAAAGATTATCACACCCGATATTTGGGGCAGATGGATTTAAATATCCGCTCGGAGATGGTCTGGGATTTTTACCGGGAAACCATAGAGAAACTTTCGGGCTACGGGGCAAAAATTATCCGCCTGGATGCTTTCGCCTATGCGCCGAAAACACCGGGGGAGAAAAATTTTTTAAATGAGCCGGACACATGGGAATTATTAGAAAAAATAAGGGAGCTAACCACATCCTACGATATGGCACTGCTTCCAGAAATCCATGCCAGCTACGGGGAAAAACGCTATGAAATGATTGCTCAGAAAGGGTATCTGACCTATGACTTTTTTCTGCCGGGACTGATTATCGATGCGATCGCAAAACAGGATGGCAGCTTTTTGGCGGCGTGGGCAACGGAACAGACAGAAAAGGGAATCGACAGTGTTACCATGCTTGGCTGCCATGACGGCATCCCCGTACTCGATCTGAAAGGGCTTTTACCGGACGAGCGGATTCAGGAACTGATTGAACTATTAGTTGAGCGCGGCGGGTATGTAAAAGATTTACATGGAAATAAAAGTATGTATTATCAGGTAAATACCACATATTATAATGCCTTAGGAAAAAGCGCGGCGGCACTTTTGCTGGCAAGGGCAATCCAGTTATTTATGCCGGGAAAACCACAGGTATGGTATCTGGATCTGTTTGCCGGGGAAAATGATTACCAGGCCGTAAAAGCTGCGGGTGCTGGGGGTCACAAGGAAATTAACCGGACAAATCTCTCCTTGGAGGAAGCAACAAAACGCCTTGGGATGGATGTGGTAAAAAAACAGCTTCGGATGTTGCGCTTTCGCAATACTTTCCCTGCATTTGGGTTTGATGCGCATTCATCCGTTTCCAGCAATGAAAAGCAGATGAATTTTTTGTGGGAAAAGGACGGGTATTTGGCAGAATTAAAATTGGATTTTGAGAAATGCGGCTTTCGGATGGAGGGACGGAAGGAGAACGGGGAAGAAATCTTTTCCATGGAAGAACTTGGGGAGTGTTAAAATACTTTTTCAACTGAAGGTTGCGGCATATTTAAGAGATCGTATATGGATTTGGCTCATGACTTGCTGTATAATTTGGATAGAACCGGTTCAAAAAGTATAAAGCGAGGTAATACAATGAGTAACAGTACAGCAAGCGATATGAGCGGTAATTTTGGCGGCAGACTGAAAAGCTTTCGGAAAAAGCGGGGACTGACGCAAGAGCAGATGGCGGAGTATATGGGCGTATCCTCCCAGGCAGTGAGCAAATGGGAAAATAATATTTCGTATCCGGATGTTTCTCTCCTTCCGATTTTGGCAAATTTATTTTCTGTTACTACAGATGAATTGCTGGGGGGTAGATATTGCCCGAAGAGCGGAACAAACAGAAGAAATCTGCCGCGCCGCGGATGAACTTTGTGAGGCCGGAAAATTTGCAGAGGCTGTGGGATATCTGCGAAATGTGCTGGTAAAATATCCCGGAGATGATAGTCTGATGTATCAGCTTGCATGGTCTTTGACAGGTACCATAAGAGAGCAGCCAGAAAATCTGGATGAGGCGATTCTGATGTATCTGAAGATCCTGGAAATCAGTTCGGATGAGGCACTGAGAATGAAGGTAACGCGGGATTTGATGTATCGATATTATACAAAGGAAGAAATCCGGTACGTACGCTATTATGCAGAGCAATTGCCGGCATTTGAATTGTGCAGAGAATATAATCTGGGCAGGGGAAATCTTCTGGAAGGCAGGGAACTGGCAAAGCAGCTCAAGGCAAACATCCGGCTTTTTGGTCAGGCGATGTTGGAGTGTATGGAATATTTTGTCTGTGGAAATATCATTGCCGAAGAGGAGGTCGGAAACTATACAAAAGAGGTGGCGGAGAGAAAAATAGAGAAATTGAAGGGGATATTGGAAGATTAGAGGAAAACTGTAGAATCGACCAACCATATATAATGGTAAAAGTCAGGTAAGATTAGGAAGTTGTAAATTAGTAAATCATAAATTAGTAAATCGTAATTGACTAAATTTAAAAGCCTATGATATAATATCAGTGGAGATTATATTATAGGCTTTTTGTATGGGTAAATATGAGAAAAAGATAATTGCCCTTGTATGGGTAAACCCATGGGGAAAATTATTTTCTCCTGAGGATAAAAAATTTTTGGAGGTGGGGTATGTTTATTGGCAGAGAGCGCGAATTGGCTTCGATAAATAAATTATATACATCAAATAAATTTGAGTTCCTTGTGATCTATGGGCGGCGGCGTGTCGGGAAAACCGCACTGATCAATCAATTTATCAGAGATAAAAAAGCAATCTATTTTATGGGGGTGGAGAGCAATGCCAAACAAAACCTTAGAAATCTTAGTGAAAATATTTTGGAATACGGCGGGGATATTCGGCCAGAAACAGTTTTTCTGTCATTTCAAGCCGCATTTGAGTATACGTTTCAATTGGCAGGGGAGGAACGGCTAATTTTTGTTATCGATGAATATCCTTATGTGGCTCGTTCGGAAAGAAGCCTTGCCTCCGTTTTGCAGCTTCTAATTGATAAATATAAAGATAATTCCAAAATGATGCTGATTCTCTGTGGTTCTTCCATGTCCTATATGGAAGATCATGTATTGGCATACAAAGCTCCGCTCTATGGCAGGCGAACAGCACAGATGAAAGTATTGCCCTTTGATTTTGCGGATACCTGCCGGTATTTTAAAAATTTCACTCCGGAGGAAAAGGCACTTGCCTATGGTATTGTGGGCGGAACTCCCCAGTATTTGATGCAGATGGATGATCGAAAGAATATTGAAGATAATATTAAAAATATGTTTCTTGATACAACCTCCTTCTTGTTTGAGGAGCCGGAAAATTTACTGAAACAGGAAGTGAGGGAACCCGCCCTTTACAATGCAATGATCACAGCAATTGCAACGGGAGCTTCCCGTATGGCGGAGATTGCTACCAAGGTGGGGGAGGAAACAAGTGTCTGCACTGCTTATCTAAAAAATTTAATTGCTTTGGGGCTGATTGGGAAGGAAACTCCATATGGGGAAAAAGCTTCCCGAAAGTCGATTTATTGTATTGAAGATAATTTATTTCGGTTCTGGTATCGATTTATACCAGAGAATAAATCGATTATCAGTCGTGGTGCGATAGAATTGGCATATAAAAGAATTGCGCCCCATCTGTCCGATTATATGGGGAAAGTATTTGAAGATATCTGCAAACAATATCTCTGGGCATTATTATTAGATGGAGAATCCCAGGTAGAGTTTAGAGAACTTGGACGCTGGTGGGGAACCGACCCCGTGGCACATTGTCCGGAGGAAATTGGTATTATGGGAGAGGAGGATAAAAATACTGCACTATTTGGTGAGTGTAAATGGACAAATGAAAAAATTAATATAGGAGTCTTGCAGACATTAAAAAGGCGAAGCCAGATATTTTCCTATCCTAATACAAAGCTCTATCTATTCGGGAAAAATGGATTTACCAAAGAGTGCGAGAGGGAGGCGGCAAGGATGGGAAATGTTTATTTGGTATCATATGGAGATATTTTAGAAAAATTAAAGTGAAAAAAGGGGAGAAGGAGATTGGAAAATAAAAATACAGAATTTCAGATCGGTGAGCTTTCCAAACTTACAAAGATAAAGACAGGAACCATTCGTTTTTATGAGAAATGTGGGTTTCTTTCCCCGGCAAAACGTCTGTCAAATGGCTACCGCGTATTTGAGGAAAAGCATATCTATCAAGCTCGCATATGCAGTTTTGTTTTTGGTGGATTTGTCAATAAGCGTCTGCGAAAACTCAGTATGGAACTAATTTTTTCTGCTAGGGAGTGGGATTTGGCGGGCTACAAAGAGGCAGCAGAAAACTATTTGCGGGCAGTAAGGGAGGATATCGCGGGAACAAAAAGAGCGATTGAAACCGTGCAGGGGAGGATGGCAGGGAGTAGTCCTTCTTCGGAGGAAGGATCTGGAAAAAGCCAGGACAATAAGTCCCCCCTTTCTTTAAAGGAAAAATCTGTAAAAAGTAAAGATGATTTTTTAAGGGAAGAATCCGGGGAAGGGGGATACTCAAAAAAACAGGCGGCAGCTCTAATTGGAGTTACTCCTGAGTCCATTCGAAACTGGGAGCGCAATGGATTACTTGGGCAGACAAAACCTTATCAGAAACGCTATTATTCACAAAATGCCATGGAGCGTATGAGGGTGATACGGCTTTTGCTCGATAACGGCTATAGCATGATGGCAGTCAGAAAATTTTTTTCGGCATTTGATAAGGAAGGTGCTAAGATGGCAGCTAAAATACTAACTGCTCCGGGGGAGAATGAAACGTTGATTTACCGGGCGGATCGGTATTTAGAAACGCTTTTACAGACAGAGAAGAAAGCGGAAGAACTTTTTGGATTGTTTGATGAGATGTGCCTTTTGTCGGAATAGAAATAAAATGATGTGTTCCTGATTTTTTAAGAATATAAATGCTTTGGACTATAAGAAATTGAAAAGAAAACCTTATATTTGTACACCACCTTTTTAAAAAGTGATATGATGGATTTATTGCATATCAATTTTTAGAAAGGTGGTTTTTTTATGTGATATTTCTATTATATAATTCTTGTAATACATTTTGAGAGACACTATGGTTTTGGTCAAAAACAAAGAAACAAGATTAAGGGAGGATTTATGAAAAATAACATTTTTAGTAATTATAAATTTATATTAAAATCCATTGGCAAGGCTTCCCCATCGCGGGTAGGGTTAACGATATTCTTTACTGTAATTAGCGATCTATTTTCCATATTCTACAATGTACTTTTCTTTGCCTATTTTATGGACGCGGTGGAAAAAGGGAAAAGTATCGCCACAATCAGCAAGGTGTTGATTATTTTTATTTTATTTAACCTTGTATTCGAGCTGTTAAATTCTTATTATAATCAGGCGTATATTCCCAAAAATAATATTAAGCTCTCGCTGTTTTTTAGAAATATGATCTATAAAAAAATTATGGCCGTTGATATAGAATGCTTTGATAACCCCAAATACTATGATAATGTAACCTTTGCATTAAATGATCTATTTGACCGGGTGGACAGTATCCTAAATAATATCGCCCAGTTTATTTCCCATTCCTGCTGTGTTATTGTGCTGATCGGATATTTTGCACAGATTGATTTTGCTATTGTAATGATATCCCTTATCTCTGTATTGACCGGATTGTTTTTTGAACCCCTTATGAATAAACGCAGATACCAGTATACAAATGAAAGTTTAAATTATCAGCGAAAATATGATTATATAAAAAGAATTTCCATTCAGGCGGAATGCGCGGGAGAATTAAGAACGACGAATGTGAAAAATGTTCTGAATAGGATGCTTGACGATGCATTTTTGGGACTGGGGACGCTTGTTAAAAAATATTATCGAGGGATAACCATACTTGACAGCATTCAGGCCCTTTTCGGATTTGGCATTGTATCCTGTATTACAACACTTATCTCAATCTATAGGATCATCGTTGATCAAACGGTAACCATTGCAATGTTCCTGCCCCTGATGGGAGCGATCGCACAATTTACCTGGAGAGCGTCCTCGGTGATTGGCTGTTTTACCAATATTTTAAATGATAATATCTACCTGAACAAATTTAATGAGTTTTATCAATATAAACCGAGGATAGTATCGAGCAGGGAAGAAATAGTGGATACATCTTTTTCGGGAATAAAAATAGATCATCTATATTTTAAGTACAATGAAGATGATCATTATATCCTGAAAGATATCTGCATGGAAATTCGACCGGGACAAAAGATCGCTCTGGTCGGGTACAATGGAGCGGGAAAATCTACACTGATCCATCTGATTCTGCGCCTGTACGATCCGAATCAGGGCAGTATCTTCTACAATGGTAAAAATATTTGTGATTATAAGATAAAAGACTATCGCGAAAAATATGGAATTATTTTCCAGGATATCAATGTGTATGCCGCGAGCATCGGTCAAAATATCGCGATGGATACGAAGAGTTATTCGGATGAAGAGATGCAAAAGATAATGGATTCGCTTCATCTGAAGGAAAAAATAAATCATGATAAAGAAGGATTTAACACACAGCTAACCCATGAATTATCCGAGTCGGGAGAAATGCTCTCCATTGGTCAGTGCCAGTGCTTGGCTCTTGCAAGAATCTTTATCCATCCCAAAAAGCAGCTCTATATTTTGGATGAGCCTACTAGCGCGCTCGATCCGATTGCAGAGGAGGAAATTTTTGAAACGATCAACAGTTATCTGACAGATAAGACGGTTATCTATATTTCCCATCGATTTTCCGCATCGAAGATAGCGGACAGAATTTATTTTATGGAGGAGGGACAAATTGCTGAGCAGGGAACACATGAGGAATTGATCCTTCAACATGGGAAATATGTGGATATGTTTAATTTGCAGGCAAAATATTATCGAAGTGATAAGGAAACGACACTAAAGGAAAAATGCAAAAATTTTTAAGTTGCCGTGAAACGGCGGGGGGATAATAATGAAAAAAGTATTACATAGTAATCTGTATATGTTAAAAATATTTTTTAGCGCAGTTCCATTGTATTCTGTCGGCTATGCATTGGTGATTATAGCCCGAAGTATACTGTTCAATACTATTGGAAATGTTCTATTTATACAGTATATTGTTAAGTCGGTGGAATTTGCTATTGATTATCCTGAAAAAACACCGGGGACTTTAACCCAGTTGATTGTGATAATTTGCATATATTATGGGCTGGTAATTCTGTTTAATACGGTTATTGAGGGGATATTTAACAATAGTTTGAGGAAAAATGCAGAGATCAGGATCAATCATATTTTTACAAAAATGATGTTTGAAAAGTCTTCCTCCATCGATCTGAGCTGCTATGACAATCAGAAATATTATAATGATCTGGTGGTGGCCAATAATGAATCAAATAGCAGAGCATGGAACACTTACAAAAATTTTGTCCGGTTGGTGGAAAACTTATTGGTATTGTTATCGCTGTTTTATATTATCCGCTCGCTGGATTTTGTTGTTTTTATTCTAGCACTTGTGATTAATGTTCTCTCCTTTCTGTATCAGATTAAGCTTAATCGGATCAACGGGGAAATTTATAACAGGACAATGCCCTATAACAAGGAAATTGATTATGTCAATCGAATATTTTTCTTAAAGCAAAATGCGAAGGATATCAAAATTACAAATATTGGAAATTTATTATTGGATAAATTAACCTCTTCCTCAAAAAAGCTTGGCGAGATTCATACCGTTTACGGAGCAAAAAAGACGATTGTCTGCTCCGGCGATAATTTGATAAAGAAGATCCTTGGCGATTTTGTGACATTATTTTATCTTGCCTATATGGTGCTGGTAAAATATGCTTATACTTTTGATGTGATGACGGCTCTGTGGAATGCCTATGGAACAATAAAAGGAAATATGAGTAATTTTGTCAATTCAGTAAAGGAATTACATAATAATAGTATATATATTGAAAAATTTATCCATTTTATGGAAATGGAAAATGACATCGTATCGGATAAGGGGCTGAAAAACAATGTCGGTGCGCCGATCACCATTGAGTTTGTCGATGTATCTTTCTCCTATGATGGAGAACATAAAATTTTAGATGGATTAAATCTAAAGATCAAGGCAAATGAAAGAGTGGCTATTGTCGGCAGCAATGGCGCGGGCAAAAGTACACTTGTCAAGCTGCTGTTAAGATTGTATGATCCGGATCACGGAAAAATTTTGGTAAATGGAATCGATATCAGAGACTACGATGTGGAGTTTTACCGAAAAAGGATATGCAGTATATTGATGCAAAACTTTCAACTGTTTGCGCTGACGCTGTATGAGAATGTAAAAATGGATCTTGTTGACGAAGAGGAAAGTGCCAACCTGGATAAGGCATTTTCTATGGTCGGGTTAGACGATGTGATAGAATCTCTTCCCGGTAAGGGGGAGAGCGATTATTCAAGAGAATTTAGTGATGATGGTGTGGTATTTTCGGGGGGACAAAGACAAAAACTGGCACTGGCCAGAGTATTATTAAGTGATAAAAAAATGGTGATTTTAGATGAGCCATCGAGCGCGTTAGACCCTAAGGCGGAAAGTGAGTTTAATGAACTGGTATTTCATATGCTGTCAGGCAGGACAATTATTATTATTTCCCATCGGCTATCCACAACGAAAATGGCGGATCGAATTATTTTGATTCAGGGGGGAAAAGTCGCGGAGGATGGTTCACACAGTGAATTGATAGGGCGCGATGGCATATATGCCAAAATGTTTGAAATGCAGTCCAGGAGGTATAGAGATTAAAAATGCAGAAATATATTACAATCAAAGGTGCGAGGGAAAATAATTTAAAAAATATCAGTTTAAAGATCCCCAGAAATAAGATTACCGCAGTGGTCGGAGTTTCCGGATCGGGCAAGTCTTCCCTGATTATCGATATATTGCAAAAGGAAAGTATGCGGCAGCTTTTTGATACTTTTGGGGGAGTAAACCAGGTCAAAAAACCTTTGGTGGACAGTATTGAAGGATTGTCCCCCGTTGTCTATATCGACCAGCATATCACAAACCGCAATCCCCGCTCAACCATTGGGACGGCAAGCGATATCCTAAAAGCGATCCGGTTGTTGTTTGCCCAGGCAGGAGTCCGCAAATGTAGTTATTGCGGGAATAAAATCCTTCCGATTATCTCAGAGTATAAGGATGATTTTTACTGTTCCGATGAAGTGAATAATCCATCCGAGATTTTAAGAGATCAATGTCCTATCTGCGGGCAGGAGGTAAGAAAATTTCGAATGTCCGATTTTTCCTATAATAATCCAAATGGCGCGTGCCCAAAATGCCATGGAATCGGTCAGATTCACAGCGTGGACAAAAGCGTTACGATCGATGAAGAATTGTCGGTTTATGATGGAGCATTGAAGAGCTGGGGAAAAAGTGAGATTAAGATGTATGTCCCCATTGTTCTTGAAGCAAGTAAGTACTATGGATTTGCATTCGATCCAAAGGAAAAAATAAAGAATCTTTCCCCGGAGGCAAAAGCGTTTCTCTATTATGGGAATGATGATCCGCGCTTTACCAAATATTATCCAAGCTTGGCAAGACCGAGCGAAAAAAAATATTTGTTTATGGGATTGATAAACGAGATGGAAAGCAGATATGAACAATTATTGGACAATGAGGACTGGACGGGGCGTTTTGGCAAGTTTATGACGCAGGTAGAATGTCCGGAATGCAATGGCAGCAGGCTGGCAAAAGACCTTGAGATGGTGGAAGTTTACGGGGTATCAATAAATCAGTTGATGCTCTATTCCCTTCGGGAAATACAAGATTGGATATTGGGTTATAAAGAATACAGTAAAAACTTAATGGAGTATCAGATTGTCGGAGAAGTTGTAGAATTAATTATAGGGAAGATCAATGAATTGATTGAATTGGGATTGGGGTATTTATCCCTGTCAAGATCCATTGTTTCCCTATCGTTTGGCGAACATCAAAGACTGCGTGTGGCAAATATTTTAGGTTCTAATTTAACAGAAATGATCTATATTTTTGATGAGCCAACCATAGGTTTGCATCCCTCGGATAATCATATGATAATTGATGCTATCAATGCATTAAAAGAGAAAGGCAACACCGTGATTATTATAGAGCATGATGTGGATTTAATTAAAAAAGCTGATTATATTGTGGAAATTGGACCGGGAGCAGGAACAAATGGTGGACAATTGCTGTTTGCCGGAACGATGGAGGAGTTTTTAAAATCAGAAAATTCGATAATGAAAAACTATTTGCTAAAGAAGTATAATCCCTTAAAAGAGACCGGTTCTGCGCGGGGTGAGTGGATAAAAATAAGAAATGCCAGAAAGCATAATCTAAAAAATATCAATGTCGATATCGCATTACATCATATCAATGTGGTGACAGGTGTGTCCGGAAGCGGGAAATCTTCTCTGGTTTTTGATGTGCTTGTGGAGGCATTTGAAAACTATTACAAAAAGGGCATTAAGGACGAAAATATTAAAGGGTATGAGAAAATTGACAATCTTATCTGTATGTCGCAAAAGCCAATCAGTAAGGGGGCAAGGTCAAATATCGCGACATATACCGATATCTACACGGATATTCGAAAGCTTTTTGAAAAACAGCCGAAAGCCAAAGAATTGGGGTTGGATAAAAGAGATTTTTCGTTTAATGTCCGGGGCGGACGCTGTGAACATTGTGAAGGACAGGGGACGGTTGAATTAAATATGGTGTTGATGCCGACAATGGAAGTTTTATGTCCGGTATGCAGGGGGAAACGTTTTAATCAAAACATCCTGGAAGTAAAATATAAAGATAAAAGTATTACCGATATTTTAAATACTACCTGTGATAATGCACTGCCTTTATTTTGTGATGTTCCTAATATATATAGGGTACTGAAAGCAATAAGTGATATCGGATTGGGCTATCTGGCGATAGGACATCAATTAAATCAATTGTCCGGCGGAGAATGTCAGAGAATTCGACTTGTCAGGGAGCTTTCCCAAAATAAAAGGGGGAAGAACCTGTATGTATTTGATGAACCGACTACGGGGCTGCATCCGAGAGATATCGAGAAATTGGTTTTGATAATGAAGAGGTTAAAGAAGAATGGGCATACATTGATTGTAATAGAGCATAATCTTGATCTTATGCTGGAGGCGGATCATATTATTGATTTGGGAACTGGTGGGGGAGAGGAAGGAGGCAAGTTAATTTATCAGGGAAGTGTTGGCGGTTTGCTGATGAAACCGGAATCGCGCACAGGCCGATGTATTAAGGAGTATATTTCTCAGACCGGGAAATAAAAAAACTTATATTAGTATACCATTAAAAAAAGAAAACCTTATACTGGCACACCATCTTTTGAAAAATGCTATAATAAAAAGCAGATATGCTTAAATAAAAAAAGGAGGCTTTAAAATGAATATTCAGGAGGCAAAACAGTATTTAAATAATCATGGGGAGAAGTTGCTTACGGGTGGGATCAGCGGGGCTAAAGTATATGATATTGCGGGGAAATATGTGCTGAAATGCGTATCCAGAGCGGATCTTGAAAATGATGCACAGTATGATACTTATAAAAGGGAAGCGATCTGGTATAAATATGCCAACAGCGAAAAAAAGGGAGATCGTTTAAATTATCTGCCGGAAACTCTTGATATATGCTCTACGGAGGAGGAAACATCCGTTTTGATGAAGTGTTATTTTCCAATTTTGCAAAAATTTGATACGGAATTGTTAAAAAAGATTATGGAGGCACTTGCCGCTGTGCATACCACCGATATTCCGGAGTTTTTGGGACAGATACAAAAGTCCAGCGCGAGATCACAGGGGGAAGATGAGCAGCGCGGAGGGGCAAATTTACTTTCAGAGGAGCAAATTTCTGCCTCCGTTGCGGGATGGTGTAGCGTGCTTGACGAACATCCGGGGATTTTTTCAGAAACTCCGTTAAAGCAACTTGCCGAGAAAATTAACGATATTATTTTGTGGCATGAACAGGAGGAGTCCGTGTTAAATCACGGTGATTTTCATAGGGATAATCTGCTTTTGGATGGAAATGGAAATATTCTTATCTGTGATTGGCAAGGAATTAGCGTGGGTGCGGCATCCGGAGATCTAAGTTTCTTTTTTAGTAGACTGAGCGCGGATGGTATTTATTTAGATGAAAAACAGGCAGTGGAGTTTTATGTGCAGGCGATTAAGCGGCTTTCTGGGAAAATTCTTTTGCCAGAGGAGATCTCCCTCCATATGGATGCGGCGGATATTATTACTTCCTTTGTGTTCTGGCATGAGTATCTGCATGGAAATAATGTGGACAGAGTGCGTGGAATTTACGGGAAAATGGTGGATAAATTTCAGAAGTTTGTGGATTTTGAGGAAAAAAATTTGCTTTAATTAGATTTTTGGGAATAGTTTCATTAACTGCATAAAAATAGAGCCGCAAACTCGAATTTTTTTAAGAATCGAGTTCGCGGCTTGTATAATTATATTCCCTTTTTGTTTTATCCAACATGTAGTCTTTCTTTTAATGCGTCCTGCAATACACGCGATAAGTTTAGTCCGGACTCGATCACTTGATCATCCATCCATTTTGGTATACTGACTGTCCGTTTCACTGTATGGTTATCTTTAATATCAGCACGAATTAAATTAATAAATTTTCCTTGTGCCATTTCGAATTCCCCAAAGCTGTTTGCTGATGGAATAGATTGTTTTTTATCAATAAGGTATTCTATCCATTGTGTTAATGCAGATTGTGCCATGTACATAGCATTTCCCAAAGATTTGCCCTCACTAATACAACCAGGTAAATCAGGAAAGGTAATAGAAAAAGAACCATCATCTCGTTCTATTTTGTATCCGGCAGCTTCTACCTTCCTTTATGACTTTTATAAATTTTCTAAGAGTGTTTTAATCCAAAATTATAAGATGAACAATTTAATCTCTTTGAGTAATTCATGTATTAACTCTCTAGAACTCTAATATATCATTAACTTAGCATTTCGTCAAGTTTTAAACATTGATAAATTTTTTCTTGTATTTTTTGCTGTAATGTGCTATCTTTAAAGGCAAAATCAAAGGGGGGAGGCAAAATGGATTTGGACGATATGGAAAATAGTTCCAAAATTCGACTGCGCAAGCCAAAGATGCATGATGCGGAGCAGATTATGTCATTTAAAGCGGAAATTTTGGCAGTGGACCGCGGCGAGGATGCTTTTGCGGGCTGTGGGGAGCTAAGAGGAGCCGCCACAATGGAAGAATGGCTGGATATTTTAAGGGGCAGGGAGGAGGAGAAAACCGTGCCGGAGGGCATGGTTCCCTCCACATCCTATGTTGTCGTGCGGGAAAGTGATGGGCGCATTGTTGGAATTATTGATCTGCGCTATCATATCAACCATCCTATTTTGGGGCTTTGGGGCGGGCATATGGGCTATACCGTGCGCCCCTCAGAGCGCGGCAAGGGATATGCAAAAGAAATGTTGCGGCAAAATCTGATCAATTGTCGGGCGCGGGGCTTAAAAAGAGTTATGGTAACTTGCTCCGAAACCAATGCCGCAAGTGAGAGAGTGATCCTTGCAAACGGGGGAGTTTATGAGAAAACCGTGGAAGTGGATGGGGAAAGAATAAAGAGGTACTGGATAGAAATTGTTTATTAAAAAGGAAATGGCACCGTGAAGAGTTCTGTAGAATTTAAATTAAGGAGCAAAATATGGTATTGAAAGAATTTGATGAAAATAAACGGGCAGTGATCAACCCGGATGATTTGATCACACCAGTGAAAGGAATGCCCAAAACGGCAGTTACCTGTTTTTCTAAAGAAACTTTTCAGCGCATGCTTGAGGTTTTTTTGGGGGAAAAGATCGCGAAGACTATGGTTGCCAATATGGAGATTCCCGTTTATAAGACAAGCTACAAGGGGATAGAATTGGCACTTTTTATGTCCGATGTGGGCGCGCCCGCCTGTGTTGCTGCACTGGAGGATGTCTTTGCGATGGGAGCGGAAAGGATTGTGATGTTTGGAACTTGCGGCGTACTTGATTCAGCGATCGAGGACTGTTCCATTATTATTCCGAATGCTGCCGTCCGCGATGAGGGAACAAGTTTCCATTACGCGCCGCCTTCCGATGAAATTGAAGTTAATGCAAAATATATCGGGGCATTTCGGGAAATGCTTGATCAGATTGGATGTAGCTATACGGTCGGAAAAACTTGGACGACGGACGGCATATACCGCGAGACAAGGGCGAAAGTGGCAAAACGGAAGGAGGCGGGCTGCGTCTGTGTGGATATGGAATGCGCCGCTGTGGCGGCATTGGCACAGTTTCGCGGCAGGGATGTATTTCAGTTTTTCTATGCCGCTGATAATCTGGACGGGGAAAACTGGGATATAAGGAGTCTTGGCAATCTGGCAAAGCTTTCCGAGAAAGATAAAGTAGCACTATTGGCGATGGATTTTGCAACGATACTTTAATAAGGTAAAGTAAAAAATAATGTTGGACAGAAAAAATAGAGTGGAATAAATGATTTTAGAAAATTCACTGAAAGGTGAGTTGATAAAATAAAGGAATAAATATTTTAAAAATGGAGGCAATTACAATGAAAAATGAAAAAATCCCTTACAAAATTTATCTTAATGAAAGTGAAATGCCAACGGTATGGTACAATCTGCGCGCGGATATGAAGCAGAAACCGGCACCGCTTTTAAATCCTGGCACGCATCAGCCGATGAAGGCGGAAGAGCTTGCCGGTGTTTTCTGCAAGGAGTTAGTTGCACAGGAATTGGATGATACCACGCCGTTTTTTGAGATCCCGGAGGAAATCCGCAATTTTTACAAAATGTATCGTCCATCCCCGTTAGTTCGCGCTTACTGTCTGGAAGAAAAACTTGGTACGCCTGCAAAGATCTATTATAAATTTGAGGGAAACAATACCAGCGGCAGTCACAAATTAAATTCTGCCATCGCCCAGGCATATTATGCAAAGAAACAGGGGCTTAAAGGGGTGACCACCGAGACTGGAGCCGGACAGTGGGGAACAGCCCTCTCGATGGCATGCTCATACTTTGGTCTTGACTGTAAAGTCTATATGGTAAAATGCTCCTATGAGCAAAAGCCTTTCCGCCGTGAAGTAATGCGCACTTACGGTGCGTCCGTAACCCCGTCGCCGTCGCTGGAAACCGAGGTGGGAAGAAAGATTCTCGCCGAGCATCCGGGAACAAGCGGAAGCCTTGGCTGCGCTATTTCCGAGGCAGTGGAAAAGGCAGTATCGAGCGAGGGCTATCGCTATGTACTGGGAAGCGTACTTAATCAAGTACTTCTCCATCAGACCGTGATCGGCTTGGAAACGAAGGCTGCCATGGATAAATACGATATTAAACCAGATCTAATTATTGGCTGCGCCGGGGGCGGATCAAATCTTGGCGGTCTGATCGCGCCATTTATGGGCGAGAAGCTTCGCGGGGAGGCAAATTATCGGATTATTGCAGTTGAGCCTGCCTCCTGTCCAAGTTTTACCAGAGGCGTATATGCCTATGATTTCTGTGATACAGGAATGGTTTGTCCGCTTGCTAAGATGTATACGTTGGGGAGTGATTTTATTCCTTCTGCTAATCATGCGGGAGGGCTGCGCTACCATGGGATGAGTTCCACATTGTCCGAACTGTATCACCAGGGACTGATGGAGGCGACCAGCGTAAAGCAGACGGAGGTATTCGAGGCGGCAGAGTATTTTGCGAGAGTGGAAGGTATTCTTCCTGCGCCGGAAAGTTCACACGCGATCCGTGTTGCGATAGATGAGGCGATGAAGTGCAAGGAAACTGGCGAGGAAAAAACTATTCTCTTCGGTCTGACCGGCACGGGTTATTTTGATATGGTAGCATATGAAAAATTCCATAATGGCGAGATGAGCGATTATATTCCTACGGATGGGGAACTTGCTGTTTACCGCGATAAGCTTCCAAAGGTTAAATAGATTGGGGGCGCGGAAGCGGGATATGACAGTAATACAAGCGCGGATAGAAGAAAAGTAGTTGATAAACAGATAAGTAGGTAAAAAGAAGAAATATTAAAAAATAAAAGACTGTAAAATGATATAGTATAAAAAGCTGTATTGTTTTGCAGTCCTTTTGTGTTTTTAATACTAATGAGTTTTAATCCATATTTTCTTAGATTATATTTGAAAAACTCCCCATTTGAACTACAATATTCCCGATCGGACGAAAAATGGATTAAGTTTCTAATTTTTAATTATAAAATTGCATAAAAGTTTCTTATCAGTTGATTTTATTTCCTATAATATCGTCCTCTTCGCTTGTCTTTTTCACCCCCAACTTCTATAATAGAGTCAAGGATGAATTCTCCAAAACAAAATTAACCGCTTTAACTTTGTCTGGCTGCAGACGGATTTTTCAGAGGAAAGGAATAGGGAAATAGAAAATGGACGATCTTAATTTTGCCCAAAATATTACGGCTCTTCGCCGCAGACACGGCATTACGCAGGAAGCCCTTGCAGATTTTATTGGGGTGACGAAAGCTGCTGTCTCCAAATGGGAAACAGGGCAGAGTTTTCCAGATATTCAAACTTTACTTTTGTTAGCTACCTATTATGATGTAACTTTGGATGAATTGCTTGATTATTGTCCGAATTTATCAAAAAAGCAAATACGAAGCCTCTATCAGGAACTGGCAGGGGATTTTGTCACTAAGTCCTTTGAGGAAGTTTTTGCAAGATCGCAGAGTCTGGTGAAAAACTATTATTCCTGCTATCGTTTTTTGTTGCAAATTTGTATTTTATGGCTAAACCACTTTATGTTAGCCGCGCCTGAAAGACGGGGAGAAATCTTAGAAGAAATTCGTAAACTCTGCGTTCGGATTTATAAAAATTCCGGGGAAAATGGTCTGTGCAGCGATGCGATTGTGCTTGAGGCAATAGTGAAATTGCAGCAGGAAAAAGCGGGGGAAGTGATCGCGACAATGGAGGAGATCTGCAACCCCTACCGGTTTGCAAAAAATGCGGATTCCCTATTAGTTCAAGCATATATGCAGGTGGGGGATATTCGCAGGGCGGATGCGCATACACAGATTTATTTTTTTGAATCGGCACTTGCACTTTTAGACAGTGCAAATAATTATCTTTTCGTGCATATGGGAGAATTAGAAAAATGTGAGATAATGATTGCCAAAATGGATGTATTGTTTGTGCAGGGCATACCAGGACAGCCGGGAGAAAATGGGGAGGCGCAGTTTCACTACACGGCAGCGATAGTGTACGGCACACATAAAAGAATACCGGAAGGTTTAGATCGTCTGTCGAGGTTTGTACAGATTGTAAAACAGATGAAACAAAGGGGAATGCGCCTGTGTAGCGATGCGTTTTTTGATCGGCTGGAAGAATGGTTTGAGGAAAATGAACTTGGTGCGGATGCGGTCAGGGACAGCACGCTTGTAATGGAAAGTGCGAGACAGGCATTTGATCATCCCGCATTTTCCTGTTTTCCAAAGGAAGAGCTGGTAAAGCTAAAAAGAGAATTGGAACAATAACATATAGTTTTTGTAACAAGTAAATTAAAAAATATTCTAATAATAGTATTTACAGTAAATTGATTCAATTTATCGTTTGTAATATGAAGTGAACAGGAAGGATTCCCTATCAATATTTTGCTAATTGGAGTAGGAGAAAATTATGGATCAAATCAAAGAATTTTTACCGTTTTTAGTTCCCCTTGTAATTGTACAATTTGGGCTTTTGGCATATACCTTACATCATATTTTAACACATAACCACTATCAGCGTGGGAGCCGTGGCCTTTGGCTTTTGGTCGCGCTTGTGGGGATGCAGTTTTGGGGACCTATTTTATACTTTGTGCTTGGAAAGCAGGGGGATGAATAAATGCTTGAATTATCGCATATTACCAGGCGGTTTGGCACGCACACAGTGGTGGATGATCTGTGCCTTACGGTACCGGAGCATAGTATATTTGGCTTTGTGGGGGAAAACGGCGCGGGTAAGACAACGACAATGAAGATGATCTTAGGTCTGATTCGTGCGGATGCGGGGGAAATCCGGGTAAATGGGGAGATGGTCTGTTTTGGAAAAAGCAGCACTAACCGCTTTGTCGGGTATCTTCCAGATGTGCCAGAATTTTATGGTTTTCTGACAGCGGAAGAATATTTACTTTTGTGTGCCGAAATTTCCGGAATTTCAAAAGAAGAGAGGAGGGGGAAGGTAAGGGAATTACTCACGCTTGTGGGGCTTATGGGAACCAAGCAGCGCGTTCAGGGTTTTTCGCGGGGAATGAAACAAAGGCTTGGAATTGCGCAGGCACTGCTTGGAGATCCAAAGCTGCTTATCTGTGACGAGCCAACTTCCGCGCTTGACCCGGCGGGGCGAAAGGAGATTTTAGAACTGTTGTATTCACTAAAGGGGCGCACGACCGTATTGTTTTCAACGCATATTCTCTCGGATGTGGAGCGGATCTGTGATGAGTGCGCCATATTGCATAAGGGGAGGTTAGTAAAGCAGGGAAAAATACAAAACTTAAAGGATGAGGGCGGCACACAGGGATTTCTGATTGAGTTTTTGCGCGCGGAAGATGCGGAAAAATTTATGGGGATAATGTCCGGCGGGGAGCGCGTGGATATGCTAACGCTTGCCTATGGGGGATCAAAAAATATTTCTGATCCGGAAATAATGATGGCGATGACATTGTTAGTTAAGGAGGGAATTGCGGTGCGCCGTATTGAGCGAAGAGAGCGGACATTGGAGGAAATGTTTTGCGATGTACTCTCATCGTCAGAAAGTGAGGGGGAATAAAATGAAATCTGGATTTTTGGCATTTTTTAAAAAGGAGTGGATGCAGCTGTGGCGGAGCGGAAAACTTATGGTTTTACTGATGATTTCTGTTTTGTTCGGGGTAATGAATCCGGCGATCGCACGCCTGACTCCGTGGCTGATGGAACAGATGGCGGAGGAATTGGAAGAAACTGGACTTTTGGTCTCTGCGGTTACAGTGGATGCTTCCATGTCCTTTGCACAGTTTTTTAAAAATATTCCGGTAGTATTGATCTTGTTTATTTTTATCTTTGGCGGGAGTCTGGTAGGTGAGTGGGAGAAAGGAACATTGATTCCGCTCCTGACAAGGGGACTTTCAAGATCTGTGGTGGTGGCGGTAAAGACTACGATTATGGTGCTTTTGTGGACGATAGGTTACTGGCTTTGCTTTGGAATTACTTTAGGCTACAGTTTATATTTTTGGAGCGGGGAGAAAATGGCGCGCTATGCGTTGGCAGCGGTATTTCCCTATCTGTTCGGGCTTTGGGTGATTATCATGCTGCTTGTATTTTCTGTGCCGGCAAAAAGCGCGACGGGGGTGTTAATGGGGCTTGCTGTGCTTGTTGTAGTCTGTTATCTGGCAGGAATGCTGCCGGGGGTGGGATGGTGGCTGCCAACATATCTTATGTCCGCGCAGACTTTTGTTTCTGAGTATGGGGAGGCGGAAGGATTTGCCCGCGCCGCGGTCGTTTCGGGAATCAGCGGTGCGGCGGGGTATCTTGGGGTGGTATTTGGAGTTGAGCGCAAGATGATTTAAGGCATATCGGCAGAAAAAGGTTTAGGATTTTCAGCCTATTTTTTGCAGCATTAGGTGAATAATTTCCCGGTCGGTTTCCTTCATCCCCTCCCTTGCAAGCTCACCGACATTGCGGATGGTATTTTCCACACCCTTGGTCACAATGCCGTCGCCGTCCTTAAATTGGCTTCCATGCAAAAACATTTGCATTCCCAAAAGTCCGGCTTCCACGGAGGAGGCAATCTTTGCGGCGCAGCTTGCTTTCGCGCCGTCACAGATCACGCCGGAATTGATGGCGATGGCATTGACAATGGTGTGGGAGATCTCGCGGAAACGCCCGCCATAGAGGTAGGTGATGCCCGCGCCCGCACCGCATCCTGCACTGGTTGCCCCGCAGTAGGCGGAAAGTCTGCCAATTCCTGTTTTTAAATGGATGGTAACGAGGTTAGCTACAACTAACGCACGGTGGAGCAATTCTTCCCTTGCGCCAAGTTCCTTTGCGTACACGATAACGGGCAGGGAGGCAGTTATCCCCTGGTTGCCACTGCCAGAATTGATCACAACGGGAAGTTCACAGCCGTTCATGCGCGCGTCCGAACCGGCAGCCGCCATCGCCTTGGCGCGGTTCTGCACGCCGTCGCCGTAGGAGGAAAGTAAGATCCTTCCAATTTGGGCACCGTAGGCATTTCTTAATCCTTCCTCAGCGATAGCGGTATTGTAGGCAATCTGTCGATGGATTATATCGTGAATCAGACTAAGATCCACTTCGTCCGCAAAGCGAACAATATTTTCTACAGTGAGCAGATTTCGATCTGCTTTTTTTCTGCTCTGTTCACGGGCGGCGGTATTTTCGGAAAAAGGATCCTGATAATCGATATAAAACAGCACTCGGTTATCCTTCTCAATGCGCACAATATTGGTATGATGCCCTGCAATCCGCACAGCGGCACTGTGTTCGCCGCAAAAGGTGCGAATTTCAATATCGAAGATACAGCCAGAATTGGATTCTGTTATCGTGCAGGGCGTTTTTTCCAGGTATTCTTTAATCTTTGGAATTTGTTCAGGGGTAACGTCCGCGATAACTTCGAGTTTTTTTTCGGCATCGCCCGCAATAATTCCGGCGGCAACGGAGGCGGCAAGACCTTTTAGACCGCCCGTGTGCGGCACAACAACACTTTTTACATTTTTTACAATATTTCCGCTGACCAGCAAAGTGATCCGATCGGGTATCGCGCCAAGGGTATCGCGCGCGGTCGCTGCGGCAAGAGCGACGGCAATCGGCTCAGTGCAGCCCATCGCAGGCAGCAGTTCTTCTCTTAATATCTCTATGTATGAATCATATAATTCTTTTTCCATTGATATATCCTCCTATTTACAGTTCCGCAAGCTGGTATTTTTGTGTTTTTTCATAAGCAATTCGTGGCGAGTCGTCGGCAACATGAATAATGCCGCATTTTTGGAATCCGTTTTTACTGATAAGATGCTGCATCACCTTATTATTTTCATGGGTATCTATCTGTAAATGGTTGATTTTGTTATTACAAAACATAATAATTGAATCAAAAATGCCATGAATTGCCCCATCCCCTGCAATTCGGTGTAATGTCCCATATTCGGTATTAGAAAGCCATTTGCCCTGACTGATTTCCAAATAAGTAGGTTCTATTCCAATGATAAAAGCAAATACAGCGTGTATCGTATTCTTTTCTTTTATCACATATAGATGTTCATGTTTTATATCATCTATAATCATGGTTTCCGGCGGATAATTATTTTTCCATTGCCTACACTACACGCAAAATATTCGCATATCCAACGGATATATTCTCTCCGAGGGATGAATCGCTTTGGAAGTTTTCCTCCCTGCGGTCGAATGCGAATCAGCGCAGACATTATGTCTGCCAACATTATACCATGTCTAAACTTTGTTTACAACCATAAAATGAAAATGTACAATGATTATTCTGAATATCAGCAATAGGTAAAATAAATTTTACATATCCAAAAGGTCAGGAGAAAACAGACTGAAAGTTTTACTTGTAATCGATAAAGAAACTAGGTATAATAAACTTGCAATATTATTCATTGTATTTGTTTGGAAAGACACAAATTTATATAGAATGTGGTAATAGGGGAGAAGTCGGTGTGGGGAGTGCTGTCAACTCAGATGGAGAAAAATATATTTCGCTGGTGCTCGCGGCGGATCTCTCCCTGCAGGGACATACTGCACAGGAAGCAGTAAAGTGCAGTGCCAAAAAGCCTGCGCCATCCATAAATAAGGAAACCACTCCAATTCCAGTTAGCTATTTTTACAGTGGCACAGTTTTAGCTTCTTTTGACTTAAAACCGGCGGAGATCATTCGTGAAATTGTATTTAACGGGAAGGAGAAACGGCTGAAAACAGAGATTCAGGTTGATGATAACAAGAACGATATAGAATATATAGATATTTCTGAAAATAAAGAATTATTTAGCGACAAAGTGGAGCAATAAAAGAAAGGAAACATAGCAATGGATAATTCAAATAAAAAAGCGCAGGACGAGGTGCGGCGGGTGATGGATTTTCTCCTGGAGAACCGGGGAAGGAAAATCATTTTGGGGCAGCACACACAGACAATGGAGCAGGCAGAGCTTTCCTACATCCGGGAGGTAACAGGGGAACTGCCCGCGCTGTGTGGATTTGAACTGCTTGCCTACTCGCCGAATATTCAGTATAAAGAGTGCGGCGGGGAATGTTTAAAGGAGGTTTACGAGGCCGAACATACATTAAAAAAAGCGTGGGAATGGGCAAAGATGGGCGGGTTAATTACGTTTACCTGGCACTGGTTTTCCCCGCTTTTTGGGCGGGATAAATCATTTTTTACTGAAAATACAGATTTTAGCGCGGAACTTGCCGCAACATCGGGAACACCGGAATATTACGCGCTTTTGTCGGATATGGATTATATGGCGGGGCTGTTAAAGCCATTCTGCGATGCACATATCCCGATTTTGTGGCGACCGTTCCATGAGAATGAGGGGCATTGGTTCTGGTGGGGAAATTGCAAAAAAGATGTGGTAAAAAAGCTGTATCGGTTGATGTATGACCGCTATGTTAATCATTTTAAGCTTAATAATTTAATCTGGGTTTTTAATTCCACAAATCCGGAGTGTTATCCTGGGGATGATATTATGGATATTCTCAGCCGCGATCTGTATCCAGAAGCACATTGCCATACGGATCACAGTAAGGAGTTTGCGGAGCTTTCCGCGATCACAAAGACGGAAAAACCTTATGCGATCGCAGAGATTGGCACAATCCCGGATGTGGAGGCTGTGGTGGAAAACCATATTCCCTGGAGTTATTATATGACCTGGTCAAATGAATTTGGAAAGACCGATCGTTTTACCTCAAAGGAGGAATTAAAAAGGGCATATTCCTATGAACATTCGGTAACATTAAATCGTCTGCCAGAATTGTATTCGGTCAGGTGATTTTTCTGTGGACTTCCGGGGATATTGCCATTATTTTTAGGGGAGGTGATATACTCCCACCGCCTATGCTTCACATAGAGGCAGAGCTTCCTGCTAAGAGGGGTTAAATGAATAATAAGTTATTTATTGCTTTATATTTACTTTAAAAATAGAGAAAGGAGCCAATTTATAATTCCTTTATTTTCCAGATCAGATCGTCATACACCATCCCGCGTGAAGTTGGAGTTGCCTGCATCACAATGATCATATTTTTTTCTGGGAATATATGGATGCGCTGCCCGCCGTAACCCCGGCAGGCGTACCAATCTTTTCCAGACCAGAATAGATATCCGTAGTTTGGGTCAATAGCATCTTTTGAAGCGGAGGTTGCTTCGGAAAGATAACTCTCCGATACAATCTGCTGCCCGTTAAAATTGCCCCGAGAAAGGCAGAGCTTTCCGATCGCAAGCATTTCACGCGCGGTCAGATTGGAGGAGTTTTCGTGTGTATCGTCTCCATCCCCAACGCTGTAGTATATGCCGCAAGGGCTTTTATACCAGCGTCCGCTTCTTATGCCAAGCGGAAGATAAAGTTCACGGTTAATAAAATCAAACAGGTCGCCGCAGACTGTCTCAAGCACGGCGGAAAGCAAGATCACATCGAATTCCTTGTAATTGTAGTATGTGCCGGGAAGAGTTGTTACGGCACAGTCCGCGATATGGGAGAGCCATTTTTTGGAACGGCGAATTTGTTCCATCATTGGGCAGTGATAATGAACGCCGCCGTTCCAGCATATTCCGGAGGTCATGGTAAGCAGATGGCGCACGGTGATAAAGGGGTGCATTGGATCGCGCCCCTCGCGAAACTGTGGCAGATAATTTGCGATTGGTACATCGGGTGTTGGAAGCAGAGCTTTATCAAGGGCAATGCCCGCTGCGATCGAGAGAATGCTCTTGGCAACGGAACACAGGACATTGCGGCTTTCGCTGGTAAAGTCATTATAATAATTTTCGGCAATAATTTCTCCGTCCCGCCAGACGAGGACACTGTTAATCTGGCGGTAATGGTGGAGGCAAATATAGTTGGTGATTTCTTCAGAGATCATGGGCGATTCCTTTCCTTTTTAGATATTTTCCAATCACAGATTCCCTATTTTGTCTTAATTCCTCAGGTGTTCCTTCCGCAATGATATATCCTCCCTCCGTCCCGCCGCCCGGTCCTAATTCAATAATATAGTCGCAGTTTGATAATACATAGGGGTCGTGTTCCGTGATAATAATGGATGCGCCCTGCCCGATCAGTTCATTAAGTAACTGCATCAGCCGTTCGCTGTCGGAGAAAGATAGCCCCGTAGTTGGCTCGTCAAGGATATAGAGGATATCTTTTGTATTTTTTCCCTTTGCGAGTTCCCTTGCAAGTTTGATGCGCTGACTCTCCCCTCCGGAGATCGTTGGCGTTGCTTGTCCAAGCCGGATATAGCCCATACCGACGCGCTCCAAGATAGTGAGGAGATGGGTAATATTTTTATCTTTATCCGCAAAAAAGACGGAGGCTTCCTCCACACTCATTTTAAGTATGTCGCGGATATTTTTTCCGTCGAGCAATACCTCCATAACTTCTGGTACATAGCCCGTACCGTCGCAGGCATCGCATACGATATCAATGAAATTTCCGAAACCGACATGGTAATGGATGACACCGTCTCCCTTGCACCGCGGACAGCCGCCCGTGCTGTTAACAGAAAACATCCCTGCAGTAAATTTGCGTTCCTTTGCTGTTTCGGTTTCTGCAAACATTGCGCGAATGCGGTCAAAAATTCCTGTGTAGGTCGCAGGACAGGAAGTGCGGCTGCGCCCGATCGGACGCTGGTCAATCACATAGCATCGCCGCAAAAATTCACTTCCCCCAAGGTTTGGCACATTGGATAAGACAGTACTTTTTTGGTCAGTGTCCATTTCATCTTCTGTTTCTCTATTATGTTTTTCTTCCCCCGTCACACATTTTCCCTTTAGTATCTCTTTTAATTTGGGGACAAGCGTGTCCGAGATCAAACTTGATTTTCCACTGCCGGAAACCCCTGCGATTCCAAGCATAATGCCAAGTGGGAATTTCACGCTCACATCTTTTAGATTATGGATAGTTGCGTGTGAGAGGGTCAGGCATTTTTTTGGGTTAACGGGACGAAAATTTGATTTGATGAAAAATCCTTTTTCTGCCGATAAATAAGGGGAAGTGCGGGAATTTTTGCACTGTAAAAAATTACAGAAATCCCCCTCGTAAATTTTTATTCCGCCACGAATTCCGGCATCCGGTCCAATATCAATAATATAATCCGCTTCCCTCATAAAATTTTCATCGTGTTCCACTACAACTACGGTATTTCCACTGTCTACAAGACGGCGAATAATATGGATCAGGTTTTCCTTTTCCGCCTCATGCAGTCCAATCGTTGGCTCATCGAATACAAAAATAATGGAGTCCATCTCCGTGATAATATAGGAAGCGAGAAAAAGGCGTTGGATCTCACCTCCGGAAAGAGTGGGGATGGGGCGGGAAAGAGCAAGGTGAAACAGACCGACATCGATCATGCAGGAGAGTTTTGTACACAGTTCAGAAAGCAATGGATTTGTGTCGTTATCGTAGGCGATGAGAAATTCGTACAGATCGCGGATATACATATTTTCGAGTTCGGCGATAGTTTTTCCGTGGAAGGTCGTATGTGTTGCCTGCTCGCCAAGTCCTGTGCCAAGGCATTTCGGGCAGATATGCTGTCCAATTAGTCCGTCCTGCATCAACAGATGGGCGAGTCGACCAGAAGTGGAGAATGCGCCGTTTATCAGCATTGTAACCCAGGGGATCATCCCAGGAAATTTGGATTTTCCGTGGTCGCCGTATTTAAGTAGAGAGAGCATTTCTTCCGACAGATCACCAAGCTTATTCCAAAGATCAAAACCGTAGTGTGCGGCAAATTCGGAGAGCATATTTCTCGTGGAACCAGTTCGCCCAAGCCCATGCGCGATATCGCAAATCAACAGGTTTTTGTCTGCAAACATTGCCTGCTCATCGATAAAGTTTGCTTTGCCCTTGCCAAGACACTTAACACACATTCCCTTTGCAGAGCTGCGCTGGAACATGGAAAGGTCAAGTGGAAGTCCATCGTCATAGGCTGGATCGCGCTCTCCATAGTTGGTGAACAGGGCGGCGAGCAGATGGCTGATTTTGATTCTGGTACCGACTGTGCTGCGCGGGTTGGACTGGCGAATAACGCGCTGTTCAACTGCGACGGTCGGTGAAAGTCCTGTGATAAAGTCAAACCCTGGCTCCGTATCAATCATAAACTGCGTATCGGAAAACATCAGATAGCGGCGTTTGCCCTCCTCATAAAGTGTATCAAAGGCAAGGCTTGATTTGCCGCTCCCAGAAACTCCGGTGATCACGGTTAGCTTATGTTTTGGGATAGTAATATCAATCCCCTTTAAGTTGTGAATTCTTGCATTTTTAATCTGAATGAAATTGTTTTTCATCGTCCACCTTATTTCCGTGTTTTTTCTTCTGCTGCTCGAAGAAGAATTGCACTGATATAATATCTATTATTGTATCATGCTGTTTCGATATCCGCCGAACTTTTTTTATCATCCTTATTTTTGTGCATTCTCTTTGATTTTTCAGGGATTTGCGCCGACAGAATAAGGAGGATGGGAACAAGTTGAAAAAATATTTTTTCTTTGTTTAGAAAACCGCAAGGAAAATGATAGAAATTTAATAGAATTTAGATGTTGTGCAGGACAGGGCACGATGTATTGACAAATTTATTTATATGTGGCATAGTATATGTACGAAAGGGGTTGAATTTATGGCAACAACAATTACGATGTTCGCAAAAGCTGTGGTAAGACAAAACAAAATCCCATTTGAAATTGTTCAATGCCGCTCGCATTACAACAGTAAATAATTGGATGTTTATGGAGGATTTTTACTGCCGGATTCGGAGGATACAAAATATGTTCCGATCGCCATAATGAAAAGCGCGGCGAGAAAGGAAGCTGAGGGCAGTTCCCGGAAGATAATCAGTGACAGCACTGCCCCGATAAAAGGGGATACTGCGTAGTAGGCACTTGTCTTTGCTGCGCCGAGATATCTCTGTGCGTAGATATAAAAGAAAATACTCAGTCCATATGCCATAAAACCGAGAAGCAGCGCGAAAAATATATATTGCATATTGAGGGATAATTCATTCGTCACAGCGGCGATCAAAAGAGAGCCGATTCCTGATCCAAATCCTTTGATTACTACAATCTCCAATGGGGTTTTCGAGGATAAATTTTTTGTGCAGTTATTTTCAAATCCCCAAAATATGCAGGCGAGCAAAACGAATATTGATCCGACAGAAAATGAAAAGCTGCTGTAATCTTCTACAGATAATAGTATGCTTGCCGTGGTGGGGATGAACGGCAGCGGCAGGGCTACCTTTATCAAGCTTCTCTGCCGTCTTTATGATCCGACGGAGGGGGAGATTTTATTAAACGGGATCAATATCCGCAAATACAATTATCTGGATTATATGTCCATTTTTTCCGTGGTATTTCAGGATTTCCGGCTTTTTGCATTTCCGCTCGGACAGAATGTGGCGGCGGGAGTGAATTGCAATGGGGAACGCGCTAAAAATTGTCTGATAAAGGCGGGCTTTGGCGAAAGGCTTGCGGCAATGCCGGAGGGACTTGAAACCTATCTGTATCAAGATTTCAGTGACAGTGGTGTAAACATTTTGGGCGGTGAGGCACAAAAGATTGCTATTGCGCGCGCACTGTATAAAAATTCACCGTTTATTATCCTGGATGATCCAACAGCGGCACTTGACCCGGTTGCAAAGGCAGAGATTTATAGTAAATTTAGTGAGATCGTGGAAGATAAGACTGCGATCTATATTAGCCACCGACTTTCCTCGTGTCGGTTCTGCGATGATATTGTAGTGTTTGATGCAAGGGAGATTGTGCAGCAGGGCAGCCATGAGAAACTTGTTGCGGATAGGGGCGGAAAATATTATGAATTGTGGTATGCGCAGGCACAGTATTATGCGTAGAGGATGCAGGGCAATAGCTACAACAATTTCTTTTTATGCTTGTTTCTTTTTTTGTTCATTGTTTTTTTAGAAAACGGCGGGGAGATGATAGAAATTTAATGGAAATTAGCGGGAGAACATGGTATAATGTCGGCAGACATTATACCTGCGCCAGTTCACGTCCGACCAACGGGAGGACAATTACTTTTGTGAACTGTGCACATCCGCCGGAGGCATCATGTTGGAAGAACATGGTATAATATCGACAGATA
>CAJTLX010000013.1:0-4111 GCA_910577165.1 uncultured Lachnospiraceae bacterium
CATGGAAAGCGGAATGGCAAAGAGCAGACCGAGCAGAGGAATCAACTCCAACAACCATATATACCAGTAAGAAATCTGAGTAAGGAAGATCTTCCATTTACATCCCTTTGTCATCGAGCAAGAAAGTTTTTTTGCCTCCTTCCACGAGATAGATGGATTTTCCGCAAGAATATAGGGAACAAAATAATATTGATAATGTTTATATACCCCGCCCAAAATGGTAAGTGACCATAGAGTAATGGTTAAATTATACCAAAACATTACCCTTATTACATTCCATAAAGTTTTAATATGAAATGGCGCGAGCAGTCTGCGAAAAGAAATTTCCTTTGCAAAACGATTCTCCATTACATAACGATTTCTGCCAATTACAATCACATTTTTCAGAAAAAAATTGATCACGGCGGTCACGCTGGCAGCAATCAGCATATTTGCAATGACTTCCCCCGGATTTCTCTTAAAATATGCGAGGTTGGCGGTAAACAGCCATATCACCCAAGTCGCACTTTCCGACAGAAAATCAATCAGTGATAGCGCGAAGTCCGATGTGATAAATGGAATATTTTTTACAAGGGGAGTCTGTACAATATATTCTTTTAATATCTCAATATTATCTGGCAAAAGGCTGTCATTTTCCCAGATATAATTATCGATCGTGCCGATAAAACTTGTCTGCGAAGAGTAGGCGGCTCCGACAAAGGAAAACAAAAAACCTACCGCCACAAGCATAAGCCAGGACTTTCTTCCCTTGTAAAACACACTAGTCCAACTGTTTTTTCTAATTTTCCTATAATTCCACTGCATATTTACTCCACACAACTCCAATATTCTGATTTTTGTATAAAATCTGTGCATTCCGCGACAAAAGCATCCATCCTTTGCTCCGTCAGATACGGATATTCCCGGTCAAGGTCTTTTCTGCCAGCGCGATAAAATTCACAAATATATTCCCTGCGATTTTCAAATGCATCCGGCGCGAAGAAATCAAGAAATTCATTTTGAAAACCGACTGCTTTCTCGTAAAGGCAAAATGCTCGAAAATCCGGATGTTTTTGTAAAAACAAAAAATCTAAATCATACCAATCCTTTTTTAATGTCCAAATCCATCTCATCCGATCGCCTTCGTAAAGTTCTCGAAATTTCTCTTTTGATGGTCTTACAATTTTTTCCACCCACAAAATATCCGTAAGTAAATGAGTCAGATAACCAAGGTAAAATGATTTTTGTTTTATTGTATATTTTTCACGCTGTTCGGCAGTAAAATATGCTTTTACATAATCCTCGATATGAATATCCTTTAGACCGTCCCCTGCTGTTGTTTTAAAATGGGAAAGATCGCCGCTTGGCGTAAACGCTGACCAGTCCGCATTTGGCACACCGGAGTCTGGCGCGATATTGCCGAAGATAAATTCCACTGGCGCAAGTTCCTTTCCCTGATTAAGTAGTGCGTCCGCAATGCGGAAATGTACCATCCACGATGCCATAATCTTCTCCTTATCTTGTATTTATATGTAGGTGAGGAGTCCCCCATCTTCGGGCATAATAAATTTTCCCGTATCGGTGATAGGGAGCTGATTACCCGATTCCTTACCTTGACATTTACCAAATAACTTGTTATAGTAAGTTTATCATATTTTGTCAAAAAAGGAAACTTAAATTTTGCTGTGAAAGGAAAAGAAGATATGTCAATCAAATTTCATCTGCCGGGTTTGCGCAGAAATTTTCCAATCAATATGTTGTTGCTAAGAATGTTTGAGAACTTTCCAAAATTTTTCCGTGAAGATATCAAAATCGCCTCTTTTTTTGGTGAATTTCCAACCAGCCTCTGGAATGAAGGACGCTATGATGGTGGAGATCAATGCGATGCAGGCTATGTGCAACAGGTGATAAAAGTGGTGAATGCCGCTGGTATTGCCATCCGCTATACTTTTACTAATCCGACGATCACAGAGAAGGATCTCTCAGATCCATACTGTAATTTCTGTATGAAGGCGGGCGATAATGGCAGGAACGAAGTGCTTGTGGTCTCCCCCATTCTCGAAGAATATATTCGCAAGAACTATCCGAGCTATACAATAAATAGTTCCACCTGTAAGGAAATTCGCAGTATTGGGGCACTCAACGATGAACTTGCAAAGGATTACGGGCTTGTGGTACTGGACTACAATCTAAATAATCAGTTTGCTGAACTTGAGCATATCACGGACAAAAAGCGGTGCGAGGTGCTTGTCAATGCCTGTTGTGTCCCGAATTGTCCGCGGCGCGGGGAACATTACCGCTTTATCGCAACGCAGGAGCGCACGGTGCTTGTAAACCGTAACCTCCCGCAGACAAGCAAAAACCGGTGCCTATCTGGCGTTGTGAGTACGGCGAACAAAATTTTCGCTCGACGTATAGAAAATATCCAACACATATTTCCCCGGAAGCAATCTGGGAAACTTATGTGCCAATGGGCTTTGAGAATTTTAAAATTGAGGGGCGTACAACAAATCTTTTTTCGCTTGTTGATACCTACTGCTATTATTTTGCAAAACCGGAGTACCAGGATGATGCAAGGCTTCTGTTGCTAGTCAACCTTGAAGCAAACAAGATCATTACCGTAAATAAACCGCGAAAAGGAGTTTGGCCGTAAATTAAAAATTTGGCTAACCGCCCTTTAGGATCAGACAGGAGGCAGTGATTCACTGCCTCCTGTCTGATTTATTGCATTATTTTTACTATAGGGTTTTCAAGTCGTTTTACTTTGCTTTTTTTACAACGACCTTGTATGTCCTTGGTTTTGTTGTTGCTTTGCAGGCGATAATCTTGCCGTTCTTCCCGTAAGTTGCTCCCTCGGTCTGTACAGCCCAAACGGTTAGAGTAGCTGTGCCCTCGCCCACAGCCTTTACCTTTCCGCTTTTTGCATCAACGGTAAAAACATTTTTATCCGATGAGGTAAAACGCAGGGTATCCGTGATTTTCTTCTTTCCGCTCCAGACACGTTTGCCATCCGAATCCTTGCGGTATCCCCAAGTCTGGAAACTGTCCCCCACGGTAAGTTTTAACAGTTTTTTCTTGCTGTTTACCGTAAGTCCTGCATCCACCGCATTTCGCTTTACGGTTACTTTACATTCTCTTACAATGGTTTCCTTTGTCTTCTTATTTTTGAAGGTGGCAGTAATTGTTGTGGTTCCCACACCAACAGCGGTTACCTTGCCTTTGCTTTTACCAACCTTCGCAATTTTTTTATTTTTTGATGCAAATTCCATTGTAAAACCTGTTCGGTTCGAAACTGTCAGATACTTGCTCTCCTCATACTCTTCTGTTACATCACCGCCGATATACAATGTCATTGTAGAGGAAATCTGCGGCTCGTCCGACTCCGTTACTGTAGGAGTTGGAGTTTCGGTTGGTGTTGGTGTAGGAGTAAGGCTTGGAGTCGGAGTTGGCCAAGACGGGTTTACCGGCCAAGGCTGCCCTCCACCAGAAGATCCTGATCCCGGTGTTTGAGTTGGAGGGACAGGAGTAGAGGTTGGTTCCGGCTTTTTTAACTCTTCCCCATAAACATAAGCCAAAGAATCCTGTACAACTAAAAAGCCTGCTGTGACTGCCTGTTGACTTGAATTGTACGCTATCGCCTTTCCAATTTCCAGCCTTGTTTTATCTGCTCCAAACAATGGGTTGGTTCCGGAAATATAAATATTTAATGTTTTTGTTTCTGTATGATAGCGAGATTCATAGACTTTTGCCGTATTTTTTACTTCGTCGGAAAAGTCAAATTTTGCATCCGAAGCATTCGCGCTGTTTACGGTAAGACTGAACTGAACCGAAGAAACACCGTTCGCTCCCGCCTTGTTGGAGACGAGGGCTACCGCCCCCGTCCCGTCCACAGACAGCTGGAATGTAAGTTCTCCACTGGCAAATGCATGGACTGGCAATAATGTGGTAACTGTAAGTAGTACAATCATCACTTTTGCTATAAATTTTTTCATATTTTACTCCTCTGATTCCTGCGGATTACTTTCGCCACTGTCTGTAGCATTTGAATCTTGCCCTCCATTTTCCTTATCTCCTTCCGGGGTGTCGGATGGAGTCTGATCTGTTCCCTCATCCCCCGCCGGGGTATCGGATG
>CAJTLX010000013.1:4211-65034 GCA_910577165.1 uncultured Lachnospiraceae bacterium
GGGGTGTCGGATGGAGTCTGATCTGTTCCCTCATCCCCCGCCGGGGTATCGGATGGGGTCTGATCTGTTCCTTCATCCCCCGCTGGGGTGTCGGATGGAACATCCATTACTTCTTGTGCAGTAGTTCCTCCCTCAAGGGTAATATCCGGTAAATTTTGTGGCATTTCCACAAATAAAGTATCACTGACAAGTCTTTGTCCCTCATTTGTCTGTGCATTATTTACACGGTAAAGTTCTGCACGTACTTCCGTAATATTCTTTAGCTCAAGTTTCGCTAGTTCTGTAGGGGTAATCCAACAGATCCATGTACCATCCGATACATTTTCAATCTTGCCCGTATCCGGCACAGGAGCTAAAATAATCTGTTCCACTGTAACGGTGGTTCCCGCACTGGAAGAGCCGATTAAATGATTATCCTGATCATAAAGCAACACCACATTGTAAGCAGGATTTCCTTTGTACATTCCCATAAATACCAGGGAATTTGCCGGAATAATATTCTTTGTTCCATCCGCATTATCTGCTGCAAATGAATAATCTGCAGTGAGTTTTCCGATTACTGGTGTACCATCCGCGTTCCTAAAGTCCACATTGTCACCAGTTACCCCTAATACATCCAGTTCTGCAAGGGAAACACTGCTCACTCCGGTAAGTACAAGCTTTAATGCCGATGCCTTACAGGTACGTACATATTTTCCTTCCTCATTTGCGAAATAGATCTTCTGTTCAGTTCCCGGAACAAAATTCCCACTTGCCACACTTACCCATGTGCCGCCATCTTGCAAGAAGATCTCGTAAGCACCTGCTGACATTCCTGCTCCCGCCATGTACTTAAAGCCTGTTACGGTAAGCGTCTTGTTAAACTCTAACAAAATCTCTGCTGTCGCGCCCGCCGTCGCCTCATAGATGGTCGTCGGATCGCGGTCAATCAATCTCTCCCTGCTCTTTGGCGTTTCATCATTTCCCTGTGCTGTATTTTCTGAATCATGAATAGTATCACCGGTGGTGCTGCCAGTTTCTTCGATTTCGCCTTCTACAGTAAGTCCCGTTGTAGAAACCGCCCAAAATGTCTTGTCAAGACTTCCGTCATGCTGAATTTTAAGCGGTTCCAGCACTTTTGCTGCAGAGCGGTTCAAGTACTTATCAATCACTGAAACTTCATACCAGACCATACGATTATTGATCGCGGCGATCGTATCGGTAAATGTGTTTTCCGTTGCAAAGCCCACTACCTGTTTCTCGGTTTTTCCACCGGAGATCATGCATCTTGTAATCTCGTAGCCAAGTACATCCTCCGCCGGAATTGTCGCACCAAGTGTAAAGTCTACCTGATTCGCAGCACTTAGATTGATACTTGATGCTGTTTCATTGCTGACTGCTGACGTTGTGCCATCCGCACTAAGACTGCTGCCCGAATGGGTCTTCGCATAAACTCTCGCATCGTCACATGCATAGTAAATGGCTCTATTCTCTTTCGTAAACTGGCTCGCATACTTGATAGTTTCCGCATCCGGTGTCATTCCCCAACGCTCAAAGAATTCCAAAAGATCCTTTTCTGCCGCTGCACAGGAGAGGCGCATCAATGCTTGATCCGTTCCGCCTGAAAGAGTCAGATCTACACCGCCCGAAGCTGCCTTCGGTGCTTTGGTTGCCGTTCTTGCATAAGTATCTACCCTTGCAAAGAAAAGACTTGCAAGCTGCTCGTTATAATCCGCATAAGTCTTGTAATTGTAACCCGGATCATAAGCCAAATGAAGCTGCCAGTACATCCCTAGCTGCGTAAATACATTGGAAGCCCTTCCCTTTGTTCCAGAAGTCACCTTGTCATATACATTTCTATATTTAAACCGCACACTGTCATTGGTATCTCTTGCCTGAGCTAACACGGAGAAATAATTGTTTGTGATCTCTGCCACCGCATAGGCTCCCTGATTGATGTCATGCCCAATCTCATGCGCGATTCCCCATCCGAAATATTGTCCGGAAATATGTTTTCCTTCCTCGTCAAAGGTTGCTGCACTTTCCCCAGTCAGAGCGGAAGAACCATACTCGATACCAATGTGGTTGCCCGCAGCATACATAAACGCACCCGCAAACATTCTCTGGTAGCGGATATTTAAATGCGATTTTGGCAGACGGTCTATGTCATCAATTGCCGCCACATGAAGTCCTTTGTGCTGGTAGAACAGATGCATCATATCTTCCATGCCGTTCATCGAAGTAACTACTCTTGCTGCTTTCTCCGCAGTAGTGCCGCTGCCCGCACCCGCCAAAAGCTGTGTTGCCGGCAGGGAGAGCATCATCTTATCCATCAGGATATCCGAGGCACCAAGAACACAGTTTTGCACATCATAGGCAAGACCGGACTCACTGTGGAATCTCTTATGATTTTCTTCCATTAAACTTACATATTCTTCCAGTTCCTGGATATAAACCTCTGCCCGTCTCTGCTTTTCAGTTTCGTCTGTCACATGGTACAGATCAAGTTTCGGAACGGATACTCCGCCGGACACACGCACCGCATAGCGATCCGCACTGTTTGTTCCCGTATATTCAATATACAGCGCGCCGCCAAGTTCCTGATCGGCAAACGAGGCAATCTTTGGAATCTGGACAATATTCGCACCCACCTTCAGATTTGCGACACCCTTCGCCATCGCACTTGATTCCGCGTGATACTGTGTTGCTACAAGGCGCAGGTTTGTTGCTGCTCCGGTCTTTAACTTGTCACTGCCGACATAGATTGTCACAGTCTCGCCCGCCAGCGCGGTAACGCCAAGCGGCTGCCATGCGTTTAGACCACCAAAGCCCTTGCCTTTTTCATTCATTGTAATACTGGTGTGTACTTCCACCGATGCCTTTAATTTGACATCGTTTAAAATATCTTCTGCGGTCTTTAATTCCCGCTCCAGTGCTTCAAGCTCCGGGTGTTTCTCCCCGCTGACCTCATCCACCTCATTGATCTTAACACGAAGTCTGTTAATATCGTCCTGGGTCACATTAGCTTTAAGTACTGTATGAAGATCATCCGCATAAAGTGCCATGATCTCTTCCATTAAAGTATCGTAATAGTAGAAATAAATCTCTCCGATTCGAATTTGACCGCTTGAGGTAGCTTTTCCAAAACCTAACTGAATCTTTTTCGCCTCAATCGGGGTATCTAACTTAATGATCCGGTAGCTGCGCCCGTCCACATCCTGTCTTGAACCAGGTGAGATTCCCCTGGTGATATTTCCTGAGGAAAGTCCGTTTGTCATGGTGTATGCCGTTCCGTCCGCTGTCCAGTAACGCAATGTTACATAGGTAAAATCATAACCTGGCAGAGTGTACAGCGCGATGGTATCCATCTTATATGCACTGTCAAACTCGTAAGTCAGCCCTTTATCTGAACCCAAAGTGGAGGCATTATAACCGCTCTCATCCCATCCTGCTGTCTGATAATAGGAATAAGAATTGCTGTCCACCGTTCCCCATGCACTGTTGCTCGTCCCTGCATCTAATGGGCTATCCACCATCGCACAGGCGGTTCTTCTTGTCGCACTTACGATATGCGCGCCTTTCTCCCCATCTTTTCCCACATTGATCAGATGGTAGCGAGGAATCTTCGGAGCCTCAAGATCGGTCGTTTTTGCAGAAGCTAAAAGCGACGGTCCACTCTCGCCAAACTCGTTGACTCCTGTCACATACAGCACATACTCCACTTTGTCTGCAAGATCGGTAATCACATATTTATTTTCTTCAATTCCCGTAATCTTCTGGTATGTACTTGCACTCTTTTCCTTATAATAAAGATTATAAGAAAGTGTGTCTTTCATATCTTTCCATGATACAGAAATGCTTTTATAATTTCCCACAGCTGAGACATTATCCGGCTTATCCGGTTTGCTGTTTGGCTTTGGTGTTGCCGTAACTGCCTCGCTGTAACCGCTTTTCCATGTTCCGTTGATGGACTGAACGCAAAGCGTATATTCTGTATAGTTCTTTAAACTTTTTCCGTCAAAGTTTGCAATATTAATGGAATTGGCAGAGGTCAGCACTCTCTCCGATATCTCTCCCTGCTTTATCTGAACCTCGTAGCCCGTGATATTTACACATGGACTCCATTCCAGATAAATCTGTTCGCTGCCCGCCGTTGCCTTCACATTCTCCGGGCGATCCATCTCCGGCTCCGGAATCCTGTCCGCCATTCCATTTACAAACTCAACTTTGGAGATTTCCGCCAGATTATTGTTATTTTCCATCCCTGTAATTGTAAAAATAACTTTTTTTACTGCAATCTGCTGCCCCAGATGCACTTGAATATTGCCGTTTGCATCCCGATTGGTCGTAACCCCTTCCGCGCCGCGCAAGAGATAGGAAACACCCTTGGTCACAGGAATTTTCTCCGTATAATCCGTCCCGTTTTCGGTATAAGTTATCTCGATCTCCGCGTCACTGATCGAGTTGTTGCCCGGCGTTTCAATAATAATTCCGTCCGTTTGCACCACATTTTCAGACTCATCAAAATTAAAAGTTACCGAGATCGGGTTTTCCTTTGTGATCTCCCCGTTTTTTGGAGCGAGAACAATTGATTTCCCGTTTAACATATCCTCTAAATTCCCGGATTTCACCTCTGTGTGTTGATCTGCCTCCAACTGGATGGCATTTTCCGGAACAAACTGTTCAATATGTGCTTTTGTATCCCTGCTCTCCCCGTTCTTTCCTCCGTAACTTTTTACAAAAAATTCCAGATCCACAAGATCTACTTTTCCGTCGCCGTTGAGATCCGTAGTAAGGTCGGATGCAGCGATAATTCCATTATCGATCGCATCCACCAAAACGGTGAGATCATCCTCCCCAATCACTCCGTTTCCATCCACATCACCAATTAACAGCACACCCGGATGAGCTGTTCCTGCCGCATAACTCATTCCGCCCAAAAATCCGGTGGTAAGTTTTACCGAGTAGCCCTGTGCCCCAACTTCAAGCTCCTGGGAAAACTTTGCGAATCCTGCCGCTTCCACATTTAGCTGATACTTGCCCTGTGGTACATCCTTAAAACTTACCTTCTCATCTTTGATGGTATCTGCGGCAATCGTCAGCGTACCATCAAAACCGCCCGCCTTTGCTGTAACTGGAGTAAGGCTCACCTGAAATTGAACTGCCTTTTTCAGGAAGAGCGCGGGGGCAAGGGAAACATCCACTTGTCCCGTGGCAGCCGAAATCCCCGACACTTTTGTTCCCTCCGTTGCGAAACGGAGATCCGGCACGCTTTCTGCACGCGCTGGAAGCATGGAAAAACCTGACTGGAACACAAGCGTCGCCGCAAGGAAAATTGCTGCTTTTTTCCTTCTCTTCTTTTTCATGTTCGCACCTCGTTTCTAATAATTCTATGCCCCCATTATACACGAAGAACTATTTTCTGGCAAGATGGAGTTTTATCCGGTGCTTTCTTTTCTCTCCCATGGCATTGCCACGCGATTTCTCGCCCAGGCTCTGACAAAGGCAAATGTTTTTTTCTCGCCGCGCACAGCAAGCATTTTTAACAAATACTCTAATTGCCTGGACGTTTCCGGATGGAGCATATGGTTTTCTAAACGTCTTTGTTTTCCGTTGTTAAAATATTTTAGAGGACCTTTATTACTATATGCATCCCCTTTATAAATTTTTTCTGCCGCCACACGGTCACAAAACATTTCAATCACATAGCATTTTGGCATTTGTATCGGAGAGAGTTTCTTTGTTTGAGGATTGTAGTCGCTCCAGTACTCAAAATGATGTTTATTGCGACCTTTATGGTGCATCCACGCCTTCGAATAACCATAGTCCTCCCGCTCGCCCTCATTTGGACTGCGATCCCCCCGATAATACTTTGCGCCGACAATGAATTCCGCTGGCATATATTTTGAGAGGTCGTGAAACAGACCTTGAAAACCAATTCCGGCGTTGAAGCAATGGCGGATTACCTGATGCCTGTGCTTTGTAATGGTCTTAAAATGCTTAATAAAATGATAGCGCGCCATAATTCCTCCCCATCTCTTTTTTATCCGCATTGTTTTTAGCGGATCTCGGTCATTCCACCCATATACGGCCGCAATGCCTCCGGGATGCGAACACTTCCATCCGCCTGTAAATTATTCTCCAAAAACGCAATCAGCATACGCGGCGGTGCGACTACGGTATTATTTAAGGTATGCGCATAATATTTTCCGGTTTCTCCCGCCACGCGGATTTTTAAGCGTCTTGCCTGCGCATCGCCAAGATTTGAGCAGCTTCCGACCTCAAAATATTTCTTCTGTCTTGGAGACCAGGCTTCCACATCCACCGATTTTACCTTTAAATCTGCCAGATCGCCCGAACAGCATTCCAGCGTGCGCACAGGAATATCGAGCGAGCGAAAGAGATCGACTGTATTTTGCCAGAGTTTGTCAAACCATACCGGCGATTCCTCCGGTTTGCAGACCACAATCATCTCCTGTTTCTCAAACTGGTGAATGCGGTACACCCCCCGCTCCTCAATGCCGTGCGCCCCCTTTTCCTTGCGAAAACATGGCGAATAGCTGGTCAATGTGTACGGAAGCTTTTCTTCCGGCAGAATCTGATCAATAAATTTACCAATCATTGAATGCTCACTTGTGCCGATCAGATACAGATCCTCACCCTCAATCTTGTACATCATCGCATCCATCTCCGCAAAACTCATCACGCCAGTCACAACATCGCTTCGGATCATAAATGGCGGCACACAGTAAGTAAAGCCCCGACCAATCATAAAATCACGCGCATACGAAATTACAGCGGAATGCAGTCTTGCAATATCGCCCATCAGATAATAAAATCCATTGCCCGCCACACGTCTTGCCGAATCCAGGTCAAGCCCGTTAAAGCGTTCCATAATCTCTGCATGGTACGGAATCTCAAAATCCGGAACGACGGGTTCACCGTATTTTTGTACTTCCACATTCTCGGAATCATCCTTTCCAATCGGCACACTCGGATCGATAATATTGGGAATAATTAGCATAATCTTTTTGATTTTCTCTTCTAACTCCGTCTCTTTCCCCTGAAGTTCTGCAAGGCGTGCGGACTGCTCATTTACCTGTCTTTTTACTTCCTCCGCCTCCTCTTTTTTGCCCTGTCCCATCAGCGCGCCAATCTGTTTGGAGAGTTTGTTGCGGTTGGCGCGAAGGGCATCCGCCTCCTGCTTTGCCGCGCGGTTTTGCTCATCGAGTGCGATCACTTCATCCACAAGGGGAAGCTTGCCATCCTGGAATTTGTTTCTGATGTTCTGTCTCACGATCTCCGGATTTTCCCGGATAAATTTTAAATCCAACATAATACCCTCTTTTCCGCCATTTTCGGCTAATTATTTTCCGTGTACATAAAAAAATGCTCCCGCCCCATATACTTATCCAGTATATGGGACGAAAGCATATTACTTCCGCGGTGCCACCCAAATTGACATAGTTTTCTCCATGTCCTCTTAAACGCAGGATAAAGACTGCGACCCTCCGGCATTGCCCGGCAGCTCAGAAGTGGAAAGGCATTCTCCTCCTCCGGTTTTCACCAACCACCGGCTCTCTTTAGGAATCAAACTGCCGCAGCTTCATCATCGCTTTTATGGAGCGTATTATAGCACAGGAATTTTTAAGATGCAAGGGGGAATTTTTGATTTTTGTTTGTTGTTAGGGGAAAATACAATGCTTTGGAGAAAAAATATGTCTGTCCGGTACATATATTTTTATGTATAGCGGACAGACATATTTTCTTAATAACAAAGCATACTTTTATTTTAATACTTTTTGATAGAGCAATGTTTTATCGCTATTATAGATCCGGAAGATTATCTTTGCATCCTTGTATGTATTTGCCTGAAGCTCTTCCAAAAGTGTATCCAAGAGTTCTTCCATCGGCTCGAAAACCGCATCCATCGCCTCTTCAAGCTCTTCCTCCGACACATCAATTTCCACGTACTCCTCAAATGTCATTGCGAAGACAAGGGATTTCCCGCTGGCATAGAGTTTTGTTTTCATGCCCTCGGATGTTTCCTCCACCTTTGTGGAACCGAATTCCTTCTTTAGATAGGATTCGATCTTATTTTCTTCCTTGTTGCTGTCCACCACTGTAACCTTACATGTATAACTCTTGTCATCGTACTTCGCGGTGATGGTCGCGCTGCCCTCGCCTTTTGCGGTGATAACACCCTTGGTTGAAACAATTGCTACCTTTTTCGCGCTGCTGCTCCATTTTACCTCTGTCGCTGTGATATCCCCCAGCTTTAATGTAAGTTTGCTGTCCACTTCCATCGTCGCTTTCGCCTTGCTGAGCTTCAGGCTCGTGGCGGCAATCGCCCTGTCCGGCGCGATAAGCGCGACAAGCATCAATAACATCAGCACAACAGCTCCAAATTTTCTCTTCATTACAAAACCCTCCTTAAATGATTCTAAAAGAATTTTATCACATATCTTAAGGTTTTGCAACAGAAAATTAGGAGTTTTTTTGTTCTTTTACATATTTTTTGATGGCCTGGAAAGTTTCTACACTGATTACATGTTCAATGCGGCAGGCATCTTCCACTGCAATATCCTGCGAAACGCCCAGGGCAACCAGCCAGCCCGAAAGAAATTCATGCCGCTCGTAAATCATCTCTGCAACAGCCCTTCCGCTGTCTGTCAGATAGATAAATCCCGCGTCCGTAACGGTAATATAATTATTTTCTCTCAAATTTTTCATCGCAATACTCACACTTGACTTCTTAAATCCAAGTTCGTTTGCGATATCAACGGAGCGGACAACCGGAAGACGGCTGCTTAAAACCAATATAGTTTCCAGATAATTTTCTGATGATTCGGTAGTATGCATATCTATCCTTTCATTCTGATACGATCAATAAATTAAAATTTTCCTTATTTAGTATAGCATACAAGCAAAAAATCTTCAATGAAAAATTTTAATCTCACAAACTCAGATTCCTAACGCGCCTTTTTATGTTTTCTTCAAATTCTTCCTGTGTCATATTCGGATCTTTTGTTGCTCTCCATATCTTGCATGGCAGCTCCTTACATCTGGCACAGTTTGCAAGTTTATTTTTCTTTACCGCGCAAGCATAAATGGCGCATACCTTTCCTTCCGGCACATGAAACACCCTTCCTTCCAGGGTATTACAGCCATCACAGGAATGTTGAAACAGAGCGCATTTTTCGCACTCCGTACCGCAGCAGCTCAATCCCAAAAGTTCTCTCTGCCGTTTTTTTGGAAAACTGCCAAGGATAAGGCGGTAGGATTTGTCAAGCAGATCCATCAAGAGTTCATCTGGCACTGTCCCATCCGGTTTTATCGAATTCCAGTGCTGCTTGTTCGAGTAAAATCCCGGAATAATATCCTCATATTGTGAGCGCAAAAATTCTCCCTCTTCCGGTTCCAATTTTAAATTGATATAATAGGGAATATTTTTCTCATCCAGACAGATTGCCGCAAACATCCTATCCCCCAATTTGTAACGCACCCAATTCCAGCTCTCCTGCAAATCCTTTGTCACGCCCCTTTTTTTTAATAAATACTCGTCAATCCATGGATATTTCATTTTTTACCTCCCTATATTTTTTTTGCATTTTTAAAAGAATTTCTCTTATTTCTTCTCTGAGACTGACAGGTTCTAAAATTTCCACTCCATCTAAAAAACCCATTAGCCATGCGATAAGATTTTCCTTATTTGTATAATCAGCGTGGAACAGCAGCCGTCCATCCGTCTGTACGCAGAAACTATCCTCGCCGAATTCCTCCACCAACCGCCACTTGCAGTTCGGCTCAAAGAGTGCCTTTACTTTTATCCTTACTGGAAAAATTTTCCTGTGACTCAAATCCGATTTCCGTGCTGGTGAGTATGCGTTCCACCCGGTAATTTTCTATAATGGAAATGCCCCGCCTCCCCCCTGTCTAGTAACAATGGGAATTCCCGCTCTGCACAGATCATCGATGTCCCTTAAAATAGTTCTCTTTGATACCTCAAATTTTTCCGCTAGTTCTGACGCGGTCATCTCTCTTTTTTGCAGCAGAATGGATAAAACTCCGATCAGTTGATCAATCTTCATCGTGCGACCCCTTTCCTATCTGCAAATATATCCATATGCTTCTCTTCCACAATAAAAATAATATCAAATTGAACATGACAACAGTATGTCATGTTCAAAAAAATTTCGATAAACAATGAAAAAAAAAACGGTCCCACAGTGCCGAATCCATCCGCTCCTGTCTGACCGTTTTTATCTCTGTTCACTTTCCCCCCGCAATTTTTTTCGCACCTTCCTATTTTTTTCCGTTCGTATTGCAAACGAACTTACTTTTACTTCACCACCGCCAGCAAATCGACAAGGTACTCTTCCATTTCCTGCTTGTCCATTCCGAGCGAAACTGCCAATTCCCCATGCAGTTTTTCCTCCGCCTGTTTTAAAAAGCGCTCGCTCGCCGCCGTCATCTTTTTTCCCTGCTCCATACGGATTCGCCGATCTTCCCAGAGGGTCTTGATTACGCGCACCCACTCGCTACACAGCCCCGATGAGATTGCCTGCTTGCATTTTTCCTCAAGCTCTTTGCGGTCGCGTGCCTGAATCGGTGCAAGTGCGGGGATATCCTCAATAAGTTTTCTCGCTTCCGTTTCTGTTAAAATCCGTCTGCACTTTAACGTGTTCCCGGACTCCACCGGACTGTAAACGGTCGCTTTCTGGTCATACACCGGCTTTAAGATATAATATTCTTTCTTCTGTCCGGTTCCTGGCACATCCATCTGTGTGAATCCCGCCACGCGGCATACTCCATTTGTGCCATGCGAAATAAAATCTCCTTCTGCAAACATAGCCACACTCCTGTCTTCTCTTCTATGCGCCTCCATGTTCCTCATCCTTATTTTATCAGACTTTTTATAATTTTGTAAGACTTTTTTCCCCCTTTCTATCAATTTCAGCATAATTGCTAATCTATACCAAATTTTAATTGTGCATTTTCAACATAATCACAAATTTCCCCGCTTTCCCACGGCAGAATTTGTTGCAATCTCTTGAATTTTTTTAAGAAAATTGTTAGAATATAGTACGAAAAAAATTTGGAGGAAAAGATGGATTCAAGAATTTGTCGATTTATTGATCTTCTCTTTGAGGATATTCCCTACTCGGAGGAAAGCTTTTTAGCACAGGAAAAAATTAAGACCGCACTGTTTAAAGAATATGAAAAATTCAATATAAATAATTTTGCCTTTGAGCAGCTTCTCTTACAATACCGCGATCTAATCTCTTTAGCAGCACTTGCGGGCTACAGTGAAGAAGATGTTAAAAGATGGCACTCCCAGGAAGAAATTAAAAAATATAAACCCTTAAAAAGAGAATTTTCCCGCCAGAAAAGACGGGTTATTTTCTTTTCCATCTTTTCTGCCTACACCCTCTCTACGTTTTTCTTTTCCATCTGGCGGGGTCATATAATTACTTTTGAACTTTTCTGTTTTGGAATCTGTCTACTGTTACTGCGAAATATCTTGCAATTTGAGAAGAAAAATATCTCCAAGGGCTACGATACCGAAGCATTTCTTTTTCTGCGCACTCTTTATGATCAGTATCTCAAACGGCATTTTAATAGTATCTTTATCTTTTTTGTCGTGGTGCCAGTGTTTTTGCTTACCCAGTTTGCACTCTACTGGTTTAGCAACTCAAAACCTGCCGAGATTATAGAGAATATTCTGGTGAATTTGTACGTTCTGGAATTGCCTTTATTTTTCTGTGTAAAAAATTTTTTCTATCTCTGCCTGATTACCCGCAGAATAGGTTTGCTTGATCTGAGCAAATATAGAAAACATCTGGCGGGAATCAGTATATTTTCTGTTACATACTGGCTTAGTGCTATATTGATCGCGGGGCTTTTGCGCGAGCGTATCCACTATATTGGAAATTTTTTCCTCTTTGTTGCATTTCTCTATGTCCTTGCTGCGCTGTTTTACAATTTAGTGTTGCGCAAGAAACTTACCTACAAAAATATTGTGGTCAATAAAAAGAGAATTTCGTTTTTTACTTCGCTCGCCCTTATTGTAGCTCTCTTTCTGATCTTGCGCAAGGATACCTGGTACACGCAGCCCTACATCAACTCTATTCCGGTGGTTGCACGCCAGAGGCAGGAGATCTCCTACGACGAAAAGACAGGCGTATACACAATCACAGCACAGAGTGATAGTTTCAAAATACTGCATTTAACCGATATCCATTTGGGAGGAAGTCTCTATTCCCTGCGCAAAGATTTAAAAGCACTCCATGCTGTGTATAAAGAGATCGCATACACAGATCCCAACCTTGTCGTCGTCACTGGCGATCTGACTTTCCCGATGGGGGTTATGTCCATGTCCCTAAATAATTCCGCTCCCGTTGGTCAGTTTGCAGCATTTATGCGAAATATCGGTATCCCGTGGGCATTTACTTACGGCAACCACGACACAGAAAGTCTTGCGACGCTCTCCGAGCAGGATTTGGATGCACTGTATCGCTCACTCTCCTACAAGACCTCCGGAAATTTGCTCTACCCCTATGTCCAACCGGAGGTTATGGGAAGAAACAATCAGTTGCTTGAGATCCGAAACCGCGATGGAAGCCTGATGCAGGCACTCTTTCTTATTGACTCCAACACCTACACCGGTGCGGGATTTAATGTCTATGACTATATCCACGACGATCAGGTAGATTGGTACGCGGCGGAGGTAGCGCGATTAAATAAGGAGGAAGGACGAACCATTCCCTCTATGGTATTTTTCCATATTCCACTTCAGGAATACCGCACAGCCTATGAACTCTATGAGCAGGGCAGCGATGAAGTAACGTATTTTTTTGGGGAGAACGGCGAGGAGATGATCGATAAGATTTGCTGTTCGGATTATCCAAGCAAAATTTTTGATACTATGTGCGCACTTGGCAGCACAAAGGCGGTTTTCTGCGGACATGACCACTACAACAATATGTCCCTTGAATACCGGGGAATTCGCCTTACCTATGGAATGAGTATTGATTACCTTGCCATGCCGGGAATTGAATATGACACTGCGCAACGCGGCGCGGAATTGATTACATAGTGATGGCAAATTTGAACTTCAACAAATCCCACTCACATCCATCACGAACTGATCTTCCACTCCTCCGTCCGATATCCCGCCCCATCCACTGCCTGGCGTACCTGCTCCCGGTCAAGTTCGCTCTTACTGTGGATCTCGGCGGTCTTTTTTCGCAGATGAACAGTAGCATATACCCCATCCATTTCATTTAGAATATTTTCCACACATATTTTACACTGGCTGCAAGTCATTCCCTCCACCTTGACATGATAAACATAAGGATAATGCGAGATATCCGTATCCGCAGGCTTTTTCTTCTTTACCATATCGCCCCCGCAACAGCCGTGCGCAATCCGTTTTACACTGCTGCGCACTCCGATAAAACAACAAACGAACAAAATTCCCAAAACAATTGCTGTTCCCATAAAAATCCCCTTTATTTTTCTTTCTGCAACTTCTGCGCACCGCATCCTCCGCACGCGCCGCAATTTCCTCCACATTGCAGGGATTTCCCCGCCCTTTTATCCTTTATCATACTTCGGATAACAAAGGCTACCGTCCCCGCCAATACCACTAAAACAACGGCTGTCCCCATAATCTCCCCCTCCTTTTTTCGTTTGCTCCCGCCCATTATACTTCTTTTTCTGACCAATTGTCTATACTTTCGCCATCTTCTTTATCTTAATATTTAACGTCTTGCTCTCTTTGTACGGGCGGACAAGGAGGTAGACGAAACCTGCGGCGAGCAGAAAGGCAACCACTGTGCCAACGCCAAAAATTCCCTCGCTAAAGAGTCTGCCAAACTGATAGATACAAAGGGATACCACATAGGCGAGTCCGCACTGATAGCCGATCGCAAACCAGAACCACCTCGCATTGTTCATCTCGCGCTTGATCGCACCCATCGCTGCAAAACAAGGTGCGCAGAGAAGATTAAACACTAAAAAAGAATACGCCGCAAGTTTTGACATTGCCACAAAATCAAGTACACCAAAAACGCCAACCACTTCCTCTTTTGCCACAAGCCCCATAATCGTTGCGATCGTCGCCTCCGCGCGATCAAAGCCTAACGGTGCAAAGATCCATTTCAGGCTGTTTCCGATCATTCCCAGTACACTATCGGAAAGTTCCATTTCCGTATCAAAGCCCAATTTTCCATCCACAGAGCCAAAACGCGATCCCGCCCAGATTACAATTGTCGCTAAAAGGATGATCGTGCCCGCCTTCTTGATAAAGGATGAGCCGCGCTCCCACATACTATGCAGTATATTGCTTAGTGTCGGCATATGGTACGCCGGAAGTTCCATAACAAACGGAGCCGGATCGCCAGCAAACATTTTTGTTTTTTTGAGGATAATCCCGGAGCAGATAATTGCTGCGACCCCGATAAAATACGCGCTCGGTGCCACCCACCAGGCATTGTGAAAAAGTGCCGCGGCAATCAGGGCGATAATCGGCATTTTCGCACCGCAGGGGATAAAGGTTGTTGTGATAATCGTCATCTTGCGATCGCGGTCATTTTCTATTGTTCTCGATGCCATAATCCCAGGTACACCGCAGCCAGTGCCAATAAGCATTGGGATAAAGGATTTTCCGGAAAGACCGAATTTGCGGAAAATGCGATCCATAATAAAGGCGATGCGCGCCATATAGCCACAGGCTTCAAGGAAGGCAAGGAAAATAAAAAGCACAAGCATCTGCGGCACAAAGCCAAGCACCGCGCCCACTCCCGCCACAATACCATCAAGAACCAGACTTTTCAGCCAGCCCGCACAGTGGATGGCATCAAGAAGCCGCTCAAACAGTACCGGGATACCTGGCACCCACACCCCGTACTCGGAAGTGGCTGGAACACCCTCCGCATCCTCAGAAAGTGCGGCCTCCACGGTTCTTGAGATATCAAATCCTGCCTCGGACAGAGAATCCGCATAGGTGCCATACGCCTCGTCAAATCCGCCGTAATCTTTATCAAGCACGGCATCCAAAACATCCTGCGCGCCGATCACTTCCGCGTCCGCCGCCGCGCTTAATGTCTGCTTTACCTCGTCAGTCCAGATATACTCTTCCGCGTACTCTGTGATCGCCTTGTCATAGGCGGAGGAGCCAATGCCAAACAAATGCCAGCCATCGCCAAACAGCCCGTCGTTCGTCCAGTCCGTCGCCCAGGTTCCAACTGTCGATACAGAAATATAATAAATCAAAATCATCACCGCTGCAAAAATTGGCAGTGCCAGAAAACGATTTGTAACAATTTTATCAATTTTATCCGAGATCGTCAACTTTTCTCCTGCTTTATTTTTCGTGATACAGCTGCCGATTATTTTCTCAATATAGAGGTAGCGTTCATTGGTAATAATACTCTCCGTATCATCCTCAAATGCCTTTTCCAGTGCGAGGATCTCCTCATCTATCTCCGGCACGATCTTCATGGACTCTGCCATCCATTTATCCCGCTCTAAAAGTTTGATCGCAAAGAAGCGTTTTTGTTCCCCTGGTATGTTATTAGAAATTTTTTCCATAACCGCCTGAATTGACTTTTCTACCTCCGGTGCAAACTGCGCTTCCAGCTGTTTTTTCCTTCCCTCCTTTGCTGTGGCAATTGCCTTTCGCACCGCCAATTCAATTCCTTTTTCCCTTAGCGCGGAGATCTCGACAACCTCGCAGCCAAGATATTTTGCCAGCTTATCTAAATGAATTTTATCTCCCGTCTTCTCCACAAGATCCATCATATTAACCGCGATCACCATCGGGATGGAAAGTTCGATTAACTGTGTGGAAAGATAGAGATTGCGCTCTAAATTCGTCCCGTCAATAATATTAATGATCGCATCCGGTCGCTCGTTTACTAAGTAATTGCGAGAAACGATCTCCTCGATCGTATATGGGGAAAGTGAGTAGATCCCCGGTAAATCCATAATGCTAATTTCCTCTCCACCCGCAAGGGATTTCTTTAATTTTCCTTCCTTTTTCTCCACGGTAACCCCCGGCCAGTTTCCCACAAACTGGTTTGAACCTGTCAGCGCATTGAATAATGTGGTTTTTCCACAGTTTGGGTTTCCTGCTAATGCGATTTTGATTGTCATAATTATGCTCCTTTTTTATATGCAAAATTATATTTGTTCTTTGTTATAGATTAGTCCTAACTCTCATTTATTAGTATATTCTACTTAAAATTAGTAGATACTAACTTATGTAGAAAAAAAATCTCGATTTGAAAGGACCTCCCTATAAAATAGAAAGATTATTCAACTTCGATCATCTGTGCATCTGCCCTGCGCAAAGAAAGTTCATATCCCCGCACTGTCACCTCAATGGGATCGCCAAGCGGCGCGACTTTGCGCACAGAAATCTCCACGCCTTTTGTAATGCCCATATCCATAATTCTGCGCTTTACTGGACCATCCCCCGTCAATTTTTTTACTCTTACCCGCTGTCCGCAGGCAGTTTCTTTTAATGTTCCCATATCAATCTCCTCTCTTAGGCTCCAATTAAAATTTTGCTTGCCATATCCTTTCCGATTGCCACGCGGGAATCCTTGACATTCACAATCATATTCCCGCCAATTGTGGAAATTACGGTTACTGTTCCGCCCGCCACAAAGCCGAGCTTCTCCAAAAATTTGCGTGTTTCTTCCTTTCCGCCAACCTTTCGAATGACTTTGGGAACGCCGGTATCTGCCATGGTAAGCGGCATATGCATCTCCCCCTTTATCTATTTTAGAAATTACTTTTTGGCAATTTCTGTGATTGAGGTTAGTATACACTAACAATAGTTGTTTGTCAAGAACTTTTTTTAGTTTTTTCTAATATGGGCGGAATAAAAAAAACTATGGCTTTTTTTCTACATCTATGTTATAATCTAGCGTCAGGAGGTAAACTTTCTATGAGCCAATATAAAAAGAAGAAAAAAAATCAATATGATAATGAGATTTTGCATGGCAACTATGCATTGATTTTGTTAATGTTAGTGATTTTCCTTGTCCCACTGATCGTGCGGTTGTACCGGTACGACCCGAATTTAAGCCAATTTAACTGGTTTTTGGACTCAGCTGATGGATATGAGATCGATGTCTTTCTTTACTGGAAGAGTCGTATTTTTACCGCGCTGGGCGTAATTATGGGCATTGTTCTCGCCTTTAAACTGACCAGCCAGGAATTTCGCCAGTCGTTAAAGAGGACTTACTGGATTTATCCTCTGGCGGCCTACGGGATCTTGACGCTGCTCTCCACGCTGTTTTCCGAGTACCGCTCATTCGGTTTTTCAGGGATTCACGAGCAGTTTGAATCGGTTTGGGTAATCTTATCCTACTGTGTACTTACTTTTTTCGCCTATGTCTTTGTACAGAATATCGAGGATTTAACCGTTTTGCGCCGCACTTTTTTTGCGTTGCTTATCGTATTATGCGCGCTTGGCATCTCGCAGCTAAGCGGAAAAGATTTCTGGGAGAGTACTCTTGGCAAACAGTTAATGGTGCCGGAAAAATACGCGGCTTTGCGCAAAACACTGACCTTTAATTTTTCCAACAGTGGCATTCATCAAGTATACTTAACGTTTTACAATCCAAACTATGTCGGAATGTTTGCCTCGCTTGTGTTGCCCTTTGCGATCTTTTGTATTTTTTCAGTAAAAAGATGGTGGCAGAAAATTCTCTGGACCGCGATCATTATTTTATTGGTGATCTGCACATTCAATTCCGGTTCAAAGACCTTTTTGATCTCCATCGTAATCAGTGCTTTCGCAGCGTTGATTTTCTGCCGCAAGGCAATATTCAGACGCATCCTCTTTGTAATCCCTGTCTGCATCGCACTCTTTTTTGGCGGGCGCGCCTATTTTAAACATATCAATCTCAACCCGGTTCAATATGTAAAAAACGCGCTGACCCTCCGGGAAAATAATTATTTATTGAATGATATCCGCTTTACACAGGATGATATTGAAATCGATTACAATAATGCTATGCTCTACGCCTCCTATACCACGGACGCGGAAGGTCCTCACTTAATCTGCAAGGACAGTGCAGGAAATAATCTGGAATATACGGCAAGGGAGGACGGATATCTGGTATTGACCGATCCTACGTTCTCCGGAATTTTGTTCCGGTTTGATCCGGGCAACGAATATTTTCCATGGCTGGGCATTATCAATATTCGCGGCATTTCCGTGTACTACACGCAGACACAGGAAGGATACAGCTATATCAACAATGTCGGAAAATTTGCCGATCCAATCAAAGCACCCGCCGTTATTTTCGATAAGTATGATAGTTTTGCCTCCACCCGCGGCTATTTATGGTCCCGTTCCATCCCGCTTTTGCGCCATTCGATTATTCTTGGCACGGGGGCGGACACGTTTTCCCTGGTGTTCCCACACAATGACTTGCCGGGGCGCATCAATGCGGGTTACTATACCGCACTGGTCACAAAACCGCACAACCTCTATCTGCAGATCGGTGTGCAGCACGGAGTTCTTGCCCTGCTCTGTTTCCTCGCCGTTTGCCTGATGTATATTGCGCAGAGTGCCATGCTTTATTTTAAATCCGATTTTTCTGATCGGAACCACTGGTTTGGCGCGGGGATTATGCTCGGCGTGATCGGGTATTTGATCGCGGGAATTTCAAATGATTCCTGCGTCACGATCGCACCAATTTTCTGGGTGCTTTTAGGGATTGGTTTTGCGGTTAACCGAATCAACCGCGAAGCGGCGAAAGAAAAAGCAACTGCTGCCGAAAAAGCGAAATAATAAAATTAAAGTTCAAAAAAATAAGGGTCGGACAAGATAATTGTCCGACCCTTATTTTTTTGAACACGGATGTGGAAAGGAATCATATGACACTGACTGACACAGAACATATAACCCTCCATTAGAATCTTCAATCATTAAATTTCTAATAGTACTTTCGCCATTTGGTATTGTAATATTAAGCCTATGATTTTTATTATCAGCCTCATAAATCAATTCACGAAACATTGTAGCACTCAATATAACATGATATGGCATTGAGTTTAGATCTCTGCTGGAAACAACTATCAATTCAGGAAAAATCAATTTTCCAATCATTAACTCCACTCAACCTATACAAACTACCCTCAGTTTCTCCACCAAACCCACCAAATTTAATATTTTTTCAGATACATATACCACCAAGACTTTTTAACACATCTTCAGATGTCGTCCATACTGGAAATAAAGCTCCCGTATCCAAAGGTGCATTGATACCATGCCAACTATTCAGATAAACGATAGGTCTTTGAAAATTTTTATTCAATTCCAATATAAATTGCTCCATATCAATACCCTACCATTCCAAACTAAAATACATGATCTGGTGTTGTATAACAACTAAGGAGCTCACCTTTTATTTGCATCATAAGCAACTCATCCTTTGTCTTGTCTACCTACTGAATAATTGCAGATTCTATTATGGACTAATTCTTCCATTTAACTTCTGCCAAACCTACCCATTGATCGGGGTACTTTTTCTGAATTTCCTCCCATGTCAGCCTTTCCGCCATAAATATCTCCCTCCTTCTTACTCCTATTCTTTATATTCCCTTACCCACAGGATAATGATCAAGCGATTTTTAACCCTCTGCCATATTTGCCAGCTTTGCCGCCTGGTCCACTGCTATACAGGTATGCCAGTATAAAATCACCTTGTACACCTATGCAGCTTTAAATCAATATCCTGTTTCCATGCGATACAGGTATGCTAGTTTTTATAGCAGCCCCGCTTATTTATTACTTGCTTATTACTTGCATTATACCCTCCTCAACCATAAAAAGCAAGTCTTAACCTCTTCGCGAAATCGCTCAAATAAGCCTGCCTGTATCTGACTTTCTGCAAACACAAGCAGGCTTACTAAAACACTATGACAACTTAATAAGGTAACTACTACCACTTTTGTCTTTTACTACCTTACCGCAATCTTTACTATAATCGGTTGCCAGAACTTTGGTACAAATCTCCTATTGACCTCTTTGGAAGTTACAAATTCTCTACACTCTTCCAATGAAATCATAAACTGATCAACAATATCAAACCCTTCGTCCGATTGCAGCTTTTTTGCATATTCTTCTGAATACTCTGCAATTCGGTACTTTCTAGTATCACTCCGCTCGCCACTCAAGTTCATCACCCATAAAAACTCATCATTCTCCCTACGGATAATCCTCTCCACAAACAAGTCAATCATCTCATTGCTTACTTTGACTCCAGAGAAATCAACATAAGTATACAGTTTCTTCTCAATACCTGTCAAATCAAAAACCTCTTTATCTGCCCCTGCCACTTCTTTACGATATACTGCAATTTTCTCCTCCAAGGTCTTCACCGTTTCCTGCAGCCTAAACGCCAAACGTGTATATGTATCCTCATTCGTTTTACCCGCCAACTTATCAAGATACAGATTATCCTGTTGCACTTTTGCTTCTTCTAACTCTCCCTGAAGTCGGTCAATGGATGCCTGTGGGGACTCTTTCGCAAGTGTTCTGGCTTCCTTAACAATTCTTATCGTTTCTAAAATTGCTTCCCTGTTATCCCCAAAAACTCTCTCGAATACCTTCTTGGACATCAACCACATCTTGACTTCAGATACTGCCGGAAGATCACACTGGTTTTGATTCGCAAGCACCTGATGGGAAACCTTGTACGCCTTGCTCCCCATATTGATTTGACACCTGCACTTATATCGCATCTGCGCCGCTTTCCCATCCTTTGCCACATGAACATACTGTGGACTCAACGAATAACCACACTGGCAAAAACTCTTATTCGCAATAACGTCAACCGACTCCCTCAAACCATTTACTATATTCCCCCGCACAGAATAAATATAGGTGGCAGCTTTCTCTGATCGAATCTGATACGCAAGCCACCACTGTTCTTCTGATACAATAGGTTCCCAATCCCCTTTAATCAAATTGCACGACTCAATCATATTTCCTTGGTCATCATAGCTATCTTCTTTAACTGGCTTAACTTTTGTAGCTATCTTTTTCTTTGTAATGGTATCCTCCACCAGAAATTTTCCATACAGGATATACCCCATGTATTTCTCATTTCTTAAAACCCTATTCACTTTGGAAGCTGTCCATGTCAGCTTTCCATTTGCCGCCTTCATCCCATGATCATTTAGATAAGCTGCAATCCTCTGTGAACCCATGCGTTTGGTAGAGTCTGGATGTGTATAAAGATCAAAGATGGTCTTGACTGTCAAACCGTCAACGGGATCAATACAAAAAGTATTATTACGCCGATCAACCTTCTTAACATATACATACCCAAACAAACCCGATACTACCAACTGTCCTCGCGCACGATATGACTCTACCCCGTTATGCACCCGCTTTGCAGTTCTCATTGACTCACCTTGAGCCATACCTGCTTCAAGTGCTAAACGCAGGATATCTGTTTCATCCATATTAAAAGTCCAATACTTCCCATCTAAAATCAATATCCCAATGTCATACTGCTTCAATTCTTCAATTATATTTAACAGTTCACGCATATTTCTCGCAAACCTACAGACATCCTGAACTATGATAATATCAAATTCCCGCCGTCTGGCAGCCTCCAACATAAGCTGAAAGGCATCCCTGTCATCCATTCTTCTGCCAGAAACCCCCCGTTCTGTATATTTATACTTTTCCTTAATTACAAAGTTCTCATGGTCTGCAATAAAAGCATCTAGACGCTCCACTTGATTTTCCAAAGCCTTTATCTGATCCTCATGATTTGTGGACTCCCTTGCATATCTCGCAACCCTTACTGCCACTGTCATATTTAAAATGTCCTCAAAATGGCATTCTAAAAACAACTTCCTCTTGTTACATCCTTTCAAGTCTTTTGGTGTGTACCGACCAAGTATTGCCATCCTCTTTTACCTCCTCCGCCATTCTTTTTGCTAAAGCATAAGCTTCATTATCCAAATACCCTTCCTCATAAAGCTTTTTCAAAAGTAACTTCACCTTGGCTTTTTTGGTGACATAAACCTCTGCATGATTCATAAGATTCCTCCTGCAAAAATAATTACAAGCAGAATTCATCATCTCAAGCCAAAACTCAGTCTAAAGCAAATCTTATTTCAAACTTCTCTCCACTAACTTCTTTGCAGTATAACTTTTTTGACTTATGACAATTCTCCCGTAATAAAAAATAAGTTACGGTTAGAATGAATCATCTCAAAATAAAACTTAAGTCTAAAGCCAGCCTCACTTGCAAATCGATATTTAAAAAAATTCTCAAATCTGGTATTATCTGCCTTGGCATACTATCCAAAGAACTTAACAACTCAATTAACATCCAACATGATACCCCGAAAATTATCTACCTCCCCATCCGAAGCCCTAAAAAATACAGCACACATTCCTCCCCTGCCTCGTCAACCCCCGCCTCCCCAAGCACCCCCTGCACATCCTCTACCCCAAGCCTGTGCAGCCAGTCGGAAAGCTCCGCCAATACCCCACACGGGCTGACGCAGAAAATCCCGGTGCAGGCTTCCCCCGCCACATGGTCGCTGCGGTACTCGCTGTCAAAATAATACCCCCGTACCCCGCAGAAATCCCTGACTGCCTCCACGACCCATGCCGCTGACACGGCACGCCCCGGATACCCCGGGATACCATCATTCTTTTCCCTTTCCATATATAAAGGCTGCCCCCATTCCATTTTGATACCCCATACCTGCGCTTCCCCTGACTCATTTCATCTCCTGCGCACCTCCCCTGACCGGGTATCCACATACTTTTGTTATGTCTTCCGGACACAGGAGCGTCTCCTCCCCCTCCACACGGCAGACGACCATATCCTTCCCACGGTTAAAAATCCACATTTCAGGGATACCTCCCCACAGACACGGCACAATCACCCCCTGCCCTGTAAGATATTCAATGTTTACGTACTTTTCCCCACTGCCCCCATAGATTTTTATTCTGTCCCAAAGCCCGTCAGATTCCCTTGATACCCCTAACTGCACCAGACTGCCGCCTGCGCTTTTCAGGAACGCAGTCTGCGGTACTGCCACCTCCCCGATAATCTCAAAATACACAGACCCCTCACAGAGTACTGCCCCAATCCGTTCCTGCCTCTGCCTTGCCGTTTTCATCATGGCATTCCACGCAACCCGCAGAAACCCGGCAGGGATACCAAGACGCGGCAGGAATACCTTCGCGTTTTCCCACCACATGGAATCCATTTCCCCCGCCCCTAGCTGGTAATGGCTTCCGGAAAACGTGAGCAGTTCCAGACCCCTGTCCGTCCCCCAGACTGACCTGACCCATGATGTCTGGATATTCGCACCATCCTTCAATCTGGGATGCCCGTTCACTACCCCCTGTGCAACCACACCCCCGGATACCCTTAACAAACTCCAGTTGAATAAATCTATCATAATGACCCCCCTTTCTTTTTGTCCGAAGCCTGCACTGCCAGACGGCTCTGCGCCCCTTCTGGCAATACCACCGGGTACTGCTTCTTCAGTTTATAGAAGCTTGTCCTTTTCACCCCCATCTGCCTCATCGCCTCCGCAGGCTTCATCTCACCGAGCAGCACTTTCCCCATAACCTCCTCATAATTCCCCGGTTTCCCAACCCCCGGTCTGCCAAACACCGCGCCGCGCGCCCTTGCCGCGTCAATCCCTTCCCTCTGCCGCTGCAGGGTCTTCTCACGTTCCTGCTGCGCAACGCTCGCAATCACTTCAATCAGGATATTTGAAACCATCTCCAGAACCCAGTCCTGACCATCCACCTCCGCCAGCGTTGTCGGCAGATCCAATATCTTTACACGGATACCGCCCTCCTTCAGTTCCTCTAACTCCTCCTTCACCATCTGCTTGTCCCTGCCAAGGCGGTCGAACTCTTTCACCACCAACGTGTCCCCCCTGCGCAGCATACTGCCCTTGAGCAGGAGATACCCCTGTCGGTTGAAGTTTTTGCCGGACTGGTGATCCACCACAATATCGCGTTCCGCCACACCATACGCCAGAAGCGCGTCCATCTGGCGGTCATCCTTCTGGTGCCTCGTGGATACCCTCGCATACCCCCAGACCCTCCCTTTCATATCATCTGTCCCCCTTTCAAAAAACACCGGAAACTGTCCGTAAACCCCCCATGACTTTACGGATGTCCGTTTAGTCTGTTTGATACCTTTACGGATGCTTTTTCTGCCCTATTCCGGCAGTCCGTAAACCCATAGTTTTACGGACTGTCCCCGCAGGAAATCCCCCAACTAAGATGCCGCATGGCTCTGCCGCCATGCTGTCCCTACCCCAGATATCACGCTGCCCATACCCGCAACAGGATACAGAATTCCCATTTCCAAAGACGTTCCCATCCCCATACAGCACCGCCGTATTTTGCCCGTACAGCGGTTTTGCGTCCCCGGTGGACTTCCCCTACCATCCTGCAATAAAGGCAGCCGGGTGGGCAAGCAGCAAAACACAGAATCCCCATACCCAAAGACATTCCCATACCCATACTGTGCCGCCATATTTTGCCCGTATAGCGGTTTTGCGTCCCCGGTGGACTTCCCCTACCATCCTGCAATAAAGGCAGCCGGGTGGGCAGATTTCGCGTCCGTTTCAACACGGCTTAAGGTTTACGAACTACGCTTTCACTTTAGCATCCATCTGTCCTGAATTAAAGTGTCAGATTCTCACAAAGTTTCGGGCGCGGCTTTGTCGGTTGTGCTGCATCTGGGCAAAAATGCAGCGAAACAGCAGGGATGGATACCCCATTTACCCCATCCCAAGCTTTCATGATCCCCCTGACTAACAGTAAAAAAAACAGCGGAACAAAGCAATCTGTTCCACTGAGCAAAACTTCCTATTCCTATATACATTTCCTACCCACTCGCACTTACCTTGTATAAACTTCCAAATGAATATCCGCGATGAACCCCTGCTCCCCCGTCTTCACATAAACCCCAGACTGTACAAATGATACCATTTTCAAAAGCACAGTCTTAGATTCATCAGTAAAATCAAATCCCCCGCCTAAATACAAGTCTTGGTACAGATATTCCAGCCTCTGTAAAAAACTCCTCTCCGCCATCCCCCAGAAACCATCCTTTCCGGGGGTATTTTTCCCCACAATTTCATCTTAAAATCCCTAAGAGCGCAACCCCACAAAACCAAGGTTTTCCCCTATTTATAACAAAACGATGCCCCCAAAACAAGCCCCTCGGGGGTGCGCCACCGGGGTAATTTGCCTTTCCCTACCCTAGACCAAGAAATAACCGGGGTAATCTAACCCTGCCTAACAACCGCAAAAGCCAACTAATGAACTACCCCAAACTAGACCGACACTTCTAGGATACCACAGCTAACCCCCAGTTTTGCTACGAAATTCAACAGAAGAAAAATACAATCTGACACCAATATTCCCGGCGGCAGACACTCTAACAAATGAAAACACTATAGCACGGCGGATACCAACCCAAATAGAACGAATACAGCAACATAACGTCAGACCAGACTATCATACCTATCCATCAGACTGGAATAACGAGTCACAATATCATACAACAGTAAACCAGATCCACATGACAACATAAAAGCCAACAATCTGACCCAAGACACTACCCCGCACTTAAATCCACATCAAACAATCTATTAGAACAAGCAAACCCGACAATAAGTATAACTACCCCAACCTTCCCCCACCACATAGTACACTAGACCATACCAGAAACACATTGTCAGGTAATACCCCAAAACCATTCCATACCAATATCAACACTATATTCAGTCTACCACACTGCATGATATACCATTGAACACCACTCACTCTTGCATAGCCAAACCATCAACAGGCAATCAAATCCGTGCAAACAACATCAAACACCAGCCTACCTAAAATTCTCGAAACAACAGAGCAAATCTTGAAACACTTTCAGCAAACTCAGGAACACCGAAGCAAGTTTAGAAACTTCATTCACAAATCTGACCCATACTCTCAAATCAACAAAACAAATCTTGGAACATTTTCTGTGAGCTTAGTAACAACAAAAACAAACTGGAAACACCATGAACAAACCTACCCTGACCATCCCCAACCTTTACCCCTCAAACCCTATCTAACTATCCTACCAATGGCAACCCCAAAAATACTATATGAAACGCTGGCAAAACTGCCATATCTTACAATAGACTATGCAAAAACCATGTGATCCTATATCGCCAGAATACTTGTCCTTATCCACAAAAACTGTGTCCATACTATTCCAAGTCCAACCGCGTGGGCAGGCAACGAACTGACCATATACCCCAAAAAAGTAATACAGCAATACACACAACCGAGTGAAATGCAGGAAAACAGGGATATAACGCAGGAACAGACTGCCGTGAAATAATCAATACCCCTCATACAACCCGCTCACCTTTTAAATGCAGGGCTGTCTGCATTCAATGTGAAGCAACCATTGAATCAATAAGTTGCTCTTTCCAGACAAACTCACGATATTTTATAAAAATCATAAACATATCAGGCAGGATAGTCACATATTACCATCCCGCCTGACTATTAAATATCTTGGTTACCAACTAATAATAAACTATTTTCCAAAAATTACTCATTATTGACTTCGGTCACATCTTTTATTACCAACTTTGGTAACATTTCTAACCATACCCAATGATCTCCAATACTCGTATATGGCATCTCATAAAACACATATGCATAATATCCCTTAAGGTCTTCTGCATTTGGTACTTCAGAAAGCTTTAAGATACACTTACAGTTTACAACCTTCCCGTCTTCACTTTCGCTTACAGAATATGGGCAAGAATAGCTCCATTCCTCACAACCACCCTTACGCCAAGAAGAATTGTAACTGTGCCACGAAGCTTGTCCAATAACATTCCCAGAAGAATTATGCCACCGGATTCCATAAACACCCCCTTCACAATTCAATGCATCAGGTTCCGCAAAACGCGCTGATAATGTTACCTCTACTTCTGCGTCTCCCCCTTCTATATTTTGAATTACATTGTACTGTGCAGATATAGCAGTTGGTATCTCAGTATCTGTGAGACTGATAAAAGATATTTTATATTCTCCTGTTTTACCATCATATTTCCCTATTTCCAAACAATTATCAAGCATATCCAACTCAGCCGTTACAGTTTCCCCTGTACTCAATAATGTCGCTGTAACTGTAGCTCCTCTGGAAAGGGAATCTAATGCAACTATATAGGCTTTCGTATAGTCCTCTTTTACTTCATCATTCCAGTTCCCCGGTGCCTCCAATTCTATTTCGCCTTTTATTTCTTCTGTAAGTTCTCCACCAGAAACAATATAACTGAGAAAATCGTTTGGTCTGCGCCGTTCTCGGATATCACCTTCTATAGAATTAGACTGCATTGCCAAAATCTCACCTGCTTCACTATGGATTACCTTAACAACAACAAAACTTTCTGGTTCTGTGCATATAACAAAATCGCCCTCAACTCTAACATCAACCCTACTTATGACGTGTGCGGAATGAACATTTTGCAACACACCATCTTGTTTCCATTCATACGACACAATAAAATCTGGGTCTGCCATAAAACCAGAAAAATCATCCTCTACTTGGAAATTCAGTATTGCTTTTCCTGTAACTGCCGCACCGGAAGTTGTAGATAATTTTATCTCGGAAAGACTAGCTGATAACTTTACGGATTCCAACGGCACGACAAACTTAACCGTATAATCTCCAACACTGACTTTATTTACACCAACTACAAGTGCTTTTTGTGTGCTGCTCCTATTCACACTAAGAGTAACCGTTTTGGACAAACTTTCCGCAGGCAATACAATGACTGCCTCTTTACTACCCTCCTCAAAAGATATCCCTGTTGTTTTTCCATCCAACGTGTAACTTGCAATATAATCTGGTGTCTGGCTTGGCACTGGGGTACCCGTTGGCGTTGGGGTTGGTGTACCCGTTGGAGTCGGGGTGGCTGTCAGAGTTGGGGTTGGTGTACTTGTCGGTGTCGGTGTTGACGACACCACTGGATACGACGGTGTGCCTCCACCGCTGGACGAACCGCCTGATGGTATCGTTGTCGGAACTGGTGTCGGTGCTGCACTCGGTGTTACTGTAACCTGCGCAGAATCTTCCCCTGGCTTGATGGTCTCCACTGCACCATTTACATCGGTAACAGATACCCCATCCACCTTGCTTTCCGCAGCTAACTCTACTTTCACATTCTCGCCTTTTGTAACGGTTGTCCCTGCCGCACTGCCCGTAAGGTTCAGGCTTACATCCGCGTCTGCAACAATCACCAACGCCGCATCGGACGCGACCTCTGAACCTTTCGCCCCACCTTTGACCACAACGGTTGTACCATCTGCCGCCGTGCCATCCACGGATACCTTAGCCGCCTTTTCCATGTTGATTACGGTCTTTGGTGCATTCTGTGCCGTTTCACTACCCCCTGCCTGATCCACCGTAACCGCTACATCCGCCGCCGCATTCACTTCCAATGCCGCATCCGTCTGGATACTTGTCCCCGCAGCTTCCTCCGCCACATTCACTACAACAGCCTTCCCTGCGCGGTCTGCAAAAATACTGCCAACGATATCCACATTACCCGCCGCCTTAACATCCAGTTCCGAGAGCATACCGCCCTCCCCGACCAAGGTCAGCCTGTTTGTTTCTGCCGTCTCCCCCGGCTCGAAGACCACCTCATTTGTCCTCGCATTCCCAACAAAGACGATCCTTGCATCCGGCGCGGTCACATGGAAACGGTTCCCATACGCTTTTTCCGTAAAAGTGGATGCCTTGATCTGCTTAATGTTAATCTGCGCAAAACGCCCCGCATTCTCCACTTCCGCATTCGGCGCATCAACAACCAGTGTGCGCTGCACATAGGACTTCCTGCCAATGGTGAAGCAGATGGACTTGTCTGTTTGGATATGTATCTCTTTTACTTTACGGTTCTTTAGTGCAAGCCCCAACTGGTACTGTGAGCGTGCAACCGCATACCCCTCCGTATCGCTGACAACATCAATCTTTACCCAGTCCGTCATTGCAGTCGCGTAGCTTGCGGTTACTGCCTCCTCCGCAACATACCCATTCGCTTTCCTTGCCGCCTTCCATGCATTCAAATCTTTCGTGTTTGCAAAGGCAAGCGCGCGGATTTCAAAACTCCCCGCATACACCGGGTAGACATACCCCCACCTTGACGAGGATACCCCCGCAGTGTTCGTCTTGGCATTGATTTCCCACCATACAACCCCCGTGGACTTGCCTTTCCCCCGCTCGGTCGCAATAATATCCGGGTCGAAATTGAATACTTCCCCGACCTTGATGGTGTTCCCTTCTGGTAACTTCTTAACCCCTAACTCTGTGATTGGGTTCTTTGTGGCGGCAAAAGCCGTGGCTACTGGTGCTGCAGGCGCAAGAAGCGCAAGAAGCAGTACCATGGCAAGCAGATATGCCAGCCTTTTCTTCACTCTGTCCATGAACTTGTTCTCCTTCCTAAATCCCAAGATGGTCTGCGCACGCGTCCGCGCACAGCCGAATTCTCCCCGCAGTGCTGCCCCGTCCCTGTGACAGCGGCTTCATCTTATGCCTGCGGGATTCTTTTTTCCTCCTTTCCCCCCGTTGCCTGTGGGGGCATATTCTCCGGGATTCGAAGCAAAACAAAAGACTACGGGTTTTTGTGTACAACAAAGAAAACCGCAGCCTTTTCAAACTCCGATTCCTCACTTAGAGAACCCACCAGTTGGTCGGATACCCCAACCAGTGAGTCTCTTTGCGAGAAATCAAGAACGAGGTGTCAGTATGCATCACACACACAAACACCCCGCTGATATAATGAAGGTTTTCAACTCCGTCTGCTTGCACACGAAAAAAGAATTGCAATAAAACCGCAACTACGCTATAATAACTGTGTGTATCGCAGACATTGTCTGTATTGTGTGGTAATATAGCTACCATCCCTTGCCCGGTGCTGCGCCAACAGTGCCGGGTGGTACACCTGAAATGTCCTTGACTCTCATCCCCATTATACCAACCTTTACACTATTTAGCAAGCATCTTTTTTTCACTTTCCGACAAATTCATATCAACTTAGCCGTTTATCAAAAAAGATACCAGTATACAGACAGGACAGCCCCCTTCTAAGGGCTGTCCTGTGGCTTTTGGTTGATACTTCCCGGATAAAAATATGCAGAATTACAGGCATATACCATGTAAACGCGGAATACGTGAGGTACTTTAGCAACTATGCCTTTCACCTTCCACATGGAGGGTATTCTGACTATCGTAATGGGCTGTCTTAAAATACTATAAAGATACCCCAAAGCCCTATGTTTGAAGTGACTGGGGAAGTTTCACTGTCTGTCTTGAAATATTATGGGGATACCCCAAACCCTTGCGCTCATCCACCTGTTCCAGAATACTACAGGGATACCCCAAAACCCTGCGCTCATCCACCTGTTCCAGAATACTACAGGGATACCCAGAACCTTACAGACATTACGACTGCACCTCTTTTAATACCCCTGAATCCCCCGGATACAACGCTAATGCCGCCCCACTTCCTTCTACAATACCAGACAGCACTCATCCCTCTTCCCCATCGGACTCAGCCGCTGCATCACGGTTCGCCACCCCTTCCTCGGGGAAATTCTCCGGGAACTGCGCCCTCACATACCCCGCAAGCTCCCGCAGCCGTGTTTCCACATTCACCATCTTCACATTGCCACTGCCGGATGCCGCATTATAGCCCTCTGTGCAGCCCCCTTCAAAGAAACCTTCCACGCACCTGCCATAATCTTCTGCGGATACCCCACACCCCATCGCATCCACCGCGACATACATGACCACTGGCGCATTATTCTTCCGCAGGAACTTATATTCCCTTGAGCCAAATGCCCCATCCAGATACCCCACAACACCCTCTAAAAGTTCCATCTTCTCCTGCGCATAATCATCCCTGACTTCCCCGGCAAACCGCACGCATTCCGCCGCGCTCGCCGTGACCTTAATCTTAAAATCCCCGTAATGCAGGTCTTCCAGCAGCATCGCCGCCGTCAGCAGGATCAGGAAATCATCCTCCCGCCGCAGCTGCGCAATGGTCAGGTTTAGCGACTTCTGGAAAAAATCATGTGCCGCCAGACGGTTAAAGAATGCTGCAAGCGATACCCCCAATACCGGTCTTGCCTGCTGTATTTTTGACAGCGGCGTACCGGAGTTCAACCTTGCAAAGGTTTCCTCGATTTCCTCGTCCGTGCAGTCCTCCAACTGGTAACTCGTGAACCGATACCCCAAAATGGCAGACTTCACATCCTCCGCAAGCTCCGAGAACTTCTTCAGCGCAATCTTGTAGGCTACCCCATCCAAGACAACATCTGGGGTCTTTGGGTGCAAGGTGAAGCCATCCTGACAGAAATGGAATACCGTACTGAGCCTCTGCAGCCCATCCAGTACCGACAGCACCGTGCTGCCTTCCTTCTGCACTTTGCTGAAATACAGGTTTGGGATGATGAAGTCTGCCAGCATCGAATGGATCAGCAGGCTCTGCTGCAGGTTGTTCCACTGTCCGGCGGCACGCTGCACCGGGTTTCCCAAATCCAGCGTACCGCCCTCATGGTATTTCATCAATGTCTTTACCCCAACGGGCAGCGAACTCTTCCTCAACGGCAGTCCCCCCTTACGTGGGAGGATGCAGGCTTATTCGATCCCATCCTCTTCTACCCCTTCCTCATCCCCGCCTTCCATGTTGCTGCTGGAACTGCCCATGTTGCCGAAACTGCCCATGCCGCCAAAACCGTTGTTGCATGGGAATGCGCCAAACAGGTCCCCTTGCTCTTCCATCCGAGTCACCCACTGGTTCTCTGCCCTGCTCGCCCGGTTATCTGCCCCAAAGAAATACGGCTTCCCCGGCTTTACCCCAAGGATTGCCTTCTCCTTTGTGACAATCTGGCAGTCCAGCATTGAGAGGTCAACGCAGCCCCTTTCCAACGCTTCCTGCTGGATGTCAAGCAGCTGGTCTGCCGGGAGGTTGCCTACCGTAAAATTCTTCGGGTATACACAAAAAACTAATGCGTTTGCCCCCACACCATCCACCGCACGCTCCATCGTCCGGCGTGCCTTTCCGTTCCATACCCCCGACTTTTCCGCGTAAGCCACAATCCTGTCCACAACCTCCAATACCCCATCTGCCCTTAAGACCCTGATTCCCATTTTCATTCCCTCCATGAATTTTTTATTGGTGCCACGACTGGCAACTGGCGGGCTGGGGGATACCCACGCTCCGCCGCTGTCCTATCTATCGCTCTGAATGTCCAAAATGTCAAGTTATTTTTGATGAAATATTGAATTTTTCTCTGATTTGTGGGGAATGGAGGGGGGATGGGGAAGTTGCGGGCAATATAACATCCCCCATCCACAATGTTATATTATATACCCTTTCTTCAATTCCTGCTGCAGGATGCTATTCTTCCTCCAAGGCTCATACTGTGCTGCCTTACTGGAAATGCAATCACTGATGCCATTTCCGGTCTTCCTGCACGCGTCCCAACTTCTGGTTATACCAATCATCTGCCTCCCGTCTGTTGGTAAAACCACGGAATTCCGCCCCTGGATAACCATCTACTTGTTCTTTACACTCATCCCACGACTCGAATATCCCTGTAGTCCTCCCACGTCTGACTGCATAATACTTTTTCTTTGCCATTTGGCATTCCTCCTTTCACATAACCCATAATAAACTGAACTTCATCATTTTCTGGTTTCCATTCCCCAACATATACATATAATTCATCTCCGCTGTAAACTGAAACACGATATAATCTCCTACAGTTCCTCCCTGTCTGCAAAATTCCACTGCTACATAACCCATAACTAACTGCCATGCCCCCTTATGAAGATACCCCTATCCTGTCTGTTGGGGAAAATAAACTATGGGACTCTGCCTTTGGATAACCCTCTATACTCATCCCATGAATCGAATACATTCGCAATCTCCTCACGTCTGATCCCATAATCCTTATTCTTCGCCGCCCGACAACCCCCATAAAAATATACATAAAAAGACCAATCTATTATCAATTCTTACCTATCCCTCCAGCTACCATAATCCATCTTAAATGTAAACTTATACATCACATACAATCTACAAGAATTTATTCAAGATCCCATGGTATTCGTTAGTCTTAATCAACCTCCAACGAAACACCATAGATAATCCTAGGATGCGATTATCCTCTTGTTCTCTACCTTCTAACCATTCCCCTGCCTCTACGATACATCGTTAATCCCAGCTGTCATCTGACAAACATCGAATCTGGCAGGCTACCATCCCCTATCCTCAAAAATTAACAGGATGCCATTCTTATTTCTCATCCATCCCCCGGAGGGAACTACCCTTACAGGAAAAGCCCTGTCACCTATATTACTTTCCCGGAGGGGTTCTGCCACTTTCCACAACCCCTTTCTTGGAACCGCAGGATACCCCAATTGCACCCAACCTGTCTGACACTGACATCACATACCCACTGACTAGAAAAGAAAACAGCCTCTCCCAAAAAAAGATACCCCATATTCTTGCTTCTACAACATCCAGATATCTACTCCAGCCTGAAAAGTTATCGAAATATAATTTCCCCCAATAGAAAAAGGATGCTGCCCGCAATGGCAACATCCCTATCAACTTTTATCTTATCCCCTACCTCCCCCGGCTTGCCCTTATACGCGTGCCAGCTTCTCCCGTTCGACAATGGCTTTTACCTCATCTACCCCCTTATTTGCACACAGGGCAATCTGCTCTATGGTAAAACCATTCTCATACATACGGACGATCATCCCCGTTATCCCTTTTTCCATGCCCTGCGCCATGCCCTGCTCCATGCCCTGCTCAAACTTCTCCTGATCCCGCATCAACAATGTCATATATTCATGCCTCCATTCCCGGTTCTGCTTTGCCCTCTTTACCGCCTCATCCAGCCTCATCACGAAGGAATCCTTCGATTTCTTCCCGCCTACATAGTTTAGGAATTCCCTTAACTCTTTGCTGACATCCTTCTTCGTCCCCTCTGCATTCAGAAAAATCTTTGCCGTATCATCCCCAAGCAGGAGCTTCCTGTCCTCCATGCAGCAGTTCCGGAAGGTATAGATATGTCTACCCTTACCAAACAGGTCAAACGGGCAGATAAAAATAATAAAACTCTTCTTCAGTTTTGTATACGACTCCCCCTTATCAATCATCTCCAGATCCATCACGGACTGATAATACCTCGTCCTCTTTGGCAGTTCCTTTGTATCAACAACCTGCATCTCAATATCATACACAGTCCCTGTACCATCCACCACATACAGATCCAGACGGATGCTCTTTGCATCCATATCCACGCTGATGCTTTTCTGCGCCACCGGGAACTCCACATGGTCAATCTCCATATCTGGGAATATCCGCTGGAGCAGTCCCTGACATAATTCTGGGTCGCGCATTACCTTCCCAAACAGGAAATCGTTTGAAATCCCCAACCCTTCCCATATTTTCTGCATCTGAAACCCTTCCTCGGTCTCCCACATTCCTCATGCCCCCTTATCTCTTACTCCATTATCAGACCCTTTTGGATGCCTCCAGAACATCCTGTTCCCCCTACCCCATTCCAGATTCCCTCACACATAGTATAACATCCTGGGCAGCCAAAATGCAATCTGTTTTTCTTTTTCACTACCCATCTTATCCCGCCACGGGGAAACCCCAGAAGCAGGGTACTACCCCAGACTTACCACGCTGGCTTGATGGTATACCACAGGATATCCGAAGCCTACACCATACAATGATACCAAGGCAGATACCGTAACCCTGTAATCTGGCTATCCCCATACCCGTAGCCCCATTTTCCTCATTCCTGAAGAAACTACCATAAATCTCATGCCAATGATCTGGCGCAGCCAACACCTTCCATATGGGGGTACTACCCCTACAGGAGGGGGTTCCTAAATCGGGGAGGGCGGCATGGAGGGGGAAGCGAACTACCCCTATAGGGGAAGCCTTCCCCACCTACCCCAGAAAACAATACAGAGGATACCCCAACTGCCCCGCATCATATACCCACTGACCAGAAATAAATCTTGCAGGGAAGTCTGTTCCCATCCCCCATTGCGCTGCTTTTCAGACTACCCCTCCCAAAAAAGGATACCCTGACCCACGAAATGCCAGATGCCAACTTTTCCCACCCAACCTCACCGCAGGTTGTCACGGGGGGAAGAAGGGAACTGATCCTACAAAAGAAGTTCCCCCCAATCCTAAAGGACAGCACAGGGGGAAAGAAGCAAACTACCCCTACACGGGAAGCCTGTCCCTTGAATATTATAAGGAAACTGTCGCTGAATATGAACTACCCCTACATGGGAAGCTTGCCCACCTACATCAGAAAACAATGTTTCTTTCCTATGATTCCCACCTTGAAGCCGGAGGATCCCCCATTGCGCTGCCTTCCAGATTACCCCTCCCAAAAAAGGAGACCCCTGACCCTCAGTGGTGGAGGGCTTCTGCCAGTCTTACAGACCACCTCCCCAAACAGGATACCCCTGACCATGCCCGCCAGTTCCACAGGGAAGACACTTCAATGAATCTATATCCTGAACCAGATACCTATCAGCAATGAGCCTGCCTGACCCAAAACCTGAACCTCCAACATCCCATTCACCAGCATTCCTTATATCTGTCACTATATACTTATCCATACAATACACCGGGTAACAAACAACCTCAAACTGACCGCGCGCCAGCCAGACGGACACGGACATCTCTTATTATCTCAAAAACGCTTAAATCAGTAGTAACATTCTCCCTCCCCTACCATTCCCATATACTCCATCTTATCAATCACCTAAATTGAACATTATTATCTATACTGTGAAAATTCGTCTGGCATAGTTAGGGCACAACTACAGGAAAATCTAACCGACAGCACTTCCAGACCGTAAACTGTCTATATCCAGTACATATTCCTGCCTATCACCTGTATCATTGTTACTTATCTTGCAGGGAAGTCTGTCCCCATCCCCCATTGCGTTGCCTTCCAGTTTTCCCTCCTTCCCAAAGCCGCAGGGGAATGGGCGGTTTACGGCGTGTCTTCGCGGGCAGTCTACCATCTAAGTCCTTGCCAACTGGATACCCAGACCATGCCCGCCAGTTCCACAGGAAATCTGCAAGGGCGCAGGTACAAACCCCCCGTGATACCCCAATCCCCCTGCAAATGGTACTACCTCATCCCCGGCGGCAGATAATAACTGCGGAAAAAACGCGCAACTTCCTCCGGTTCAAACAGTTCCTCCACCACCCCGATTTCCCCGCCTGCGCCAAATACCATGCGGACACCCTCCCCCTCATTCTCAAAGGCAGGGATTACCAACGCGTCAAAACCCTCTGCCAGAGAATATCCCAATTCACGCTTTGCAGATACACCGGAGGCGTGCTTTGACAGAATAATGAATTTTTCCGCGCGTCCTGCCGCATCCCGCCCCGTGACCTGGCATAAAACGAAATACCCCCACGCCGCATCAAATACCTCCGACAAGGTTAATTCCTTCCTCTCCCCCATGGATACCACCTTCCTTTTTTATTGAAATGATATCCATTATACTCATCAACTGATATATGTCAATATTGTCTTGTAAAATACTTCAATCCCCTGAAAACTTTCCCCCTGACGGACAGGTCTTGCAGATACCCCAGAACCCCATCTTCCCCAACAATATCCCACAGCTTCACCTTCCATGCGAAATCCCACTGCCACATGACCCCACCAATTGCCATGCTTCCAAGGGAGGATACCCCAAAAGGTTCACCACGCCTGCAACCCCACAACAACCCTGCTGTTTCAGCAAAGCCTCCTGACAACGTTCCCACACCTCCCAAACAGTCTGCATGACCATTTTAGAGCATTACCAATTACCCATTCAAGCTACTACTACCTTCCCCCTATTGCTATAATCCATCTGGCTATCAGCCTTGTCCCGCATACAAGTCTTAAGCTGAACCGATTGCCTGTCATAGAATACTGACAACTACCCATCCAAGATACTACTTCCCCTCCTGATCACTACAGTCAGCCTTGCCATCATCCTCATACCAGAAGCAAGTCCCAAGCTGAACCGCCTGCCTATTACCATTCACAATCACCTTACCTTTTGCAACCTTAAAACCTTACCATTCCCCTACTATATACTATATTCCATCTGGTCTGTCGTCTTATTGTCAACTCAAATCTTATAAAAACCCTGTTGTCTGCCATAGATATCCCATTCCAAGCTTTACAGTATCAGACTACCCAAGCCAGTCTTAAAAATCATTTATTGTGGTTTATCCTATATGTCCTAAACTTGGCAGTTCCTCACTGACTGATCAATCCTATCAAGCTCTGAGCATCGGTTATAGCGATCTGTCAGATAAGGAAACTGTTAGATAGGGAAATATGCAGCCTTGGGCAAATCCCTCCCACTTCTGATTGTTTCTGGAACAATTCCATCCCGCTTTTTATACCTTAACGGTCGGTGAAACATCCATAAAAGTCACAGGTCCCTATTTCTTACTATTATTTCCTTTTATATCCACCGCTTTTTTTGCCGTTTTTTCATATTCGGCTACCGCCTTTTTAGTCTTTTTCCCCGTTTCATTACCGCTTTTTTCTCCTTTTATTCCCTAAGATGATTTCCAGATATTGTATATTCATTCTGCCACCACACACGGACGTGACTGCGAACCCAATTCCCATCCTCAATTTCGTTCTTCTCATACCCATTTCCCACCCTTGTCTTAATGGTCAGTCTGCCTTTTTCCCACTGCAGGCTTGTAAACTTTACCTCTGGGGTAAACTTCCATACCTTTAGTCTGCGGATTCCGCCGCTTTGTTTACATTTTCACCGCATTAGTCTTGTTTTCTGCCCCTTACTTACATTTTCATAGCCCTAGTTTCAGAATTTTTCACTTCAGTTACTGACTGCCTGCCAGTCTTTCCGCCAGTTTGATTATTTCAAGTGCGGAATTTTTTCTCATTCCGTAAAACTGAAAAACTGAAAGGGGTCTCTTAATCATGGAAAGAACTGATGCGAAACTAAGGCTAAACAAGAATTTATTTGAGATGGCAAAGAAAAAAATGGAAGAAATGGAAGAAATGGAAGAAACGGAAAAGGAATTTGAATGGAAACTGAAAGATACAGACTTCCTCCTCGCCGTCATGCTCCTCGCCCTTAACCAAAAAAACCAGAAAGATGCTGTCTATTCTGCATTGAACCATCCCGATGAGCTAGGGGCTTACTCCACAAAAACTTATGCAGTTTACAACGGAATACTAACGGAACTGAAAAAACAGGGCGGGCGCAATTCCAGTGATACCATCAATACTGCCCTTGCATCTTTCATTACAGCGGAGATTGGTGACCTCCTGTCCCACATAAAACCAGTCTATACAATCGTTGGCTATAAAAATATTACGATGCAGGAATCGGTCGCAGAAGCCGTTAAAAATATGTCCCTCCCAACAGGGGAAACGGAGTTAATCGATGCGTGCTGCGGCACTGGGGCTTTATTTTTCGGTCTTTCTGGTGACCAATGGGCGGGGGTAGTGCTGAATGACCTGAACCCACTCCGTACAAATTTTTTGAATGTACTCCTCCGACATCCATTTAAACTGATCAAGGAAATACTTAAAACCGACTTTGACATTATCAAAAAGCCTGAAGAAAGAAAAAAACTCTTAAGGGAAATCAGACAGATTACGAATGACTTTAAGGAGAAGCGGAAAAATTACCACAAAGTTGCCTGTGATGTTGCAGTTGCCGCACAAACTTTCCTGCTGCAATGCCTTGACAAACAGCGCATTGATACCGAACAGACCATCTTAAAGCGTCTTGCAAATTTCATCCCTGCACATTGGAAACTGCTTAAAAACCATGCCCGCATCACACAGGAGGACTGCCTGACATATCTTGAGAACACTGTTCCGAGGCAGAAGAAACTCGTCCTTTTAGACGTGCCTTACATTGGGACAGAGAACACCTGTGGGGTTCCTGGGTATGATTATAAAAAATTCCATACCAAAGTTGCAAAGTACCTTACGGCGGCAAACTACCCCTTCCTCTACTTCTGCCGGAGCAGCGCACCGAAATCTACCGCACCGGACAGGAAAGAGGTGGCAGAACATATCATGAAGATGAAACTGGGCGAACATTTTTTGGGGAAAGGGCTTTATTTCCATAAAATCCACCTTGAAGATACCGTGACAGAACTTATCATCAGCAACCGCAACTATTGCTTTAAGAATCAGGTTCTATGGGAAAATTTTTCTGATGATCTCCTATAGAAAAGCAAGGAAGCTGCCTTACAAAGTAAATACACAAAATACAGATACCTTGGGAATCAAAATCCCATATATTTTGTAGTCCTTCACTTTGTGCGGCAGCCTCCTTGCCTCTCCCCCCACCTGCCGGAAACTAATCTGCAGATACCCCCGGCAGGCTTCCCAATATTACTTTCAGCTTTGGTATCGCTTTCTGGCATATCTGATTCAGTACTGCACAGTTCTCCCCCAACTGGGTCAGTGCCCCAATATATCCGGCGCAGGATACCCCATCCAGCCCACCCCCTACATCCTTCCCGCACATTACCGTACAGCCAGCCTCCACGGAAACCTCAAACAGGCAGTTCAGGTCATCCGCCATGGTCTCAACAATGCACTGTTCCAATTCCTCGGCGGTCTTAAACCGGAAGAAGCGGTAGTAACTTTCGGCATCCGCATCATGGATAAGAAAAAACCATACCCCCTTTTCAGTCTGCGCAACATCCGCATCACTGCTAATAAGATACCCCAAATATTTTTCGATTACCTTTCGGATTTTTTCCTCTTCTGGCATACCATCATCCTCCCTTATGTGATGATGGTATCTTACCTCTCCTGTCTAAGAATGTAAAGTCATTTTTAGCTAATTATTATCAACAAAGACCTTACAAGACCCTGTCGTCTACCACAGACAACACCTGCCTTATCCTCATCAGAATACCCCCTATGACAGCCTGAAAAATTATTTATTGTAGTTTCAATCCCCCCAAACCTAACGGCTTCTTGCCGCCCGTTAAAATTCCCTTACTTCTCCTTTCGACCTTTTGTTCCATTGTACCAAAAACAACCTAATCTGGCTACCCCAAAAGGAGCTTTCTGGCAAATCAAGGACTTATTCCACAAAAAAGATGAACACAACAGCTTATCATTCAGTCTTACAATTTTTTCCAAATATCTACAGGCTCGAAAACTGTCGATAAGCCAATTTTAAGGCGCGAAAACTAGCGATAGACTGCTGCTAAAGCAAAAACGGTTTATCCCGAACCGAAATAAACCGTTTTTTTCCCAATTTTTAAAATCTTCATTTAAAGTCTGAACACCGGAAACCCAGTAAAATCAAGGGTTTCAGCCATTCTCATCTAAGTTGCTCAGGCGTATCGCCTGATCGGCGGCGATGCACGCATCGATGATTTCCTCAATATCACCGTCCATCACTTTCTCTAATTTATAGATCGTCAGTCCGATTCGATGATCGGTCAGTCTCCCCTGTGGGAAATTGTAGGTGCGGATTTTTTCGGAGCGATCGCCGGTGCCAACCTGGGATTTTCTCGCTGCGGCCTCCGCGTCATGCGCCTTTTCAAGTTCCATCTCATAAAGTCTTGAGCGCAGAACTTTAAGTGCCTTGTCCCTGTTTTTTAACTGAGATTTCTCATCCTGGCACGAGATCACAATCCCCGTTGGAATATGGGTCAAACGCACAGCAGAGTCCGTTGTATTTACGCATTGCCCACCATTTCCAGAGGAACGAAACACATCAAATCTACAATCGTTTAAGTCAATCTGCACATCCACCTCTTCCGCCTCCGGCATGATCGCCACTGTCGCAGTCGAAGTGTGGATGCGCCCGCCGGACTCTGTGACCGGAATGCGCTGTACACGGTGAACACCACTCTCATATTTTAGCTTGGAGTAAGCACCATTTCCCTCGATCATAAAAATAACTTCCTTGCAGCCTCCGATCCCACTCTCGTTCAGATTCATCATATCGACTTTCCAACGCTGTGTCTCCGCATATTTCTGGTACATCCGAAACAACTCTGCCGCAAAGAGTGCTGCCTCGTCGCCGCCCGCACCCGCGCGAATCTCCACAATCACATTTTTTTCATCATTCGGATCTTTGGGAAGAAGAAGGATTTTTAACTGCTGTTCTAAGCGTTCTACATCAAGCTTTCCCTGTGCCAGCTCTTCCTTTGCTAGTTCGCGCAGTTCCTCATCGCTCTCCGTATCAAGCATGGTCAAACTGTCCTCAATATTTTGCTTTGCCTGTTTATATTCGCGGTACACATTAACAACTTCGCTAAGATCATTTTGTTCCTTCATCAATTTTCGAAAACGCACGGTGTCATTTGTCACTGTCGGCTCGCTAAGTTCCGCCTGCAATTCCTCAAAACGTCGCTCCGTATCCTCCAGTTTATCAAACATCTCCATAAAATTCTCCTCCTTTCAAGAGATCAAAGCTCAATTTAATTTCCAAAAATTCCCGTTTTATCAAATTTATTTGATACCTCAGTCAATAAATGCCAATTTTCCCATCCACCGCGCACATACCACACGGTCAAGTCCGGCATAATCCTTTTTTATGATAATTTCTCTAAAACCGTTTTCCTCAAGCAGACGCACTACATCCTCTGCCTGATGATAACCAATTTCCAGAAAAATTCTGCCGCCCAAATGAAGACGCGCTCCCGCACCCGCTGCAATTTTTCGATAAAAATATAGTCCGTCCGCGCCGCCATCTAATGCCATATGTGGTTCAAAATCGCGCACCTCTGGCATTAACCCCCCAATTTCCTCAGTGGGGATATAGGGCGGATTAGAAATAATCACATCAAAATTTCCGGGCACCGTTTCCCACAGATCGCTCTGTATAAACTGTGCGCGAAGGTTGAGACGGTCTGCATTTAACTGCGCAACGGCAAGTGCTTCTCTTGATAGATCTGTTCCCACTGCCTCCCTTATACCGCCAAGCTTTGCCAGACTCAATAAAATACAGCCCGATCCCGTACACAGATCAAGGACGCGCGCACCGTGACAAAAGGGTATTGCCGCTTCCACTAATAATTCCGTATCCTGTCTTGGAATTAAGACCGCAGGGGACACCAGAAAAGATAACCCCATAAATTCCTGTGTCCCCATAATATATTGCAGTGGTTCGCGTGCCGTTCGCCGCTCTAGTGCCATCCGGTAAGCTGTGATTATTTCCTCCCCTAATTCTTCCCGCGCACTAAAAAAAAGTGCGGTGGAAGAAAGGGAGGCGACCTCCATCAGAAGATATTTTGCATCCAGTGCCGCCTCCGCGATTCCTGCCCTTTTTAATTGGTCTTCCGAAAATTTTAAAACTTCCCCTATGGTCATTCTCCGCGCTCGTCCCCTTTTCCTGGCTTGGTTCGCATTCTTTCCGCGCTATTTTCGGTTCTTAATGCACTCCTTCCCGTTCTCTTCTCATCATTCGCATCTATCCTGGATGTGTTTCTTCCCGATATCTTCGTTTCCCCGCCAATCTTTCCTGGCATTTTTCCATTAGAGCGCGGTGCGCGCTGGAGCCAATCCGGTATTTTTTCTCCAAACAAGGCAGCATTCCCCTCTATTCTTACCGGGATTTTTCCCGGGGTGTGCGGCACTTCTTTTCTCTGTGCAGTCCTCTCCAAATTCTTTGCAGAATTTCCCCCGCCTGCTGCCATATTCTTTGCACCATCATAGACAAAATAGTGATCGAGAGCGCGCAGAAACTCATCCTCTTCCTCCGCGGCTTTTGGCACTGCCGCAGCAATGTTTTGATCTGTCTCCCCGGTTCCGGTATCTTCTATTTTCTTCTTCACTGATCTGCGTTTTGCAATTCCATTTTCCTCCTGGTAAGCTTCCCAGTCAAAGACAGCACCAAGTGCTGTGATCGCCACCTCAATCATAGAATCGTCCGGTTCCCTTGTAGTTAGTCCCTGCAAAAGAAGACAGGGTTTATTTAACACAGCCGCCAATTTGCTCTCGCCATTTCCCGCCAGCCGGACAAACTCGTAGGAGATCCCCGCGATCAGCGGAATTAACACAATTCGCAATATATAGCGCAACCAGGCGGTATCAACGCGGATAAACATAAAAAGCACAAAACTTATCAGCATGACAAGGAGAAGAAATCCCATGCCGCACTGCCTGTGACAGCGTCCCTGCCGCCTTACATTTGCAACGGTCAGTTCCTGACCGCTCTCAACACAGTTAATACATTTATGTTCAGCACCATGATACATAAAAATACGTTTGACATCCTCAAGCCTTGAAATCAGCACCACGTATGCAATAAACATTATTACGCGAAGAATTCCCTCCAGCACAAGTTCAAGAGTCTCTGAATGCACCAGATGACCAAGAAGATTGGAAAACAGAAGGGGAACCAAAATAAATACTGCGATCGCCATCAGCACAAAAAGCGCGATCACCCCGATATCCGTCATGGTTTCTCCCGCTTTTGAAGTGCTTTTTTGGTTCGTATCCTTCTTTTCCTCCTCGTAAAAATTTGAGGAATCGCTCAGCGTGCGCACTCCCAAAAGCAGCGATTCAATAAAAATCGCCATCCCCCGGAAAAACGGAAGCCGAAACAGCCCCACACGCTCTGCTATGCTGTGAAATTCATCTGTCTTCACCTCAATCTGATTGTCCGGTTTCCTGACGGCAACTGCGTAATGATCTTTATTTTTTATCATTACACCCTCAAGTACCGCCTGCCCGCCGATTCCCGATGATTTCATCTAATTTTAGCCTCCATATTCAACCTTTCTCTCTGATAGATTCTACTTGGCTCCATGGCGCGCATTTTATCTCAGTCGGAGAATGGTAAAAACGCGCTACCGAAAAATAGGCTGAGATTACTTGCTAACCTCAGCCTGATTCTAAACATTTGCAGCTATCTTTATACCTGTCCGCTTATTTTGTCAGACCATAGCGACGGTTAAACTTATCGATCGCCCCGCGTGCGGCTGCCGCTTTCTGCTGGCCAGTATAAAAGGAATGGCATTTGGAACAAACTTCCACATGGATTTCCGGCTTCGTGGAACCAGTCACAAACTCATTTCCACAGTTGCAAGTAACTTTTGCCTGATAATATTTTGGCTGAATAGACTCTTTCATTTTTTCACCTCTCATCATCCTTGTGTGCAGCGATTTCTAACCGATACACATGATTTTTTAAACAGCTTGCTTATTATACCACAGCTTTTCTTTGTTGGCAAGTCCTAATATGCAAATTTTGTCTTTTTTATCATTTCGATAAATTCAACATTATTTTTTGTGGTGGAGAACATCTGGATAATGCGCTCCACTGCCTCATCCTGCTTCATTCCGTTAAATGCGCGGCGCATCAGGATATTCGCCTCGCTCTCTCCCTGATTTAGCAAGAGATCTTCCCTCCTTGTGCTTGAGCGCGGCAGATCGATAGCAGGAAAAATACGGCGCTCTGAGAGATTGCGATCAAGCACCAACTCCATATTGCCTGTTCCCTTAAACTCCTCAAACACCACATCATCCATACGGCTGCCCGTCTCCACAAGTGCGGTGGCAAGAATGGTTAAACTCCCGCCCTCCCGCATATTTCTGGCCGCGCCGAAAAATTTTTTTGGCATATGCAGTGCTGCCGGGTCAAGACCGCCTGAGAGCGTGCGCCCGCTCGACTGTACAGTCAAATTATAGGCGCGCGCAAGACGCGTAATGCTGTCGAGCAGGATAATCACATCCTTGCCATGTTCTACCAAACGCTTTGCGCGCTCAATTACCATCTCGGAAACCCTCTTATGATTTTCTGGAAGTTCATCGAAAGTTGAGTAGATCACTTCAACACTGTCGCTCTGGATGGATTCTTTAATGTCCGTCACCTCCTCCGGCCGCTCATCGATCAGCAAAATAATCATATGCATTTCCGGATGATTTTTATTGATTGCGTGTGCAATCTGTTTTAACAGCGTTGTTTTTCCGGCTTTGGGCTGGGAAACAATCATTCCGCGCTGCCCTTTTCCAATCGGGGAAACTAAGTCTACAATGCGCATTGCGGGTTTGCACCCCTGTGTTTCAAGATGGATGCGCTCATTCGGAAAAATAGGTGTTAAATCCTCAAAACGAGGGCGTTTGAGTGCCTCGGATGGCGGAAGATCGTTGATGGTATTGACATATAAAAGCGGAGAAAATTTTTCGGTTTGACTGCGAATCTTGGTATTTCCCACAATCATATCGCCCGTTTTTAAATTCATTTTGCGGATCTGCATCGGCGATACATAGACATCATTTGCGCCGGGAAGGAAATTATCACAGCGGATAAACCCAAAGCCCTCCGGCATAATCTCAAGGATTCCCTCCTTGGTTTCACCGCTGTCAAGCTGTTCTAACTCCTCGCTCGTCAACGGCTGTCCCTGCCGGTAATTCATATTCTGTGGGGTGTTTGGAGGGATCGGTGAAAATGGCACATTCTCTCTATACTCCCTCTCGCCTCCCCCGCTATACTGGTTGGTATACGGATTATACGGATTATTCTGATTTCCGGGATTAAGCGGCGGACGATTTCCGCGCAGTCTGTTGTCATTTTTAGGATAATTATTATATCCCCTGCGCTCCGTATTCTGTACAGGAGTTCTTCTGACCAAAACTCTCTGCGGCTGTGGCGGCGGCGTATTCTCACTCTGCAGAGCAGATTCATTTATCTCTGAAATTTTCTTTGCCGCAGGAGCAGGAATTTCTTTTGTCAATGGTTTTGCTATCTTTTCAGCCGCCGGCGCATTCTCTGGGGGACAATCACCCTCCTGATTTTTGGCAGATTCTGCCATCTCATTTAACAAATTCGCCAACTCCTGTTTTTTCTTTGTTGTAATTCCTGTAACTCCTTTTTCTTTGGCTAAACTTCTCAATTCTGCCAGTGACATTTTTTCATACTGGTTTTCCATTCTTTTACTCCTTAATTTAATATTCTTATTTTACACATCAATTGGATTTTTTGCACAATCTGCCAGGAAAAGTAGACCAAAGCGATAAGTACTGCTTCCATTATACACCATCTCTTTTAAAAAGAAAAGAGCATCTTTTTCATTTTCTAGATTTTTCTCCCAATTTTTGCCATTTAGCTATATCCTAATTAACAAAATTTTATCGGGCGGCACGCTTTTTGTATATTGCCGTAAAGCGTGCCCTGTTTTGCCCGAAAAATACGATCAGTGAAACTCGAAATCACCGCAAAAATTGCCGCAATGTTTCCATCAACACATCCATATCAAGTGGCTTTGCAATATGGGCGTTCATCCCGTTCTTTAATGCCGCCTCCTTATCCTCCTCCAATGCATTTGCCGTCATGGCAATGATCGGCAAAATTTTCACATCTCTTCTAGGCAGTGCGCGGATCGTTCGGGTCGCTTCATAGCCATCCATAATTGGCATCTGCACATCCATTAAAATGGCATCATAATAGTATTCCGGTGCCGCCTTCACCATCGCCACCGCGTCCGTGCCGTCCGGCGCGCTCTCAATCTCAAAGCCCGTTTCCGTCAGGATCATCTCTGCAATCTCGCGGTTCAGTTCAATATCTTCTACCAAAAGCAGACGCTTGCCGCCAAAATCTTCCTGTGTCCACACGGCGGGCACATCCTTATTGTCAAGCAGATTATTTGCCGCTAAAAGTGCCGATTTCAAATCCGACATAAACAATGGCTTTGCGCAGAATGCTGTCACCCCTGCATTCCTTGCCTCCTCCTCAATATCCGTCCAGTCGTAAGCGGTCAAAATAATAATTGGTACATCACTGCCGACCATGGAGCGAATTTTTCTGGCTGTCTCCACCCCACTGGTTTCTGGCATCTGCCAGTCAATAATATATGTATGGTAGGAATCCCCTTCCTCCCATGCCAATTTTGCTCGGTATGCCGCCTCCCTGCCGGAAGTCGTCCACTCGGCACGCATTCCAAGCTGTTTTAACATCTTGCTCACACTGTCGCAGACATTGAAATCATCATCCACCACCAATGCCCGAAGTCCCTCTAACTCCTTGATCTGTTCGGCGTTCCTCTCCACATCCTGCAATTTTAGACTGATGGTGACCGTAAAAGTACTTCCCTTGCCAATTTCGCTTTCCACCTCGATCGTGCCGTTCATCATCTCGATAATATTTTTTGTGATCGCCATGCCGAGTCCCGTGCCCTGAATACCGGACTGTGTCACTGTGGCCTCGCGCTCAAACGGCTCAAAAACATGTTTGACAAACTCCTCGGACATTCCGACACCATTGTCCTTCACGATAAAGATATAGTCCCCGTATCCATGGCGGAATGTGGTCTTCTGCATGATCCGAAACGAGATGCTTCCGCCCGCCGGCGTGTATTTTACTGCATTACTTAACAGATTGATGAAGACTTGGTTTAATTTTAGTGAGTCTGCAATCACATCCTCATTTGTCACTTCAAAGGTATCAATAAAAAGTTCAAGCTGCTTTGCCTTCACCTGCGGTTGAATAATATTGACCAAATTATGCATCAGTTCTGAAATATTACACTCCTGCTCGTTAATCTGTACTTTGCCGCTCTCAATCCTGCTCATGTCAAGAATATCGTTGATTAAGCTCAGCAGATGATTGCTTGAGGAAAGCACTTTTTGCAGACAGTCCCTAACCTGCTCTTTATTGTCAATATGGCTAACTGCAATGGTGGTAAATCCGATAATCGCATTCATCGGCGTGCGGATATCGTGCGACATATTGGAGAGAAAGGTCGTCTTTGCCCGATTTGCGTGCTGAGCCTGCATTAGTGCGTCCTGTAACGCCTGTGTCTGCTCTCTCTGTCTGCAAACCTGATCCGTGATCTCTTTTGAAACCACCATCACCACGATATCCCCCGTATCATCCTCCTGCGTCATCACAAAGGACTGCCGTACACAAACCGGATCATGCTCCGGCGCGCTCCCCCAGTAGTCCACCTCGACCTCCGCCTCACCCTGGGCAAAGCATTTTCTAAGATAGTCGATATTTACTATTTTGCGATAGATTTCCAGGGATTCAGGCAGGACAAAGTCCTCCCATTTGGCAAAGCATTCCGAAGCCGCGCAAGGCGCGCTAAGCCCTGAACGCTCAAGCAGAGAATGTGTCTCTCCTCCCAGTGTACATACGATATCATGCAGAATTTGATCCCTTGACAAATTAAATTCAAAAGTACTAAACGCGCTGGACGCGATCGCAATTCGATACTGACGCTCCTTGCGGTTTGCCACGGTCATCTGCGCCTGAATCTGCAATTCTTTCTCCTTTATTTCTGTAATGTTTTGTCTGGTAAAAAGAACCTTGCTTGCTTTTCCCTCCTGCCGTTCAATACACATAATATTTATATGTTCCCATTCTTTGTGGTCGCCCCGCAGTACACAGCACTCAAATCGCACGTCATTCTGCTGCGCTAATACTTCCCGCAGAGCATCTTTTGCAACCAGTTTAGAAAATTCTTCCCGCGCACGCTCATTGACCATTCTAGAACATAGATGGCTTACCAATGCTCCATATGCCCCGCTTAGGGCAAGACCTTTGTCCTCCGGAGCAGTTCCTGCCAGATACTGGTAGGTTCCCGATACAAAATCAACCATGGCAAAACGGTTGAACAGGGTATTAATCCCCGCGATAATATAGCCCAGTTCCTGCTTTTCCAACTCCAGCTGCTTCTTCTCCCTGCCCGCCCGAAGCAAAAGAGAAATAATATAGAGAACAAACAGACCGATCAACATGGATTCAAGCTGTATGCCGACCATATTTTCCGCCTTGATCATTTGCTGTGTCACATTTTTCGGAAATGTCTGCACAAGCACATAATCATTCTGGGGAAGATAGGTCACACAGATATTGTCTGTTCTGCTGTCAGGATCGCAGATAAATGCTCCTTTTCCCCCTTGTTCAAATACTGCCCTTACCTTGTCAGCTGTCTTTTTATCGATCACCCGCTCGTCAAAAAGCAGATCGACTAAATGCCCCTCATAGACTGTTCTGTCATCGGAACTTGCAATTACCTTCCCTTCCGGGGTACATAAAAAGACATCCGCCGCCTCACCAAAATAAGTGGCAGAAAGCATACTTTTTAAATACTCTTCCGCTAGGTAGACCCCTCGCAGCACACCGATAATCTCCCCCTGGTAGCGGACAGGTGCATAGAAATTTGCCATGGTTTCGTCAAAAAAATAGGAATCAAAAATAATGGCAATATCACTTTTTCCCTGCATACCATCCACATAGAATGAACGTTTTGTCACATCGGAAGTCCGCCCGTCCGAAGTATAATCCACCCCGTTTTTATCAGTAAACAAAACCGCATCGAAGATCGCGTTCTCTTCCATTTTGTCCAGCATCTGCGCTGTGACGAATGGTTCAGTCAAACTCTCCCCAACAAAATAGGAGTACGTATTGATACGTCCCAGGGCATTGCTTAACTCCTCGTCGATCTGAACTGCCTTTATCTGTGCGGCATCCGCTGCATAATTTTTGTTTCGTTCCCCGATTCTCTCCCGGTTCTGAGTGGTATACCACTGAAACAAAACAATGATCGCAACCAAAAGAATCATAACAGATACAATTTCCTGCAAGGTTTTTTTTCTTTTCATCAACCCCATCTCCCCTTCCTGTATGTATTGCCCTCCAGAGGATTTTACCATAAGCCGCGCAAAATGAAAAGTGTTTTAATCATAAAAATACTGTATTCCTGACGCAAGTTCTACAAAGCGCACGGTCACACCGTAGAGTTTCTGTATTATTCCGGATTCCAAAATCTGCGCCGGGGTGCCAGCAGCGGATATTTTTCCATCACAAATTGCCGCGATCTGATCGGAAAGCCGAAGGGCCAGGGGCAGATCATGCAGAACAAGAAGGAGAGTTTTTCCCTTTTCAGAAAGCTGATGTACTAATTTGGAAAATTTTACCTGTTGTCCGATATCAAGGTAGGTGGTTGGCTCATCCATCACAATAATTTCGGCCTGCTGTGCAAGTGCCATCGCAATATACACTTTCTGCCTTATCCCGCCGGAAAGTTCTGCCATTAACCGATCAGAAAATTCCAGGATCTCCATCTGCTCCATCGCCTCCCTCGCGATCGCGATGTCCTCTCTGCGATATTTTCTTGGATAATTTAAATAGGGAAATCGTCCGTGCAGAACAAGGCGTTGTGCCGTAATATCCGGCACCGTCTTGCTCTGCGGCAGATAGGCGATCTTTTTTGCGAGATCGGTTCTGGAAAATTTATTGATTGAAACACCCCCCACCCGAATCTCGCCGCCAGTTAACGGCAGAAAATGAAGCAGTGCTTTTAACAGTGTACTTTTTCCGCTGCCGTTCGCGCCGATCAAAGTGGTGATTTTGCCTGTCGGCACAAGAAGATTTACTCCGTGCAGAACCTCGTATTTTCCATATCCGGCAAAAACATTATCTATCTCAATCATATTGTCCCCCCTGTCTATCAATCCATACCGCGCCTGGATTTGATCAGCATCAAAAAGAACACCGGTCCTCCGATCACCGACATTAAGATACCGACCGGCAGTTCATATGGCGCGAAGAGCAGCCGGGAAATGGCATCACAGAAAGTGACAAACCCCGCTCCAAAAAACGCGCTAAGCGGTAAAAGTCTGCGGCTCTCGTTTCCCGAAAATCTGCGGACAAAATGTGGGACAATCAATCCGACAAAGCCGAGCAGTCCCGCAAAACTTACCGCCGCTCCGGAAAGCAGAGCGGCGAGGGCAAGAAAGATTAGCCGGTATTTTTTCACTGCCATCCCAAGGGAAAGCGCGGTTTCCTCCCCAAGTGCCACTACATCAAGCTCATTGCAGAGGGTAAATATCGCGGCGAGGGCAAGCGAGATCAAGAGCATTGCCGGGAGGAGTCTCGCATAGGAAACTGCGGAAAACCCTCCCACACGAAAATCAATACTGAGGGCACCAACCTCCGGATCAAGCACAGTGACTGACTCGGCAATGGCGTTCCAGATACTGTTTAATGCTACCCCACCAAGAATTACGGTGGTCTTTTTCGCACCTGTCCGATAAGAAAAAAGGAAGATAAGAAAAACGGTAATCAGACTTCCCAAAAATGCTGCGCAGGAGATCGCAAGCCCGGAAAAGGTTCCCGCCGCCAGACAGAGCGTCACCCCAAGTCCCGCGCCCGCATTTACGCCGATAATTCCGGGGGAGGCCAACCGGTTGCCTAGTACTGTTTGCAGCACCGCGCCGGAAACCGCAAGTGCAGCACCGGAAAAAAGTGCAGCCAGTGTGCGCGGAAGCCTTGCGTAGAGAAGAATACTTCTCTCGATTCGCTCCCCCGCACCCAAAAAAAGGCGGATCACCTTAGCCGGAGAGAAATAAATGGTTCCAAGGCAGAGACTCAGCAGGCCAATCAGCAAACAAAGGAGAATTCCCCCGCAAACCATCCAGAGAATTCGCACCCTTTTACTTTGCATACAAAATGTTTTCCAACTCTTCATACGCTTCCGCCCAACGTGCATTTGGCTTTAAATTAAATAAATGCTTATCCAGATAATATATTTCCCCATTTTTCACCGCGGTTAGTTCCTTCCACAGCGGATTCTCTTCAACCATTTCCTCGACACTCTGTTTTGCGGCATCCAGATCATCCCCAACAGGAAGCACCAATATTTTATCCGGATCTTGCAGGGCAATGCTCTCCACACTTAAATTTTCAAGTAGCTGATCATCCGTATCCGCGATATTGACACAGCCGAACCCCATAAGCATCTCACCTAACACGTTTCCCTCATTTCCCTTCGCGCGTATGCTTGCCGCCGAGGCGCGCATAAACAGAACGTGGGGAGCTTTTTTGTCCTTGCAACGGGCAAGCACAGTTTCAATTCGCTCTTTTAGTCCCTCCCCGTACTGTTCATAAGATTTTTCCTGCCCCGTGATCTCCGTACAGATTTTTAACACCCGCAAATAGTCCTCAAAGCAGGCCACATCAAAATATGCCACGGCAATGCCCGCACCGGTAAGTGCCTCCTGCCATTCTAAGTGCTGTGTAGTATTTGTGCTTGCAAGCACGAGATCCGGATTAGCGGAGAGCAACAGCTCAAGACTTAAACTTTTTGTTCCGCCAAGGGAAATTACCTCATCGGACAGAGGCAGATTAAAATCTTCAAATGCATCGTCCGGCGCGGCGCAAAGTTCCCCTCCCGCAAGCACCCACATATCCGCATAGCTTCCAAGCAGTGCCGCCACGCGCTTGTAGGAGGATACACTGACCTCACGCCCCAGATCATCCGTAAACGTATAGATGTCCGCTGAGGGCGTGGTGGGGGTATCTCCTGCGGGTTCCTTCTCCTTTCCACAGCCAGCAAAAAAACCGGATACCATAATAACCGCACAAAGTAAAATCCATGCCGTTTTTCGTGAATTTCTAATAATTTCCATTTTCTCCTCGCTTATCCATCCTGCAAAAATTTTATCAAAAGTTTTTCGGACAGGATCAAATACTAACAGGTTGCCCCGCCCTTTACTTTCTTTTCAAGCACTGCGGATTTATCGATCGTTCCGCTTAGAAGTTTTTCCTGCACATACTCAAATCCAAGCCGGTTTACTGTGTCCGCGAAACGCTCCCCCGTAATTCCCTCATTCCTGAAAAACAGGATGGCGCGCTCCACTGTATCTAAAACTTCCTCCTCGTTTGTAAAAAGTTTCGCAAGCGGGCGGCCATTTGCGATTTTCTTGCCCCATCTTCCGCCAATATAGATCCTGCACCCTTCGATATATTCCTCTGTCACACCAAACGGACATTTTGCCTTGCATCGCCCGCAGCCATTGCAGGTCTCTGCATCAAGGCGCAACAGTTGATCCTCCACCTTCGCCACTTTCATCGGACAGGATAATTCTACCTGACATTTCTTGCAGCCACGGCATTTGGAATAATCAAAGACCGGAACGCGCTGCCCGATAATTCCAAGATCATTTAAATCCGGCTTTACACAATTATTTGGGCATCCCCCCACCGCAATTTTAAATTTATGCGGCAGGGTTACCTGATGGTACCCTTTATAAAAACGCTCGTGAATCTTTTCGCTCAGCGCGAATGTATCGATCAGCCCGTACTGGCAGGTTGTCCCCTTGCAGGAAACCACCGGGCGCACAAGAGAACCCGTGCCGCCAGTTTCCAGATGATGCTCTGCCAAAAAGGCAATCAATGGATCAATATTTGCATATGGCACACCCTGAATTTCTAAAGTCAGACGGGTCGTCATGGTAAGTTCGCCGCTTCCAAATTTTCCCGCCGCCTCCGCAATCGCCCTCTGCTCCGCATTGGTAATCTTTCCATTCCGCGTGATCACGCGCACATTGAACACATCGCCGTACCGCTTATCCTGCAGACAGCCAAGTCCCTTAACACGCTTAATCTCCTCCGGAGGAAGCTTCCCCTTGGCAAAGGTCTTTTTGATGGTGTTAAACGTCGCGCCACCCTCTAAAACACGCGTGTTCGTAAAACCGAGTGCCTTTAGTTTATTTTGCGCCAGATATCCGCGCTTGCCCTTCGCACAGACAAGCAAAATTTTTTCATTCTTTTCATGTTTTTCAGCAAAGGCTTCCGGCTTTGTAAGGTCAAGCCACTCCGCGCCAGGGATTGCCGGAGCGGGCTGCACATCGATCAGTTTGTATTCTGCCGACGCGCCCGCTATATACTCGGTCGGAGTAAATGTTTCAAACCGCCCGCTAAGCTTGTTGACTAAGATGCTGCACGCCACGGCAAATGGATGGATTGCCGTTGAGAATGGCGGGGCATAGGAAAAATCCATCATAATAAAATCCTCCACCCTTCCGCCAAGAGAAATTCCCGTCACGGCAATATCCGCCATCTTATCCACCGCACCGCCGCCGATTACCTGCATTCCAAGAAGCCTATGTGTATTTGCATCCGCAATTAGTTTGGTAATAAAAATATCGGAATCGGGATAATAATGCGCCTTGTCATCTGCAATGCACAATACAGAGATAGCCGAAAATCCTGCTTCTTTTGCCTGTTCTTCGGTAAGCCCTGCGCGCGCCGCATTTACATCTTTGGCGAGCTTTACCACACCGGTGCCAAGGCAGCCCGGATATTTTGTCTCCTCCCCTTTAAGGTTTAATGCCAGTGCGCGCCCAGAAATATTTGCCGTGGAACCCATCGCCGACCACTGTTGTTTCTCTGTAATACGATTTTTTACTATAACGCAGTCCCCCACCGCATAAATATCCGAAAGATTTGTTCTCTGGCACTCATCCGTCACAATGCAGCCGCGCTCCATCAAAAGTCCGGTATCGGATAAAAATGCCGTTGCCGGACGAATTCCCGCCGCAAGGATCACCATCTCCGCCGACAAATTTCCCGCGCTCGTATCCACACCACTTACCCGCTTGGCAGCAGTGATTTCTATTTCATCGTCCGGTTTCGCGTTATCTTGCGAACTTGAACCAGTAATCTTTACAAGTGCTGTCCCCGTAAGAATCCGCATTCCTCCTGACACAAGTCTTTTTTTGATATAATCTGCCATCTCCGCATCAAAGATATTTGGCATTAGCTGATTGGCCATATCCATCACCGTAACAGAAATTCCCTGTGTCATCAGATTTTCCGCAACCTCAAGACCGATAAATCCCCCTCCGACAACCACTGCGCGCTTTACCTTCTGCTCTTTGACATATGTTCGGATAGCGATTGCATCCTCCGGCGTGCGCACAGTAAACACACCGGAAAGATCTGTTCCCGGCACAGGGGGTACCATACTTTGCGCACCTACGGCAATCACAAGTTTGTCATAACTAACTTCTTTTTTCTCCTCTGTATCGGAGGAAATTACAGAGATCTTTTTCTTAGCCGGATTTACTGCTACTACCTCGCTATTTGTATGTACAGTAGTCCCTGTTAGTTTCATAAATTTTTCCGGAGTATTTACAATCAATTCGCTCTCCGATGCAATCGCTCCGCCGATATAGTACGGAAGTCCGCACCCGGCATAAGAAATATTTTTTCCACGAGTATAGATTACAATTTCGTCCTGTGGATTTTCACGCTTCAGCTTTGCCGCTACCTTTGTCCCGGCAGCAACACCGCCGATAATGACAATCTTCATAGAAATGCCCCCTTATTATATTGTATTTTGTCTTATCGCTTTCAGACTGATTCTATTATACTGACTGAACGATCACCTGTCAAGAATCCAGAATTTTTCTCCTTTATCCTAATAAGCTAAAAATTACCTAATAATAAAACAAATATTGTCTGTTATAAAAATTGAATTTTTCTATGATTTATTTTCATAAAAATCCCCCATTCCGAAGCGTTTTTTGCGTAGGTGCGCGAACCGAATATCCGATTCGGCTCTGCGATTTTTGAATTTGTGACGCTTCAGTATAAATTCATGTATAAAAAATAAATGCATCAGCATTATTTTTCACATTAAACTCCCTGCCGAAAAGAACGAATGTTCTGTCTACCATAAAAAGGAAAACTAGCGTATAATAGATAAGGTAAAGAGCCGCATTGTGCAACTGCGGCTGTTGCACCTTTACACGCAACTGTTCATCGTAACCGCGCCGGAAGCAAGGCTGACGCGGTGAATGCCTCCCGATAATTTTTAGGATATGAAAATTGACAATAAAAGTCTTTTCTTTTCTTAAAATGATTTGGGAGTAATGTTTTAAAACCACTACTACAAGCGGGGAGCATCGATAAACTATTGATGCTCCCCGCTCTTTTTTATCCTCTCTGCGTTCAGAAAAGTCTTTGTCTTACGAAAACTGGCTATTATATAGTGCCGCATACTTCCCATTTTTCTTTATCAGCGCATCGTGGTTCCCCACCTCCTTGATATCGCCATCCTCCATATATAAAATCATATCCGCATCGTGGATGGTCGAGAGGCGATGTGCAATCACAAAGCTGGTGCGCCCTTTCATCAGTCTTGCCATTGCCTGTTGAATCAGAACCTCCGTGTGCGTGTCCACATTGCTGGTCGCCTCGTCTAAAATCATAATCTCCGGGTCGGCAGCGATCGCGCGGGCAATGGTTAACAGCTGACGCTCGCCCTGTGAAATATTCTCCGCACCCTTAGATAGTACCATATCATACCCACCAGAAAATGTCTTGATAAAATCATGCGCACAGGCAGATTTCGCCGCTGCCACAATCTGTTCTCTTTCCATCTTTTCCCCCGCATACCCAAGATTTTCTGCGATTGTTCCCTCAAACAGCCAGGTATCCTGCAGTACCATCCCAAAGCGGCTGCGCAGCTCCTTCCTTGTCATATCGCGGATATTCACCCCATCCACCGTGATCGCGCCGCTGTTAATCTCATAAAAGCGCATCAGCAGGTTGATCAGCGTGGTTTTCCCCGCCCCGGTCGGTCCCACAATAGCAACCTTTTGCCCCGGTTTCACTGTGATATTTACATTGTTCATCAGCATCCGATCCGGCGTGTAGCCAAACTGGACATTCTCAAAGATTACGCTTCCCGAACATTTGTTCGGAATAATTCCATTTTCTACATCCGCCGATTCCTCCTCGGCATCCAGCAGGGCAAAAATCCTCTCGCCCGCTGCCTTCGCCGCACCGAAGCTGCCCGCCATCCCTGCAAGGGAAGAAAACGGCTCAGCAAACCGGCGGGTATACTCTAACATCGCCTGTACATTTCCCACCGTGATCAGACCGCCAATAGCACGCAGGCAGCCGATGGCGGCACAGATCACATACCCCGTATCATTGACTAGAGTCGTGATCGGGCTGACCGCTCCTGATGTGATCTCCGCCCTGTAGGAACTTTCCTTTAATTCCTTATTCAGTGCGTAAAACTGCCGCTTTGCCCTCTCCTGATAGCAAAAAGTCTGAATGACGGACTGCCCGTTATACATTTCTTCAATATATCCGTTTAATTTCCCCAAAAGCTCCTGCTGCCGCCCGTAATGCCTGCCCCCGGCTTTCATTACCCCCGCTGCACTAAGCAGGGAGAGCGGCACCATAATTACCGGAATTAGCGTAAGCCCCGGACTGATCGAAAGCATCATTAAAAGAATTCCTACCGCTGTGATCACCTGTGTCACGATCGAAGTCAGATTCTGGCTGACCATATTATTGATTGTATCCACATCGTTCGTGATCACACTTAAAATATCGCCGTGCGTGTGCGTATCGTAATAATTAAGCTTTAAGCGATGCATTTTATTATCAATATCTTTACGGATCTCACGCATCATATTTGCCGTGATCTTTGCCATATAAAAACCCTGCAAAAATGAGAAAAACTGTGAAATTAAATACAAAAAAATTAGGGCAGCCAAAAGCCAAAGAATATTTTCCCAGTAAAATACACCATCGCGGATACTGTCAAATAAAGTAGTTGTAACTTTTCCGATTACAAATGGAGTCATCACTGTAAAGATCGTGCTGACCGCAGCAAAAAACAAAACAAAAAATAGCCGCAGCCGATATGCCCTCAGATAGCCAGACAATCGTTTAAATGTATGCTTTCCCATATCAGACCGCCTCCTTCCCAGGCTGTATTTTTGTAATCTCGCGGTAGAGCGGGCAGGTATCTAACAGTTCATCGTGCGTTCCCTGCCCGACAATCCTTCCGTCATCCACCACAAGGATGCGATCTGCGTCCAAAATAGTGCTGATCCGCTGTGCCACCATAATCACTGTTGCCTCCCCCAGTGCCGCTCTTAAATTTTGGCGCAGTATCCGGTCGGTTTTCATATCCAGCGCGGAAAAACTGTCGTCAAAAATATAGATCTCCGGCTTTTTCATTATAGCGCGCGCAATTGCCATGCGCTGACGCTGTCCGCCGGAAAGGTTGGTTCCCCCCTGCGCGATCGCATCATGGTACCCATTTTTCTTCTTTAAGATAAATTCCTCAGCGCAGGCAATCTCTGCCGCTTCCTTCCAGTCCGCCTCCTTGCCCGTTTCCTTTCCGAAATTTAGGTTCGAAGCAATATCGCCCGAAAAGAGAATATTTTTCTGCGGAACATACCCGATCAGGGAGCGGAGATCATCAACTTCATAGTCCCTGACATTTACACCGTCAACCAAAACCTCCCCGAACAGCGGGTCGTACAAGCGTGGAATCAGTTTCAAAATACTGGATTTTCCTCTTCCCGTCCCACCGATAATAGCGGTGACCTCGCCGGGATTTGCCCTGAAGCTAATATCCTTTAAGATCGGTTCCTGCGCGCCCGGATAGGCAAACGTTACATGGCGAAATTCCACGCTGGAGCGAAGCGGACGATCGTTAAAACAAAATTTTCCGTCCTGAATACTTGGCTCAGCGTAAAGCACCTCAGCAATGCGCCCCGCACAGGCATATGCGGTCGGGAACATCATAATCACGAGCGCGAGCATCATCACCGACATCAGCACCATACTGATATACTGACTGTTCGCCACCAATGAACCAACTTCCATCGCACCTGTTTCCACATAGTGCGCGCCAAGACCCAACACCGCTGCTGTGGTCACACCAAAGATTACATTGATGATTGGCAGCAAAAGACTTGTGATCCGACCGGAAATCATTGCTGTCGCAGTGTAATCACTGTTCGCCTCCTCAAAGCGCACCTTCTCCCCCTCCTGCTTGTTAAAGGCGCGGATTACGCGCACCCCTTCTAAGGATTCCAGAAATAGCTGGTTGATTCGGTCAAGCTTTTTGCGGAGTTTGATGGAATAGCTGGAGGCAAGCAAAATTACAATGCCACAGCCAACCAAGAGCACGGGGATTGCAACGCTTAGTACAGAGCTGACTTTTCCGCCAGTCGCAGCGGAAAAGACCAGCCCCGCCACCGCCATCATTGGTGCTAAGAACCCGATGCGCAACAGCATGACCAGGAAATTTTGCACATTTGTGATATCCGATGTGCTTCGTGTGACAAGGCTTGCTGTGCCAAAGCGGTCAAGCTCTGTTGCGGAAAAATTCTGTACCTTTTCAAATACTTGCCCGCGCAGTTCTGCGGCAAAGTCCGTAGAAATACGGGAGGCGATCTTTACGGACAGGAAATTGACCACACATGCTAGGATGGTGATACCCGCCATCAGAATGGCAAGTGTAAGTACCTTGCTCTTAGAAGTATCCGCTACGCCGTCATTGATCATCTGCGCCAGCAGTGAGGGCAGCATCATCTCCCCGACTGCCGCGATCAGAACCAGGATGGACAGGCATAAAATCTGCCGCCCGCGCAACTTAACTTTGGAAAAAATGCTTTTCATCAAAATCCTCCTCCAATCGGTTGTGATTTTCTTTGTTCGATCGGCATTATAAACCGTGCAGTAGCTGTATGGTCAAGAAGATTTTGTTAAAAAGAATAAAAATTGCAGAAAAAAAAGAACAGCTTTGAAAAAAGCTGTTCTTTTTCTAGGTTCATCCATTTTTTTCTTTAATCCGCGTTTACCATCGCAGAGAGCTGCTGCATACCCTGTTGCATCTTTTCCACCGAAACCAAAATTTCCTGCACGCCGGATACCTGTTCCTGGGTAGATCCGCTGATCTGCGCCGTATTTTCAACGGAAACCCTCGAAATTTCTTCTACCTGATTTATCGCCTCAAGCAATTTTTCTTTGATATCGACAACGCCCACTAATTCCTCCTTCAAAAGACAAGAAAATTTCAAAAAAGGTATTCTTTATATTGCTTTCCCCGTTATTCTGGATCTTAAAAAAACATAAACTTCCGAAAGAAATCGAGATTTGCTTGACACTGCCCCCACTTTTTTAGTATGATAGATATACAATAAGAGTGAAAAGGGCATAAGGGAAGCAAAAGGATTTCGAACGTTATCCCTTTCACACAACCAGTTTGCGCTGCAAGCGCAAACATGGGCGGATTAGCTGCTCCAAAAAAATGGTCACAGCATATCCGCAAGTGCAGAAGCATTGCATGGACCTGTATTGTTTAGACTATGCAGTGCTTTTTTGATCAAAACAGGAGGTATTTGCCCATGGTGGAAAACATTATCTTTGAAGTCACCCCACAAATTGATAAACTCTCGCATATCTGTATGGAACGCGACAAGATCGATACGAATCTGTATAAAGATTATGATGTCAAGCGCGGTCTGCGCGATCTGAACGGAAAAGGTGTGCTGGCCGGACTGACCAATATTTCCGAGGTCTATGCCAAGCGCAAGGAAAACGGGCAGGAAATTCCATGTCCGGGCGAGCTTTACTATCGCGGTTACAATGTAAAAGAGCTGACAAAGGGATTTTTGGACGAAGATCGCTTTGGCTTTGAGGAGGTTGCCTATCTCTTACTTTTTGGGGAACTTCCCGGAAAACATGATCTGGAAGAATTTTTTGCAGAACTCGGAGAACGCAGACAATTGCCGCAGAACTTTTTCCGTGATGTTATTATGAAAGCACCCGCAGAAAACCTAATGATCTCGCTTTCTAAAAGTATCCTCACCCTCTATTCCTACGACGACGCAGCGGAGGATACCTCATTTCAAAATGTGATGCGCCAATGTCTGAATCTGATCAGTCAGTTTCCGATGCTGATGGTCTACGGATATCATGCCTATAATTACAGAAGAGGAGACGACCTGTTCATCTATGCACCGTCGCAGGAGTTGTCTACCGCGGAAAATATATTGATGATGTTAAGAGAAAACCGTAAATATACCAGGCTTGAGGCAAAGATCCTGGATATGGCGCTGGTACTTCATATGGATCACGGCGGAGGTAATAATTCGACCTTTACGACGCAC
>CAJTLX010000014.1 GCA_910577165.1 uncultured Lachnospiraceae bacterium
ACATGGTATAATATCGACAGATATTATACCCGCGCTAGTTCACGTCCGACCAACGGGAGGACAATTACCTTTGTGAACTATGCGCATCTGCCGGAGGTACCATGTTCTCTGAACATGGTATAATATCGCTAACACCGGTTTGCGTCCAACGAAGGAGGACAGATTATGCATACATTTATGATTTGCGCACAAATACTGGTATTGCTGCTGGTCTTTTCCGCGCTACTGTTGATTTTACATATGGATGTTACGAATATGCAGCAGATGATGGCGTTTTTCCTAGTTTGCAGCATTATTCAAAATTCTGGTTATCTGTTGGAGCTGGCTTCGACGGAGCCTCAGGCAGCACTGTGGGCAATTAAAATGCAGTATCTTGGTTCCAGCTGGGTGATTTTGTTTTTTATGCGTTTCATTTATTATTATTGTGGAATGAAAGTTCCAAGGCAGGTATTATGGGCACTTAGTGCGGCTAATATGATTATTTTTGGCTTTGTCTGGACTAATGACAAGCATACGCTGTTTTACCGCGCAAAAGAATTTGTGGTGGGGACGGACGGCTATGGGCAGTATATATTTCAGTATGGAGTGATGTATTATATTTTTGCAATCGTCTGCTGTGGCATTCCCTGTGTGATGGCACTGGTGGTTTTGATGCGCGCCATGATCCGGCAGCCGGAGCGGGAGAGAACAATGCACTATCGTCTGATTGCAATGCTCTGTCTGGTTCCTGCCACAGTTCTCATCCTATACAATCTGAGAGTGATACACAGTTGTGATCCCTGTCCAGCTACATTAGCCATCACGCTTTCGGTTATTGTAATTTTTGTCTGGGCCAAACAGAATTATGATCTGAGCCGTGTGGCAGCGCACACAGCACTTGCGGAGATTGATGACAGCGTGATCTTTTTAGATGGTGAGCGGCGGATTACTGGGTACAATCCGGCTGCCGTGGGAATTTTTTCCACATTGAACCAGGAGAGTATAGGAAAATGCATTCATGAATTGGACGGATTTCCACCAGGGATTTTTGAGGCGGAAGGGCGGTATGAATTTCAGTTACATAACCGATATTTTGAGGGGCATTTAAAGGTGATTCGCGACAGAAAAAATACGCTGCGCGGCTATGTGTTTTTGGCTTTTGATATTACAAAGACAAAGAATTATATCCGGGAAATCGAGGAGATGAGCGAGCGGGCAGAGGAGGCAAATCTTGCAAAAAGTGAATTTTTGGCGAATATGTCACACGAGATTCGCACACCAATGAATGCGATTGTAGGGCTGAGCGATCTGATGAAGGAGGAATCCAAGGGGCGGAAAATTTATAATTATGCTTGCGATATCAAATCGGCCTCAAAGAATCTTCTCTGTATTCTTGATAATATTCTCAATGTCTCACGGGTTGAGGAAGGGAAGATGGAATTGGTCGAAAATGCATATTATATAAAGAAACTGGTGCATGAAGTGATCGTGATGATGGAGATGGCGGCCAAGCAGCAGGGACTGGAAATGAAATATGAGATTGTGGATTCGGTTCCGTGTAAGTTTTATGGAAGTGACGATGGAATTCGGCAGATCTTAATCAATCTGCTTAACAATGCGATAAAGTTTACACGCAAGGGCTATGTGAAACTGACGGTGGATGGAAATTATGTCGCCGAGGATAAGTGGAACTTGATATGTAAAGTCGAGGATACGGGGATCGGGATTAAAAAAGAAGATATGTCAAAGATTTTTGAGAATTTCAATCAGGTGAATTCGAGAAAGAACCGCAGTGCGGGAGGAACAGGTCTGGGGCTTTCGATCTCAAAAAAACTGGCGGATCAGATGAAAGGAACGATCGAGGTGGAAAGTGTTTATGGGGAGGGGAGTACCTTTACCATCACACTTTTGCAGCAGGTGCTGGATAGGCGGACAGTAGCGAAGCAGGAGGAGGAACTGGAAATGGAGCAGGAGGACGAGATAAGAATGTTTACCGCGCCGGATTACAAGATTTTGGTGGTTGATGACAATTTAATCAATCGGCAGGTGGCGGTGGGGATGCTCAAACCTTATGGTGTGCAGTTGGCAAAGGCGCAGAGTGGTCCCGAAGCAATCGAACTGGTCAAGAAAGAGAAGTTTGATCTGATTTTTATGGATCATATGATGCCGGATATGGATGGTGTCGAGGCCACGAAGATTATACGGGAATGTGGTGAAAATGGCAGCGCACCAATTGTGGTTGCCCTGACGGCCAATGTGATGCCAGGGGTGCAAGAGATGTTTTTATCAAGTGGATTTCAGGATTTTCTTGCAAAACCGGTGGACAGAGAGCCGATGTACTGGATGCTTGACAAGTGGATTCCTGATGATCGCAAAATCTATGAGGAGGAACCAAAGGAGAGCGGGGGAGAAAGCACCGACAGGGAAGATTTTTCAGATATTTCGATGGACAGTGTTGACATAAAGAAAGTAATGGAGTATCATACTGGTACTGTGGAAGATTACTTGGAACTTCTTTCTCTTTTTTATATGGATGGTCTGAAAAAGACAAAATATCTGCAGGAACTTTTGGAATGTGAGGATATGAAAAATTACCGGATTGAGGTACATGCATTAAAGAGTGCCTCTGCAAATATCGGCGCGATGGAGCTATCTGCAAAGGCAAGGATTCAGGAGGATGCCGCGGCGGCGCAGGATGTGGAAACGGTGCAGGCCACCTATGAAGATCTGATGAAGTTATACCAAAAACTTTTATCAGAAATTAAATCGCTGCTTGAGAAGAAAGGACGTTTTGGAGCGGAGGATGATACGGATAAGCCGGAGATTGCGCCGGATGCGATGCAGGAAGGGATTAAGGAAGCTCTGACACTGGTTTCGCGCTTTAAGTCAAAACAGTGCGCAGAAAAGGTCGAGTGGCTTTTGGGGCATAAACTTCCAGCAGGAATTCGGGGGACACTTTCTGAAATTCGGACAAAATTAAAGATGTATGAGGACGATGAAGCGGAGGATATGCTGCGTGAGATGGTGGAAAAACGATAAAAATTAGTATTATAAGAAAGGTGTGTTGAAATGGAAAAATTGAGAATTCTGGCAGTGGATGATAATATGGTAAACCTGGCAAGTCTGGAGCAGGAATTAAAGGATGAGTATGAAGTGATTCCCATAAGTTCCGGAAAGCGTGCAATTAAATTTTTGTATATTGAGAAAGTGGATCTGATTCTTTTGGATGTGCAGATGCCAATTATGGATGGGATCGAGACACTCAAAGAAATCCGCACACAGGAAAATGGAATTACTGTGCCGGTAATTCTTCTGACGGCAAAAAAGGATAAGGAAACGGTAATTGAGGGTTCCAAGTTGGGGATTATGGATTATATTGTTAAGCCAGTTAATTCCGATGATCTTCACGAGCGTGTAAAGCGTGCCTTAAAACGGCGCGGTGTACTGCCGATGGAGGGTGAGGAACTCTACAAGCTGATAAAGGATGCGCTTGCAAGCATTCAGGGCGGAAAATTAAAGGCGGCAGTGATGAAGATTGATGAGATTATGGGGTATCAGATCGAGGAGGCTGTGTCCGGACGGGTACACGCGGCAAAAGTAAAGCTTCAATCCAATGACTTGGCGGGTGCGGAGAGCATGATTCAGCGCGTGTTAAAGATGATGGAGCGCGACCAGGGGATCGGCGCGGGTGTGGAGAAGCCGACGATCAGTCTCGGTGAGTTGAATTCCAGAATCCTCTATATCCTTGATGACCTGAAAAATTTTGATATTAAGGAGGCACTGGAAAAAATTGACAATTTAATGCGTTACAATATCCCGCAAAATTTGTTTGATTCCTGTCAGAAAGCGCAGGAACGCTTGGAGGCGTATGATGACGATGAGGCGGAGAAAGTAATGCAGGATGCATTAAAGAGCCTTGGTGCGGATCCAGGTCTTTTCCGGCAGCAGAGATAGAGAAAATAAAAGCAGGGGCGGATTGTTTTTTGTCCCCTGCTTTTAAACTTTAAAACAGCTTTTTGATTGCGTCGAAGGTGTCAGAGAGTTTATCAACGGTGATCTTTGATTTCACCCCATCCACTACCTTGTTGATAATCTCATCCGGCAGATCGATGCCAATTACTTTCTCCACTGCCTTTACTGGTTCCGCCTGGAACTGGGTAAGCAGACTTTTGTCTTTTGTGACCATCTCTACAACTTTTTCAATCTGAGCTTTGATATCCATGATTCTATACCTCGTTTCTTTGTTGATAGTTTGTTTGAACAATCGGCTATTTTGTTTGATATAATACAACGAAGATAGGATAAAGTCAAGAAAAAAGGAAGATTTTTTTTAAAAACTGTTGACAAACGAAGATTTCAGTGGTAGAATAAATAAGCATTGTTTTTGCAGTTGTGGCGGAATTGGCATACGCGCATGATTCAGGTTCATGTCCACTTACGTGGGTGTGGGTTCAAGTCCCATCAACTGCATGACGATAAAAAGCCGCAAACCAGAGGGGTTTTAGTAAAATCCGGGGTTTGCGGCTTATTTTTTTTGTGAAAATTTTAGTAAAGCTAGTTCCTTTTTTAGTATTTCTAAGATTGTTTTTTGTTCAAAATTCTATCCTGAAATTTCGAAAAGATCATAAAGAAACAAATGGAGGAAGATTTCTTGAAGGTTTGATAAAAAAAGGTTTACAAATGCTAAGGTCTGTGTTACCATGTGAGACGGTAAAAGTAGTTTGGTCGGTGGCGACGGAAACTATTTTTTTCTATGTAAAAGGAGCTTTTCGTCTGCGCGCTGTTCGGCGCGAAGCTGCCTGCATATGGGGAAACAGCGCAGAAAAGAGGTTTTGTATGAAAATGATTTACCAGGTAGAAGACCGACCGAAGTTTGGGGCGATGGTGATGTTTGCGATCCAGCAGCTCTTAGCAATTATGGCGGCGACACTGGTGGTGCCAATGATTGTGGGAAACGGCATGAGTTCGGCGGCGGCACTGTTTGGCGCGGGTGTGGGTACATTGGTCTATATCCTGTTTACAAGGAGGAAAAGTCCTGTGTTTTTGGGTTCCTCCTTTGCATTTATCGAGCCGATGAGTGCGGCATTTGCAGGTGGGATATCAATGAGTTTAGGCTATCTTGGATTGATTTTTGGTGCGGGTTTTGCGGGGCTTGTCTATGTTGGAATTGCAATGCTTGTAAAATTTGTCGGAGTGGACTGGCTGAATAAATTGATGCCCGTTGTGGTGATTGGACCGACGGTCGCGATTATTGGACTTTCTCTTGCAGGGAATGCCGTGGGGGATCTGACAAGCGGCGGGGTAAAGGTGGATAATGTATCCGTGGCGCAGCCGCTTATCGCACTTTTTTGTGGGCTGGTAACATTGACGGTAACCATATTATGTTCTACCTACGGCAAGAGGATGGCAAAATTAATTCCGTTTATTTTAGGTATTCTGGCAGGATATGGGACAGCTCTGATTTTGACGCTTATTGGAAATGTGACACATACAGATATGCTTAAAGTGCTGGATTTCTCCTCTTTTGCGACACTCACGGAAGATGGAGTTTGTCTAAAGACATTTTTTGTAGTACCAGATTTTACATTTTTTACAGCAAAGGATGGTTTTTCCGAATTAAATCCCTCCTATATTGCTTCCATTGCGGTTGCCTATATCCCGGTTGCGTTCGTTGTGTTTGCGGAACATATTGCGGATCATAAAAATATATCCTCTATTATTGAGCGGGATCTGTTAAAGGAGCCGGGACTTGACAAAACACTTCTTGGCGATGGGATTGGATCGATGGTTGGCGCGCTGTTTGGCGGCTGTCCAAATACCACTTACGGGGAATCCGTAGGCTGTGTGGCGATCACAAGGAATGCCTCGATTGCCACGATTATCAGTGCGGCAGTTGGAGCAATCCTGATCTCTTTTCTCTCTCCGTTTATTGCGTTTGTAAATTCCATTCCGCCCTGCGTTATGGGCGGTGTGTGTATGGCACTGTATGGTTTTATCGCGGTGTCAGGGCTTAAAATGATACAGAAGGTAGATTTAAATAAGGACAAAAATCTTTTCGTGGTTTCGGTGATCCTAATTGCGGGGATTGGCGGTCTGACATTGACAGTTGGGCGGGTGAAGATCACCTCCGTCGCGGCGGCACTAATCCTTGGTATTTTGACAAACCTTATCTTAAAAAATGCACCGGAAGAAGCTTAGTGGTAGGATGAATAATGGTTTTAATGGAAGCTTTGCGGGAACTTTATGTATTGTTTGCCCTGCAAGAGCAACTAATGAAATAAACAAAACGTTTAATGTAAGGGGGAAAGTGAGAGTGGAGTGTACAGGAGGGAATAAAATGAAAATCGGTTTTGACAATCAAAAATATTTGAGAATGCAGTCCGAGCATATCCGGGAGAGAGTGGAAAAATTTGACAATAAGCTCTATCTGGAATTTGGGGGAAAACTTTTTGATGATTACCATGCATCGCGTGTGCTTCCGGGGTTCGCGCCGGACAGCAAGTTAAAACTTTTGCTTCAGCTAAAGGATCAGGCGGAATTAGTTATTGTGATCAGTGCGGCGGATATCGAGAAGAATAAGGTGCGCTCGGATATTGGAATCACCTACGACAAGGATGTGCTGCGCCTGATTGATATGTTTAGGGGGCTTGGACTGTATGTCGGGAGCGTTGTGGTAACACAGTATGCGGGGCAGAGGGCAGCGGACGATTTTCGCGACCGCCTACAGGAACTTGGGGTTCGCGTGTACAGACATTATCGGATTGCCGGGTACCCGAACAATATCCCGCTGATTTTGAGTGAGGAGGGGTATGGGCGAAACGACTATATTGAGACGACAAGACCCCTCGTTGTGATCACTGCGCCGGGACCTGGCAGCGGAAAGATGGCGACCTGTCTCTCCCAGCTCTACCATGAACAAAAGCGTGGTATTCATGCGGGGTATGCGAAGTTTGAAACCTTTCCTATCTGGAATCTGCCGTTGCACCATCCGGTCAACCGCGCGTATGAGGCGGCGACAGCGGATTTAAACGATGTGAATATGATCGATCCGTTCCATCTGGAAGCCTATGGGGAAACCACAGTAAATTACAATCGGGATATCGAGATTTTTCCGGTATTGCAGACGATTTTTACCGCGATTTTTGGGGAGAGTCCGTACAAATCCCCGACGGATATGGGGGTCAATATGGCGGGAAACTGCATCTGTGACGATGAGGTTTGCCAGGAGGCATCAAACCAGGAGATTATTCGCAGATATTATCAGGGACTTGTAAATCTTGTGCAGGGACATGGAAAAAATGAGGAAGTTTTTAAATTGGAACTTCTGATGAATCAATCCGGGCTTAAAGCGGAGGATCGAAAGGTAGTGCCCGCGGCGAATTCGGTGGCAAAGCGCACGGAACTGCCTGCGGCGGCGATGGAATTGCCGGATGGGACGATTGTTACCGGAAAGACAACAAAGCTTCTCGGTGCGTCGGCGGCTGTGCTGTTAAACGCGCTGAAGACATTAGCAGAAATTCCGGATGAGATTGACTTAATTTCTCCGTCCGCCATAGAACCAATCCAGCGGTTAAAAACTGAGTATCTCGGCGGCAAGAATCCGCGTTTACATACGGATGAAGTGCTGATCGCCCTCTCCATCAGTGCCAAGGATGATGAGAACGCAAGGCGCGCGCTTGAGCAATTGCCAAAACTCTTTGGATGTCAGGTGCATACCACCGTGATCCTCTCGTCGGTAGATACAACTTCGTTTAAACGGCTGGGTGTTCTTTTGACCTGCGAGGCGAGGTATGAAAATAAAAGTCTGTATCATTAAGGAAAAGAATATTGATGAATAGGCATAGAATCGCTGTGGACGGCGATATGCAGAAGTGAGGAAGCAATGAAATTTTTATATGTGGATTTGCGAAGGCTGATATTAGTTGTAGTATCGGTGATCTTGATGGGATTTTTTATTTCTTTTTTGAACCCGTGTAGATTCGGTTCTGACCCTTGTACGGTGATGAATCTTGCTATTTCCGGGAAAATTGGCTGGTCACTTGGAAACTGGCAGGCAACATTAAATTGTATTTTATTTATCTTCGTGCTGTTGTTTGGACGCAATCAGCTTGGTTGGGGAACGATTGCAAATATGTTTTTGGTCGGTTATAGTTTTGATTTTTTTACCTGGGTGAATTCTTTTTGGTTGCCGGAGCAGGCTTTTGAAAATATGGCTGTGCGTGTGATTGTGGCAACGGTGGCACTTTTTGGTTTCGTGGTGGTAGCCTCCGCATATATGGCCTGTGATCTTGGAACCGCGCCGTATGACGCGCTCTGTTTTATTATTGCTTCGCACCAGAAAAAACTTTCATTTCGCGTGGTGCGTATGCTTTACGATGGGTTTGTCTGTGTGGTGGCAGTAATTTTTGGGACAAGACTTGGCGCAGTTACAATTGCAATGGTGTTTTTGCTTGGTCCAGTGATTACCTGGATGAAGGAGAATGTGATAGAGAAATATTTGCCGTTAAAGTGAGGGGAAGAAAATGGCGGAGTATACCCATGTAACTCATATCTTTGAACCGATTTATAATGAAACGTCCCAGGTATTGATTCTTGGAACCTTTCCATCCGTGAAATCCCGCGAACAAAATTTTTATTACGGACATCCAAGAAACCGTTTCTGGCGTGTGCTGGCGGCGGTTTGTGGATGTGCTGTTCCCGCTACTGTACAGGAGAAAAAGGAAATGCTTCTCAGAGAACATATCGCAGTCTGGGATGTGATTGCAAGCTGTGATATTACTGGTTCTTCTGATGCTTCCATCCGCAATGTACAGGCGAATGATATTAGGCGAATCTTAGCAGAGGTGTCAGATATCCGGATTTTTGCGAATGGGGCGAAGGCATATGAACTCTACCAAAAATATATGCGGCCGGCGGCGTGCAGAGAGGCCGTCCGTCTGCCATCCACAAGCCCGGCAAACGCGGTGTGCGGATTTGAGAAGCTGTGTGAGAGGTGGAGAATTATACGGGAGGGGGAAAAGAATTAAAAAGTTTTCCCCTAAACATTGAGGCAATAAAAAAATTCGAATTCTGTAAAAGGTGGACAAAATACGCAATATCATAACTAGTTCATACTTAATTTAAAATATAGCAGGGAAGATAAATCTTCCCTGCTATAATATTATCTGCGAATTTCAAGCAGTTTCGCCTTCAATTCATTTTCGATCCGGTTTAGTTCAAGTTCTGCTGCCTGGCGTTTTTCGTGGCCTTCGGTCTGGATGCGCATAACTTCATCGAGTGTGCTGATCAGGGATTCGTTTGTTGTCTTTAGCGTTTCAATATCCACAATCCCGCGCTCCGATTCCTTGGCAGCTTCCACGGTTGCCATCTTTAAGGTGGCAGCATTTTTGCGCAGCAGTTCATTAGTCATATTTGTAACGTCACGTTGTGCTTTTGCTGCCTGTTCGGAATGAGTAACGCCTAGGGCAAGCACCATCTGACTTTTCCAGAGCGGAATGGTGTTGACGATCGTGGACTGAATCTTCTCGGACATCAATGTGTCGCTGCTCTGCACCAGCCTAATTTGTGGTGCGGTCTGGATGGAGATCATGCGGGTCAGTTCCAGATCATGCAGCTTTTTTTCAAAGCGGTTGCACATCGCCGAGAGATCGTTTGCAGCCTGAGCATCCTCTGGAAGCCCGGAGGCGGCAGCTTTCTGCATTAGTGCCGGAAGTTCTTCGGCCTGAATTTTCGCAAGCTTTTTTTTGCCCGCGAGGATGTACATGGATAATTCCTTAAAATAATTTTTGTTCAGCTCGTACATTTTGTCGAGCATTGCAACATCTTTTAAAAGCTGAATCTGGTGGGATTCCAGCACCTGCGTAATCTTATTGACATTGGTTTCTGCCTTGGCATATTTGGCTTTCATCCCGGTTAAGCGGTCGGATGCTTTACGGAATTTTCCAAAAAACCCCTTTTCTTCTTCCTCATCGAAACTTTTTAGTTCAGTAACCAGATCGGAGAGCATCGAACCGATCTCGCCTAAGTCCTTGGTGCGGACATTGTCCAGTGCGGTCTCGGAGAAATCCGCCATTTTTTTCTGCGCACCCGCGCCAAATTGCAGGATCATCTGGGAGTTCGAAAGATCTATTTTCTCGGCAAAATCCTCTACCATCTGCCGTTCTTGCGGGGTGAGTGAACTCTCGTCAAATACTGGTTTTTGCAGTTCGGGCGGAACTTCTTTTTCTGCCTTGGCGGGAGGGTTTTGCTCCTCGGCAAATGGCTCAAAGGTGAGTGTCGGGGCTGCATTCAAGTCTTTTAATAGATCATCGGTCATTGTTTTACCTCCATAATATTCTCGTTTTAAGACAATTTTTGTTATTTATCAAATGCTCCTTTGGTCAGTCCCTCCTGCGCGAACATGGTCTGCAAGACGGAGATATCTGTGGAGATATCTAGTGCGTCATCTTCGTAGAGGCTGTCTAACAAAGTTTCAAATGCATAGATAATGGTTTCTAAGGTGGATTCAATTTCTTTTTTGGCGGTTTTGATATTGTCGCCCTGCACGCTCTGCGCGTCGAAATCGCGGTATGCGTCAACTAATTTTAATGTGGTTGGCAGATAGTAATTGATAAATTTATCAAGGTCATCCACCTGCTCCGGGTGTACTTCAATGCGGGCGTAGATCTTGCGGATAATCTCTTCTAGGCGGTCAAGCTTTGCGGAGATAATCTCGCCAGGAATGGCGGCGTTCGCCTCGCGGATCTTAGTTAAGTAGGAATCGCCAGCAGAGAGAACTTTAATCACCTTTGGAGGGAGGAATGAACGCCCCGGATTTTCTCCCACATTTGGTGCGGTGTCGGTTTTCTTTGTCTCCTGCCTGGAATTTGGTGCCTTGGCACCGTAGGAGGCACCGTTCTGGAAAGAATTTCCAAGTACAGAATCCTGCTCCTGAAAAGAATCTGTACGATTCGATGCTTCAGAGTAGCCACTGATCCGGTCACGGGAATGTTTTTCCTCCATCTGGCGCGCAAGATAGGCATTCTGCGCCTTTAAGTACTGGTCGTAGGTCGTGCCGTTTAACATCACACAGGTCTGCTGATCATCGATATGTCCCTCCGGAAACATTCCCAGCGAGATCATCTTGCGCAGATCTTTTAATACAAAGCGTTCTGAGCGGCCGATATGGGAGGAGAGTTCCTTGATTGGGCAGTAGGCTCTCCCACGCAGCTGGCGGACATATTGATAAAAGCGGTGAATGCGGTTTCTGCGCTTTGTGCCGATAAGTGTCATCCCCCCGGAGATAAAAAAACCGGGCATGACAAGCGAACTCATCATGGTATCGTAGATATGATAGGACATATTCCCCGCCCCCTCAAAAAGGTTAAACATAATCAGCATCAGCATACAGAGGGAGAGTCCTACCCAGCCAAAGACGGAGAGCAGTGTGCCGGAAACGCGCCCTTTAGGATTGCGGCTGATCGGCACAAGATCCGTGGTTCGTGCGCGCTCAGAATTTGATGTATTTTGCGGGGAGGAAGAATTTCTGCCAGAGTTGGAAGTATCCTTGCGGGCGGCATTGCCAAAAAATGCAAAGGACTCCAATGTGTCGCGCAGTTTCCCGGAATAGTCGTAGACACTGCGCCTTCCATGATGCTGTGCAGAATTTTGCCGGTTTCCGCCGAAATTTTCCTGGTTCTGCATATTTTTGCGATGTTCGCCCGCCCTTTTGCGGTTTTCCTCCGCGGCCTGTCTCCTGCGCGCCTCTGCGGCCTGTCTTCTCGCCTCCACTGACTGTCTGCTGTTGTAGCGGGCGCGCTCGGCTTCCGCCTGGGCGGCCTGCCTTCTCGCCTTGTAATCCGCGCGGATATCGCCGTTTACAATTTCCCCGTCGATGTGTTCCAAGTTGTCAGTGGTCGTTTCCTCCCCGTCATACTGCTCATAAAAACGGTTCTGATTTGTCCCAATCTGCGCGATCGAGGTATTGACGGCGGTAGTGATATCTTTATTTAGTTTTGAAAAATCCGATGTGGACAGAGCGTCCTGCACCGCTTTTTCAATATCAGATGCAAGATCGGAATTGTACATGGCAAACCTCTCATTCATTGTAATCGTTCTTTGTCCTATGGAAAGGACTATGGTGAAATTATATCGCAAATGGAAATGGTTTGCAATCAGATTTCGATATTATAATCAATTTATAATTTTGCAGTTGTTTTTTCATAAAAATTTCAGATAAGAATTGCACCCCTTGTCGGATTGTGCTATAGTAGAAAAGGCTGCGCAGACTCACCTGCTGCATAGGCAGCAAATTTCCATATGTGGGTCTGCGCATATAAAAAAGGGGGCAGTGATTTTATGGCGGACAGATTATCGGGGTTGATTGAAACTTGTTACGGTATGGCAGCAGCGATCAATGCAGCGGGAATTGGAACGGACGAGCGCATGAAGCTTCAGGCGATGGTGCGCTTTGAGTTTTTAAAATTTCTCTCTTATCTCGCGTACACCGAAGGGGGGATTACACGCGGGGAATTAGATTTTATCAACCGCACACTGGGATATGATTTTAAGCGGGAGGAACTGGTGCAGTTTCGTTTTAGTGAGCACACGGCAATACCGGAATTTGCGAGGATCGTGCCGCGCGCACTGAAATTTTTTGTGCTGGCGGATGCTGGCGGAAAGATGAAGGATGAAGTCTACCGAAAAAAAAAGGCGATCACCTTGGTGGAAACTTACCGTTTGCTTGGACAAAATTATATTGCACAGGATGAAAAATGTACGGAGAAGGAAATTAAACTTCTCTCCTCCTATATGAAAATGTTGGAGGATTTTTTAAAGGAGTATGGGTTATTTCGCAGAAATGCACATATTGAGCCGATTCTGCCGGTGATTGACCGCAGGAAGAAAAAATATTCCTTTGATAAATTAGAAAAAAATGGAAATTCAGAGAAGGAGAAAGAAGCAGCGAGGCAGAGTGAGGAGGATGAGGATCAGAGTGTGGAGAGTATGCTTGCCGAATTAAATGCACTGACCGGGCTTTCCTCGGTAAAGCAGGAAGTAAGTCATCTGGTTAATCTGATGCAGGTGGCAAAACTTCGCCGCGAGCAGGGGATGAAAGAGCCATCTGTCTCAAAGCATCTGGTGTTTTCCGGAAATCCAGGAACCGGAAAGACTACAGTGGCAAGACTTTTAGCAAAAATTTACAGATCACTTGGCATTTTGGAGCGGGGACAGCTTGTGGAGGTTGATCGCGGTGGTCTGGTTGGGGGATATATCGGTCAGACCGCAGCGAAGACGGCGGAGGTCGTGGATGAAGCCATCGGCGGGATTTTGTTTATCGATGAGGCGTATGCTCTTACTGTGGGCAAGGGGGACGGAGATTTCGGGCAGGAAGCGGTGGACACGCTGTTAAAGGCGATGGAGGACAACCGTGATTCGCTGATTGTGATTGTGGCGGGCTACCCGGATCTGATGGAGGAATTTTTAAGTTCCAATCCCGGTCTGCGCTCGCGCTTTTCGCGTTTTATTCTCTTTGAGGATTATACGCCGGAGGAGCTTTTCGAGATTCTGCTTTCCATGTGTAAAAAGCAAGAGTATATCCTTTCGGACGAGGCGGGGGAAGCCGTGAAAGAATTTTTAAGGCAACGCTGTGCAGACAAGCCGGATAATTTTGCGAATGCCCGCGATGTCCGCAACCTTTTAGAGCGCGCGATCACCAATCAGGCGGCGCGGGTAATCGAGAGCAAAAAATCGGATTATGATACGTTGGCAAGACTGGAAAAGTGTGATTTCGAACAAATTATAAATAAAGTGTGAATTTCGGGAGAAATGCTTTTATTTTTCACCGGAATATGTTATAACTGCTTATGCAGTTTGTTCTTTGAGTGGATAAGGAAAGGCTATTGTGCTATTGCAACAGAAAGGGAATTAGAAAAATGAAAAGAGGAATACAGAGGACTTTGGCGATGCTGCTTTGCGGTGCGCTTTTTATCTCGTGCGGGGAAAAGAAGGAGGATATGCCAGAACGGCTTTCGGGCAGCGCGGTGGAAGCTCATTACAAAGGGGTGGAATACGAGCCATTTGACACGACGGTGACGGAGGAAGAGGTTCAGACAAGGCTTGACAGCTTTCTTAACTCGCATCCGGTCTATGAGGAAGTTACAGATCGCGACGATGTGCGCGAGGGGGATACGGTAAATATTGATTATACTGGCTATATGGACGGCGAGGCGTTCGCAAATGGCAGTGATAAAGGATTTGATCTCACCATTGGCTCCGGACAATTTATCCCCGGCTTTGAGAGCGGACTTATTGGTGCGAAGGAGGGGGCGACTTTAGATGTGGAGGCGACCTTCCCGGACCCGTATAAGAACAATCCGGATTTCTCTGGAAAAACGGCAGTTTTTTCCGTGACCGTCAATGATATTAAGCGGAAGAAAGATATGGAACTTACGGATGAGTTAGTTGCGGCGAACACCGATTATACAACAGTGGCGGACTACAAAAATTATATTGAGACCAGTCTTCGGACGCAGAAGGAAACTTACGCTTTGACCCAGAAAGAAAATCTTGTGATGGAGAATCTGATTGAGCAGACGGAATTTACGGGAATTGCGCAGGAGGACATCGATAGCTATTACGAGAACTCGAAGACCTATTACAGTAATTTAGCGCAGGTTTATGAGAGTACCTATGGCTATTCCTTTTCCATGTTTATTCTGTACTTTTTTAACTGTGCGAGCGAGGAGGAGTACGATAAGCTTCTGCGCGAACAGGCGGAGTTTGAAGTGAAGCGAACGCTGATTCTTTATTATGTAATTGATAAAGAGAAAATAACGATCTCGGATGAGGAGTACGAGGAGGCGATAGAGCGTTACGCGACGCAGTACAATGTGACGGCGGATGAGCTAAAGGAGCAGGTGGAGGAGTCAAAAATTCGTCTGTTGGCACAGCAGGAGAAAGCGGAGCAGATAATTTATGACAATGCTGTGGAAGTTGTTAACAGTTAACAGCAAAGATTCCCTTTCTTCCCAGGTAGAGGAGGAATTGCAAGCAGTAGTGGGCGGAGCGAAAGCGGTATCCCCTGCTGCCATGAGGCAATTCACATAATTGTCTTGCTCCTAATTGCCGCGAGTGGATTGAAACAAACAAGGAGGATTAAGATGAAAAAGAAATGGCTGGCAGTATTGCTTTGTACCTGTCTTGCATTTGCAGGGTGTGGCTCTTCCGGGGAGGAAGAGGGAGAAGAAGTTTCAAAGAATGATGGGAAAGGGCAGAGTGGTTCGCTTCTTGCGGGAAATAAGACTCCGATAAGCACTCCTGTTCCTGCAGATTCTGGAAATGGTTCTGAAGGCGACACGGGACTTGGCGATATTACTGTGCCGGATGTTAATAATCCGGCGGAGGACACGGGCGCATACTGGAGACCGCAGGGCAGCGTGGTATTAGGGCAGTATATTGGGGTTTCGGTGAGCGAGGAAAAAGCGGAAGTATCGGATGAGAGTGTGCAGAGTGAGATTGAGTATCTGCTTGAACAAAATGTTGAGCCGCGCGCGATTGAGGGGCGCAATATCGTGGAGAAAGGCGATTATGTCTGCGTGGATTATACTCTCTGGGTGGACGGCGAGCAGGTGGATGAGATTACGGAGGAATATCTTACGGTCGGTGATGGCTATTATGATTTTGAGGAATCGCTTCCGGGAACCTATATCGGCGAGTCGAAGACGGCGGAGTGTGAGGTGGAAGATTATATGCACAGCGAATATCTGGGACAGACGGGGACTTATATCGTACAGATTAAGTCGATTAACGAGCGGATTGTGCCGGAGTTAACGGATGCATTTATTGCGGAGAAAACTGATTTTGAAACGGTTGAGGCATATCGGCAGGACATCTATGATACGCTTTTGGAGGAGGCGAAGGAGCAGGCGAGAAGCAGAGAGAGAGTCTCCGCCTTTGAGAAAATTATGGAGGATTCAACGTTTACTGGTATCAGTGATGCGGATATACAGTCCTATGTGGATGAGACGGTTGCCTATCATGAGCAGTATGCGGCGATGTGGGGTACACAACCTGAACAGCTTGTTTCTCTGCTCTACGGGGAGACCTATGAGGAATTCCTTGCGGTTGCGAGGGAGGATGGCGAGTATGCGGTAAAACAGTATTTGATCTTGGATGCAGTAATTGAGGATGCGGGGATCAAGCTGACAGATGAGGAATATGATAAGGCGTTGGCAGAGTATGCGGCGGAGAATGATTTTTCCTCCGTAGAGGAAGTTGAAGATACCTATTATAAAGAAGATCTGGTGGAACAGTTTCTGCGTGACAAAGCGTATAATATGATTGTGGAGTCCATGATTGTTGGCTAGAGATCGCATAAAAACCCCGGTGCCAAAAGGTTCCGGGGAAGTTTTTTGCACAAAAAAAGGTTGCTTTTTACTGCCCTCTTGTTTATAATAAATTTAACTCGAAAACGGTTTAGCATTGGGAGGAATTATGGTATCGGTAAAAGATATTGCTGCGCGCTGTAATGTTTCTGTTGCGACAGTTAGTAAGGCACTCAACGGGTACAGTGATATCAGCAAGGAAAAGAGAGATTATATCAATGCTGTGGCGAAAGAGATGGGGTATTTTCCCAATGCTGCGGCGATCGCATTAAAGACAAACCGCACCTACAATATTGGGATTCTATTTTCGGACGCAGCAAACAACGGTCTGACAAACGAACATTTTGCCAGGGTGCTGCAGGGAGTGAAGGAGGAGGCGGAGTCAAGGGGGTACGATATCACATTTATCAATAATCATATTGGTGCGCGGATGATGACCTACACGGAACACTGCCGCTACCGGGGGGTGGATGGCGTGGTGATCGCCTGTATTGATTTTGATGCGCCGGAGATTGTCGAGTTAGTCAACAGTGGGATTCCTGTAGTCACGATCGATCATGTATTTCACAATACGACTTCCGTGATCTCGGACAATGTCAAGGGCATTAAAGATTTGGTGATGTATGCATATCATATGGGGCATCGGCGGATTGCGTTTATCCACGGTGTAGACTCCTCTGTTTCAAGGGATCGTCTGGCAAGTTTTTACCGGACGCTTGAGGAACTTAATGTGGAGATTCCGGAACATTATACTCTGGTTTGCCCTTACCGCGATACAAAGACTTCCGCCGAAATGACAAGGAAGCTCTTGGAGGAGAAGGAGCCGCCAAGCTGTATTCTTTATCCGGATGATTTTACAGCGATCGGCGGGATCAGCGTGATCGAACAAAAGGGGATGCGTATTCCGGAGGATATCTCGGTGATGGGGTATGACGGCAACAGTTTTGCGCGGGTGATGGAACCAGCACTGACTACCCTGGCACAGAACTCTGAGGAACTTGGACACCGTGCAGCAGAGCAGTTAGTTTATATGATTGAGAAGCCAAAGACCGCGTTAGTGGAGCGCATTGTAGTGGAGGGAAAACTTTTTGAGGGGCATTCTGTAAAGAAATTGTAGATATTTAGTAAAATAAGGAGGTCAGTGATGAAGATTAGAACAAGGTATGCGCCAAGCCCGACAGGAAGGATGCATGTGGGCAATCTGCGCACCGCGCTCTATGAGTTTTTAATTGCAAAGCATGAGGGCGGAGATTTTATTTTGAGAATTGAGGATACCGATCAGGAGCGCTATGTGGAGGGCGCGGTGGATATTATCTACCACACAATGCAGAAAACCGGGCTGGTTCATGATGAGGGACCGGACAAGGATAGAGGATTTGGTCCGTATGTGCAGAGTGAGCGTGTAAAGACGGGAGTTTATTTGAACTATGCAAAAGAGCTGATTGAAAAGGGCGAGGCGTACTATTGTTTCTGTGACAAGGAGCGTCTTGCCGGGTTAAAAAGCGTGGTTTCTGAGGATGAGGACGGCGAGGCGAAGGAGATCACAAAATATGATAAACACTGTCTGCATTTAAGTAAGGAGGAGATCGAGGCAAATCTGGCAGCGGGAAAACCCTATGTTATTCGCCAGAATATGCCGACAAGCGGGACGACAACATTTACTGATGCGATCTACGGCCCGATTACCGTGGAGAACGAGGAGCTTGACGATATGATTTTAATCAAGTCGGATGGGTTTCCGACCTACAATTTTGCAAATGTGATCGACGATCATCTGATGGGCATTACTCATGTGGTTCGCGGCAACGAGTATCTGTCCTCCACGCCGAAATATACAAGACTTTACCATGCCTTCGGCTGGGAGGAGCCAGTCTATATCCACTGTCCGTTAATCACCAACGAGGATCATAAAAAATTGGCAAAGCGCAGCGGGCATTCCTCGTTTGAAGATCTGCTTGAGCAGGGCTTTGTGACGGAGGCGATCGTAAATTTTATTGCACTTTTAGGGTGGAGTCCGGAGAGTAACGAGGAGATTTTCTCTCTCGATGAATTGATTAGGGAATTTGACTATCACAAGATCAGCAAATCTCCGGCAGTTTTTGATATGCAGAAACTGCGCTGGATGAATTCGGAATATATTAAGCGCATGGACGATCAGGAATACTATAAACTTGCCATGCCATATATTGATGATGTAGTACATGGTGACTGTGACAGGAAAATGATCGCCGATCTGGTGAAGACCCGCATTGAAACTTTCTGCGATATCGCGGGGCTAATCGATTTTTTTAAAGAGCTTCCGAACTATGATGTGGCGATGTTTACCCACAAAAAGATGAAGACAAATGCAGAGAATTCACTTGAGGTGCTAAAGGATCTTCTCCCGCGTTTTGAGGAGCTTTCGGATTATTCGGTCTCCGCGATCGAGAGCCTTTTAATGGGGTATATTGGGGAGAAGGGCATAAAGAACGGGCAGGGTCTCTGGCCGGTGCGCACAGCGGTTTCCGGCAAACAGTCCACTCCGGGCGGAGCATATGAGATCATGCATATCCTTGGGAAAGAGGAGAGTTTAAGAAGAATTCGCACGGCGATCGAGAAGCTTTCTCTTAGTGTACAGGAGTAAAATAAGGGATTTATTCTGTCTGCAAGAATTGCAATATCACTGGAAATGAGAAAGAACTGTCACAGGATACAGGGGGCGATAAAGTATATTGCCCTTTGTTTTGCGGCGGTTCTTTTTTTGTGCAGGTTCGCGCGGGGGAAAACTCTTTTACTGTAAAGATGAAATAAAAGATCCTTCGGACAGGATCGCATTGCTGCGGAGGAGAATGAGGTCATCAAAGAGAGATTCTTTGTTCTATTGACAATTTCGTAAAAATTTTTTATACTATGCACAAAGATTTTGATATAAAAAATCAGGTTTAGCAAAAAACAGAGGAATCAGGGGGAGTTTTATGCAGCAAAATGAGGCACAACAAAAAGCGATCGCACACCACACGGGACCAATGATGGTACTCGCGGGACCGGGATCGGGCAAAACTACAGTGATTACAAACCGGGTTAAGGCACTAATTGAAGAGTATGGAGTAAGTCCAGAACGGATTTTGGTAATTACATTCACTAAGGCAGCGGCGACGGAAATGCGCGAGCGGTTCGAAAAGCTGATGGGCGTGCCATGTGGGGTTACATTTGGCACTTTTCACGCCGTATATTTTAAGATACTTAAATATGCCTACCACTATGATGCATCCTGCATTATCAGGGAGGAAGAGCGATATCAGTTTTTCCGCGATTATATTGCAAAGCTTGACTTAGAGATCGATGACGAGAAGGAGTTTATTGAGGGAATTATCAGCGAGATCAGTCTGGTTAAGGGGGAGCGCGTCGAAATTGATCATTACTATTCGATGAATTGTTCGGAGGAGAATTTTAGGAGGATCTACTGTGCCTATGAGGATATGCTGCGCACGACAAACAAGATTGATTTTGATGATATGCTGTTATTGTGTTATGAACTTTTGACCAAGAGGGCGGACATCCTGGCGATGTGGCAAAAATATTATGAGTATATCCTGATTGACGAATTCCAGGATATCAATCGTGTGCAGTACGATATTATCCGGCTGATCGCGCTTCCGCAGAACAATTTTTTTATTGTCGGGGACGATGATCAGAGCATCTACCGCTTTCGCGGTGCGAAGCCAGAGATTATGCTAAATTTCCCGAAGGATTACCCGGACTGCAAACAGGTGCTTTTGGATATCAATTACCGGTCGGCGGCGGATGTTGTGGAGGCGGCGGGGCGACTGATTGCGGCGAATACAAAGCGGTTTCCAAAAAAGATCCGCGCGGTGCATGGGCGGGAAAATGCGGTGCGGGTGCAGGAGTTCTCTGATGTGAAGGCGCAGAACGAAGCGATTGCAAGGCAGCTTTTAGCGGCTCATGAGAAGGGGGAGAACTATAGCGATACAGCGATATTGTATCGGACAAACACACAGCCGGGCGCGTTGGCGGAGAAGCTGATGGAGTATAATATCCCGTTTACGATGAAGGATTCGCTGCCCAATATCTACGAACACTGGATCGCAAAAAATATTTTGGCGTATATTAGGCTGGCACTTGGGGAAAATGACCGCGCACTGTATTTTCAGATAATGAACCGCCCGAAGCGTTATCTCTCAAGAGAGGCTTTCCCGGAGGCAAAGGTGGATCTTAGAAAAGTGATAAGATATTATTATAGTCAGTCGGGCAAAGGATACGTGATCGAGCGCGTTCAAAAGCTTCAGGACGATTTAAAGCTTCTTGCAAAAACTAATCCCTATGCGGCGGTGGGCTATATTCGGCACGCGATAGGCTACGATGATTATTTGAGGGAATATGCAAAACAGCGACGCATTCATGAGGAGGAACTTTTTGATTTGATCTCGCAGCTCCAGGAGGCGGCAAGGGAGTACAATACCTTTGCGGAGTGGTTTGCCCATATGGAGGAGTACCGCGAGGAGTTAGCAAAACAGAGCGCGAAAAAGAATGATCGCGATCGGGATGCTGTGACTTTTATGACATTTCACGGCGCGAAAGGCTTAGAGTTTCCCCATGTCTATATTGTGGATGCGAACGAGGGGATTACCCCCCATCACAAGGCGGTGGTAAACGAGGATATGGAGGAGGAACGCCGGATGTTCTATGTGGCGGTAACACGCGCAAAGCGGGCACTTACCGTGACCTACACAAGGGAACGTTTCGGAAAAAAGCAGGAGATCTCGCGTTTTGTCTCCGAGCTTCTCACCGATAGGACAGCGTTTGAGGAGGGGGCACTGATCACTCATAAGACTTACGGGAGCGGAAAGATTCTTCAGATCCGGGACGGCAAGATCTCGGTGCAGTTTGACCAAAAAGGGATGGTTCGCACTTTTGATCTGGAGTTTTGTGTGAAAAACCGGATCTTGGAGGTAAAGGCGGGAGTGCGGACGTAAAATATAGAAAACGTAAGAAAAAATCAAGAAAATTTATCCGAATTGTAACAATTTTGACAAAAGGATATGGTAAGATAAAGAGAGAAACAAAATATCCAAAGATTGCTGTTCAGGAGAGGAGAATGCAGATGATTTTTTTTGGAAAATGGAGGAAGGATCGGCAGGGTGCAAGGCGTTATAAAATCTGCAGAGCCGTCGTTTTCTCAGTGTTTTTGCTGGTGTTTGCCGCTACTTTGGAGTCGGTGTCCTTGCAGGCGGCAGCCCCGAAAGTGACAGTCACAAAGAAGACGCTTTATGTCGGTGGTGAGAACTATCAGATAAAGTTTAAGAATCTTGCCAAAACAGCGAAAGTTACATACAAATCAAGCAATAAAAAAATAGCTACGGTAAACAGTAAGGGAGCGATTAAACCGGTGGCAAAGGGAAGTGCTACCATCACCATTACAATGACGCAGAGCGGCAAGACCTACACGGGCAAGATTGCCGTGACGGTGAAGAATCCTTACATCTCTATTTCAAATAAAAAGACAAAGCTGGTGGCAAGCAGCGATTACCAGCTGCTCGGCAAAGCTTACGGTTTTACCGGAGCGGAGTTTACTTTTTCGAGTTCCGATACAAGGGTGGCACAGGTCGAGAAGGAGAGCGGACTTCTGCACGCGAAGACAGCGGGGAAGGCGAAGATTACAATGAAGGATAAGACGAGCGGAAAATCCGTATCATTTACAGTAACTGTGCTTGAAAATACGGAGGAGAATGAAAGAGATGTCTATGTGACAACGGAGAAGATGAGCAAAAAATATGTTTACACCGCGCCTAAGGATACGAAAAAACTGAGTGAGGAAGAGGCGGCGAGGGTTAAGCGTCTGACCGATATTCAAAAGCGTGTTACAGCGGGTGCATCGATCACAATTGCGGAGCTTGAGGAATACTATACTCAAAAAGCTGCGGATAGTGCGAGGTAAAGGAGGTGCGATATGAAAGGAAAAAGAGGATTTTGCATATTATTCTTTTGTATGTTTTTGTGTGTGCTGATACGACCGGGACGGATGGACGCAGCAGATCCGACAGTGACCTATATCAGTGCGGTTTATCAGGGGGATGCCGTTGAAGTCGGAGGTTCTATTCCAAGAGATAAGATCTCCGTGACGGCGACTTACAGCGACAATACGACGGCGGAGATAAAGGATTTCGTGATGTCCACGGAGCGTGTCTTAGCTGAGGGTTCAAACAAGGTGATGATTATCTATCGCGGGAAGGTAACGGAGATCTATGTGTTCGGCAAAAAGCCAAGTTCACTCTATGCTATGTACACCGGGGATACACTCAGTGTCGGCAATAAGGTTGGCGCGGGAAGTCTTACGGTAACGTTGTATTATACGGATGGCAGCAGCAAGGAAATTTTTGATTACCATGTGGTAAATCCTGTGATTATCTCGGCAAATAGCCAGAAGGTACAGATTACGTACAATAATTTAAAAACGGAAGTCTACGTCTACACTCAGGCGGCGAAAACGGTTTCGATGCTGACCGCAGTCTACGAGGGTGAGGGGGTGCCACAGGGCTATGTCGTGCCGGAGAGAAATCTCTTTGTCACAGCACTTTATACGGACGGAACGTCGGAGCGCATCTACAATTATCAATTGCTCCCCCCACTGGTCGAGGAACTGGGCAACAATAAGATGAAGGTCGCTTTTGGGGGTAAGGTTGCTGAGTTTACGGTAAAGGGTGTTGAACTTACCGCGCAGAGTATTGAGGCGGTTTACAAAGGCGGAAGCGTCGAGATCGGTGACTATGTTGCTGCGGAGGATGTGACGGTGACCGCGACTTACAGTGATGGGACAAAAGCGGTGGTGACGGATTTTAAGTTTTCCTCCGACCGCATCGCGCTGATTGGTGAGAATACGATTATTATTAACTACGGCGGGCAGAGTACCACCATCAATGTAAATGGGATTGCAAAGTCGGGGGCAAGCTATAGCAACGCCGCTACGTTTGAGGTAAAAAATAGCGACAAAGACATTGCGAAAGTGCAGGTAGCTATGCCAAAGCGGATGGAAAAAGATGCTATTGTCGGAAAATCCTTAAAGCCGGATCGCGTGAAAGGAGTTATTAATAAGATTAAGGCGGAGGTGCTTAGCTATATTGCCTTTGATGTTCTCTTAGCCGATGAGAAACAGGATGATGTGTTCCCGCTGACAATGAAGATAGAGCTTCCAAGGAAATTTAACCCGGAGGTAAAGGGAAATGAGGGGACGAGTGCCTGTCTGTACTATACTTCAAACCGCAAGAGCGTGATCGCAAAGGTAAATCCGGAGGTAAATGAAAAGGGCGTGATTGAAGTGACACTGTTTCGTCCGGGGACTTATATTCTGGTGAAGGAGAAGGAGATTGTGGAGGAGGATACTCCGAATCCGGATGAAGATTATCTGTAATAAAAAGAGAAAAATTAGAGTTCTGCAATCGGTAAAGGTTACAGAACTCTAATTTTTATCCTAGTCCTCCTCATCGTCCTCCTCCACTGCAATGGCAGCGGATGCTGTGGTAATGGTGATCGCGACGGAGATAACAGCGACGATAATGCACAGAAGAATAATCAGTGCCAATATAATCAGTCCGGTAGAATCGCCCATTTAATAAAACCTCCTGTTTTTTATGGTATAATGTCTGACGACATTATACCATAGAAAAGCAAAACTTGAAACAGGAAAGTGAAAAAAATTTTAGTGAGATTTCTAATTTATTCTTTCTTATTCTTTCTCTTCCCCGTCAAAGAATGCTGTTACGAAGACTGCGGGGGAATTCCAGTAGATCGTTACTTCGTTTAGGGAGTAGCAGGCATAATCATCGAGGTAAGATTTCATTGGTGGTGTGTTTGCTGGAAGCTGGTGTTTGCCGACCTCGTCGCAGGGGTGCATATTTGGTCCGCCTGAGACAAAGCCTGGGATTGGTTCTTCTATCCCGTCAGCAAAAATTGTGCGCATATGTGGATGAAGACAGGAGTGAGTGCCATGACCAGTGACATAGCAAAAGCCAAGTGCATTGCGACCAAGCAGATAGTCAAGTTGTGCAAGTGCTGCCTCGCGATATTTTTTATCCCCCGTAAACAAAAAGCCAAGAATAAGCAGGATGCCACGGTTCATTACTGTCATATTGCTTCCCCAGTGGTAATCTTTCTCTGCCATAGCTACCGGATAGGCACTTTTTGAATTCAGGACAATACAGTGATTGGCCTCTGCCAAGAATTCTCTTCGAATCTCGTTTCTAAGAGAATTCATTTCCTGCTGCCGCAGGTTTTCTGAGTCTGTTTTTTCAAAAACAGGGCTCAGATAGAAGGAGAGTGCGCCAAATCCGCCGGTGGAAGCATAACCAAGGGCAGTTTTTGAAAATTCTTCTCTAAAAAGAGAGGAGAGGACATCAAAAAATTTCTCTTCTCCTGTCAGAGAAAAAAGTTCTGCCGCCGCCCAGAAACGTTCGTCGCGATCGCAAAAATCACCGTATTCCCCCGTGCCGCTGCCGGGCGGATTGGTAAATGCACTTTGCTCCGGGTGGTTTTCAAGAAAATCCCAGGAGCGAAGTGCTGCATTTTTTAATTTTTCGGCAAATATTTTGTCAAGGGGAGCGTAGACGCGCGAAGCCAGTGCCATTACTGCTGCAAAATCCGCTGTGGCAGGAGTTGAGATAGCATAGGCAAAAAGAGGAGCGGTATCAAACTCCGGCATAATAAATGGAGCGTGATGCTAGGTGCTTACTTTGTGGAAAACCCCTCCGTCTGCGCGCTGCATTTTTAAGAGCCATGTCAGTTCGTAGCGGCATTCATTTAGGAGATCTGGCGTACCATTGCCGCTCTCCGGAATATCAAGTGGGGTGAGAAGACGGTCGGGGAATAGGACAAATGCATAGAGCAGATGTGCGAGTGCTGTCGCTGCCGCTGTGACATATCGTCCGTAATCCCCGGCATCATGCCAGCCACCCGAAAGGTCAAGCTTCACCGAAGGATCGTCGAGGAGCGTGGCAGGTGTACTGTGACAGCAGCCGTGGATGTATTTTCCCGCATGGGCAGAAGTCAGCGCGCAGCCGCAACGCTGGAAATAATAGCTTCGCAGCAGATCGATTTTTAATTGGTGATAGATCGTTTTGCTGATGGCAAACGGAGCGGACAGAATTTCTCCCGCGCGAAGGAAATATTCCCCTTCCGCGCAGAAATCAGAAAAATCTGCGTGGAAGACGATATCCCCAGAAGCGGCATCCCGCTCTTTTTTGAAGGGTTGTACAATTCCTTCGTAAACGTTTTCGCCAGTCTTCCGATCACAGAGAAAAAAATGGTCGGCTTTGTGGGTGAGTACCGCTATTTTAGTAGCGTGCGGCAGATAGCCGATCTGATTAAAATATATCATATTAATCCCCATTTCTGCGCTGCTGCCCTGGATAAGCGACTTTGTGACAAGCAGCGCGGACACAAATCGCCGTGTGAAAAATTATTTTTCACATCTGATATACATAAAACTGGATTAAGCGCATTGTAGCATGAAGAATCTTGAAAAGAAAGGGAGAAAGACAGCCTGGTGATGTATTATCTTATGCAAGATTTATATTCAATGGAGACTTGCAAAAAGAGTTTATGGGATAAAGATAAGTTTTCAGTAATGGATAAGGTTGACTTTTTTTATCTTCTATGTATAATTTAATGTAGGCTAAGGAGAAAATTTAAAAGGTGAGAAGGAGTTAATAGGATGATAAAAAATGCGAAGAGATTTTTGTTAATCAGTTTTTCGACATTGGCTTTGGTCTGCGTGATTATGTTTGAACTGGCCTCCTCAAAGATAGAGGAAAACAGCAGATCAGCGATCAGTGAGGTCGGCGAGATTTATATGATGGCGATGGCAAAGCAGACACAGCAAAAATTTGATGCGGTCGTGGATTTGCAGATTATGGAGATGAAGGGAATTTTGGAACGTCATCCGCCGGAAACAGAAACATATGGAAAGGAGATGTTAGAGCAACTTGCGCTGAGTGCGCAGGTGCGCAATTATACTTATCTCGGGCTTTTTACGGCGGAGGGGGAATCCGAGACCATATATGGCGAGGCTGTGGAATACCAGGATGAAAGCACATTTAAAACAGTGTTAAATGACAGCAATCTGCGCGTATTTTCCGGGATCAATAAACAGGGGGAGCGACAGCTCTGTATGCTGATCAACGCCGCATACCCAATGCAGGGGAATAAGCATAGCGTGGCGATGGTGGCGGCATTGCCGATGGAGTATCTGGAGAGAATTCTCGCACTTGATGAAAAAGATAATTTAATGTACTCTTTTATTATTCGTAAGAATGGTACATATGTGGTAAGAAGCAAGGAGGATAATTATTTTGAACATATCTCAGAGATGTTTTCAAAGAACGAGGGAAAAACTGCGGAGGAGTACGCGGACGAACTGCAGCAGGCGATCAATTCCAACACAGATTATTCTACGATTGTCCGGGCGGCGGACGGGGAGTATCAATCGCTGTTATGTACGCATCTGCCGGACTCAGAATGGTATCTAATCTCATTGATGCCTTTTGGGACGCTGGATACGATTATGGAAAATCTGGATACTGGACGACAGAACACGATTATGATTGTGGGGCTTATCATCCTTGCCGGACTGCTTTTGATCTTCCTTTTGTATTACCGGATGTCACAGCAGCAGATGTGTGAACTTGACCGGGCGAGAAGGGAGGCGACCAAGGCCAACAAGGCCAAGAGCGAATTCCTCTCCAGTATGAGTCATGATATCCGCACACCGATGAATGGGATTGTCGGAATGACAGCGATCGCAATGGCAAATATTGATGACTTGGCGCGCGTGAAAGATTGCTTGGGAAAGATTACGCTCTCAAGCCGTCATCTTTTGGGTCTGATCAATGATGTGCTTGATATGTCAAAGATTGAGAGTGGGAAATTATCATTGAATTTGAATCAGGTTTCCCTGCGCGAGGCAATGGAAAATATTGTAAATATCGTACAGCCGCAGGTAAAGGCAAGGCAGCAGCAATTTGATATCTTTATTCGCGATATCTGTTCGGAAGATGTGTACTGTGACAGTATTCGTCTCAACCAGGTGTTGATCAATCTTCTCTCCAACGCAATCAAATTTACGCCGGAGCGGGGAATGATCCATGTCAGTCTTACACAGGAAGCCTCGCCGCTTGGGGAGAATTATGTCCGCTGCCATTTTGAGGTAAAGGACAATGGGATTGGAATGACAAAAGAATTCCAGGAAAAGATTTTTGATACCTTTACCAGGGAGGAGAAAGCACAGGTAGACAAGATCGAGGGAACGGGACTTGGGATGGCGATCACCAAGGCGATTGTGGATGTGATGAACGGTAGCATTGAGCTCGAAAGTGCGCCCGGCGAGGGTAGCAGGTTCCATATCACGCTTGACTTTGAGAAGGCGGTAGTCAAGGAGGAGGATATGCATCTGCCTCCTTGGAGAATGCTCGTGGTGGACAATAATGAAGACCTTTGTCTGAGTGCGGTGTCCGCATTAAAGGAACTGGGAATAAATGCGCACTGGGCGACGGACGGAGAGAGCGCGGTGGAGATGGCGGAAAAGCAGAATAAGGAGGGAAATGATTACGAAGTGGTGCTTCTCGACTGGAAGATGCCGGATATGGACGGATTGCACACGGCAAGGAAGATGCGTCATCTTTTTGGGGATAAGGTTCGGATTTTAATTATCTCCGCTTATGACTGGACAGATATCGAGGAGGAGGCAAAGGAAGTTGGTATTTATGGTTTTATCTCCAAACCGTTGTTTAAATCAAATTTATTCTTGGGGTTAAGTAAATATCTCTTAAATTCGCCGGATACAAAGCCTGAGAAGCTTGTGGAAGGCAAAGATTTCGAGGGTAAGCATATCCTGTTGGCGGAGGATAACGACTTAAACTGGGAGATCGCACAGGAAATTCTTTCCGAGGCGGGCTTTACACTGGAGCGGGCAGAAAACGGAAAAATATGTGTGGAAAAATTTGAAGAATCCAGACCTGGAACCTACGATCTTATCTTGATGGATATCCGTATGCCGGTAATGAACGGCTACGACGCGGCAAAAGCCATTCGCGCCTTAAATCGACCGGATCAGAATCTGCCGATCCTCGCGATGACAGCGGATGCCTTTTCTGACGATATACAACATTGTCTGGAATGCGGGATGAATGAGCATATTGCCAAGCCGATCGATATCAGCAGACTGACACAGATTTTAAAGAAATACTTAAAATAAATTACTGTATATTTAAAATGGAGGCTGGAATTATGGAAGAAATTAAATGGAATGATCAGTTTAATCTTGGGGTAGAAATAATTGACAGGGCACATCAGAAACTATTTTCTATTGTGAACAAGTTGGTTGCATTAAGTGAGGATCCCGTAAAACAGCCGTATGCCTGCAGGGAAGGAATTAAGTATTTTAAAGGTTATACGCTAAAACATTTTGCAGAGGAAGAAGAATATATGCGAAAAATTGCATACCGCAAGTATGAAAAGCATAAACAGATACATGATCATATGCGGGATATTGTAATTCCGGACTTGGAGAGGGAACTGGACGAGGAAAACTATTCAGAAAAATCCGTGCAGCATTTTATGGGAGTTTGTATTGGCTGGCTGAATGTGCATATTATGGTGGAGGATCGCGCGATCGTAAATAAGGGTTCTGCCAAGTGGGTACATAATACGCCGGGGGAGGAGGTGGCTTCCCTTGCAAAGGCAATAATTCAGGCGATGAACAAGCTGTTCCACATCAATGCGGAAGTGGTTAGTTCTCATTACAGCGGAAAGAATTTTTATCCGGGGATGAAAATTTGCTACCGTTTAAGTTATCGATCGAAAAAAGATTCTCTCCAGATTTTTTTTGTCTATGAGGACAGACAGATACTAAGGGGACTGAGTAAGATCCTTGGACGGCCATTAGAAAAAGTAGATCGGACAGCACTCTATGCGATAAAGGTTATCTGTGAGAAATTTGTGGATGATATCAAGACACATTTTCCGGTTACTGACGGCTACAGCCTTGAAAAGAGCGAGGTAATTTCCTTTGCGCAGTTTCGGCGAACATTTGATATGGAATACCCAGTTTACAGCTTTCTTTTTGGACTTGAAAATCAGGGAAAATTTGTATTCTGTGTGCGGCTGTAAAATTTTCTCTGCGGCAGAAAGGCAATTCTTTGTTTTCTGCCACAGAATGTTTATGTCGGCGGTGACAAATTTGTGTTGAATCAGTGTGCGCATAAAAACAGCGCGAAATCGAGATCTCTATGGTTCGATTTCGCGCTCTAATATGCGGAAAAAGGGACTTGAACCCTCACGGTGTAGCACCACATGATCCTTAGTCATGCCTGTCTGCCAATTCCAGCATTTCCGCAAGCTATCCGCGACATATTTCGTGGACATGAAATATATTATACACAATTTCTTGGGAATGTCAAGCGTTTTTTTAAAAAAAATTAAATTAGTTTAAACTAACATCGGAAACTATAGAAATCTATGAAAACTGCATGGAATTTTTGTGGAATTTACTACTTCCATCCTTCGACTTTCCATGATAAAATATGACAGGATAAGGCTGGGAGCAATGGTAAAAAATATTGGGAATGAAGAATGCGAGGTAGAGAATGGAGACAATATCAAAGGTACTTCCGCTGTTAGCAGGTATCGGCATGTTTCTTTACGGCATGAATCTGATGGCCTCGGCAATTGAAAAATTGGCGGGCGCGAAGCTTGAGAGGACGATGGAACGTTTCACGGACAACCGGTTTAAAGGGCTATTGCTTGGCACGGGAGTGACAGCGGTGATTCAATCTTCCGCGGCAACGTCGATCACGATGATCGGGTTTGTCAATGCAGGCATTATGACGCTTGCACAGACTATTCCGGTGATCTGGGGCGCGAACATTGGTTCCACAGCGACCGCACAATTATTGCGGCTTGGGGATTTAAGCGGAGGGGGAGTATTTTTGTCCATGCTAAAACCTTCCTTCTTCGCACCAATTATTATTGTGGTGGGTGCGTTTCTTATGCTTTTGTCCAAGAAGCGAAAGACAAAGAATATCGCAAATCTCCTGATTGGATTTGGCATTCTTTTTTGGGGGATGACAACGATGGAGGAAACCTTCGCACCACTTAAAGATTCCCCCAAATTTCACGAGATGTTTGTTTCGTTTAGCAATCCATTTGTCGGAATTATTGTTGGTCTTTTGCTCACGGCGGTGATTCAGTCTTCCTCGGCGACCGTCGGGATTTTGCAGGCACTCTCAGCGAGCGGTTCCATCACTGTAGCGACGGCATTGCCGATTCTTTTAGGGCAGAATATCGGCAAATGCGTTCCGGTGATTTTGGCGAGTATCGGCAACAACAAGGACGCAAAGCGCGCTTCGATGTGCTATCTTTTCTTTAATGTGTTCAGTCTAATTTTGTTTGGGTTTGGCGTGTACGGGCTTGATGCAGTCTTTGATTTTGCGGCGATGGACAATGTGGTCAGCCGGGGAAATATTGCGACAATGCATACAGCAATTAACCTGATCGCGGCACTCTTACTTATGCCTTTTGTCGAGCAGTATGACAGGATGCTGCACAAGATTATTAAGGACGGCGGCGACATCAAGGAAAAGCGCACCTTGGATTGTCTGGATGATGCATTCTTAAAGAACCCGCAGGTTGCGATGGAACAGTGCCGCAAAGTACTGTTTGATATGTGCAATGTGGTAAAAGAGAATGCTGTGATTGTGACGGATATGGTATTAAATGGGTACAATGAAAAGACTCTCGTCGATCTGAATGTGGGCGAGGAGTTTCTTGACCGGAGTGAGGCGGGGATCAACGCGTACATGGTCAATGTTACATACCATACAATGACGGAGGAGGATTCACATTTGGCGACTGAGATTTTGCAGTCGGTCAGCGATCTTGAGCGAATTGGGGATTATTGTATTAACCTGTCGGAAACAGCAGAATATATGTTTGAGAATAAGAGCAGTTTTACGCCGGAGGCAAAGGCGGAACTTGAGGTGTTGTTTGATGCAATTAAAAATGTAATTGATCTTACTGTTGCGGCCTACACAAGCAATGATCTGGAACGGATTGCGTTTGTTGAGCCGATGGAGGAAGTGATTGACGATATTGTAGATCGCATGAAGAACAATCATATTATCCGTCTGCGGGGCGGCGTATGTACAGCAGATGACGGGATTACCTTTACAGAGATCTTAACAAACACGGAACGTATTTCTGACCACTGCTCCAATATTGCGATCTATCTGATGCAGAAGTTAACGGTGAACCGGGCATTTGATCGCAAGCTGTACCAGGACGAGCTGCACAAGGGGGTTGATCCAAGGTATCGCAAGTATATTGATATGTATAAGACGGAGTATCTGGACAGGATTCCCTGCCTGAAAATTGAAAATTAGAAATGGAAATTTCTGTAAGGAGGGGGAGAAATCCCCTCCTGTTTTAGTGTGGGGGAGCAAAGATGTGTAAACACACATGGAAGAAAGATAGTTGCTAACACGACATACGCCCTGCGCAGCAAGTAGGGAAAGTTTTTCCTACTCGATTAGTCCCATATCTCTGCGGATGCGGATGGAGAAAACGATGGGTGCAGCAGCGCGCCAGAAAAGGGAGGCGGAGAGTAAAAGCAGGGGAAACTTGTACAGCCATGCCGCAGGGTAGGCAGGGGTACTGTTAAAAAGCTGCCAGAGAACCAGGAACATCCCCGTGATAAAAAAGGAAAATTCGGCGGTCTTATAGCGCAGGGAGGAATAGTGGTAGCGTTTTCTAAGAAAGGGCAGCACCGGTGTAGATTTGTGGATATGGGGCGCGAAAAACGGTAAAAGGATCACGGGCAGCAGATTAGCAATCAGCAAAATATAGACTGCTGAGAGAATGTGCAGATGGGATATAATACACATAAGTTCAAAGCAGACAAGTGCTATGCTAAAGGAAATGCGCCAGGTGATTAAGCTGTGAAAGCGTGCGACAAGGCGGATCTCCGCATCCATTTCTTTTGCGGTATAAGCGGGTTTATTATCAGAAAATAAGGGAGGATATGTTCTGTCACCCCGATGAGGAAATAAGTTTAGAGGGGGATTGCTCTTGTTGTCTCCTAAATCTGCCATGGTTTTAACCTCACTTTCTCTGGTTGATCTTGTTTTTTATATTATATCATATATTTTTTTCCCCTGCAATCTGCGAATTAGAGATTCTTTTGTGCTTGCTATAATGTCACTTTCCATTTTTGCCGATATATAAGGCATGGGCAGGCGGCCTGTGCCTGCCAAAAATACATGGAGGTGCAGTAGCATATGGTAGTACAGACAAGCAGTGTTGCGATGGGGAGCAAACATTATCTCTCCCGCACAAATCTGCAGACTGTTGGCTATGGAAGCTGGGGCGGTGCCGTGCGTTCTGTCGGCAGTACAGCGGCTACAACGCCCTCAGCTAAGGATGGCGAACAGCAGGCAGGAACAAAAGATTTGGCATCGCAAAGCGGTCGTATGCAATGGTATACGGGGATGCAGAGTGGTATGGAACGGGTATCCATAAAAGTGCAGGATGATGAGTATTTTCGCGCAGGAGGAACCGAGTATGACGGACTGCATCAGCTTCTAATGATTTTTTCCGGGCAGCAGACCGTAAAGGCACATCGGATGTCGTATCGGGATGTGATTGAGAAAGCACAGGAGGAAACGCGCAGACTGATGCGCGAACTCGGACTTGAAGTTGGAGAATTGCCAGAAGTGGGTCAGACCATGCAGGTGCAGGGAGGACATATGATTCTTTCGACGCATCATTATTACGAGGAAAAGGAAAGCACTTCCTTTTATACTTCGGGGACGGTCAAGACGGCGGATGGAAGGACGATCGACTTTGATATCGAGGCTGAGATGTCGCGAAGATTTTCAGAACATACCACGGTGCAGATCGATTACGGCGCAGTGCAGCTTATGGACCCGTTAGTGATCAATTTAAACGGGGGGACAGCCGAGGTGTCAGATCAGAAATTTTATTTTGATATCGATTGCGATGGAAAGCTAGATAATATTTCGCTTCTTGAACAGGGCTGTGGCTTTCTGGCACTCGACCGCAACGGGGACGGCAAGATTAATGACGGGAGCGAACTGTTTGGGACAAAGAGCGGCAATGGTTTTGCAGATCTGGCGGTTTTTGATATGGATGGCAATGGCTGGATTGACGAGAACGATGAGATTTTTAATCATTTACGGATCTGGACAAAGGATGCAGCGGGCAATGATAAGCTTGTCGCGCTCGGCGTGGCGGGGGTGGGTGCAATCTATTTAGGTCATGTGGCTTCTAAATTTTCTCTGAACTCGGAAAAGGACAATTCAACAAATGCTGTGGTGAGGGAGAGCGGTCTGTTTTTGCATGAGAATGGGCAGGCGGGCGTGATTCAGCAGGTTGATCTGGCAGTCGGATAAGTGCTTTTTTTGGAAAAAATTTGGAAAAATGCAAGGAGATACGGGAAAAATGATAAATATTTCATAACTTTTAAAAAATTCCTTTGAAAAAATCAGGTATAGCGTTTATAATAGGACTGAGTATCTTTCGATTTGGATAAAATGCTAAAATTATGAAGCATTGGACGATAGAGACAAATGTGATTTTTGAAAGGAGAAAGTTATGAGTGGAAGTGATATCGGAATCGATCTTGGTACAGCGAGTGTGCTGGTATATATTAGAGGCAAGGGTGTTGTCTTAAAGGAGCCTTCGGTTGTGGCGTTTGACCGCGATACTAACCGCATCAAGGCCATCGGCGAGGAGGCGCGCTTAATGCTTGGGCGCACACCGGGCAATATCGTGGCGGTGCGTCCGCTTAGGCAGGGTGTAATTTCCGACTACACAGTGACGGAGAAAATGTTAAAATATTTTATCCAGAAGGCGGTTGGCAAACAGCGCTTCCGGAAACCGATCATCAGTGTCTGTGTTCCGAGCGGTGTGACGGAGGTGGAGAAAAAGGCGGTTGAGGATGCGACTTATACGGCGGGAGCCAGGGAAGTCGCGATTATTGAGGAGCCGATCGCCGCGGCTATTGGCGCAGGAATTGATATAGCGAGACCCTGTGGCAATATGATTGTCGATATCGGCGGCGGCACAACGGATATCGCTGTGATCTCGCTTGGCGGCACAGTGGTCAGCACCTCGATAAAGATCGCCGGGGATGACTTCGACGAGGCGATCGTGCGCTATATGCGGAAGAAGCATAATCTTTTGATCGGTGAGCGCACAGCGGAGGATATCAAGATAAAGATTGGCTCCGCTTACCGCAGAGCGGAGACCGTGGCGATGGATGTGCGCGGACGCAATTTGGTGACGGGACTTCCAAAGACGATCTCCGTGACCTCGGAGGAAACGGAGGAGGCGTTAAGAGAAACTACCTCACAGATTGTCGAGGCTGTGCATAGCGTGCTTGAAAAGACTCCTCCGGAACTTGCGGCGGATATCGCAGACCGGGGGATTGTGCTGACGGGCGGCGGTTGCTTGCTCTACGGGCTTGAGGAACTGATTGAGGAGAAGACCGGCATAACGACAATGACGGCGGAAGATCCGATGACGGCGGTGGCGATCGGCACCGGGAAATTTGTGGAATTCTTAGGCAGCAGTAAACCAGTGAAATAAGAAAGCCACTTTAGAGAAAGGAAAGAAGAAATGGTAAGACAGTTATATACTGCATGGACGGGAATGCGCAATGAACAAAACCGTCTGGATGTCATTGCCAACAATTTAGCGAACTCCGCCACGGTGGGCTACAAGAAGGAGGGGGTGACAAGTCAGTCCTTCGATAAACAGCTGATGGTAAAGATCCGCGATGCCTCCGTGGACTGGCGCAAGGAGCAGATTGGCAGGATGAGTTTCGGCGTAAAAGTCGGTGAAGTTTACACTGACTACAAGCAGGGGTCTCTTCGCGAGAGCGGAAATACCTTTGATTTTGCCATTGACGGGGACGGTTTTTTTGCCATTGAGTACACGAATGCAAACGGGCAGACTTCAACACAGTACACACGCGCCGGACAGTTTACCATCACCAAGGAAGGTTATGTGGTGGATGTCGATGGGAACCATTTGCTCGCGGAAAGCGGACCGCTCCAGGTTCCGACAGATGCTGCTGAGATCGCGGTGGATGTCGGGGGCAATGTGTACGCGGACGGTGAGCTGGTGGACACAATTGTTTTAACAGATTTTGAAGACTATGATTATCTGAAGAAATTTGGGGAGACCAGATGTTTTCCGGTGCAGGGAGCCAGGGAAAAGGAGGCGACAGGCTTTGTTCGCCAGGGCTTTACCGAGCAGTCCAATGTCAATGTTGTCTCAGAGATGGTCAATATGATTGCGATCACAAGGGCATTCGAAGCGAACCAGAAAGTGGTTCAGACCGTGGACAGCACATTGGAGAAGGCAGTAAATACTTTGGGAAGCGTTTCGTAAATTTTTTCAGGCAGGTTTTGGGCTGCGCCAAAGCCGCGGTAAAGACTGTCGCAGCAGGAGGCTAAAATTATGATGAGAGCATTGTGGACGGGCGCGTCAGGCATGATTGCACAGCAGACGAGTCTGGACAATATCGCAAATAACTTGGCAAATGTTAATACAACGGGCTATAAAAGGGAGCAGACGGAGTTTCAATCTCTGCTCTATTCAAAACTTCAGACAAGAGTGACTGATCATGAGGGCAATCCGAAGCCGGTGATTGGTCAGGTAGGTCTTGGTGTGCGTGTCGCATCGATCGTCTCAAATTTTACGCAGGGTTCTCTGACAGAAACCGGCAGATGGCTGGATGCGGCGATCGATGGTGAAGGCTTTTACTCGGTGCGTCGTCCGGACGGCACAGTGGGTTATACAAGGAACGGTTCGTTTAAACTTGGTATGTATGGAGATGTTGTAATGCTTTGCAGTTCGGACGGATACCCAGTGCTTGATACGGAAGGGGAGCCTATATCTTTTCCAGCAACCTACGACACGGCAAACTTAAGCTTTGATCAGTTTGGCAATCTTACATACACTCCAAATAACCGCACCCTTGATCAGTTTGGCAATCTTATATACTCCCAAAATGACAGCAATACGACTCAGACGATAGCGACACTGGCCCTTACCCAGTTCAATAACCCGGCGGGTCTTCTAAAGCTTTCCGGCAGTCTTTTTCAGGCGACAGACGCATCCGGTGAACCCCGGCTTGAGTTAACGGATATGAACTTAAAGCGCAGCAGGATTGTTGCACAGTATGTGGAGGCATCCAATGTGCAGACGGCGGATGAGATTGTCAATCTGATTGTGACGCAGCGCGCTTACGAGATGAATTCAAAAGTGATTCAGGCCTCCGATGAGATGTTACAGCAGGCGAACAATCTCAGAAGCTAACCAGTCTGTGTCATTAGAATAAAATAAGGGCATAAATTTTTTGTAATAAAAAAGTCAGAATAGGAAATGGGGGAAATTATGGCGATTTCGGTTGGTTCGGATTATTATCTGAATAATTCCTTGACTTCGCAGTCGGCGACAAAGGCGGAGAAGCTTTCTTCCTCGCTTCGCGCGATGGATTCTGCTGCGGCTTCCGATGAGGAGCTTCTGGAGTCCTGCAAAGAATTTGAGGCATATTTAGTAGAACAGATGTTAAAGGGTATGGAAAAGACCATCCCAAAGGATGAGGACGAGGAAGAAAATCCTTATATGGAGCAATTTGGAGATATCCTCTATACACAGGTCAGCAAGACGATTGTGGACAATGGGGAGTTAGGACTTGCAAGGCAGCTTTTTGAATCGATGAAGCGCAATCAGGGATTGTAAAAAATTGTAAATTCAGAAAGACAGAATAACTTGAAAATCTAAATTTCTTCGGCCGGGGACGGTAGGTTCCCGGCTTTCTTTACAGAAAACAGGGAAAAATAGTTTTTGTCTAAAAATATTGTTACAAAAATTTTAAATAAATTTAGTGAGGATGAATCAATATGGATGAAATTGTGGAGGGATATGTCGAAAAAATAATATTTCGCAACGCGGAAAACGGCTACACCGTGCTTACCATCTCGGATAAGAAGAAAGAGGAAGTGACCTGTGTCGGCACCTTCACGTTCATTAATGAGGGCGAATACGTCCATTTAGAAGGGGGATATATAGCGCATCCAGTCTATGGGGAACAGTTTCAGGTAAGTCGGTGTGAGGTAAAGGAACCGGAGGATATGCTTGCGATGGAACGCTATCTGGCATCCGGGGCAATCAAGGGTATCGGTCCCGCGCTTGCGGCGCGTATTGTAAAGGTATTTAAGGAAGATACCTTTCGCATTATGGATGAGGAGCCAGAACGCCTTGCCACGGTCAAGGGAATCAGTGAAAAGATGGCGAGGGAGTTCGCCGCTTTGTTTGAGGAAAAACGCGGGATGCGCAATGCGATGATATTTTTGCAGCAATATGGCATTTCGGCAAATCTGGCGGTAAAAATATATAAGTTTTACGGGGAGAAAATGCATAGTATTCTCTTAGAAAACCCGTACCGCTTGGCGGAGGATATCCATGGTGTGGGATTTAAAATTGCAGATGAGATTGCAACAAAGGTTGGGATCTGTGCGGACTCAGAATTTCGCGTTCGGGCGGGAATACTGTACGCGCTTGCGCAGGCGACAGGAAGCGGACATGTCTGTCTGCCGCTTCCTGAACTAATTTGCCGTGCTGCACAGCTTTTAACTATTGCTCCGGAGAAGGTGCAGGAGCAGTTAGAAGAACTTCTCCTGACACGCAAGATTATCTATCGTGAGATGGGGGAAGAAATCTATGTCTATCTGTCCAGTTATTACTATATGGAATTAAATACTGCGCGGATGCTGATTGATTTGAATGTTTCCCACCCGATAAAAGAGGCGGAACTCAAAAAAAAGCTGGTTCGCTTACAGCAAGATCTAAAGCTGGAACTTGAGGAAAATCAGGCGCAGGCGGTGCTTACCGCGGCGAAAAGTGGCGTGTTTTTGCTGACTGGAGGACCTGGCACAGGAAAGACCACGACGATAAATGCCATCATCAGTTTTTTTGAGGCGGAGGGCATGGAAATTTTACTTGCTGCCCCGACGGGACGCGCGGCAAAGCGAATGAAGGAAACCACCGGACATGAGGCAAGCACAATTCACAGGCTATTGGAACTTTCAAAGGGAATTGAGGAGGGGGCACCCGCGCAGTTTGAGCGCGATGAAAATAATCCGCTTGAGGCGGACGTGCTGATTATCGATGAGATGTCGATGGTGGATATCAGTCTGATGCACGCACTTTTGCGGGCAGTGACTGTCGGGATGCGCCTGATTTTTGTGGGCGACGTAAATCAGCTTCCAAGTGTTGGACCGGGCAATGTCCTGCGTGATATGATATATTCCAGGGCATTCCCCGTTGTGCGCCTGACCAGAATTTTTCGACAGGCGGCGGAGAGCGATATTATTGTCAATGCCCATAAGATCAATAATGGAGAACAAATTGATTTAGATAATAAGAGTCGGGACTTTTTTATGTTGAAGCGCATGGATGTCAATGTGATCACGGGGGTTTTAATTGCCCTGATCCGCGATAAACTTCCGCGCTATGTGCAGGCGGCATCTTTTGATATTCAGGTATTGACACCGATGCGCAAGGGAGAACTTGGCGTGGAACGGCTGAATAAGGTTTTGCAGCAGTATCTAAATCCTCCGGCAGCGAACAAACAGCAAAAGGAATTCCGGCAGACAGTATTTCGCGAGGGCGACAAGGTGATGCAGATCCGAAATAATTACCAGCTTGCCTGGGAGATTAAGAGCAGTTTTGGAACAGTGATTGAGGCGGGCGAGGGTGTTTTTAACGGAGATACCGGAATTATCCGGCGGATCAATACTTTCTCTGAAGAGATGACGATTGAATTTGATGAGGGGAGAATGGTGGAGTATCCGTTCGGGCAGTTGGAGGAGCTTGAATTGGCCTATGCCGTCACAATACACAAGTCGCAGGGCAGCGAATATCCTGCGGTGCTTTTGCCCCTGCTTGGGGGGCCAAAGATGCTTTTTAATCGCAATTTGCTCTACACGGCAGTAACAAGAGCAAAACGCTGTGTGACAATTGTGGGCAATCCTTCTATGGTGCAGGCGATGATTGACAATGAGAGCGAGCAGAAACGCTATTCCGGTTTAAGTGATTGTATCAGTGAGATTGCGCAAATTCCAGTGCCAGAAAAAAAGTAGTGCATTTTAGCAGAAGATATAGTATACTATTATAAATTGGGGAGGGAGAGGCAAACGGTTAAATAATTAATGCCTTGGAAAAAGAGAGGAGAAAGGGAATGAATAAAACGACGCTTGTCATTATGGCGGCGGGCATGGGCAGCCGTTATGGTGGTGGGATCAAACAATTGGAGAAGGTGGGACCATCCGGGGAAATTATTATGGACTATTCCATATATGATGCGAAGGCGGCGGGTTTTGATAGGGTAGTTTTTATTACCAGAAGAGATCTTGAGAAGGAATTTCGCGCGGTTATTGGAAAGCGCGTGGAAGAGAAGATAGAGACAGAATATGTATTTCAGGAGCTTTCCAATCTGCCAGAAGGGTTTTTGGTGCCGGAGGGACGCGAAAAGCCCTGGGGGACGGGACACGCGGTTTTATCATGCCTTTCGGTGGTTAAAGAGCCATTTGCCGTGATCAATGCGGATGATTATTATGGCAGGGAGGCATTTGTAAAAGTTCATGATTTTCTGGTAAGTGCGGATATTAAAGAAAAAGGGAATTACTGTATGGCCGGGTTTATTCTTGGCAATACATTGAGCGAGAATGGTGTGGTTACGCGCGGCGTGTGCGATGTGGATAGTGCGGGGTATCTTAAAAAAGTAGTCGAGACCTTTAAAATAGCAAAGGACGGGGAGAGAGCGGTAGGTGAGAGTGCTTTGGGCGAACCGGTGATCCTGCCGCTTACCAGCGCGGTCTCAATGAATATGTGGGGACTTACGCCGGACTTTTTACCGGAGCTGAAGACTGGATTTGTAGATTTCTTAAAAAATGGCGGAATAGAGAATATAAAATCAGAATATTTGCTTCCGCAAGTGATTGATACAATGATACAACAGAAACGCGCCCGTGTGCAGGTGCTTGAAACGCCGGACAAATGGTTTGGCGTGACGTACCGGGAAGACAAGGATGCGGTGATAAGTGCATTGCAGGAATTAATCAAAAAGGGAGTGTATCCGGAGAAATTGTAGGAAAGTAGAGGGGGGAGGAAATGCAGGGAGGGAGAGTTTATTCATCTATTGTGGACATTGCGGAGCGAATTGTGGAAATTTTTTACCCAAGGCGTTGTCCGGTCTGTATGGAGATTGTTGTGCCGAGGGGAACACTGATTCACAGAGAGTGTCAGAAAAAGCTTTGCTATATCCGCGAACCTGCCTGCAAGCGGTGTGGCAGGCAGATTTCCCGGATGGAAAAAGAATATTGCAGTGAGTGTATGAGAAAAGAATTTTACTATCTGCGCGGTTATGCGGTGTGGCAGTATGAAGAGAGGATACGCCTGTCGCTTAGCGCGTTCAAATATCATTCGCGCAAGGAATTTGCAGATTTCTATGCGGCGGAGGCGGTGCGTCTGTGCGGGGAAAGGATAGCAAGAGAACATCCGGATGTGCTGTTGCCGGTGCCGATCCACCAAAAAAGGCGTGCAGAACGAGGATTTAACCAGACGGAATTACTCGCGGATCGGATTGGGAGGGCACTTGGCATTCCGGTTGATCGGGAGTATCTGGTGCGGATAAAGTGTACAAAACGCTTAAAGGAATTAAATCCGAAAGAACGCGTGAAAATGTTAGAGGATGCTTTTGGCATCGGAGATAAAAAAGAGGCAGTCTACCACAGCGTTATGCTTGTGGATGATATATATACAACCGGGAGCACGGTGAATGCCTGCGCCGCTGTGCTGCGACAGGCAGGAGTAAAGAAGGTAGTATTTCTTTGTATGGCGATTGGTGCTTCCACAAATTAACAAGGAAGGAGAGGCTACATATGGAAGTAAGGAATTGTAAAGGATGCGGTAAGATATTTAACTACATCGGCGGTACCCCTTTGTGCGAAGCATGCAAGAAGGCTCTGGAAGACAAATTCCAGGAGGTCAAAGCGTATATTTATGACAACCGCGATGCTGATATCAATCAGGTAGCGGAGGACAATGATGTTTCCGTGCAGCAGATCCGCCAGTGGGTGCGCGAAGAGAGGCTGGAATTTTCCGAAAATTCCCGCGTGGGTCTGGCATGTGAGAAATGTGGCAAGATGATACGTTCTGGACGTTTCTGCGGAGCCTGTAAGAATAAGCTTACCAATGAACTCAACGGGATGTACAAGACACCGAAGGAAGAGCTGGTCAAGAAGGAAACAAAATCGAATGCGAGAATGCGCTTCCTAGATAAGTAGGAGAAAAAGAAGCGAAGTTATCCATAAGGATAGGGGTGTCGCACAAAGAAAAATACATACAACATATAGTATAGATAGAAATTATAAATCACTATATATTGTGTTGCTTTTTCTTTGTGTGGCAGCCTTTTTTTGTGTATTCGTAAGCAGATATACAAGGAAGATATATCAATAAATAATAATACTATTATTATTATATCTGCTGTGCATGGGAACTATCCACGCCAACCGCCTTGATCCCGACATCCGAGAGAGTAATCTTTCTCTCCTTTAACAGGTGGCCAACGGCGCGCTTAAATGCGTTTTTGCTCAGCGCGAAGACCTGTTTGATCGTTTCCGGATCAGTTTTATCATGGTACGGCAAAAAGCCTCCGGCAGCAATCAATTTTTTATAGATAAGCTCTGCATCTCCGAAAAGTTCGCGGTATGCCGGTTCCCGCACGGAGAGTGTCAGTTTCCCGTCCGGCAGCACTTTGCACACGCGTGCGGTCACAATATCCCCCGGCTGCAGGGGACGGAATAATTCCTGTTTTGGAATCAGTGCGGAGTAACAATTATCCACGGCAACAAAAGCACCAAAAGCTTCAATAAGTTCATAGACCGTGCCAGTCACATTGTCATTTTCCTGATACCTAGAATCGGTGCGCAGATAATCGTAGATCTTTGCTGTTGCACACAGACGATTGCTCTTATCCACATAGAGCGCGACTAGCACAGAGTCTCCCGTCTTTACGCGCACAATCTGTTCCTTAAATGGCAGGAGAAGATCCTTTGCCAATCCCCAGCTTAAAAACGCACCGATCTTTGTGACTTCCTTTACTGGGAGCATCGCAATAGTACCAAGGGTAAGCGGTGGAATCGTAGTAGTCGCGATCGGGCGATCCTTGGAGTCCTTGTACAAAAAAACGGATAGGCGCATTCCAAGCTGCACATTTTTTGGCGACTGGTTTTTGGGGAGCAATACTTTTGTAATCGCTAAATCTCCCAAAGGCTTTGCAGAGAGCGATTCTCCCCTTTCCGTTTGTGTGCCGCTTGGTGTCCTATCCCCCGGACAGGAAAGATATACGCCATTTTCTGTGATTTTTACAATCTCTAGTTCTTGCACTATACCAAGTTTCATAGAATGCCCCTTTTCTGTATGATATCTTTATTTTATAGAAAGAACTTTTTTACCGCGGAGGGATAAAGCATACGATCTTTTTATAAAATAGTGAGATTCGTTGTTCTTATAACTATAATATGAATGGAAAGAATTTGCAAGTGTTTATATATGGAAAAAAAAGTAAATTAGAAGGCTTCTGGTACAGTGATTGACAGAAGCGAAATCTTAGAGTAAAATGTAAGGAAAAAGCGAGGAAGAACGATGAATATAAAAAAGATAAACCAGATGTTTCTTATTACCGTCCTGATTTCACTTACGGCGGCATTTTTGCCACTTAACCGGATCTTTCCGGATTATGGCGCGCGTCTTCTCTTTTCAGAGATTTTGTTGGTCGCGCCGGGTGCGGCGTGGATTATTTCCGGGAAACGCAATTATATGTATACGGTACGCTTAAAAAAAATACATGGAAGCACTGGGGTTTTACTTTTTCTGTTTTTTATTGCGATGATGCCTCTGATGAGTCTGATCAACGCGATCTCCATGCTCTTTGTGGAAAATACGACAACACAGACCATGACCGAGGTTGTTACAGGGCATTCTTTTTTGAGCAGCTTAATTGTGATCGCGCTGCTGCCCGCTATTTTTGAAGAGTCCGTGTATCGGGGATTATTTTACAACGAGTATCGCCAGGTATCCCCGATCAGTGGGTTGCTGCTCTCCGCATTTTTATTTGGTATTATGCACGCGAACTGGAATCAATTTTCCTATGCCTTTGTGATGGGTATGGTGTTCTGTCTGATTATAGAAGCTACGGATTCCATTCTTTCCTCTATGATACTACATTTTTGTGTTAACGCATCTTCCGTTGTGATTCTGTCCCTTATGGATCTGCTTTCCGAACATTTTCCGCAGGAATTTGGAGAGGCTCTCAAGCTAACGGATGGGATGGAAAAGCTAAGTCTTTTGAGTGTTCTGCGCACTTATCTGCCGATGGCCGTGATAGGCGTGGTGGCGGCTTTTGTTATTTACCGCCAAATTGCGGTGAAGGAGGGGCGATGGGAGATAGTAAGAACACTCTTTGTGCGCGGGAAGGAAAAAAAGGCGGGGATAAAACTTTTTTCCGTGCCGCTGATTATTGGGATTGGGATCTTGTTGGTGTTAATGGTGCTAAATGAAATCCTTTAATTGTCGGGATATGTCGGAGAAAAACAAAAAAAGTCTGTTTTGGAGTAAAGTCCAAAACAGGCTTTTTTAATGTGTATTGGAGCCAGTATGTGCAAACACATATAAAGAATAGCTGCTGATGCAACACGCGCCTCTGCTTATGTGCAATGCACATAAGCAGGGGGATTAAACGCAGATATCAACATTGGATCCCAGATTTGGATGGACGGACTGCTCCATCATTTTTGTAGAAACTGGCATTTCCACAGAAGCATCCATCATCTTTAACAGAGCATTATTTTCCTGCATGGTAGAATCAAGTGCCATGGATAAAACCGCGGCTCCCGCCTGGCTCATCACATTGGTCTGAGAATATGCCATGGACAAGGAAGGAATATCCATATCGATCACCCCCTTATGATTTATTGTATCTCTAGTATAACCGATCTTAGGAAAAATGCAAGCAGTTTATGGAAAATGGTGTGGAATTCAAATTTTTTTGATTTCTGTGTATAAATTTGCAACAATTCAGCAAAAAGTGGGAACAGGAATGAAAATACTGAAAATTAATTTTGACAAAAATTCAGTTGACAATTTCGGATTTGGACAAATTGCACAAAAATTGAAGGGGAAAATAAAAAACAAAAAATTGAGGAAACGCAAAAAAAAATAATCGTCAATTTATCCACAAATATCTTTGCCCGATCTTGCCGATTTTCAAGTTATACACAGACTTATCCACATTATCCACAAATTCCACTGTGGATAACGTAGATAAGTTTTTTTGGGAAATACCGGATTTTTTTTGTGATTTATGATGGATTTGTTGAAAAAAAGAAAAGTAGGGCGATTTGCATTGACGGAAAAAATCCTCTTTTTGTCTTGCAATTTTGGTGAAAATACGATATAATTTAGACAAGTCCGAGAAGACCGTCAAAAATACATTCTTTTTTGGGAGGGAATCTGGCATCGGGGGTATCCGGACAGAATTTGTCAGAAAAGGAGTTGGTATTATGCAATATATTATCAGCGGGAGAAATATTGATGTTACCGAGGGGTTAAAAAATGCGGTTTATGAGAAATTAGGAAAGAAGTTGGAGCGTTATTTTACACAGGATACGGAAGTCCATGTGACATTCAGTGTGGAGAAGGATCGCCAGAAGGTGGAAGTGACCATTCCGATGAAGGGGACAGTGGTTCGCGCAGAGCAGGTCAGCAGCGATATGTATGCCTCCATTGATCTGATTGAGGAAGTGATTGAGCGTCAGCTGCGCAAATATAAGAACAAACTCGTGGATCAGAAGCAGTCCGCGCAGAGTTTAAGTCAGGCATTTCTCGAGGAGGAGGAGACCGAGGAGGAAGAAATTATTATCAGCAAGGTGAAACATTTTGCGATGAAGCCGATGGATGCGGAAGAGGCATGTGTGCAGATGGAGTTGACCGGGCATAATTTCTATGTCTTTCGCAGTGCGGACACGGACGAGGTCAATGTGGTATATAAGAGAAAGAATGGGACATACGGTATTATTGAGCCGGAATTTTAGTGTATAGATCTGGCATTAAATAATTGCCAGATCTATAGCCCTTCGGGGGATGCGCATAAATTTTTTCGCTGGCTTGGCATTTTTAGGATGCCAGGTCAGCTTTTTTTCAAAAAAATTTGTTTTCCGGGCAAAAATTAGTTGAATCCTTTGCAATGAAATGGTACAATGGCATATAAAGCTTACTGAATTGTTCTGTAAGCGAGCCTAAAATCCTTGTGTCGGAGAAAGGGAAAATGCCGTTTTCACCGATATAAGAGATTCGCATAAAACGGAAAAAACAAATCAGATTGTAAGAGGCGGCAGAGAGTTTGAAAATCAAGAAACGCGGTGCCGCGGTATGGAGGAACAGATGGGATTAATTGCAAAGATATTCGGAACCCACAGTGAGCGCGAGGTTAGAAGGATCGAACCCTTAGCGGAGCAGATTGAGGCACTTGAACCAGAATATGAGAAACTCTCCGACGAGGAACTTGCGCATAAGACGGTAGAGTTTAAAGAGCGCTTAAAGGAGGGCGAGACGCTTGATGATCTGCTTGTTGAGGCGTATGCGACTGTGCGTGAGGCGGCAAAGCGCACACTTGGTCAGAGACCTTACCATGTTCAGCTTCTGGGCGGCATCATTTTGCACCAGGGCCGTATCGCGGAGATGAAAACCGGCGAGGGCAAGACGCTTGTTTTAACTTTTCCTTCCTATCTCAACGCACTTGAGGGAAAAGGCGTTCATGTGGTCACAGTCAACGATTACCTGGCGAAAAGAGATACGGAGTGGATGGGGCAGATCCATCGCTTCTTAGGTCTTAGTGTCGGCTGTATCTTAAACAGTATGAACAGTGATGAGCGGCGTGAGGCCTACGCCTGTGATATCACTTATGGCACAAACAATGAATTCGGTTTTGACTACCTGCGTGACAATATGGTAAAGTACAAGGAGCAGCTTGTGATGCGCGATCTGCATTTTGCCATTATCGATGAGGTGGACTCGGTATTGATTGACGAGGCGAGAACACCGCTTATTATTTCCGGGCAGAGCGGGAAATCGACGAGCCTGTACGAAGCCTGTGATATTTTAGCCCGCCAGTTAAAGCGGGGAACCGAAAAAGAACTTTCAAAGATGGATGTTATCATGGGTGAGGATTCGCAGGAGTCGGGCGATTTTGTTGTCAATGAGAAGGATAAAAATGTTAATCTCACTGAGGAAGGTGTCGGGAAAGTTGAGAAATTCTTTCATATCGAAAACCTTGCTGATCCGCAGAATCTTGAGATCCAGCATAATATTATTCTCGCGCTGCGCGCACATTATCTGATGGCACGGGACAAAGATTATGTGGTCAAGGACGATGAAGTGCTGATTGTCGATGATTTTACCGGGCGCATCATGCCGGGCAGACGTTACTCCGATGGTCTGCACCAGGCGATCGAGGCAAAAGAACATGTCAAGGTAAAACGTGAGAGCAAAACACTTGCCACGATTACTTTCCAGAACTTTTTTAACAAGTATACAAGAAAATGTGGCGCGACCGGTACTGCGTTGACCGAGGAGAACGAATTTCGCGAAATTTACGGGATGGATGTGGTGGAGGTGCCGACGAACCGCCCGATCGCGAGAAAGGATTTAAATGATGCAGTCTACAAGACGAAGCAGGAGAAGCTTACTGCCGTGGTTGAGGAGATTGCAAATGCACACGAAAAAGGGCAGCCAGTCTTAGTTGGCACGATCACTATCGAGGCTTCAGAGGAACTTAGTGCACTCTTAAAAAAGCGTGGGATTCCGCACAAAGTCCTGAATGCAAAATTCCACGAACTTGAGGCGGAGATTGTCGCGGACGCAGGGCAGATGGGCGCGGTGACAATCGCGACGAACATGGCGGGGCGTGGTACGGATATCAAGCTTGGCGAGGGAGTAACAGAACTTGGCGGCTTAAAGATTATTGGTACGGAACGCCATGAATCCAGACGTATCGACAATCAGCTGCGAGGGCGTGCCGGGCGTCAGGGAGATCCGGGCGAATCCCGTTTTTATATCTCTCTTGAGGATGATCTGATGCGTCTGTTTGGTTCGGAGCGCATGATTGCGATGTTTAATTCCCTGGGGCTTCCAGAGGGCGAGCAGATCGAACACAAGATGCTAAGCAGTGCGATTGAGAAGGCGCAGAAGAAGATAGAGGGTAACAATTTCGGTATCCGCAAGAATTTGCTTGAGTATGACCAGGTTAACAATGAACAGCGCGAGATTATTTACAGTGAACGCCGCAAAGTTTTGGACGGCGAGAATATGCGCGATTCTATTTTCAAGATGATCACGGATACGGTGGAGGGCGCGGTAAACCGCTGTATTGCTGAGGATGCACTTCCGGAGGAATGGGATTTGACCGAGTTAAATAGCCTGCTTCTTCCAATTTTTCCCATCCCACCGATTGTGCTTTCCGACGAGTTGTTAAAGCATGGAAAGCGCGACACACTGACCCAGCATTTAAAGGAGGAGGTTGTGCGCTTCTATGAGGCAAAGGAGGCCGAATTTCCGGAGAAAGAACAGCTTCGGGAGGTGGAGCGCATTATCCTGTTGAATGTGATCGACCGCAAGTGGATGGATCATATTGATGATATGGATCAGCTTCGCCAGGGGATTGGCTTGCAGGCATTGGGGCAGAAGAACCCGCTGACAGAGTACAAGTTTATGGGTTATGATATGTTTGACGCAATGACGACGGCAATTGCGGAGGACACCGTTCGCGGTCTGATGCACCTTAGGATTGAGCAGAAGGTGGAGCGCGAGGAGGCGGCAAAAGTCACTGGAACCAACAAGGATGAATCCCTGGCAAAACAGCCGGTTAAACGCGCCGCAAAGAAGGTGCAGCCGAACGATCCATGCCCTTGCGGAAGCGGATTGAAATATAAATTCTGCTGCGGAAAGAAAGCATAAAATAAAAACAGCATATGCCCGGACTAAAAATCAGTAAGTGCCTGGATGGTGCCAGAACGAAATTTCTGGGAGCTATGCGAACAGGAATTTCGTTCTTGGGTATTTGGCACCAGAAAGGCACTTACGGAACTAAAAATAATAACTTAAAAAAGAGGTGAGATTAGTGGTTGAATTAGACCAGGTCAAGTACACACTTGGCACTTACAACAAACCGTTAATTGAAGTGGGGGATTCACTTTGACCTCGCTAATAAAGGTTTGCGGGTAGAAGAGATAGAGGGAATTATGGAGGAGCCGGGCTTTTGGGATTCCGCAGAAAAAAGTCAGGCCTATGTAAAAGAATTAAAAAATTTAAAGGACATTATCGCGCAGTATACACAGCTAAAACAGCGTTACGAGGATCTCTATATGCTTATCGATCTGGCGAACGAGGAGAATGATCTTTCGATGGTGCCGGAAATTCAGAAGGAAGCGGCGGCGTTTGTGGAGGAATTCGAGGAGTTGCGCTTAGATACGCTGCTCTCGGAGGAATATGACAAGGACAATGCCATCCTGACGCTACACGCAGGTGCGGGAGGGACGGAGAGCTGTGATTGGGCGAGTATGTTAAGCCGTATGTATCAAAAATGGGCGGATCGCAAGGGATACACAACGGAGATTCTCGATTTTCTGGACGGGGAGGAAGCCGGTCTAAAATCTATCACCATCCAGATTAATGGGCTAAATGTTTATGGACATTTAAAATCGGAGCGCGGCGTGCATCGCCTGGTGCGCATCTCGCCATTTAATGCAGCGGGCAAGCGTCAGACTTCATTTGTTTCGTGCGATGTTATGCCGGATATCGAGGAAGACTTAGACGTTGAGATTAACGAGGAAGATCTGCGCATTGATACCTATCGATCCAGTGGCGCAGGCGGACAGCACGTCAATAAGACATCCTCTGCCATCCGCATCACGCATTTGCCAACGGGGATTGTCGTGCAGTGTCAGAACGAGCGATCGCAGTTCCAGAATAAGGACAAGGCGATGCAGATGCTAAAGGCGAAGCTGTATCTGCTAAAGCAGCAGGAAAATCAGGAGAAGGAATCCGGGATTCGCGGCGAAGTGCGTGATATCAATTTCGGCAATCAGATTCGTTCCTATGTGCTCCAGCCGTACACGATGGTAAAAGATCACCGCACCGGAGCGGAGATCTCAAATGCCCAGGCGGTATTGGACGGAGGGATTGATCCGTTTATCAATGCATATTTAAAATGGATCAATACGAAACCGGAGGAGGAAAATTAGGGAAGGAGCTGCCTTAGCAGCTCCTTTATCAAAGAGAGGGGAAAGCGGATGATAACAAAACAGGTTATTTTCAAACTGGGAAGCGAACAGTACGGAATGGATATTTCGATGGTGAGCGGAATAGAAAATTATACGAAGGTGGTTCCAATTCCAAATGCTCCAGCGCATATTATCGGGATTTTAAATCTGCGGGGCGATGTAATTCCAATCTATAGTCTGCGCAAAAAATTTAGGATGGAAGAGGTTTTAGATACTGCGGCAACACAGTTGCTTGTGACAAATTGCAGGGGGGTTTTAGTCGGGTACAAGGTGGATTCCGTCTCAGAAATTGTGGAGATGGATGACGCGTTTATCCGTCCGATGCCAGTGATTGTAAAAACTCCGGAAACAAACTATGCGAAAGGTGTGGCAGAAAAAAAAGGACAGTTAATTGTACTTTTGGATATCGGAAATATCCTTAGCGAGCAGGAGCGCGAAGCAGTAAAGGAATTTGCGGAGGAGAGCAAGGGCGGGGCAGAATAAAATATTGTGCTTAGAGAGCTATCACATTGGAGATATTTTGCGGATGTGATAGCTCTCTTTGATAAATATCATTTGTGGGAGGAAAGAATAATGGATAACCGGGATTATTTTTGGGATAATTTAAAAGCATTTTTGATGGTGCTGGTAATTTTTGGACATACAGTAACTTCTTTGCGTGAGGTAAAAGAAATTACAGGATTATACTATTTTGTCTATACATTTCATATGCCTCTCTTTGTATTTACCTCAGGATTTATGGCAAAAACGATAATGCGGGATGGAAAATTCCGAGCGGATCGCTTTTTTTCAACACTCTGGCTCTATTTCTTTTTCTGTGCAGGAAAATTTGTAATTGCCCGCGTTTTAGGGCAGCAGGTTGGGCTGCATCTATTAGATATCAGCGGGGCACCCTGGTATTTGCTCGCCCTTTTGGAATGGTATTTGCTTGTTCCATTACTTTTGTCCCTAAAACCGAAAATGGGAATGATTTTTTCTGTACTTACCGGCTTGTTTGCAGGTTATTTTGGAGGGGTAGGAACTTACCTTACCCTTTCGCGCACCCTTGTATTTCTTCCCTTTTTCGCGCTTGGACTCTATCTTCCCAAAGAGAAATTATATGGTTTTCTTGACAGGGCAAAAAAGTTGCGCCTGCCCGCAATTATTTTTCTGGCGGGGATGGTGATATATTTTATGTTTTTTGGCGATTCGTTTTTCAGGATAGGAAAACTTGTCTTTGCAAATCGCCCCTATCGCTATGTCCTAGAAGAATTAGCTCCCTATGGATTTCTTTTTCGGGGAGGATTATATCTGCTTGCAGTGATTCTCTGCGTGTCCGTTATGCTTTTTATTCCACATAAGAAAGCATGGTTTTCTTATGTCGGAAAGTATTCGCTTTCCGTCTATATCCTGCATGTTTTTGTGAGGGATATCATGAAGCATACGGGGGTATTTCACTGGATTAAAGGACTGCGGGAAGAATTTATGTGGCTGGTTATTCCTGCGTGTGTAATTGCAGCATTAATTTTGGGAAACCCGGTATTTGGGAGAGTGATGAACTGGATAGCGAATCCGGTAAGGGAGTGGAGAAATCATAGGAAAGATAAACTTATTATATAATAAAATTGTATGTTATTTGATGATGCTTTAATATAATGATAAAATTATTTTATTCTATAAAGGGAAAGTATCGGAAGGAAATATGTCAGCTGAAACTGATGGACATTCGGGGAGATAAGACAATTATGTCGCCAATGCGCGTGGAAATTAAGAGAATATATTTTTGAATTTTACAGAACAAATGTTCGCAAACCTCTGGACAATTCAGGGGGGCTGTGTTATAATCTCTAAAGCAAAACAGCGGGAGGATTATTCGCTGTATGAAACGAAATAGTATGTAAAAAATATAGCAAAAGGGAAAAGAGAGGAGTTTTCATGGATCATTTTAAACTACACTCCGAGTATGCCCCGACCGGTGATCAGCCGGAGGCAATCGCGGAACTTGTGAAGGGGTTTGAGGAGGGTAACCAATTCCAGACCCTGCTTGGCGTTACAGGTTCTGGCAAGACCTTTACGATGGCGAATGTGATTCAGGCACTGAACCGCCCAACACTCGTTATCGCGCATAATAAGACACTTGCGGCGCAGCTTTACGGGGAATTTAAAGAATTTTTTCCGGAAAACTCCGTCGAATATTTTGTGTCCTACTATGATTATTACCAGCCAGAGGCCTATGTGCCTTCGACGGATACCTATATAGAAAAAGATTCTGCGATCAACGATGAGATTGATAAGCTGCGCCACTCGGCGACAGCAGCACTTACTGAGCGGCGCGATGTGATTATTGTGGCGAGTGTGTCCTGTATTTACGGGCTTGGAAGTCCTATCGACTACCAGAGCATGACACTCTCTCTGCGCCCCGGCATGACAAAGGAGCGCGATGAAGTGCTGCGCCGCCTGATTGATATTCAGTACACGCGCAATGATATGGATTTTAAGCGCGGCACATTCCGTGTGCGCGGTGATGTAGTGGAAATTTTTCCGGTCGCAAATGAGGATACGGCAGTGCGTGTGGAATTTTTCGGGGATGAGATTGACCGGATTGCAGAGTTTGATGTATTGACGGGTGAGGTCAGATGTACATTAGAGCATATTGTAGTTTTTCCAGCCTCGCACTATGTGGTTTCACCGGAGCATATGGAAGCTGCGATCAAAAATATTGAACTTGAGCTTGAGGAGCGTGTTCGCTATTTTAAAAGTGAGGACAAGCTTTTGGAGGCACAGCGCATCTCGGAGCGCACACATTTTGATATTGAAATGCTGCGGGAAACTGGATTTTGTTCGGGGATTGAGAATTATTCAATGCATTTGGCGGGAAATAGCCCGGGGTGTACGCCAAATACCCTGCTCGATTATTTTCCGGATGATTTTCTGATTATTGTGGATGAGTCACATATTACGATCCCGCAGGTGCGCGGGATGTATGCGGGAGATCAGTCACGCAAGACAACACTTGTGGATTATGGTTTCCGCCTGCCGTCCGCAAAGGATAATCGCCCTCTAAATTTTGAAGAATTTGAAAGTAAGATCAACCAATTGCTCTTTGTCTCGGCAACGCCAAGTGTATATGAGCAGGGGCATGAGCTGATGCGCACGGAGCAGATTATCAGACCGACCGGACTACTTGACCCGGAAGTTTTTGTGCGTCCAGTGGAAGGGCAGATCGATGATCTGATCGGTGAAGTGCGAAAGGAGACCGCAAAGAAAAATAAAGTGCTTGTGACTACTTTGACCAAGCGCATGGCGGAGGAATTAACGGATTATATGCGCCAGGTTGGAATCCGTGTAAAATATTTGCATTCGGATATTGATACGCTGGAGCGTTCAGAGATTATCCGGGATATGCGCATGGATCTGTTCGATGTGTTAGTCGGCATCAATCTGTTGCGCGAGGGGTTAGATATTCCGGAGATCAGTCTGGTGGCGATTCTCGATGCGGACAAGGAAGGATTCTTGCGATCGGAGACTTCCCTGATCCAGACCATTGGGCGTGCTGCGCGAAATGCGGATGGTCATGTAATTATGTATGCTGATACAATGACGGATTCGATGAAGCGGGCGATCGAGGAGACCGCGCGCAGGCGCAGTATCCAGGATGAGTATAACAAAGCGCGTGGGATCACGCCGCAGACAATCAAGAAAGCAGTGCGCGATCTGATCAGTATTTCGAAGAAGGTGGAGAAGGAGAGTGCGGATCTTAAAAAAGATAAGCCGATCGAATCCATGAGTGCGAAAGAGCTTGAGGAGTTGGCACGAAAACTGACAAAGAAGATGCAGGCAGCAGCGGCGGAATTAAATTTCGAGCTTGCCGCAGAGCTTAGGGATCAGCTGATAAAAGTGCGGACAGAGCTTAGCAAGATGTGAATGTGAAAGGGGCATAAGGATGGCAAGGAGGGTTTGGGAGTGACTTCTTTCACGCGAAAGTTTCGAGAATGAACTCAAAGGGGGGATATCCTTGAAACTTCTGTTAGGATGCAATGACCGAAAATTTTTTATAGGGCAAGGGCGCGGTATGCGACTTTGCAGAAAGAGGATTTCACATGAACGGCAAGAAAGAATATATCAGGATACGCGGTGCCAGGGAACACAATTTAAAAGGGATTGATGTGGATATCCCGAGAGGTGAATTTGTTGTGCTGACAGGGCTTAGCGGATCGGGCAAGTCATCGCTCGCGTTTGACACGATCTATGCGGAGGGGCAGCGGCGTTATATGGAGTCGCTCTCCTCCTACGCACGAATGTTTTTGGGGCAGATGGAAAAGCCGAATGTTGAGAGTATTGAGGGGCTTTCCCCGGCGATCTCCATCGACCAGAAATCGACGAACCGCAATCCGCGCTCGACAGTTGGCACAGTGACGGAGATCTATGATTATTTTCGTCTGCTCTACGCGCGCATCGGCGTTCCGCACTGTCCGAAATGCGGGCGCGAGATCCGCAAACAGACGGTAGATGAGATGGTGGACGAGATTATGAAGCAGCCGGAGGGGACGAAACTACAGCTTTTGGCTCCGATTGTGCGCGGGCGTAAGGGTGAACATATAAAGATCTTTGATCAGGCCAAGCGCAGCGGCTATGTGCGTGTGCGTGTGGATGGCAGTATGTATGATTTGAGCGAAGAGATCAAACTGGAGAAAAATATCAAGCATCATATTGATATCGTGATTGACCGTCTGGTCGTAAAGGCGGGGATCGAAAGACGTATGGCGGATTCGATCGAGAGCGTATTAAAGCTGACGGATGGATTGCTGGTTGTGGATGTGATAGGAGTGGGCGAACTGACGTTCAGCCAGAGTTTTGCCTGTCCGGATTGTGGGATCAGCATTGAGGAGCTGGAGCCGCGCTATTTCTCATTTAATAATCCTTTTGGGGCTTGTCCGGAATGTCACGGTATCGGCATTAAGATGGAATTTTCGGAGGAATTGATGATTCCGGATCGCTCAGTCAGTCTTGCGGGCGGCGCGATTGTTGTTCCGGGCTGGCAGTCGGCTGTTGATAGGTCAAGCTATACACACTGTATGCTTGAGGCACTCGCAAAGGAATATTCCTTTGATCTGGACACACCGTACCAGGAACTTCCCGATGAGATTCGCCATATGTTAATTTATGGCACAAATGGGCGCAAGGTCAAGGTGCATTACCGCGGGCAGCGCGGCGAGGGAGTTTACGATGTGGAGTTTGAGGGTTTGATCCGCAATGTTGAACGCCGCTATCGCGAGTCAGGTTCAGAGAATTTAAAGGCAGAGTATGAAACATTTATGACTTCAACTCCCTGCAAACTCTGCAAGGGAAAACGCTTAAAACAGGGCGCGCTTGCTGTGACCGTCGGGGAGAAAAATATCGCGGAGGTTACGGATTATTCTATCTGGCGGTTAAGGGATTTTATGGAGGAGCTTACCCTGACCGCGCAGCAGGAGAAAATTGGCGAGTTGATCTTAAAGGAGATCCGCGCGCGCCTGAAATTCTTGGTGGATGTGGGGCTGGATTATCTGACTCTCTCCCGCGCGACAGGTTCGCTCTCCGGCGGTGAGGCGCAGCGCATCCGATTGGCAACCCAGATCGGATCGGGGTTGGTCGGCGTGGCGTATATTCTGGACGAGCCGAGTATTGGTCTGCACCAGAGAGACAATGACAAGCTTCTAGCCACGCTAAAGCATCTGCGCGATCTCGGCAATACACTGATTGTTGTGGAACACGACGAGGACACGATGTTCGCGGCGGACTGCATTGTCGATATCGGTCCGGGTGCGGGCGATCATGGCGGTGAAGTGGTGGCAGTCGGTACGGCCGAGGAGATTATGGCAGTGCCAGAATCCGTGACAGGTGCGTATCTCAGTCATCGCTTAGAGATCCCAGTGCCAAAAAAGCGACGCACACCAACGGGAGTATTGACGATAAAAGGAGCCAGGGAACATAATCTGAAAAATATTGATGTGGATATTCCGCTCGGTGTATTTACCTGTGTGACCGGTGTTTCTGGATCGGGAAAAAGTTCGCTTGTCAATGAGATTCTCTACAAGAGCCTTGCGAAGAAATTAAACCGCGCGCGCACGATTCCTGGCGACCATGACGAGATTCTTGGCGCGGAGCAGCTTGACAAGGTAATAAGTATTGACCAGTCGCCGATCGGACGCACGCCGCGCTCCAACCCGGCAACCTACACCGGTGTATTTGATTTGATCCGTGACCTGTTTGCCTCCACGCAGGATGCAAAAATGAAAGGCTACCAGAAGGGACGTTTTAGCTTTAATGTCAAGGGCGGACGCTGTGAGGCCTGCTCCGGCGATGGAATTGTAAAGATAGAGATGAATTTCCTGCCGGACGTGTACGTGCCCTGTGAAGTCTGTGAGGGGAAGCGTTACAACCGTGAGACATTGGATGTAAAATATAAGGGAAAATCAATTTTTGATGTGCTTGATATGACAATCGAGGAGGCGGTGCATTTCTTTGAAAATGTCCCTGCGATAAAGCGTAAGATTGAAACGTTAAACGATGTCGGGCTTTCCTATCTAAAACTTGGTCATCCGTCAACATCGCTCTCCGGCGGTGAGGCGCAGCGCATCAAACTCGCAACGGAACTTAGCCGAAGAAGCACCGGCAGGACAATCTACATTTTGGATGAGCCGACAACCGGGCTGCATTTTGCGGATGTCCACAAGCTGGTGGATATCTTGCAGCGGCTGACCGAGGGTGGCAATACGGTGGTGGTAATCGAGCATAATCTGGATGTGATTAAAACTGCAGATTATATTATTGATATTGGACCGGAGGGTGGTGATAAGGGCGGCACAGTGATTGCGATGGGGACACCGGAGGATATTGCAAAAAAGAAAAACTCGTACACGGGACAGTATGTGAAAAAATATTTGGAATAAAATTTTGCCGTAAAGTGGGGATCATGCCAAAATATGGCGGTTAAGTGATATTGCGATATTGGGAAGATGGAGTGGACAATAGAAAAATGGAGGTAAGATAAACAAAAGAGTTTTTTGGGATGATAATCGGAAAGATGAGGGGGATGCTGAGAAGATAAAGTAGACAATGGAGAAAGGGAGAGGGGATAAACAAAAGAATTTTAAAAAGAGTAATCGGAAATGGGAAAGGGATGCTGGCATGGGGATGGATTTGGGAAGGAAAGAATTATGGAGCAAGATTTTTATGCGATGATGTCAAGGATGAAATATATTGAGCGTTGGGCGTTGATGCGCAATTCGATGAAGGAAAATATCAGTGAGCATTCCTTACAGGTATCCATGCTGGCGCACGCGCTGGCGGTGATTGGGAATCGTCGGCACGGGAAGACACTGGATGTGCAGAAAGTGGCACTAATCGGGTTGTATCACGATGCGACCGAGATTATTACCGGGGATATGCCAACGCCAATCAAATATTATAATGCAAATATTCAGGGAGCATTTAAAGATATTGAGAATCAGGCGGCAAGGCAGTTGCTTTTAATGCTGCCGGAGGAAATGCGGCCGGATTACGAGGCGATTTTTTTCCCGGCAAAAAGTGAGGAATATCTTTGCCGATTGGTCAAGGCGGCGGATAAGCTGTCAGCATTAATCAAATGCATTGAAGAGGAAAAAACTGGAAATACCGATTTTCGAAGTGCGAAGGAAAGTATTGTGGATGCTCTGCACAAAATGGAATTGGTGGAGGCGGAAGATTTTATGAGGGATTTCCTGCCCGCATATGGGAAGACATTGGATGAATTGAGGATGGAAATATAAGAGAATAAGGGAAGGTTAGAAGATATAGGGGTGAATCAACAGGTTTTCAGCAGTTTTGATGGTAGCGGGATAAAAAGAAAAGAAGAAAGAGGATTCAAAATTTTTATTTTGGGACTGGAATAAATACGGATTTTGTAGTAGAATGGGAAAAAACAACCGTTCAGGCAAGGGCAGGATGGGTGGATTAGTTGGATAACCAGAAAACAATGGAGGGATAACAAGATGGAAAAGGAAATGATCATTGTAATGGATTTTGGCGGGCAGTACAATCAGTTGATTGCGCGCAGGGTAAGGGAATGTAATGTATATTGTGAGGTTTATCCGCACACATTGAGCCTTGATAAAATCCGGGAAATGAATCCGAAGGGCATTATCTTCACCGGCGGGCCGAATAGCGTTTACAAGGAAGATTCCCCGCGCTGTCCGAAGGAAATTTTTGAGTTTGGCATCCCGATCCTCGGCATTTGTTATGGTTCCCAGTTGATGGCATATCTGCTTGGCGGTGCTGTGACGACTGCTCCAGTCAGCGAATACGGGAAGACCGAGGTCGATGTGGAAATTTCCGATATTCTTTTTGAAGGGGTTGACTCGCGGACAATTTGTTGGATGAGCCATACGGACTATATTGCGAAAGTACCGGAGGGCTTTACCATCACGGCGCGTACCCCGGTCTGTCCGGTGGCGGCAATGGTCTGTCCGGAGCGAAAACTGTACGCAACCCAGTTCCACCCAGAGGTCATGCACACCAAACAGGGGATGCAGATGCTGTCAAATTTTGTATATAAAGTCTGTGGTTGCGCGGGCGACTGGAAAATGTCTTCCTTTGTGGAAACCACAATCCACCAACTGCGCGAAAAAATTGGTAACGGCAAAGTCCTCTGCGCCCTCTCCGGCGGCGTGGACTCATCCGTGGCAGCAGTATTGCTTTCCAAGGCAATCGGAAACCAGCTGACCTGTGTTTTTGTTGACCATGGTTTGCTGCGCAAAAATGAGGGGAACGAGGTGGAAGCTGTATTCGGACCAAGTGGTTCATACAAGTTAAATTTTGTCCGTGTTAATGCGCAGGAACGCTTTTATGAGAAGCTTTCCGGAGTGACCGAGCCGGAGAAAAAGCGCAAGATTATCGGCGAGGAGTTTATCCGTGTATTCGAGGAGGAAGCAAAGAAGATTGGGGCGGTGGATTATCTTGTGCAGGGTACGATTTACCCGGATGTGATTGAGAGCGGGCTGGGGAAATCTGCCGTGATCAAATCGCACCATAATGTGGGGGGATTGCCGGATTGCGTTGATTTCAAAGAGATTATCGAGCCGCTTAGACTGTTGTTTAAGGATGAAGTGCGCAAAGCGGGATTGGAACTTGGAATTCCAAAGCATTTGGTATTTCGTCAGCCGTTCCCGGGACCGGGGCTTGGGATAAGGATTATCGGGGAAGTGACGGCAGAGAAAGTAAGAATTGTGCAGGATGCGGATGCAATTTACCGGGAGGAGATTGCGAAGGCGGGAGTGGATAAGGATTTAGGGCAGTATTTTGCTGCGTTGACGAATATGAGAAGTGTTGGGGTTATGGGGGATGAGAGAACATATGATTATGCAGTGGCACTAAGGGCAGTGACAACAAGCGATTTTATGACAGCGGAGAGTGCGCAGGTTCCATGGGAAGTGCTTGGAAGGGTTTCGGGAAGGATTGTAAATGAAGTGAAGGGAGTTAATCGGGTGCTGTATGACTGCACGGGGAAACCGCCGGCAACGATTGAGTTCGAGTGAGAGGGTAAATCCTCGCAAGTCTTGAAAAATCAGGACTTGCGGGGATTTTTTAATTGGCGGTGGGTACGATTTGGGTACAGATTTTTTAATCCAGCTTATTGTTTATCA
>CAJTLX010000015.1 GCA_910577165.1 uncultured Lachnospiraceae bacterium
AATTCCAGGACCGGTCAGAGCGGATGGCACAGTGTTAAAATGTGCGAATCTTGGCTGGGGGATTACTCCGGCCACAAAGATTATGCAGGAGCTGACGGGGTTTCCGGTAAAAGCGGGCAATGATGCGAATGTCGCAGCACTGGGCGAGATGTGGAAGGGCGGCGGCAGAGGTTTTGAGGACGTGATTATGATAACACTTGGCACCGGGGTTGGCGGCGGCGTGATCCTGGGCGGGCATATGGTCGCGGGCAGCAATGGCGCGGGCGGCGAAATTGGACATATAATTGTAAACGGAAGCGAGGAGGAACTTTGTGGCTGTGGCGGACACGGGCATTTGGAACAGTACGCCTCAGCAACGGGCATTGTGCGTATGGCAAAAAAACGTCTTGAACGTGAGAGTGCGCAGACAAAACTGCGCGAGTTTGAGAATTTAAGTGCAAAAAATATCTTTGACTGTGCAAGGGAAGGGGATGCGCTGGCGTGTGAGTTAGTCGACACTCTTGGAACTTACTTAGCTCTAGCACTTTCTCATGTGGCGGCAACCGTTGATCCGCAAGTTTTTGTTATTGGCGGCGGCGTTTCGCGCGCGGGGGAAATTTTGCTTGACGCAGTGAGCAGACATTATAATGAAAATATTCTTTTTGCACTGCAAAACAAAGAGTTTCGACTGGCAGAACTTGGAAATGATGCGGGGATCTATGGCAGTGCGAAGCTGGCAGCGGAATTATAGAATCCTTGTGAAACTGCCAAATTCATCGAAAAAAAACAGATAAAATACGGCATAATATACAAAAATCAAAATCTTAGGATGAAATAATAGTCATTTGCATAAAATTATGATATAGTGTTAAGGTTGCAAAAAGACGGTGCGTTACTGCGCACGGATAAATCTTACAGAAACGGCGGGAATTGCAGTGGAGCAGGATTTTTATGGAAAACTGGTTGCGATTGTAAATGAAGACAGAGTACGAAGAAAAGAGCTGCTTAGCCGCCATACGACATTTCGGATTGGCGGTTTTGCAGATTATTTTGTTTGTGCGGGCAAAGACGAACTCGCTCCGGTTATCGCACTGTGCAGGAGGGAAGGGATTTCCTATTTTCTGATAGGGAATGGGAGTAATTTGTTGGTGGCGGATGCCGGATATCGTGGAGTTGTGATAAAACTTGACTCCTCCAGCAGTTGTGCCTTTGTCGAAGCGGGAGACTTTGTAAAAGTGAGGGTTGGTGCGGGAGAACTGCTCTCGGTATTTGCCAGAGAGGTGATTGCAAAAGGAGCTGCAGGTTTTGCTTTTGCAGCGGGAATTCCCGGCAGCGTTGGCGGCGCACTCTATATGAACGCGGGAGCTTACGGGGGAGAAATCTCGGATTTTCTTGTGGGAGTTCAAGTTTTAACGGAGAATGGAAAAATTGTTTTTATGCCAAGGGAGGAACTAGAGTTTTCCTATCGTTCCAGTATTTTCCAAAATAGAGAAATTTATGCACTCTCCGCTGATTTTTGTTTTCCAAGGGGCGATGCCCACGCGGAGCAGAGGCGAATGGAAGAATTATCCGCACTCAGGCGGGAAAAGCAGCCTCTTGAGTATCCGAGTGCCGGGAGTACGTTTAAGCGTCCATCCGGGCATTTTGCGGGAAAACTCATTATGGAGGCGGGGCTTTCCGGTCTTCGGGTGGGGGGCGCGAAGGTTGCTGAAAAGCATTGTGGCTTTGTGGTGAATGATGCGGATGCGACGGCAAAAGATGTGGTGGAGTTGATTGCGAAGGTGAGGGAGAGTGTCTGGGAGAAGCACGGGGTAAGACTAGAACCGGAAATTCGCTTTCTGGGAGACCTTTCCTTACCATGGGGGGATGAGAAGAGATGAGATTTGTTGTCGTGACAGGGATGTCGGGGGCGGGCAAAAGTTCTGTGCTTAAAATGCTTGAGGATGCAGGATATTTTTGTGTGGATAATCTGCCGATTCCGCTAATTCCGACATTCGCGCGGCTGACGGTGCGGGAGAGTCCGAATATCACAAAGATTGCACTTGGTATGGATATCCGCAGCGGACAGGCATTGGGCGGGGCAGAACAGATTTTTGAGGAGCTAAAGAAGGAGGGCTACCCGTATGAGATTCTCTTTCTGGAATGCTCAACGGAGGTTTTGGTAAAGCGGTTTAAGGAAACGAGGCGCACACATCCGCTCTCCGGCACTGATCGGGTAGACAAGGGGATTGAGGAGGAGCGGCGACGCTTGGCGTTTTTAAAAGCAAAGGCAAATTTTATCCTGGATACCAGCCATCTGTTAATCCGGGAACTAAAAACGCAGATAGATCATATCTTTATTGAAAATGGAACTTACCATAATTTCTTTATTACTGTGCTGTCGTTCGGGTTTAAATACGGAATTCCATCGGATGCGGATCTGGTTTTTGATGTGCGTTTTCTGAAAAATCCATATTATGTGCCGGAATTAAAATATTTGACTGGGAGCGAACAAAAAGTTAGGGATTATGTGCTTTCTTCGCCGATGGCACCAATATTTCTTGACAAACTGGAAGAACTGCTGCTTTTTTTGATTCCGGGCTATATCGAGGAGGGCAAGAATCAGCTTGTGATCGCCGTTGGCTGCACCGGGGGAAAACATCGATCGGTAACGGTGGCTTACGAGCTTGGCAAGCGGTTAAAAAATACGGAATATGGGATAAAGATTGATCATCGGGATATCTCAAAATAAGTGTGAAGGGGAAACAGAGGGATTTTAAAAGTGCCCCCTTTCACACAACTGTTCCCAAAAGCGGTCGCAGCATGACCAAAAATGTGAGGGAGAGTACTAAGCTCGAAAGTACCCCGCTAAGTGATCATGAATTGTTTGTGTTGCCACAGGCAGCATAAACAGAAGTATGGGGGTATAATGATGTCGTTTTCGGGGAAAGTAAAGGATGAACTTCTTACGCGAACTTCTGCGGCAAGACATTGCCAGCTGGCAGAATTGGCAGGAGTTGTATTCTGCTGTGGAGGAGTATACTGGGAAGAAGATAAATGTAATAAATTGGAAATTTATACGGAAAATGAAGCCATCGCAAGAAAATACTTTACATTATTGCAAAAAACATTTAATATAATAAAGGTTGACGGTCGCAGCATGACCGCAAATACGGCGAGAAAAGCAGGAGCTTATGCGATCGCTCTGTGTGGGGAGGATGGGGCAGATCGTGTAGGAAGGGCACTCAAATTGGTGCGGGAAGAAGGAGGTTTTTCCATCAACCCGATTATTGTGCAGAATACCTGCTGTAAGCGCGCGTTTATCCGCGGAGCTTTTTTAGCTGCGGGTTCCATGTCCGACCCAAGGAAAGCGTATCATCTCGAAATTGTGTTTTCTGAGGCAGCAAAGGCTCAGTGGATAAAAATGATGATCAATTCTTTTTTGATCGATGCAAAAGTGGTTCAGAGGAAAAAATATTTTGTGGTCTATGTGAAGGAGGGATCACAGATTGTTGATCTGCTGAATATCATGGAAGCGCACCGCGCCCTGATGGAGTTTGAGAATATCAGGATATTAAAGGAGGTGCGCAACAGTGTGAATCGAAAGGTCAACTGTGAGGCCGCAAATATTGGTAAGACCGCGCAGGCCGCAGCAAAACAGATGGACGATATTCTCTATATCAAGGATCGCTATGGATTTGATGATCTGGACGATGGGTTAAAGGAGATCGCAGAGCTGAGAATTAAGTATCCGGAGGCAACATTAAAGGAACTTGGGGAAATGCTTCCCGTTCCTCTAGGTAAATCCGGAGTGAACCATCGACTAAAACGACTTGGGAAAATTGCGGAGAACTTTAGGAAAGAAAAGGAGGAAGAGGAATGATTTCGAAAAAAATGAGGATCTGCTTGCCGGAGGGTCTTGAAGCGAGACCTATCGCGCTCCTGGTACAGGTGGCGAGCCAGTATGAGAGCAGTGTGTATGTGGAGTGCGGCGATAAGAAAGTGAATGCCAAGAGCATTATGGGGATGATGAGTCTTGCACTGCCGACGGGCGGGGAGCTTGTGGTGACGACAAGCGGCGCGGATGAGATGGACGCGCTCAATAATATTGAGCGATATCTCTGCGGCAGATAGAGGGGAAAAAGGTAATTTTTTGAAAATTTAGTTGACACAGGAAAGGAAAAGCTTTATAATTCATATAATTTGTCGTGTTAAAGCGATAGTGTAGCAATACGGCTGAAGGGCGTTATTTCATTATTCGAAAAGTAAAGGAGGATTTACATAATATGGGAAGAATTTACAATTTTTCTGCAGGACCAGCGGTACTGCCGGAAGAAGTTTTAAAAGAGGCAGCGGACGAGATGCTTGATTACCGTGGCACAGGAATGTCCGTTATGGAGATGAGTCATCGCTCCAAGGCGTATGAGGAGATTATTACGACGGCGGAGAAAGATTTGCGGGAATTGATGGGGATTCCGGATAATTATAAAGTTCTGTTTCTGCAGGGAGGAGCCTCCCAGCAGTTTGCCATGATCCCGATGAACTTGATGAAAAATAAGAAGGCGGCCTATATCATTACCGGACAGTGGGCGAAGAAAGCCTATCAGGAAGCACAAATTTACGGCGAGGCATTTGCCGTTGCCTCCTCCGCGGACAAGACTTTCTCCTATATTCCGGACTGCTCCGATCTCCCAATCCCGGAGGATGCGGACTATGTCTATATCTGTGAGAATAATACTATCTATGGCACAAAATTCTGGCAACTTCCGAATACAAAGGGAAAAACGCTTGTGGCGGATGTGTCCTCATGTTTTCTTTCCGAGCCGGTTGATGTAAATAAGTACGGCGTGATCTACGGCGGTGTACAGAAGAATATCGGTCCGGCGGGTGTTGTGATCTGCATTATTCGCGAAGATCTGATTACCGAGGATGTCCTGCCAGGAACTCCGACCATGCTTCGCTATAAGATCCACGCGGACAATAATTCTCTGTACAATACTCCTCCTGCTTACGGTATCTATATCTGCGGCAAAGTATTCCAGTGGTTAAAGAAGCGGGGCGGACTTGCCGCGATGAAGGAATATAATGAAAAGAAAGCGAAGATCCTCTACGATTTCTTAGATGGGAGCAAGCTGTTTAAGGGAACGGTGGAAAAGAAAGATCGCTCCCTGATGAACGTGCCATTTGTAACGGGCAATGGAGAGCTTGATGCAAAATTTGTAAAAGAGGCGAAAGCGGCGGGCTTTGAGAACTTAAAAGGACATCGCAGTGTCGGCGGGATGCGCGCAAGCATCTACAATGCAATGCCGATCGAGGGCGTGGAGAAATTAGTTGAATTTATGAAAGAATTCGAAGCACAGAACTTATAAATATTTGCGAAGCTAAAACAGCATATGCGGAACTAAAAATAGGAGGATTTTATGGTAAAGGTAAATTGCTTAAACCCGATTGCGAAGGTCGGGATGCGCCTGCTGCCGGATACATTCGGCACGACGGATAATTTAAATGAGGCGGATGCGGTCTTGGTGAGGAGCGCGGCGATGCATGAACTTACACTGCCGAAAAGCCTGCTTACCATTGCGAGGGCGGGCGCGGGGGTAAACAATATCCCGCTCGATAAATGCGCAGATCAGGGAATTGTGGTATTTAATACGCCGGGGGCAAACGCGAACGGCGTAAAGGAGCTGGTGATTGCCGGGATGCTGCTTGCGGCGCGCGATATTCGCGGAGGTATGGACTGGGTTAGCGCGAACAAGGAGGACGAGGCGATCAATAAGACGATGGAGAAGGCAAAGGCAAAATTTGCCGGAACTGAGCTTAAGGGGAAAAAACTTGGCGTGATTGGTCTTGGCGCGATCGGTGTAATTATCGCGAATGCGGCGACTCACCTTGGCATGGAGGTGATCGGGTGCGATCCATTCCTCTCGGTGGCAAACGCGCTAAATCTCTCCCACAATGTAAAGATTGTAAAGTCGAATTCCGAGATTTTTGCGGACTGTGATTATATTACCGTACATGTGCCACTTCTTGACGACACAAAGGGAATGTTTAACAAAGCCTCCCTCTCAATGATGAAAGATGGGGTAGTGATCTTAAATTTCTCGCGCGATCTTTTGGTGAATGAGGATGATATGGGTGAGGCGATTGCCTCCGGCAAAGTGGCAAAATACGTAACGGATTTTCCAACAAAGAAAATTGCAAATATGGACAATGTGATTGCCTTTCCTCATCTTGGTGCATCGACAGCAGAGTCCGAGGATAATTGTGCAGTGATGGCAGTAAAACAGATCGTGGATTATATTGAGAATGGTAATATTACAAATTCGGTAAATTATCCGGCGATGGATGCGGGCAAATGCCAGACGGCAGCAAGAATTTGTGTATGCCATAAAAATATCCCAAATATGCTGGCGCAGTTTACGGGCGTGTTCTCAGCGGCGGGTATTAACATTGAAACAATGGTAAACCGCAGCCGTGGCAATTATGCTTACACCGTGCTGGATATCTGTGCAAAGGCGACTGCGGAACTTGTGGATAAAGTCAACGCGATTGAGGGCGTATTAAAAGCGAGGGCAATCCAGTAAAACCAGTTAAAATGCGCGGACAATTGCAGGTGGAGCAAAAAAATGCTGCGGTAAAGGGGGAGCTGCCAGAGATGGCAGTTTTCCTTTATCTGCAAGGCATACAGGAAGGAATTGTTTCAGGAACGCCTCTGGCGTTCTTGCTGTCAATCCGCTAAAGGCGATCCGAGGAGGGAGGCAGCCCATATCTGGTGCAAGCGCGCATAGAAAAGAGGGGAGAATGCAGATATTATTTGACCGCATCCGAAAGGACGGAGTGATAAAGTCGGGGAAAGTCCTAAAAGTGGACAGCTTTTTAAATCACCAGATGGATATTGAACTGTTAAACGAGATTGGAAAAGAATTTAAACAGCGTTTCGCGGACACGGAAATTACAAAGATCCTGACCGTTGAGGCTTCCGGTATTGGAATTGCCTGTATTGCAGCGCAATATTTCCATGTTCCGGTAGTTTTTGCTAAAAAAAGTCAGAGTGTAAATATTGATGGAGAAGTATATTCAACACAGATTGAATCTTATACACATAAGAGAACTTATGATGTGATTGTGTCAAAAAAATTTCTGAATCCGCAGGACAAAGTATTATTAATCGATGATTTTTTGGCGAACGGCTGCGCACTTTTGGGATTGATTGAGATTGTTGCCAGCGCGGGAGCGCAGATTGCGGGCGTTGGGATCGTGGTCGAAAAAGGCTTCCAATCCGGCGGTGAAGTGATTCGCGAGATGGGTCTGCGCTTAGAATCCCTGGCCATTGTGGATGGAATGAATGAAAAGACCGGCGAAATCTTTTTTCGCGGAGAGTAAGGGCGGGAGTCTTTTTGGAAATAAATGTAAATCTCTTAGGTAATGGTGCAAAGAAGAAAATAAAGTAAAAACAGACGGGGAATTTTAGAAAGGAGAATACAGGATGAAGACCATTCTTCATTATCTCAAACCTTATCGTATGGGAATGTTGCGTGGCTTTCTGATCAAAGTGCTTGGCACATTCGCTGATTTGGGTCTGCCCTGGGTTCTGGCCTACATACTCGATCATGTGGTGCCGCTTGGACATATCTCACCCGTACTTTTATGGGGCGTGGCGATGGTCTTTCTTGCAGTGGCGGCAAGACTTCTAAATATCAAGGCAAATCGTATGGCATCAAAAGTGGCGAGGGATGCGATCGAGGAAGTGCGGCATGATCTATTTCATAAAATTATGTATCTTTCCGGCAATCAGACAGACGCGATCGGAATTCCATCGCTGATCTCGCGTCTGACCGCGGACAGCTACAATGTACATTCAATGATTGGGCGGGCTCAGCGCATCGGTGTGCGCGCCCCAATTATTTTGATGGGCGGGATTCTGATTACGTTCACCCTAGAACCCATTTTGACTCTTGTTTTAGTATCAACACTTCCATTGCTTACTGTTCTGGTTTACCATGTCTCCAAAAAAGGTATTCCGCTATACACGAAAGTTTCCCAGTCCGTGGATGAAGTGGTGCGCGTGATGCGCGAAAATATCAGCGGAATTCGCGTGGTCAAAGCACTTTCCAAGACGGATTACGAGTATGGCAGGTTTAAGGAAAAAAATGGAAAACTCGCCGAAAATGAATTTAAGGCGGGGATCACGATGGCGATCTCCGGTCCGATGATGAATCTGATTTTAAATCTTGGGCTAACCGCCATTGTTGTGGTCGGCGCGTACCGCGTAAATGCGGGGTATTCTAAGCCCGGAGGAATTGTAGCTTTTCTTTCTTATTTTACCATGATCTTAAATGCAATGATGTCGATCACTCGCGTTTTTGTGGATATCTCCAAGGCGACGGCGAGTGCGGATCGTATTGGACTCGTGCTTGATTTAAAGGACGAGCTTTTGGTGTGCGAAGAAAAGGAAAGTAATGAAGAACAAGAAGCTTCGGGAAATGTGTCGCGCATTGAATTTTCCCATGTCTCGTTCGGCTATCATGCAAAGAATAGCGGCGGGGAGGAAAAACTTTGCCTGAAAGATATCAATTTTAAAATTATGCCGGGGGAAAGTCTTGGGATCTTGGGCGCGACAGGAAGCGGAAAATCGACAATCATCAATTTGATGATGCGCTTTTACGATGTGAACAAGGGCAGCGTGCGCGTGGACGGGCGCGATGTAAGAAATTATACCCCGCAGAAATTAAGAGAAAAATTTGCTGTGGTATTTCAGAATGACACGGTGTTTAATGATACTTTAACAGAAAATATCTGTTTTGGCAGAGAGATTGGAAAAGAGGATATGGTGCGTGCGGCAAAGGATGCCTGCGCCTACGATTTTATTATGGAGAAGGAGGGAGGATTCCTTTGCGAGGCTGCAATTGGGGGCGCGAATCTTTCCGGCGGACAAAAACAGCGTCTGTTAATTGCGCGCGCACTTTCCGGAAATCCGGAAATTCTTGTCTTTGATGATTCCTCCTCCGCGCTTGACTATAAGACGGACGCGAAGCTGCGTCAGGCGATCAGCGCGCGTTATAAGGAAAGTACTATTGTTATGGTTGCGCAGCGCGTTAGTTCCCTGATGAATCTTGATCATATTTTGGTCTTGGAGGAGGGGGAACCAATCGGGTACGGAAACCATGAAGAACTCTTAAAGAACTGTGAAGTTTACCGGGAAATCTATGAGGTACAGATGGGAGGGTAAATCAAATGGGCAGTTTGCTTGTATCAGTGGCAGGACTGCCTCCCCATCTTGATTTGCCTTTAGCGGATTGCAGGGCGCACATAAGAAGAATAGCAAAGCACGATGTGCGCCTCGGAGCAAGAACATCAGAGGCATTTTTGAAAGTTGCACAAGATTTAGAAAGAGGAAAGGAGGAAAAGAAAAATGGCGGGTGGAATGGGAAGTCCAAAACAATTTAATGTGGAGAATGCGGGGAGGAAGGAAGGACACAAACCAAAGGATGTAAAGGGCGCGCTGCTTGGATTGTGGGGGTATTTAAGCCGCTATCGCTTACCCTTATTGCTTGCAATATTTCTTACAGTAAGCGGCAATCTCTTAGCACTTGTCGGTCCAAAATTATCCGGCCGCGCGATCGATGCGATTGAACCAGGAAAAGGTGCCGTCAATTTTGATACTGTATTTTATTATGTGGAGTTAATGGTAATTTTTTATATTTTTTCCTCACTTTTTTCTTATCTGCTCTTCGTGGTAATGCAAAATATTAGCCGCAAGATGGCGAGGCAGATGCGCGACGATGTATTTCACAAACTGCTCTCGCTGCCTGTCGGATATTTTGACACGCATTTGTCCGGCGATATTATCAGCCGGGTTTCCTACGATATCGATGTGATCAATACTTCACTTTCAACGGATCTCGTCCAGATCTGTGCAAGTGTAATTACCGTGGTCGGCTCCTTTATTATGATGGTATCGATCGAGCCAAAACTAATTTTAGTTATGGTGATCACGATTCCAATGTCAATTTTCTATACAAAATATATGGCGGGAAAAACCAGACCGCTCTTTCGGACGCGCTCTGTAAAACTTGGGGAAATGAATGGTTTTGTGGAGGAGATGGTAAGCGGACAAAAAACCATCAGCGCGTACGCGCGCGAGGAGGTAGTGACAGGGCGTTTTGATCTGGTGAATAGAGAGGCAGTGGATGCATATTATACAGCAGATTATTACAGTTGTCTGGTCGGTCCAACCGTCAATTTTATCAACAATATTTCTCTGGCACTTGTCACCGTTTTTGGGGCAATTTTATATTTGCTTGGAAATTTGACACTGGGAAATATTTCCTCATTTGTGCTTTACTCGCGCAAATTTTCGGGTCCGATCAACGAGGCGGCAAATATTATCAGCGAGCTGCAGTCCGCGTTAGCAGCAGCGGAGCGAGTGTTTAAGTTGCTGAATGAAGATTCCGAGCCAGAAGATAATAAGGATGCCTTATCGTTGGAACAGGTGCGCGGCAATGTGGAAATTAAGGGAGTATCCTTTGGCTATACAAGGGAACAAATGATCATTAAAAATCTCTATATGACCGCAAAGGCGGGAAGTATGATTGCGATTGTCGGTCCGACGGGTGCGGGGAAAACAACGATTATCAATCTGCTGATGCGCTTTTACGATGTGGACGCGGGGGGAATCTATGTGGACGGGTATGAAAACCGCGATCTGACCAGGGAGAGTCTTCGCCGTGCCTATGCGATGGTATTGCAGGATACCTGGGTATTTGGCGGGACAATTTTCGACAATATCGCTTACGGCAAGGAGGATGCGACAATGGAGGAAGTAGTCGCCGCCGCGAAAGCAGCCCATATCCATTCTTATATTATGCGTCTTCCGGAAGGTTATCAAACTGTGCTAAGTGAAAATGGGGTGAATATTTCAAAAGGACAAAAACAGCTTTTAACCATTGCGCGCGCGATGTTGTTGGACGCGAAAATGCTGATTTTGGATGAGGCAACTTCCAATGTGGACACGCGCACAGAGATCCGTATTCAGAAGGCAATGCGGCATTTAATGGCGGGCAAAACCTGTTTTGTTATCGCGCATAGACTCTCAACCATTCAGCACGCTGACCGGATCTTGGTGGTCGATCAGGGGAATGTGGTGGAACAGGGAACCCATAAAGAACTAATGGAAAAAAGAGGGTTTTACTATCAGCTGTATGCCTCGCAGTTTGAGTAGGGGGATAGTTTTCTACTTGGTTTGAGTAGGGGAGTAATATTTTCTGCTTGACGATGGAAATGTTTTAGAATATACTTTTAGTGAAAGTATTGTGTATTGGAATATATGGAAAAAGGAAATCTCCCTGCCTTAAATTTCTACACAGTGAAACCAGGTTGCAAAGCCCTAATTAAGGAGGAAGAAAATTCAATGGCAAAAAGAAATTTAGTATCCTGTTGGTACTCTGTCTGTTTGTAAGTATCTTTGCAAACATGGGAAGTATGGTTAAGGCGCAGGCTGCGGCATCACCGGCTCCTACAGTAAAGAAAGTGACGCTTTATGTGGGCTATGAGAACTACAGTATCAAGATAAAGGATCTGAGAAAGGGAAGCAAAGTAACTTACACTTCTTCGAACAAAAAGATTGCGACGGTGACAAGCAAGGGGGTAATTTCCCCTGTAGCGGCGGGGAATGCAACCATTACGGTTAGCGTGGCGCAGTCCGGAAAAATTTATAAGAGTACAATTGTAGTAACAGTAAAAAAATCCATATGTATATATTACCAATAAGATTACGTGGATTTCACCGAAAAGAACATGGAAATTTACAGGAAAGACCTATGGGTTGCGGCAGCATTAGACCGCGCACATACGGAGATTGTCTCAAACCTTGATTATAATAATGAGTTTGCGATGGTCTGTGCGGTTATCCTGACATACTGGAGTGCAGGGAAGGATTATAAAATTATCCGGGAGATGCCAGCCGGATATGGTTATGCGGATATTGTATTTTTACCTTTGCCAAGAAGGAGTAAGTCAGCCATTGTTGTGGAATTAAAATATAATCAAACGGCGCAGACGGTAATTTCGCAGATAAAGGATAAGAAGTATATTGACGTGCTGAAAAACTATACGGGTGATGTGATTCTTGTCGGCATAAATTATAGTAGGGATAAGAAAAAGGAAGGACATAGTTGTAAGATAGAGTGTGTGAAATTGTAAAAAAGCTTTTCGTTTAAGAGAATCCTATGCTATAATTGAATCAATTGCAGAAATAGTAAAGATGCGGGAATAAAACATAAGGCATTTAATAGTACGATATAACAAAAGTTTTTGTATTTTGATATAAGAATTTTTGTTATGGATGCGTAGAATTTTGTATATAGCCAAAACAAGAAAGAGAGGCAAAAAATGAGCAAATTAACATTACAGGTAATGGACAAAAACGGAACCATTATCGCACAGAGTAACGGGGAGGATTTCACTGATTTGGTAGTAATGCGTACATACGAGGAGGGTGACCAGATCTTGCTTTCCTCCTCCGAAAAAAATATCCATCTAAACTGGCAGGTGGACGATGCATTAGGGGCGGCGTTTGTCTATATCACGGATGATGTTTCCTACATTATCCCATTTGGCGAGAAGCGTATCAGCTATTCACCAAAGGTATTTTCCGGCGACAGGCATTATCTCTATGTGGAAGTGGCAAGGTCGGATGAGGTTTCGGCATACCGAAATCTTGCTCTAAATCCTGCTGACCAGCACCGTGATGTGCCGTGCTATCCGCACGCAAGCGCGAATGTTGAGACGCGCGGGGAGGCGGTCTTTGCGGCGAAAAATGCGATTGACGGTGTGCGGGCTAATCTTTCCCATGGCGAGTGGCCTTATGCTTCCTGGGGAATTAACCGGCAGGATGACGCGGCGATGACAGTGGATTTTGGCAGGCGGATCAGGACGGATAAGATTGTACTTTACACACGCGCCGATTTTCCGCATGATAATTGGTGGCGGGAAGTTTCCATTGATTTTTCGGATGGCAGCAGCGAAACTTTTTCTCTGGAAAAAAGTTCCCGCGCACATATTCTTACTTTTGCAGTAAAAGAGATTACGAGTTTGACCTTCTGCCGACTGATCAAGGCGGATGATCCGTCACCATTCCCGGCACTCAGCCAGATTGAAGTGTATGGAAAGGTCGTCTGATTGCGGGACAGCTGGATATCATCCGCAAAATATTACCATTAGATTAAACCCTCTGGCATTCTTGTTATGGGAGAAGTTTTCCTGTTAGTTCTCGGAAAGTTTATTTAGGGTCATAGACAGGCATCCCTGTGCCAGGTAATAGACAATCCAATTAAGTGACTGCACTTCCTTTGGCGTTCCAAGACCAAAGAGCCAGAAGAGCAATATAATATCCGATAGCAGGAACAGTACGCCGCCCGCCATAATAAGCATAGTGGCGCACTCTCCTGGCCATCGGCAATTTTTTAAGGAAACCGATTTTACCATCATAAAAGAAATGATTGCGGCATAGCCAATCAGCACGGGCAAAAGTCCTTGAAAATCAAAAGAACCAAGAAAAAGTAAAAGCATAAGAGCCAAGAAGACTGCTCCAGTTAGGGCAATATCTTTTTTGGAGACTGGCGATAAGCGGCAAAAAGCGGTGGAGAACAGGATATGAGCGGCAGCAAAACTTAAAACACCAAGAATAAAGAAAATTCCCTGGTTTGTATCCAGCGCGAGAAAGATATCCCCGAACATGGAACAAAAAAAAGCGATCAACATCGTTTTGGTAAATTTTTCCTTTTTCTTTGTAATAAAATATCCGCAGAGTCCTGCGAGGACAAAACACAGACTGGCAAAAGTTTTAAATGCTATGGTTCCATAGGAAAAACCATTTTGAAATGAGGCAATTAACCCGGTCAGAGAAACGAGCATAAAGCCCTCAAATATCAGATATCGCTTGCTATTCATCTTCTTTCTTCCTTTCTGTCAAACTGACTCAATTGATACAAATCTTCTGCAAACTGTTTTACACTGGAAAAAGTTTTTTCTGTTCTGCTCGTGATCTGCTCCTGACTCTTTGCCTCACCGACAATGGAGTCCGCGCAGTTTAAGGAATTTTGTACCAGATCCGCTGTTTCCTCTGCCATATGTAATACTTTTTCACTGTGTTGTCTGGTCTGGCTGCTGCTCTGTGCAATCTGTTCTGTCTTTTTGCGGGAATCCGATAAAAGATTTCCGAGTGCCCGTGCTTTTTCTCCTGCATCTGCAATCTGCGTAATTCCTGCGTCCACCGAGGTAAGATTTTTTGTGTTGGACTGCTTGACTTCCTCCAACATATTTAACACGTTGTTTGTTATTGATTTGATGGAGGAACTGGCATTTTTAGAATTTTCTGCAAGAACGCGGATCTGTTCGGCAACAACGGAAAATCCTCTGCCCTGTTCTCCTGCGCGCGCTGCTTCAATTGAGGCATTCAGTGCAAGCATATTGGTTTTTGACGTGATATCCGAGATCTCCCCAGCAAATCTGGAGATCTCCCCGATTACATTTTCCAGATCCTGAATGGATTTTTCTGTAAGATTTGCCGTGTTTTCAATATCTCGCATACCGGAAACTGTATGTTCCATCAAATTCACATAATTTTCCATTTGATTACAAATATTGTCTGAAATATCCAGCATCTCCTTTGTCCGCTCATCAATTACCCCGATGGATTTTGCCATTTCCCCGACGGAATCCTGCATGGAATTGACATGAAGCAGGCTTTCGTTGCAGTCTTTTGTCGTATCTTTTGCACAATTTACGATGGATTCGTTTGCTCTGCGGGATTCTGACATATGTAGGGCAAGCTGCTTTGTCATGGATACTAACTCGGAGGAAATATTTCCGCAGGTTGCGACAACACTTGCCACCTGTTCGGCACTGTGAAGGCTTTCGAGCAAGCTCCTTGAGGCTCCAGCAATTTTTACAAAGATGACACTCATTACAATATGTTCGATAGTAAACCCGGCTGAGCGGGTCAAAAACCATTCGGTATTGGTTGGATACTCAATCTGTTGCACATTTTGTGATCGCAGATAGAGCGAGATCAGAAGAAAAAAATAGCTGATCACCGCAATTCGGAATGTAAATTTTTTGTCAAAAAACATACAGCTAAAAAGCATGGCAAGACCATAGGTCATATAAATGCCAATGGCTGAATTCCCACCCAAAAGCATAATGATAAATCCAACTGCCAGCACGCTGATATAGCGCATGGGTCCGACAGATATTCCTGTTTTTTGCAGAATGGTTGGTCCAAAAGTACAGAAACATCCAATTACAGAAAGTATGGCTAAGTCGTCATATTTAATCTGAAATACACCAAGAGCCGTGGCAAGAAACAATACCGGAAATACCAGAGTCATCCATAAAAGTACTTTTGCGAGCTGTCGGCATACTTTTTGATTGTTTTGTTCAAAAAAATCCGTTTGTTTTTCCATAGTAATTTACCTCCTTTTGCATTTTGCTAAAAGAATAGCATAAAATCAAGCCAGTTGGAATTACTGTGGAACAGATCGCAGATTTTTGGGTATATTTTGCAGGGGTTAACTTTGAATCGTCATAGTAATCGCAACTTAGAGTTGCATATTTGATAAAAAGAGAAACTGCAAGATGGTGGAGTTTTTTTGTTAAATTATTTAAAATAATCTCATCAATAAAAAAGGAGAGAAATCAGATGAGTTTTGGTAAAAATTTACAGTTTCTAAGAAAAATGGGGAATGGGATGAAAGAAAAATTTGATAAAAATATTATTTCCTGTTTTGAGAGGGAATATGAAGTGGATGGGGTGTGGCATATGGATGTGTATATTGCCGTGGAGTAGAGAAATTAGTAAACTTTTGAAAAAATAAAAGATGCAATATTCTGACCGGCATATTCTGTATTTTAATCATATGATAAATTACACGCAATATTTAGAATTCGGCTGTTAATAATTATTATGATTATTTTTACTAGGAGAAGTATTATGCGCGGGGATGCGAATGTGGGTAAACACAGATAGAAATTGGTTGCCAACATACGCATCCCGCGCTATCGCTATTTCTGCTTTTCACGCTGCAGATCGATTATATCCGTATTTGCGCAACGCAAAAAAATTTTACAAGCTAAGTTTACAAGGGTGCAGATAAGGGTTCCATGCCGTGACCGTTACCGGGATATCTTCCTTCTTTCTAAAATAGAGCATTAGTCTGCCCTCAAGTGCGTTGCGGAAGGAAGCGCGGTAATCGGTTACATCGCGGGGATCGCCATTATCAAGCCCTAAGTATTCCACATTTCCCTCAATTCGAATATCAATGCGAGACTGATCTGTGGTAACGCGTCTTCCCTTTTCGTCAAGCACCGTAATTTCTACCTGGATAATCTCTTCCTCGCTGACCACTTCCATGCCAAGCTGTACTGGCGCGCCCACAGTTTCCAGGGTATGGCAGATAATGGAATTATTTGGGCAGTCCAAATTATCTGTGCGCGCGGAGGAAGGGAGAATGGCACTCGCCGTAATTTTCCCAGGTTCAAACGGCACAAACCAGCGGTAAAAACCAAGCTCCTCCACATATTCCCCGGAGGTTTTCACCGGAATGCTATTGATTAGCAGCGTTGGATTCTCGCAGTTGGTATAGCAGCGCACCTCAATTTCCTCGCCCGGCACATAATTCCAGAGATTATTCATCATCTTCCACTCGCTGAGATCCTTATTTTTTCTTGCGGTACAAAGATAAATCACAGGTTCCTCGCTCCACCAGCTTTTGCGGCTGTAGTAGCGTGCCTTTTCAAAGCCCGCCGTGGAGAGGAAACCGGAAGCGTGTGTGTGGGACGGCCAGCCGCCGCACTCCCCCAGATAATCAATGCCGATCCAGATAAATTGTCCCGAAATAAAGGGAAGTTCTTTTACCCATTTCCATGCCGCAAAACTTGGGCTGTTCTCGCTTCCAATAAATGGTTTCTCCGGGAAGCGAAGATGATCCTTTTCGTACAAATGTTCTTTATAATTGTAACCGACAACATCGAGATGATCGATGTAGCCCAAATTTGCCGAGAGTTCCGGGAAGGCAACAGCGGCGGTAACCGGGCGCGTCGGGTCAGTCTTTTTTGCGATCGCGGCGAGCTTTTTAGAAATTACGGTAAGGCGTTCCATATTTGGGCGGTCAGTGCGAAAGCGTCGCTCTTCCTCCGGCTTGTTTGCGTCGTTGTTTCCAGTCATGGTCAGAAAGCTCTCGTGGTTGTACGGGTCATTTGGGTAGTCGATCTCATTGCCGATGGAAAAGAGAACGATACTTGGATGGTTGCGGTCGCGCCGGATCTGGGAAATTAAGTCGCGCTCGTGCCACTCCGGAAAATCGTTTGCGTAGCCCTGATGCTTTGGCGGGTAGACATTGTGACCGCAAAACCATTTGTTTTTGCAGCCCTCCCACTCGTCAAATGCCTCGTCCATCACAAGAAAGCCCATCTCATCGCAGAGTTCGTAGAGTTCATTTGCGTGCGGGTTGTGGCTGGTGCGAATGGCATTGCAGCCCATGGCTTTTAGTTTGGTAAGCCTTCTTCGCCACACGCCCTTTGTCATTGCCGCGCCGAGCGCGCCGCCATCATGGTGCAGACAAACCCCCTTAAAAATCGTTGGTTTCCCATTGAGAAAAAAGCCCTGATCCGCGTCAAAGCGGATGGAGCGAATGCCCACCTTCTGCTCGTCAATAAAAATTGTTTTGCCGCCAGGAAGAATGGCATTTGTCCGCAGGGTGTAGAGAACTGGATTTTCCGGCGACCAGAGTTTTGGCGAAGATAATGTGCCGGAAGTGGTCACGGTCTGCGGCATACCCTTTGTGAGGACGGCGGAAGTTTCAAATACCGCCACTGGAGTTTCCCTGTCAAAAAGCGTGGACTGCACAATGATTTCCATATTGTTCTCCGGCACAAATTCGGAGAGGACAAGTTCATTGTCAATTACTATCTTGGCACTGGCAGAAGAAATTTTCGGTGTTTGGAAAAAAATTCCATATTCACAGGGATAAATTTCTTCAAATTCCTGCAAACTTACCTTGCGTGTAATGCCGGAGCCGGTGAACCAGCGAGAGTCCGCAATATCCTCATGGGAAACCTTAACCGCAATCACATTTTCATTTTCGTTGGAATTTGCGGACAAATTTTCGGGTATATCGCCAAAGCGGAGGAAATCCGTCACGTCATACCGGAAGGAAATATAGCCGTTTGGACGTCTTCCAAGATAGTAGCCGTTTATCCAGACCTGACTGTTTTTGTATATGCCGTCAAAACAGAGAAAATATTTTTTGCCTTTCGCGTTCGAGGAAAGGGTGAAATGTTTGCGGTACCAGGCGGTGCCACCGACCACATAGCCCGTTCCGCTTGAGAGATTTCGATCTTTTGGATATTGTACGGACCAGTCATGTGGGAGTGTGACCTGCTGCCAGTCCGCATCGCCATAATTTTTTTCAAAAGCGTTCTCCTTATCGCCGAGGTGAAAATACCAGTTTGTATTAAGTAACATAAACTCCTCCTTGTTCACTGAGATTGTCTGAAACCGGAAGGCTTAGAATACAAAGGATTTCTCCAGAAATAGAGTTGCTGCAATCGGTTTCAAAACTTTGAATATTAGTATGATAAAGGATGGGGAAGAAGAATGCAATGGATTTTGTTGACGGGGTTTTGTCATTTGTTAGCTTTTTCTATACAAAAATGAAAGAGGGGGCTTTTAATTGACGCAGTGCAGGGTTTATGCTAAAGTTGCAGCGGGAAAAGGAAGGAGAGAAAAATCTTTACGAGCTTGAAAGAAACCAGAGGACAGGAGGGCGATATTGATATTAAAAATAATTTTTGGAGAGAAAGGTTTACAAGCCAAGGGAAGAATTGCGTACGTTTCAGACTATTTTAATTCTGTATATACAAAGGAATGGTTAAATAATGGTTTGGCAAAGCAAATTATTAGGGATATTGACCGTATCTAAGGCCAGTATCTCCAAGTGGTGCGGCGAATTCAGCAAAGAATGCCAAGCTAAAGCCCAAACTAATCCCGATGCTCCAAATGAAATGGAACTTATGAAGGAGAGTCTCCGACTGCGGAAGGAACCAGAAGAGGCGAGGAAGGAAAAGCCCTTGTGTCCGACCCGGCAAGTTATACAAAGAGTGGGGAGGAATGGGATTTGTCAGTGGTTATGGAAGAAGCGGCAAAGGCAGCTACGGCGGGCGGTCCGTTCTGGGCGATAGGAAGCAATAACAAAATAGAATTGGGGGATTAAGGGATATGGTTTTGTATTTATCATCCATGCAGCATACCAACCTGTTGGATTTTACAGGCTTATATGAACCGGACAGCGGGATGCCGATCAAGCGGATGGTGGGGCGGTTTTCGCTGAAACAGTTCATTGTTTATGATATGCGGAACTTCTCGCATTTTACGGATGTCGTACTTGACCGGGCGGCGTTTGGGGATACGGATGAGGAATTTGCGCAGGCTATTGAGGGTTTGTGGCGGAAGGAATCCAGGAGGAATTAGTGGGGGTGTTACAGGATGGACAGCATCAGGTCAAATTTCTCGTTTATCAGCCAGGGTTGATGGATGGCGGGTGTAATGCGGGGGTGTACCGGGAGATTGTGGCGGAGTATATCATGAAAACATAAAGAGGAAAGGAAGCCATACAGGGCAGGAAAAAGTGTTCTGTATGGCTTCCTTTCGTTGTTTTGGAAATGAAAGGCAGGAGGGATTTAAGATGGCAACAAAGCAAGTGAAATTAAAGGAGCAGGCATATGCAAGCAATTTGAAAAGCAGGGCATTATCCGTGTTGATCTACCTGATTGACCGTGCCAACCAGGAGTTAACCTGTTTCCCAGCAATTCCAACGATGGCGGAGCAGCTCCATATCTCGATTTCGACCGTAAAGCGAACGTTAAGGGAATTGGTGGATGCAGGGTATATCAGCAAGGATGCGCGGTTCCGGGAGAAGAACCGGGGCAGAGCAGCAACCTGTATACGCTGATACTACAAGGGGAAAAGATGGAAAGGGAAAATAAGGATTGTTCTGAGAATGGGAAGTGTGCAGGGCAGGTTTTGGAAAAATCCTTTGATGATAATGTGGGTAAGAATGAGAAAGCTGGGAAAGGTGTAGAGAACCTCGGAAGGGTTGTGGGGAAAGTGGATATAGAGCATATAGGTTTTGATGATATGATAGAAGGAGAGAGGAAAGCAGATAAAGCAGGATCAGTAGGATATCCCATTAAGATAAAGAAAAGCGGAAAATGGTGGTGCATTTTATTTCACCATTAGAAGAAATAAAATGAAAAACAGTCATATATAATAAATAAAAATGATGAAGATGCAGCAATAAAGCGAAAATGGAAAGTATTTGTGCTTTATTATGGTTCCTTGTAAACTATTTGTATTTATGAAAAATAATCGAATCAATGAAAAAATGTTGATTTTTTACTATGAATATAGTATATTTAGTTTATTGTGAAATATTTTTGTAAATCTATGTCGTAGGGAGGAAAATTATGCGGGTTGCCGTGGTGGATGATGAGGGTAACTTTGCCAAAAAGGTAAAGAAAGATATTGAAAAGTTTTTTCAGGGGCAAAAGGAAACGGTGAAAGTAAAATATTTTTCTGATTCTTCTATCCTTTCTGATTTACAACATCAAAAATATTACGACCTCTATCTGTTAGATGTGAAAATGCCAGAAATCAATGGAATTATGTTGGCAGAAAAAGTGAGAACTTTTGATTACAATGCCAGGATTGTATTTCTTACTGCTTACGAAAATTACGCCCGCCACGGTTATAAAGTAAAGGCTTACGATTATCTACTGAAAGACTCTTATCAGGAAGAACTATTTTTGATATTAGAACGAATACAGAAAGAAGATAGTGAAAACCAGGAAGAATATTATATTATTTCTTCTGATAATAGAGAATGTAAGTTTCCTGTCAATGATATTTTGTATTTGGCGAAGGAAAAGCAATATACCATATTTCATTGTAAGGATGGAATATTACATAGGGAAAGAGGGTCATTACAGACCGTTTTAGGGAATTTGCCAAAAGAGCGGTTTGTATTGATTGATAAAGGAACGATTTTGAATTTAAAGTATGTTGTTCAGTTTGAAAAATATATCATTACATTAACAACTGGAGAAAATCTTACCGTAAGTAGACGCTTGCGTTCCATGGTACAGGAAAAATTGCTTGATTATTGGGAAGAAATGTATTGATGGTCTTTTATTACCTATGCGATTATATCAATACAGCAATAAAAATTTGGGTGGCATTGCAAGTTGTGGATGGAATTTTTGAGACCAGACGAAGTAAAAGGCAACTTTTCGTTGGGCAGGCAATAGCAATTACTTTCACAGCAGTGCTTCAGATAATAAATGAAATTTATATGAATTTGCGGTTTTCCAATACTTTATTGTTGTTAGTAGTTTTTGTTAATGCAATTATTTGTATATTTCTTTATGAATGTAATTTTCGTAATGCTTTATGTTCCAATCTGTTGGTTGGAATAAGTTTTGCCTTGATTGATTTTTTTATTCTAACATGTACATATTTGTGTGATGATTGGTTAGGGGGAAGAAGAGATATTCTTTTATCTGCTGGTGCATGGAGAGGTTTGTATTTATTGGTGTATGCCATTGTAATGTTGCCTATTGGTCTTATGTTAAGGAGATGGCTGATTGGAAAAAGGCAGGAAGTTCTCAAGTATCAAAATAAAGCATTGATTTTGGGGATTCTTTTGTTGCCCTGCATGATTTATTTTCAGAGAATTTATTTGCAGGAAACAGTAAATGCACTATTTTATCGATGGTGGTTTTTCATTTTAGGAATTCTCTTAATAGCGTTGGCACTTTGTTTTAATGTTGTACGGCAAAGAGCAGAGGAGGATACAACGGATAGAGATTGGTATGTTGGAAGAAAACTATCAGGCACTATTAAAGGTCTATGATGAAAAATCCATCCTTATACATGATATGAAAAATCATTTGCGGACGATCTCAGGGATGATCAAAGAGGTAAAATTAGAAGATTGTGAAGCATATATTGCACAGATTATTGGGGAGATACGAAAGGGAGAAAACACAGTTTGGACAAACCATAAGATCTTGGACTTGGTTCTGAATATGAAATTTCAGGAAGCAAGGAAGGCACAGATCAAAGTTCGGTGCAAATCGGATGATATGAGTGATTTAGAATTGTCTGCTGTAGAAATTTGTTCCCTTTTTACAAACCTGTTAGATAATGCGATTGAGACCAGTGTAAAATGTTCTGAAGAGATGAATCGTAGGAGGAATGTGGTATGTCGGAGACATGGGAGGAAGCTGGTTGTTTCCGTTTCTAATTTTATGGAGAAAGAACTGGATGGACAAGCAATGCAATCGTTAAAAACAACGAAAAAAGATGAGAAACAGCATGGTTTTGGGCTGCGCAGTGTAAAAAGGACGATACGGGAAAGGGAAGGATGTATGAAGGTGAAAGTTTTGGGAAAACAGTTTCAGATCACATTATACTTAAATGGATTTTTTAGTTAATATATTTTTAAAAATTTGTATTTTAGGAGAACCACTGGAAGCCATAAAGCAACCGTTGGCAGCTAAGCTATTGCCAATGGTAAGGAAATATGATATACATAATTAAAAGCATTTAAAGGAGATTTATGATGAACAGGGAAGAATTGAGAAGAGCAAAACGAGGGAATGGCACAGCGGCAGGGAATGTGCAAATGGAAGTGGAACAAATTAAAAAATTACAAATGGGAGATGTTGACAGCGAAATATTAACAATAACTGTTGGATATGGTGGATTATTCACTTTGGTTTGCTGTCCATAAATAAGGAAATGTTTAGTGATTGGCGGGAGCGAGAAAAACTTTCTTGATCCCATTCTTTATGAAAGAGAATATGAAAAATGATGCTAAAAAGGGAAGTGGAAAGACTTTATTGGGAGCAGGAAAAAACGTATAATATTGTAGACCAAGGGGATTATGCCCCATTTTATGAACATCTAAAAACAATATTTCTTAAAATAATAAAAAATGAATGCGGCAATATGATTCCAGATTTCACGAAAAATTTTATGAAGAGGCTGGCAAAGGAAACGAAAAAGAAATGTTATGAAGAGATGGCGGATACCTTGACAAAGAAGCTGCTTCCGAAAGCGGTCGCAGCATGACCGCAAAAGTGAAAAGAATTCAGGAGAAGATGCCAACAGGGGCATTTTGCGGGGAAGCATCCATTGCATTTGTCTATATGCTATCGTATTTAACAAACAAAGATGCTAAATATCTGGAATATACAAAATTGCAATGCGAAATTTTAAGTAAGGTATTTGCAGAAGATAAAGATTATGATGTGATTGCAGGGAACGCAGGAGTAATTTTAGTTTTACTTTGCGCATACAAATTGACAAGTGATAGGCAGTATATAGAATGGGCAAAGAAAGCAAGGGATATCTTACTTTTATCTGCAACAGAGTATGAATGGGGAATGGGATGGATGAATCCGGTAACCAAGACCGCTTTGACGGGATTTGCTTATGGGGCGAGTGGGATTATGTTGGCATTGGCTAAGTTGGGATATATTACATGAGATGAGAAGTATACAAAAGTAGCATATCAGGCGTTTTTATATGAAGAATATTTCTTTGATGAGGAGCTGCAAGACTGGGAGGACTTGCGGGGGAAGGAACCTGCGGGAAGAAAAGAACAGGGAGGCATAAAATCAGATAAAAAAGAAATCTGTGAAGAAAAAGGTAACAGCATGGCGTGGTGTCATGGGTGGGACGGTATTTTGATGGCAGGCATCAAAGGAATTGGATATTATTTTCTATTTGGGTTTGAAGGCACAAAGAAGATATTAAGTATAGATATTTAATCTGTTTTAGATAAAATTAGTTATAGATGGATACCATTTGCTAACTGATGGATGCCAAGCTATTGCAAAAAAATTTAATTGATTTATAATGTAAATGATTAAGATATTACATAACCAAGTTTGATTTTTGATTACTGTAAAATTGTATTTAGAAACTATATTTAGTAAATATTTTTATGAACTAAAAATAATCTCAGGGAGGAATAATGAGAAACTTTCATACCTTTAAAAATATATTGTTACTGTCATTTTGCTGCCTTTCATTGGTGGCGTGTGGCAATCCTCCAACCGAACAGACCGCAGAGAGTATTTCCCCTGCGCCAACCGCAGAAGGTGGATTCAGTCAAAAAATAGATGGAAGCGGACAGATTGGGGATGCGCTTCCCCTGAAGGGGAAGGCATTTGGGGAACTGCCAGTGGTCGGTGAGGAAGATCCCGTTTATTGTAACCTGCCAGAAAATGTGCGGGGGTGGGATGATATTATCCCATTGTGCGTTGATCCATTGTATGGGATTTTATATTATATGGATTATGGTGGGGATTACAAGCTCCATGCCATTTATCACGGGGAATCACAGACTGTTTTGGACCTGCCCGGTAAACGATTGTTTTGTCGTGGCGGTAAACTGTATTTTTTGCTAGAATCCTATAACCGGTTGGGGTTTGAGGGGGCAGAAAGCGGAAATATCGCAGAATATGACCCAGTGACAGGGGAAGTGAGAGTCCTTTCGGATAAGACCTTTTCCTCCATCGTGGTCTATCAGGATATGATCTATTGCAGGTGTGAGGGTGAAGAGAAAGAACTTGGGGAAGGTCAAGGTTATATTGTAGAGGAGAATTTTTGGTTTTACTTTTTTGATACAGGAGAACTTGTCGCTGGAAAAACAGCGGGGCGGGAGTATGTAATGGATTTTAGGTGTTACGGGGAATATTTTTTGGCGGCAACGTTAAAACTCGCTGATGAAAATCCAGATTATGATATTCTGGCTGGAACAGAACTGCGCAAGTGGGATGGAGAGCGCGGAACGTTTTGGGATGATTTAAAGTTAAAGACATTTGGCAGACATTATGTCAAGAATGGGTATTTTTATTGGTTGGATTCCAAAGGATTCCATCAGTGGGACCCTGTTTCCGGGGAGGATACAGTTCACCCGTGGAAACTGGGACTGCCGGATCAGTATATCCTTGTGGGAGATTGGCTTTTCAGTGCGGAACATTTATTGGTCAATACAGAAGAAGGAAAGGTGGAGAAATGGATTATTGCAGATGAAAAATTACAAGTAATTCATGAATTTTATACGGATGGGGAAAAGATTTATGCGATTGTTGGTCTTTTCGATCATGAGATGGAAGAGGGTTCTGTTCTTCGCCAGATACAAATAAAGAAAAGCGAAATAAGAGGGTATGAACTATTGCTTGAGAAGATACAGAAATAAGTCATATTTTGTAAGTACCGAAAGGTATGGATGTTGGAGGGAGATATGGATAGAAAGCAAAAAATCAAATGGATTGTGGCATTTTGTTTTGTTTTCTTCTTATGCGGGGTTTCCTGTGGGAAAAAGCAAACAGAGCCGAATCCTCCAATTGGAAACTTGCTAACGCAGTATCCACTTGAGAACATGATATCTTTTACTGCAACGAGTGATGGAATGGTATATGGGGTTAATTCGATTGTGGATGAAGATCCGGAGTACCAGTTGCACTGCTTTAATGCACAAGGGGAAGATGAACAATGTATCCGTTTAGAAAATTATTTTATGGTTAACACACTGGCATTGTCAGAGGATGAAAAAACTTTATATTTTACTGCGGAGAACGATACTTATGGATTTGAACTATACTTGTTTGCCTATTCCTTATCGGATGGTTACATCACAATGTTATGTGAATTTCCATATTTTAGCACAATAAAACAGGTGGTTGTGATAGGGGATGTGATTTATTTATTAGGAAGATCCCCGAATTGGCAGGAGAAAACCCCTCCAGCTTCAGGCTATCCTTTTGCTGGGGAGCGGTTGGTTTCTTATGCGATAGATACGAAAGAACAAAGACAATTAGGCTTTGATTTCCCAATCAATATGGCAGCAAGTGGAACAGGAACGCTGATTGTTTCCGGGTATTTGGATGGAACAGGGTATTGCCTGATGGAATATGACCCCACAAAGGATTCCATGCAGGTGGTTGGTTTGATGGACGAATATAAATTCGATTCATTTGCGATCTGCAATGATGGGAGGGATGTAATTTATGATTATGTGGACAGGCAGCGAGGGCTTGTTTTATCCGAGATTAAAAATCTGTCGGTGGAAATGGAACTTTTTCCAGCGGGAAGTACAGTGTGGACTCCGGTGCTTTATGTCGGCGGAAAGGTTTACTGCAAGGATTTGTATACCGCAACACTCCATTCCTTCCCGCTTGACGCGGCACAGCGGGAAAGTGAAACGCTTTCTTTTATCACAAGGGAATACCAGTGGCAGGAAACGCCTTATGGGTGCGGGTATCGGATGGAGCGGGTTGAACTGTCAGATGACAAGTTTACATTAAAGGTTCTGGCACGCGATAAAGATTATGATCTCTGTCTGGGGGATACTTTGGCAGGGGATGGAAGGAATCTTCGGGAGAATGGAATGTTTTATCCATTAAATGATGTGCCGGGAATCGATGAATATCTGACGCGCTGTTTTCCGTATGTGCGCGAAGCGGCGACAAAGGAAGATGGAACGATCTGGATGCTGCCGGTTTCGGTTGAAGTTTTTTGTTTATTTGCAGAGCGAGCGACATTGGAGGAAAGCGGGCTTACACTGAAAGAAAATATGACATGGGAAGAATACAGACAGCTTCTTTGTTTGGCGACAGAGGAACAGAGGGAACAGATTCTTTTTGGTGATAATGTAGCAAGAATTTATTTTTGTGAGCAATATTTTTCTCATTACCGCACTCTGGAAAATGACTTGTTTGAGGAGTCCATTGATGCCTTATCCGAAATCTGGAAGTTTGACTGCGGTGCGAAGGCAACGCTTGGGAATATCCTCTGGCAGCCATTGGAACAAGTCTATTGGATGAGGTCAAACGGAAAAGAAGTGCCAATTGGGTTTGGGGAGGATGCTGTGTTGGTTAGCTTGCCAAAGATTGCAGCAACGGACAAAAATATTGCTTCCTGTACCTATCTGGCGGTAAACCCGGATTCCGCGAAACTGGATGAAGTGCTTGCCTATCTAACGGATTTGATTGCCTACTTAATGGATGGCGGGGGGATGCCATATTTTACGGATTGGGAGAGGGAAAATGCGCTGGATGAAGCATTATATCAGGTGTATGAAAATGGGGAAATTGCGTTTGCGATTGATCCTGATGTATATGAGGATGGACTGGAAGAGATGCTTTCGGGAACATTGTCATTTGAAGAATATAGAAAAAAGACGGAGTCGAAGCTTAAAATGTATTGGGGGGAATAAACAGTGCTTATGTAATTTAGAATAGCACAAATATTTTTGACAGCAAGGAAATTGAAATAGAATTTTGCTGTGTAAAATTTATATGCCGATAGTGGAATAGGTTGGTACGGTTGCCTGTTACACTGGTTACAAACGGTACAGAATGGAGAAATCAATATGAGAAAAAAAGTAGCAGCAATAGCAATGGCAATGGCACTTTGTGCAGGATTTGTTACCCAAAATGTTCAGGCAGCATCATGCACATCGCATGACTGGAGAATAATAGGGATTGCGGGTGAATATACGAGTGGAAGTGATAGCCACAAAGTATACAGAAACTTGTTTGTGGATGGTCAGCAAGTATATAGCTATTGTACAATAACGTATAAAACTACACTTTATAACGTTCGCTGTATGAAGTGTGGTGAAAGTACAACTCAATCTGAGATTACGTCATCACATTCTTTAGCGAATGATCCAGACCATAGATAAGTAAAAAAGCAAGCGATTATTATATCGCAGAATGTGCTTTTTATAAGAATAGTTTGTAAAAATATTAACTGATATATTTAATGATAGACTGGATGAAAGCGTATTAAAAAACGGAAAATATCAAATATATGTATTGAGTGAAAATTAGGTAAAAATGGATATATTTTACTTTTCAAGGAATAAAAATATTATCAAATATAAATATTTAATTGAATTTTGAAAAGATTAGTTATAAATGGTTACCATTTTCTGCCATTCCCTAACCGATTGCTGCCAGGTCATTGCAAATTTTTTTAAAAGGTTTATAATAAAATTACTTAGCGAATTGTTAAGTCATTTGGTGTTCAAATTTATTCTATGATCACCTTGAGAATTTGAAGAAAGGAGGAAAAAATTATGAAGAAAAGACTTGCAGTTTTATTAGCAGCTGCGATGTGCTTTTCTGTTGCTCCACAGTCAACGCATTTAAATGCTGCTGAATCAACGGAACCAGGAATTTCTGTATTGTCGTGTGGCGCACATATAAACACCGCTAATAGGCTTCAGAGCAGGAAAAAGGTTTCGTATAGCCACAAGCTTCTTGATGATGGCAGAGTATGCGTGGTAACAGGATATGAGGCAGTCTATGTAACATATTGCACACAGTGCGGAACGATTTTGTACACTAGAAGGGAGATGCAGGATGTACAGCATAGTATAGACCATGATTGATGCTTGTCTTTAGGCTGTTGCATTTGAAAAGAATAGGGCAAAAATAAGTCGAGATTTTATTACTTTAAATGTAGCAGCCTGAAAATGCTATATTTTATAGCAGCTTCAAAATGATATTTCTGAAAGGAAACAGAATAGTGAAAAAATTAAAAATGAGGAAAATAATCTTGATCACTCTTTTGTTTTTGGCGGGTTGTCAGAAACAAAATTCAGAAAATATAGAAGCAGAAAAAGAAAATCCTGTGGATATAACAGAGCAAGGAACACCAACACCGGAAGAAAAAGTACCGGAAAAGGAGGTGTCTGAAAAGAAAGATCCTGAAACCAGCAAAAAAATCACGGAAGACGGAACACTGAAGGAAGCGTGGGATGAAGTAGTTACGCTGGAAAAGGGAAAAGTGTTTGGGGAACTTATGGAGATTGGAGTGGAGGATGCCGTTTATTGTAATTTGCCCGAAAACCTTAACGATGTTCCAGATGCGGAGAAATTATTACTTGTCTGTCCTGACCCGCTTTATGGGATAAATTATTATGTTGATTATGGTGGGGATTATTTTATCCATGCAGTAAAAGAGGGAAAAGAGGAACTTGTCATAAAAATCCCGGCAAAGCGGTTATTTTGCAGGGGTGGAAAATTATATTTTATGGTGGAAAATTATGATAAATATACCTTGGAAGGATTAGAAAACGGGGATGTTCTTACATACAACCCAAACAACGGAGAAGTGACTGTTATTTTGTCCGGACTTGGCGGCGAGATGAGTGTGCCAGAAAAAACAGTGACAAGAGGAGGAATAACGGTTGAAATACCAGAAAAAATGGCAGTGGATAATACTTATATGACCGTATATCAGGATGGAATTTATTATAAACAAAAGAGTGGGGAAATTCTAATTGGGGATCAATATTTTTATCAGCCAGAAAATAATTATTATTATTCTTTTGAAACAAGAGAATTAGAACAAATCGATTCTGAGATGCAGTTTTTTACCTTTGCAAGATGGGGAAAGTATCTAGTTGCCTGGGATATGGGAAACTGGAATGTGGAAGCAAAATTGGCAGGGAATAAACTATTCCATACTGAAACAGGGGAAGAAAAATCCTTGGGGATTAGTTGGAGTGTATTTGAGATAGTAGCAGATCATGTGTACACGACGATTACCTCCGGGGTTGAGTGGACTGGTGAGGGGTATAGTTATAAAAATGCTTATTCAGAGATTGCTGTTTATAACCTAAAAACAGAGGAAGAAAAGCGGTATCGGATAGATAAAGCGGAAGATAAATATACTTCCGGTTTCTTCCTTTTTAACAATATGATGTATTTCAGTGATTTATATTACTACTCCCTTTCCGAAGAAAAAGGGGGATACGCATACAGCAGTTTACAAGATAAAAATGATATCGGTTTTCCAATTGTATCCGAATTCTATACGGACGGGGAACAGCTCTATGGGCTTTCGTTATTGGACGGGAAGCTTTACCGGATTGATGAACAGGAGGATTCCTATACCGTGCCAGGAACAGACCATACTTACAGCCGCAGATATGATTTCCTGCCAATTGGAAAGTAAGGGAAGTATAAAAATAAAAAAGCAACGGTGTGTGAAAAATATGCGCCAATTGGGGGCTTGATGGAATGGGGGATCAGGGATGGCAGTGAAATGGCGGGTTGCAGGGATATTCTTTTTTATCCTATTGTGCTTCGGCTATGGTTGTGGGAAGTCAGAAGAAAAAGAGCGGGGCAAGGTTCTTTCTGAGGCAATGGTCATCTATAAGGAGGAATTTCCTGTTTTGGCGTATACCGTGGATGGAGAAGGAAATTTATACACGGTGGGGAATAAAACGACAGAAACATCAATGGAGGAAAATGGGGTTTATCATCTGCATCAGTATGATAATAAACAAAACCTTTTGTGGGAATATTCATTTGATCCTTCCTTTGCAGGGGTTGATGCGCTTGCCGTGCAGGGTAGGACAATTTATTTTACTGCGAGCCGTGTTGTGGCGGGAAAAGGGAGTTGCATATCTCTGTGCGCGCTTGACATGGATTTGAATGAAATAAATATCTTATCAGACTATACATTTTATGATAGGATTCACCAGATGCTTTTGCAAGAGGGAAGGCTTTATTTGTTGGGAGGGAAGGATTACTCGGTAAAAGCACGGCGGCTGGGTGGAAGTGATGGCTATTCTTTTTATGAAGACCGTTTGATTTATTATGATCTGGAGGAAGAGGAATCCTATGCGGTTGGGATTGAATATCCTATCCGTATGGCGTTTGCAGAGGATGGCAGCCTGATGGTTCATGCATACATGGATGGGGAGGGGTATCAGCTTTTGCAGTATGACCCAGTGCAGGATTCCATAAAGACAGCCGTGAAATTCGATGGTTGCCGCATGACGGATTTTGCCATCTGCCATGAGGGGAAAGACCTGATTTATTCCTATAGTGTAAATTCTAGGGGGCTGGTATTGGCGGCACTAGATAATCTTGGCAGTGAAACAGAATTATGTCCGAACAAACTACTAGGGAGCAGGATGGATACAAAGTTGCTCTATCAGGATGGAGAGGTTTATTTGCTGGATGGGGAGGATCGTGTGGTACGTTTTGCGCTCGCGGATGTTTACCATGGGAACGAAGCGATCCGTTATATTTCCCCGGGCTACGAGATCGATGCCCCTTACGGTTGCGGGCATACAATGCAGCGACAGGAACTTTCAGAAGATAAGTTTGTACTAAAGGTACTGGCACAGGATTCCGATTATGACCTGTGTTTGATTGATACAATCAATAGCAGTAGTTACAATTTAAGAAAAAATGGTGTATTTTATCCATTGAATGATGTGCCAGGGGTAGAGGAATATTTGGACTTGTGTTTTCCGTATGTAAAAGAAGCAGCAACAAAGGAGGATGGCACAGTCTGGATGCTGCCAATCGCGGTTTATATGCCGGGGTTGGTTGTGCAGGAGGAAACGCTTGCAAAAATGGGGGTATCCCTAACGCGAAATATGGATTGGAAGGAATTTTCCTCTGTTATTGCAGGGATCACACCGGAAGAAAAAGAACTCATCAGCCTGAGCCGGATGGTATGTTCCATGCTATTTTTTCAGCAGTACTTTACGCAGTATAATTCCTTGGATCAGGAAGTCTTCCGACAAAATGTGGTGGCTTTGCAGCAAGTGGATAGCAATTTGTGGCTTACTCCTTACCGGGAGGATCAAAAGTATTTGTTTTATTATATCCGGTATATGGGGGATTACACAAACTTATTCTTAAAAGAGTATTATTATGGCGAAAATGCAAAGGTTTACCCGATGCCAAAGCTTTCGGAGGGGGATGTAAATACCGCCACTTGTATTCTGCTTGCAGTCAACCCGGCTTCCAGCCATTTGCAGGAAACACTTGATTTTATTGCGGATTATGTGGCGTGGCAGATGGCGGAGGAGGAAGCACCATTATTTTTTCAGGAACCAGTTCCAGAAGCGGGGAGTTTTGAATCCGAGGTTTATCAATTGTACCAAAATGGAGAAATTGCGTATACGGTGGACACGGATGCCTACATGGAAGGATTTTATGAAATGCTTGACGGTGAGAAAGGGATGGAGGAATATATAAAAGGTACGGAGGGGAAACTCAGGATTTATTTCGGGGAGTGAGTGTGAACGAACCGAGAGATTGCGGCAATTTTAAAATCATAAGTTCATTCACACAACCAGTTTGCGCTGCGAGCGCAAATATGGCAAACGAATTACTTGTAATTCGTTTTGATTAGCTGCTCAAAAAAAGCGGTCGCAGCATGACCACAAGTTTGCAAAATAAGGTGTATGGTCAGGGGGGATAATGGTGAAAAAAAAGATTGTAATAATTATTTCTATTCTGTTTTATGCAGGGATGCTTTTTATGACCTGCACGGCAAGGAATTTGCATGAATCAAGATTGCCCCATGTAAAGGTAGTGGAACTTGAGTATGGGCTGTTTATCGATGGGAATGGGGAGGAATCTTTTGGTGTTACACTTCCTAAAAAATGGTATCGGGATGGGGAGATCTATCGGATCGCTAATGTACTCATCAATGATGAGTACCGAACAATTGCAAGAAAGGTGGATTCCCTGGAGATTGGACTGGAAAATGATGACGATTATCAGGTAAAAAACGGACTTGGGGCTAGGGAAAAGATTATTATTAGCAATTTAAATGGGCTAACAGACGGATGTGAAGTTTATATTGTAGAAGAAAGTGCAGAGGAAAAGACAAAATAGCGGTTCGATGATAAAATATTTTGAAAGTGGGGGAAAACAGTGGCCAAAAATTATAGAAAACGTAAAATTACTATGTTACACTGGAATGTAAGATGTATATTTTGCCTGTTACCAAGCCTCGTTGGAATTGCAATTTTTTTCTTGGTTCCATTTGCGCGTGTGTTGTATTACTCTGTGATCAGTGACCAATTTCGGAGAAAATTTGTATGGTTCGATAATTATGTGGAAACGGTAACAAATGAGTTTTTTCAGCTTGCGATGAAAAACAGCTTGTTGTTGATCGTGATTGGTGTTCCGGCACTGATCCTTCTTGCGGTTATTTTATCACTTGTATTAAGTTTTGGATTGAAGAAATTGCCATTTTTACGGGATGCGTTTGTGTTCCCAATGCTGGTTCCGACCGCTGCTGTTGTGCTGGTATGGCAGCAATTTTTTCGTGGGGTAGATTCTGTACTTCCAGTTTATCTTTTATTTATTTGGAAGAATTTGGGAATTTGTGTGATCCTCCTAACCTCGGCTTTAACTACACTAAACCCTGAAGTTTATGAGGCAGCGCGTATGGATGGGGCAAGATCATTTACCATACATACAAAGTTATCCATTCCCATGATCGCACCAACCATTTTCTTTACGGTATTACTTTCGATTATGAATTCTTTCCGAATTTTTAAAGAAAGTTATTTGTATTATGGTTCGAAATATCCGCCGGATCATAGTTATTCTTTACAATTTTATTTAAATAATAATTTTCTGAAATTTGACTATCAAAAGCTGGCAAGCAGTTCTGTATTGACCGCCCTTTTGGTGTTGATCATTGTGGCAGTGGGATTTTCTTTGCAGAGGAGGTACGAGAGATAATGGAAAAAAATAGAGAGGAAGGACAAAAAGGACGGCAGCGGAAAAAGATTTCATTTTTTATCTTGTTGGTTTTGATTTGCACTGTGGCAGTCATTTTTCTTGTACCAGTTGTGTTAACCGTGCTGCGGTCTTTCTATATGGGAGAGAAAGTGTCACTTGTGGGGTATCGGGAACTGTTCCTAAACTGTTTCCCTTTTTATAGGATGTTTTGGAACTCTGTGTTATATGCAGTAACCATTACGGCAGGTGCGGTCCTGATTGCTGTACCTGCGGCCTTTGCCTTCTGTTTTGCAAAATTTCCGGGGAAACACTTGGTCTATGTACTTTATATTGTTTTAATGATGATGCCACTTCAGGTTATGATTTTACCGAATTATATTGGGTTACGTGACCTTGGTCTTTTGAATACAAGGGCAGCGGTAATCTTGCCGTTGATTTTCTCACCACTTGGTGTCGTGGTACTGCGACAGTACATGGATGGCACGGAAATTGAGGCAATCGAAGCAGCACGCCTGGAAACGAGTTCCTGCCTTCGGATTTTATGGCATTGCGTATTACCGCAGTTAAAAGTGTGTATATGCGCTGTGGCGTTATTTTTGTTTGCAGAAAGCTGGAATCTTTTGGAGCAGCCATTGTTGTATCTCAATGAAGATTCTAAGCGCAATTTATCCATTTTCTTTAGTCAGACAGAGAAGTATGAGGGGGAAGTGCTTTACCCGGCGGCAGTGCTGTTTATGGTGCCGGTATGTTTGTGGTATCTGTTATACCATCGGGAATTGAAGGAAGGATTAAAATATCATTGAGGGGGATAAATCGATGAAAAAAGAAAGGTATTTTTATTTTTTGTATTTTGTATCACAGTATTTTTTGCAGCTTGCGGGAGCAAAAAGGTAGAACCGGGGGTTCCTTTGCAGGAGGTCACAACGGAATATGAAACAGAAGGAGCCCTCCGTGCGCTTGCCGCCCTGGAAGATGGTACGGTTTTTGCCGTTAACGTAGGCCCATCGAGATATGACCTTAGCCGTTTTAGCAGGGAGGGAACCTGTATCGATTCTTATTCTTTGGAAAAATATGTTAATATCGATTCGATTATTGCAAGTGAGGACGGAAAAACAATCTATTTTGCCGGCCAAAAGGTGGATGATGGTATTTTCTTTTATTTGTTTGCACTCCATACAAATACAAAGCAGGTGGATGAGTTATGCAATTTTGGGGTGGATATTGCGCGTGCCAGAAAAATTGTACTTTTGGAGGATAAAATTTTTGTGATGGGGCAGGAGAAAATGAAAGCACATATTCCGGGAAATAATCAAGATTATGATTTCTCGTTGGGGGACACGCTTTTATGTTATTCCATGGAGGATGGGGAATATTCAAACATGGGGTTTGAATATCCCATCAATATCGCGGAAAGTGGAAAAGGAACCCTGCTTATCTTAGCTTATTTCCCAGACGAAGGCTATTGTTTTATAGAGTATAATCCAAAGAATGGTTCCACAAAACAGAAAGCAAAACTTGATCATTATAAGTTTGATGATTTTGCGGTATGTAATAATGGGGAGAGCCTGCTTTATGATTATCAGGGAAATTCGAGAGGGCTGCTCTTATCTGATTTTGACAATTTGGATTTGGAAATTGATATTTATGACGAATCGATTGCAATAACGTCCGATTCCAAGGTCTGGTACGAAAATGGCAGGGTGTATCTCCAAGATGCTGCTTTGAAGAAACTGGTTGGCTTTCCTCTGGATGCCGTACAAAAGAAGAATAAAGCGGTGCGGTTAGTTACGACAAGTGAACTGTCCTTTATTGAGCCTTATGGTTGTGGTTATACCTTAGAACGGCTAGAAGAGGGCTGGGATAAGATCGCATTAAAAATGCTGGCACAAGATCAGGATTATGATCTGTGTATGGGTTCTTCCGGTTATTCTGGGGGGCTTGTGATGAGGGATAGTAATGTGCTTTGTTCGCTCAACGATCTGCCGGGGATTGAGGAATATTTTGATAGGTGTTTCCCTTATGTCCGCGAGGCGGCAACAACTGAGGCGGGAGAAATATGGATGCTGCCATTTTCGGCTAGTTCCTATGCCATGCTGGTACATGAAGAAAAAGCAGCAAAACAAGGGTTGAATTTACATAATAATATGACGCTTGCGGAGTTTGTGCAGCTTGTTGAAGGATGTTCAGAAAAGGAGCAGGGATTATTTTATTTGTATCCAAAGGAAGTAAGTGATGATTTTCTAGGGAGATATTTTGGAAATTCTACATCCATACAAGGGGAGAAATTTGTAGAATATATGGAAGGATTAAGAGTGTTGCATCAGAAAGAGGATTTGCTGAATCCGCTGAGGGATGTGGATCAGGAAGCACTGTTATGTACGATAGAATCATTTGGAAGATTTCCCCTATTTTATTCGATGAGGGAAGGATTTTCAATCTATAGTATCCCAAAAGCAGAAGAGATAGATAAGAACAATATAACACTCTATTATTTTGTGGTGAATAAGAAGTCAAAATATAAAGATGAGGCATTAAGCTATCTTGCAGATTTAATCGCCTATTTGATGAAAAAAGATGATCTTTTAATTTTTGAAGATTACAAAACAGAGGCTGGTTCTACAGAAAAACAGATTCATGAATTATTTCTAAATGGGGATGTATTTTTTGCTATTGATGAAGATGTATATCAAAACGATTATATGGAAGTATTGAAAAGCGATTAGTTGCTAAAAGAATATGCGGAGGAAGTAGAGCGCAGGCTTTCGTTATATTTGAAAGAGTAAGGTAATTTGATTCAAAGATTCATTTATATTAAATTAGTTCTAAAAGTACACTTACTTATAAGTATGAAATGGTAACGATTGGTGTTTGTTTTGATTTTGGAGGTGATCTCAATGAAGGTCAAAAGAATTGTGGCATTGTTGGTTGCATTGGTATTATGTGCTACCTTTTCCAATGCGGTAAGAGTGAACGCTGAAACAGAAGTGTCCGCATTGGCTACTTGCTCTCACTCTTCCAGCAGGTTTATAAGAGCGGAAACATCGGCAGAAGAGCATTCTGATGCGCATAAGCTGATAACAAGTGTTAATTCAACGGGGCAACCAGTATATTCTATGTGCGATATTTATGTTTCTTATACAGTGACAACGAGAAGATGTAATGCTTGCAACGCGCTGTTATATGAAATGAAAACTAATGAAAGACATACTTTAGCTTGGGCGCACAATAACCCATATAATCCGTAAATAGTAACAATTTTGATAACAATCCATTGAATAACTAACTTAAAATACTCGAAGTATATTTGAATTAAAAAAAATCATTGTTTATATAATTTGTTGTAGTATATATTTATTTTTAAACACAGGGGAATTATTCTAGGCATAACTGTAATCGATAACTATTCCCTCAATGATATAAAGGGGGATAAGTTTAATCAGTTATGAAAAAGTATCTATTTTCAGTTATTTTCAAATTGGTTCAGAAGCAAAAGATAAAAAAGTATACAATAAAAACAAATATTACATATAGTAATATAAAAAGAAACATTCATAAAATCATATAAAAGAAAAAATCAGGTTTGGCAGTCACTTGTATCATGTGGCTGCCTTTTTTTATTTTATGTGGCGTTTTTCGATACCGCAGTCCTCCACTTCGGGTTTGAAGCTGAAAACTTTAAACCTGGAGAAAAGGCCATTGAAAAATTATAAAGAAAGTGATTATGCCTTGAATAAATACAGTCAGGGCATTGTTTATAAGTTTGCGGACAGCATTGTGGAAGTGACGCTTGAGGATTACCTGCGGGATAACCCAAATGGAACAGAAGCGGACTTTGCCAAGCTGAAAGCATGGTCGGACGGGGTGTACCATAAGCGAGAAATGCAGGAACAACGGACGTGCAGGCAGAATGTAAGTATTGACCAAGTGCCAGAGGTGGAACTTGCTGTTGTACCAGATTTTGGTCAGAGCCTGATGGAGAACCAGACGGGGGAAAGAAAGCCCTAAATGCCGCTGGTAAGCTTTTACATAGCAGGATGCTGACCGAGGTACAGCAAAGGAGGTTCGTGCTGCACTATTTTAAGAGGCTTTCCACAAGGCAAATTGCAATGCTGGAGGGAGTACGCCAACAGACACACCCTGTCAGATAAAGAACAGGCAGGGAAAATTCCATAAATGGTGGAATGGCAAAGGGAAAGAGAGGATATGGGATGATAGTATAGTACAGAATATCCTACGGGATGAACGCTACCTTGGAAAAAATGTTTATGGGAAGTGGGAATGTACTAGGGTAAAAAACCATCATGCCCATAGGATTCCATCGGAAGATTGGATCAGGGTAGAACATTGTCATGAACCTATTATTTTCAAGGCAGAGTTCGCCGCTGCTAGAAAGAGTGCCGGGGAATATATCCAAGAGAAATGGAGAATGCCCACCATTCATTTGTTCAGCGGGAAGATTCAATGTGAAGTATGTGGACATTCCCCACGGTATTTTAAAGTAGCGACCCCATATTTTCGTTGTATGACACGGAAATATGTAGGTGAATGTTCCTGCATGAGTGGTAGGATAAAAGAGGATGAACTGGCAGTAACTGTGCTTTCCGCGATCCGGTTGTATGTGAAAGCTCTGTTGGATGAAAGGGCATTACAGGAACAGGGGAACGGGGGAGGGAAGTTGTCCAGCTTGCGAGAGCAACTTGCTACAATGCAGGTGGACAAGGAGAAATCCAAGGAACAAAAGGCATTATTGTATGACCAATTTGCAGATGGTAAAATTAGCTGGGAGGAATTTAAAAAACGGCAGGAAGCCATTACACGTCTCCAGGACGACTTGCAGCAACGGTATGATACGCTACAAAGGGAGTGTCACATCTCGAATGTATTGCGGATGCAGGGAAGGTGCAGGAAAAGCAATGGGAAGATTATGTGGGTGCAGAAAAACTGACGCGGGGGATGGTGGAGGCGTTGATTGTATTTATGTGCATCAGGATGGGTCGATCCATATCCGGTGGAAGTTTGGGGATGGGGTGATGGAGGAATAGGAAGGGGCATGGTAGGGTGTTCTCAGTAAAGGGGAGAATGCCTTACTTTGTTATAAGAAGATAATATACTTGAAACGATAAGAGATCTATAGTAGAATTATTTAAAATCAGGTAATCAGCAGGAGATTCTTTATAGTAGAAATCAAATAATTGTTTGAGTTTTTAGAGATTTTTGATTTGATCTAAAAGAATTTAATTTTTTTAAGTCCACCTCTTGACACAAAGATATGAAAATGAGTTAGATGATTTAATTGTTGAGCAATCGTTTCAAGGACAAGGTATAGGACAAAAATTGTTGTTATGGGGAATAAATCATATAAAGGAACAAGGCTATGAAGAAATTATTTTGCATGTAGCTGGATGGAATCAAAATGCAGTGAAGTTGTATTTGAAAAATGGGTTTAGCATTAAGAAAAGAGAGAAGGTGTGTTAAAGGAAATAGTATTTTTAGCAAATTTTCCTTTAATGATATATTTCATTTTCTGCAATATTATTTTACAAAAACATTTCAAAATGTTTACAAATGCTTAATTTTACTGTTTCCGTCTTGTATTTTCAAAATTTTGTAGTAAACTGGGACAGGGTGGAAAAGCAAAAAGTATTTAAATATTGCATAGATGGGAGAATTTGGAAATGAGAAAAAGAAATTTACGTGGAGCGGGCACGGCTGTGCTTTGCGCGCTTGTGCTTGCTGCTTGCGGGAATGGGGCGGATACGGGTACCACTAATCTGCCATCAAAAGATGTGGTAAATAAAGCGGCGGATACAAATAAGATGGAAGAGAATAAAGTGGAAGATACAGATGGTTTGGCGGGAGAAAATAAAACTGAGGGAATGCCCGAGGAGAAAAAAGAGGAGGGCGAGAACGTAAACGCGCCGGAGATTTCTTTTGAGATTCTCTCCGACACAAGGACGGATTTAGAAGGAAATGAACTTATCTATGCACAGTATCCTGTATTTTCAGTATCGGGGGAGGGATATGAAGCCTTGGCAGCGGTGCTTGGCGCGTGGAATGAAGAGTTTAGGAGCCAGGCAGATGCTTTTCTTGAGGAGAGGAAGGAAGATGCAGTATGGTATCGGGAGTCTGTGGATACGTCCTATCAGTACGGACAAAAAAGCTATGTATCGATATCCCGCTGTGACAAGGAATTTGTCAGCATTCTGATCTCGTGGGAGGAGGAGGCAGGGGGACCGCATCCGAACTATTATTCAGAGGTACTCAATTTCTTTTCCCAGACGGGTGGAATTGTGCAGCTTGCGGATATAATAACGGTGGACGACGCACTTAAAGAAAGGATTAAGGAGGGATTACATCAAGATTATCAGGAATTAGAATTTGATGATACATTACTGGAAAAGGAAATAGGGGACGCACTTGCGAATGGAATAAAGGATTGGTATTTTGTAGATGGGAATATTTGTATTTTCTTTCCGGAAGGTTCCTTTGGCTTTGGACACGCCGAGGGAAGCCTTGGCATATTGATTCCCGTCGAGATTAAGGAATAGGATTTCTAGTGACAGAATATTGGAGCTTTGGGCTTTCTGTACTTTCTGCACCAGAATGTTAGAAATAAAAGATGGAGGGGGCAATGATTGAGGTAAAGTTTTACAAGGAGGTGGATGATTCCCTGCTTAAATTTGCGGTAATTCTTGCAAGGACACAGGAAAAATGGGTATTTTGCAAACATCGAGAACGGGATACTTTTGAGATACCGGGGGGACACAGGGAGGTGGGAGAAGATATCCTTACCACAGCAAAGAGAGAACTTTATGAGGAAACTGGGGCAGTGGATTTCGATATAGAAAAAATTTGTGTCTATTCTGTAGTGCGAGATGGAAAATGGGAGGAAGAATCTTTTGGAATGCTGTATTTTGCAGAGATCCGAACCTTTGAGAGAGAACTGCATAGTGAGATTGAAAAAATCATTCTGACCGACGGAAAAGTAGATCGCTGGACATACCCGGAAATACAGCCAAAATTGATGGAAAAATATAGAGAAACTAAAGGTGAGGTATAGAAAAAATAAACTATAGAAAAAAATCCCCGCTTTGTAAGGATTCCATTTTAGGCGGGGATTTTTTTCACCGTTTTACATTCTCACTTTTACCGCAAGCGCGTGTGCCCGCATTCCCTCGGCCTCAGCTAAGCGGATAATGTGATCGGCATTTTGCTTTAGTGCGTCCTTTGGGTAGCGGATCACACTGTAGCCGCGCATAAATTCCTGTACGGACATCCCGGAGGAGAATCTTGCGGTTCCGCAGGTGGGAAGGATATGATTTGTTCCGCAAAAATAGTCCCCCACCGGTTCGGTACTGTAGGCACCAACAAAGACAGCTCCCGCATTGCTAAGGGTATTTAGTGCCTCGTCACAGTCATCAAGCAAAAGTTCTGCGTGTTCCGGCGCGATTGCATTTACGGCATCAACCGCTTCTTTTATGGAGTCCACGATAAAAATATCCCCATAGTTTTCAAAAGTTTTTTTCGTTGCATCCACAAGATTATTTTCTTCTGCTAAGCGAAACAATTCTGCCTGGATTTTCTTAGCTGTTTCCATTGAAAGACAGAACGCGCTGCTCGCCTCAAAACCCGTGCCATGCTCTGCCTGAGAGAGCATATCCGCGGCGATAAATGTCGGATTTGCTTTTTCGTCCGCAATAATTGCAATTTCAGAGGGACCAGCCAGGGCATCAATCTTTACTTCGCCATAGAGCAGTTTTTTTGCCATCTGAGTGAAATGGTTGCCAGGACCTACCACCGCATCCACTTTTTTTACTGTTTCTGTACCGTAGGCAACTGCTGCAATCCCCTGCGCGCCGGATAACCGATAATAATTCTTTACCCCAAGATAATCTGCGACATAAAGCAGATGCGGATCAATGCTGCCGTCGCTTCCTGGTTTGGTTAAGATATAAATTTCTGGTACACCTGCTACAATCGCTGGAATCAGGTTCATATAGAGAGTGGAAATAAGCGGTGCCATATTTCCGGGTACGGTTACGGCAATACAGGAAAGTGGGGTGTAGTGCCGTTCCAATACAGCACCATCCGGGTAGGTCTCACAAAAATTTGTGGGAAGCTGTCTTTTGTGGAATGTAAAAAGATTATCACAGGCGCGCTTGATTGCCTGCTTAAATTCAGGGGAAACTTCCTCCTTTGCCGCGGTAAATTCCTTCTCGGAAACAAAAAGTCCCACCCTGCCGATATCCACCTGGTCAAATTTCTGCATATAAGCGTGTAGGGCAGCGTCGCCACGCATTTTAACTTCCGTAAGGATTTGACGGACGGTAGTTTCCACAGAAGAGGGAATTCCCCCCTTGCGGGCAAGGAGATTTAAAAAGCGTTTGTTGTCGCGAGAAAATTTGCTGATTGTTACCATATTTTTGACCTCCGATTTAAAATTTTTCGCATCGAGCAGGGGAAAAGTTTTTCCTCCGCCCGTGTGCATAAAAAAACGCCTGGCAGAGAAATTTTCCCTGTCAAGCGTGGATCAAGCATTTTGCTCAATATCAGTTTTAGTATAATAGAGAGTGGGGAATTTGTCAAGAAAAAATTCTGGAAAAAAAATAATTGAAAATAGTAGAAATATCTGCAAGAAAAAGATATAATAAAAAGCGTTGTTTGAAAAATTAGGGATGAAGGAAAAGAGGAAAAAGGAAATGAAAACAAAAAAATTGTATCGGAAACTGGAACCATCAGGGACACAAAGGAGGAAAAAGCAGGTGTGGCTGCTCTCTTTTGCCCTGCTATTTATCTTATTTTCTCCAAAAAATTTCCCGCGGGCAGAGGAATTTGGCTTGAGCGAAACGAAACTGACTCTCTATCAGGGCAATACGCACAAATTAGAGTGTTTTGGTGTGGATAATATGGATCGGGGCGATGCGGAGGAGTCCGACGGGGATCTCTGGTGGGGGATATTTAATGCGCCATCGTTTTCTTCCTCGGACAATGCGGTCGCCGTGGTGGATGATAATGGTTTAGTTCGTGCAGTCGGGGCTGGAACAGCAAAGATTATCGCGCGTTACAATGGAAAAGAAGCGGTCTGTGTAGTTAAAGTCCGCAAAAATTCCTGCGAGTTAGATTATCCAGAATTGGTACTCTACCGAGGACAGGATGCGATAGTAAATCTCACCTACAAAAAGAGGGCGAAGGAGTATACCTATTATCTTAGTGGTGCGGACAGCGAAACTTTAGCGGGCGAGGAGGAGCTTTTTTTGGAGGTTCTTGGGGATGGGAGATTTTATGTCTTAGCAAACCAGGAGGGGAAATACTATATTGATTTTGTAATACGGGCAAGGGATGGAAAGGATTATTCAGCGCGCTGCACAGTGACTGTGCTGCCCTGTGGTCTGACCTCCCAATATCTTGCGGTAGCGGACGGAGAGAAAGTGCAGATTGGACTGGAAAATGGGAAATTTCTCTCTTATAAAATCATATCGGAAGAGGAGGATAAGGAAGAGGAGGAAGGAGCCGACGAATTTGGGGAGGACTGGGATATCTACTCTGCAAAAGCCGAGATCAGTGTCAGCAAAAAAGGGATTATCACCGCAAAGGAACCGGGAAGTATAAAACTTGAAATTGAGTTTGAAACGGCTTACCATGAATTGAGAACAGAAACACTCCATGTCCATGTGACAAAGCCAAACTATCTTCCATTTGATACCTATCTCTGGGCGGGGGAAAGCTATCTGCCGCAGTTTACCGGAATAAGTCCGCACAGTGTGATTACCGTAGTTTCGGAGGATGAGAAAGTGATCTGTGCAAAGAGGGATGACTGGAGTAACAGCGACTGTCTTATTCCAAAAGAAGCGGGGAAAACAACAATTGTAGTAATGGTGGACGGCATAAGTTTTACGCAGGAAATAACGGTAGTGAATCCGCTGCTTTCGGCTTACAATATGCTGCTACAAAAGGGAAAGGCAAAGCGGATTCTTGTGACAGGAATACAAAAGGACAATAAGATCACCTTCCGATCTTCGGACAGATCGGTGGCAAGCGTTACAAAAAATGGGAGGGTTACCGCAAAAGGGGAGGGCGCGGCACGGATCACCGTCAAAGTAGATGAAAGAGAGTATTATTGTACAGTAACTGTCGGTGAGGGAAAGGCGTTCACCGCCGTAAAAAAGGCGGAGGCAGTGCTTGGTGCGCCCTACAGCCAGCCAAAACGGATGCAGAAGGGGTATTATGATTGCAGTTCGCTTGTCTGGCGTTCCTACAACGAGGCAGGGATAAAACTTGTGGGTGCGTCGAGCGCGCCGACGGCGGCAGAGGAGGCAAGGAAACTGGAAGTGGAAGGAAAGGTGATTGCCTATGCTTATGTGCCGCCGGAAGAACTTAAACCGGGGGATCTTATTTTTTATCAGGGTTCGGGAAACAAAAGATATAAAGATATTGATCATGTCGCGATCTATTATGGGGCAAATTATGAAACCGGGTGGTGGAATGATGAGGAGATGCACAACAGCGGGATGTTGATCCACGCGGCGGGCAGTGTACATCTAAGACCATATGAATATTACCGGGCGGAGGATATCGTAATGATTGCAAGACCGGTAGAATAGATAAGGGGAAGATTTTGTCAACTACCCATCACTTAAAGGTAATAGGCTTGTAACTGCTCAGTCGCAGTAACGGCTCATGCCTTCGACTTTTCCTCCCCGATAAGTATTACTACTTAAAGTGGCGTTACATCACAGGGTGGTTGACCACACTCTTTACGGCAAAGTTTACTCTGCCGTAACTGCATCAGGTACTAAAACTTCCCATACTATGCAGTTGGTCTTTGATATGTTTAAGATTTTACATTAACAACAGTTCGTGTTAAAAATATAATATCTTAACTTTTCAATGTACAAAGAGTGCCTTCGGAGCAATTGCTCCCAACGGTTTTCTCTATGTAAGTATTATAACATAGGATAGTGTTTTTAGTAACTATTGATAAGCCTCTTCCCACTATCTAAAGGTAGTGGGTTTCCGCTTACGACAAACAAAAGGAGTTAATTTATGAAAAAAACTGCGGCACTTGGACTGATTTTTGCGGGAATTTTTTCCGGTTTTGCATTTGTTTCCTGCGGCAGCAGGGAATCTAATGCGGAGGGCTTTGCTGCTATTTTACCTATGAAGATAAAAATGAAGAAAAGTATCGGATCTATGATCTTTCTTATAAGGACAGGAAATACCTGTTAAGTTACAAGAAAGATGGCGGGATGGTTACAGAAGAGTATGCCGCACTAAAATGTTTTTTAGGGGACTATTATCAGCAAGAGTGGTTTTACTTGGAGAATATTTCCAGGAAGTAAACTATGAGATTGTGATGGATGGGGAGTCAACATACTACACTAAAAAGCATTATGATAATTACAAAAACAGGGGAATTTTCTGGCAGGTGATTTATTTTCTGATGGTGAAAATTCTTATCCTGAGAATGCAGCACTGCCAAGATGGGCGAGGGATGGGATGGAGATTTTTCCGGGCATGAAATTTGAGGGTGTTTTTGATTCTGACCGTGATTTGGTGCAGGTTTCTCTTTTATCGGATGGCGGGCAATAGCTATTATAATATTTATCGCAGCGAGGACAAGGGCGGAAGCTGGGCGTTGGCCGCAGAGAATTTTGTAACAGCAAATGCTTCTGCCGAGTATATTTATATTTTGGAGGAAGATACGATTATCTGTTGTTTTGAACCGAGCAGAGTTTCCTCGTTTACCGAAGTCTACACAAGTCTTGACGGTGGTCGATCATGGGATAATGTAAAATCCCTGCCGGAAACAGAAAAATATGAGTTTTTAAGCCGATGTGTGGATGCTCCTGCGGGAGTGGACTACGGGAAGAAAAAATAATGATTCCCGCCGCGATATCGGTAGAAGGTGAGAAGTGATGAAAAAACAATATATAAAATTATTTGGTGCAGTATTGGCTATTGCCTTGATCTTTGTCTCATGTGGGAAGAAAGAACCCAGCGGGGAAACTCCCACGAAGATGCCAAAGATTACTGGCACGCAAACTCCAGAAATCACGGAGCCAACAGACGAACCTGGCCCCCCAGAGATCACGGATGAGGTTTTCGCGCCTTCCGCAGATCTTCTTGCGGCGGCAAAAAACATCTGCGATGAAGCTTCTGCAATGGTGGTGCGCTCTCTGCGCGCACAGGGAAATACCCGCCGACTAAAACAGGTTTTCTCCCGTATGCAAAGCGGCGAGGAGGTTACTGTGGCGTATCTTGGCGGTTCGATCACGGAGGGATATCTTGTCAATTCTGTGCAGAATTATGCCTACAAAACGACTGCATGGCTTAAACAAACCTTTGGAAATAACAAGATCAAATCTGTCAATGCGGGGCTTTCTGGCACATCCTCGACCATCGGACTTTTGCGTGTTAAACAGGATGTGCTTGATGAGTCGCCCGACCTTGTCTTTATCGAGTTCGCGGTAAATGATGCGGGTGATACAACAAGCAAGATGATGTATGAAAGCCTGATTGCCAGGATTCTTAATTCTGAGACGGCCCCGGCGGTTGTTTTGATTTTTACGGTCTTGGAGAATGGCTATACTTGTGAGGATCATATGTCCGCCATTGGCGAGGCGTATCAGCTTCCGATGATCTCGGTGAATGCGGCACTTTCCGATGAGCTTTTATCGGGCGCGCTTTCCTGGGCGGACTATGCAAAAGACGAGGCGCACCCGAACAATCAGGGGCATACTTATATTGCGGAATTTATCAAGTACTTATTTTCGGAGGTTATTGCGGGGCAGACAGTGGATGAAAAGATGGATTACACCACCTGCAAAAAATTTGGCGACGCGTATTCCGGCATGAATTTTTATAATACAAAGAATCTCTATCTGCCACAGATGGGGGGATTTATAGAATCCAATTCCAATATCACCCATTTTCAGAATAACTGGCTCTGGGGAAAAGAGGGCGGGGATGGGATGAAATTTACGATGAGGGGAAAAAATCTGATTCTGCTCTACCGCGAAGCAAATAATGATAGACTGGGTACGGCGGAGATCTATATTGACGGGAAACTTTCGGCAAAGGTGGAGTCAAACTCCCCGTCCGGCTGGAATAATCCGCAGACGGCAATGGTGTTAAATGAGGTAAAAGAAGGGGAACATGAGGTGGAGATCCGGATGGCCAAAGGGGAGGAAGAAAAGGATTTTCATATTTTGGCATTTGGGACGACCGGAGAAATTTATGGAGGTGAGCGCATGAATGAAGAAGAAATTCCATACCAGGAACGCGCGGTGGTAAATATTGGAAATTCCTACAGAATTCAAAAACTGATGGAGCGCGCAGAGGCGGGCGAGGAATTAACTATCGGCTTTATTGGAGGGTCCATCACACAGGGAACGGGTGCTTCAAACGAGAATAAATGCTATGCCAAGCTGGTTTATGACTGGTGGTGCAAGACCTATCCGCAGGCGAAATTTAACTATGTCAACGCGGGGATTGGGGCGACGACTTCCCAGTTTGCCTGTGCGAGAGCAAAGGAGGATCTGCTTGCCTATCAGCCGGATTTTGTGATCGTGGAATTCTCGGTAAATGATGAGGGATCCGCTTTTTATCAGGAAACTTACGAGAGCCTGGTTCGCATGATCTTGCAGGAGGGTGGCGGGGAAACGGCGGTGATGGTATTAAATATGGTGCAGTATGACAGCGGGATAAATGCGCAGAGCGTGCATAATTTGGTGGCGAAGGCCTACGGTATCCCCGCGGTCAGCATGAAGGAGTCCATCTATAAGGAAATTCGTTTTGGAAGACTTTTAGCGACCGATGTTTCCGCCGATATGATTCACCCGAACGATAGAGGGCACGCTTACGGCGCGGAGATTGTGACCTATTTTCTTGAGAAAGTAAAGGATGGGACTTGTCCTTCTAATGAGGATGCGGGATTGCCAGAAGCAAAAGATCTGATCAGTCTGCATTCCAAACGCTATGACAGCCGCAATACCGAGCCGGTTCTTCACGGTTTTGTGAAGGATGAGAGGCAGCAGAACGGGATACGGGATATTTTTAAAAATGGATATACCGCAAAGAATAAGGGCGATTCACTTCTGTTTGAAAATATTTATGGCAGTCGTATTTCGCTCCAGTATAAAAAGACCAACGCGCTTGGCGCACCGATTGCTGTTGCCATTATTGATGGAAATAAGGAGGGGGCGGTGCGGCTTGATGGCAATTATCCGGATGGATGGGGCGATTGGCTGTATCTGGATAATATCGCAGACGGACTTGATCCTTTAGTGCCACATACAGTAGAAATTTATATTGATGAGGAGGGAACGGGAGAAGAGTTCTATTTTGTGTCTGTAATTGCGGCGGGTCAGAACGGGGAGTAAATTTAAATTGACTTTCCGTCTGAGATTATCTATAATGTAAGCGATATGCCTCCGACGGATTGCGGGTGCGCATAAAAATAATGTCGTGCAAAGCGCGATATGCGCCCCGCAGCAAGAACACCGGAAGCGTTTTTGAATTGAGAAAAAATGTAAAAGACTTTTCTCTTCCTGGTAGGGGAAGGGAACATATAGAATTTAAAATAAGAGAGAGGAAGATCATGGGATTATTTAGTTTCGGAAAGAAAAAAGCGGCGCAGATTCACGAGGATGTGGAGATAACCGAGGAGGAGGGAAAGGAAGCCTCCCCGGAGGGAAGTTTTTGGAACCGGGGGGATTTTGTCTTTGAAATACAGAGGGTGCTTCCCTACAAGGAGCAGGGCAGCGCGCTGATTGGCAGGGTGCATTCCGGCGAACTGCTGCCGGATGTAAAACTTTCTTATACGGACAAAAATGGGAGAGCAATTTTTAATTGTACTGTGGGCAGCATCGAGCAGAATGGGATAAAGGCAAAAAAGGCATCCGCGTGTCAGTTTGGTCTTTATGGACCGACTTTCACGCTGATTATCCCGGATTTCGCGCCGAATGCATTTGTGGAGAAAAATTTTCTGTATCAGAAAGCTTTGGAGGGCGAAATTTCCCCGATTTTGGAAGCGTTTGAACGCTGTCGGTTAAGCAGAGAGAGAGAGAGTCAAATCTGTAGTCAGATTGAGGCAAAAATGGAAGAGGGGGCGGAGAACGATTATTCGGTGCAGGAGATGATTTTCGCACTTACTCATATAAGAGATATGGGAAATATTTCCAAATCTCAGGGGGAGGAGCAAAATACATGGAAGGAAACTTCTACGGCACTCTACCAGAAAATGTTGGAAAAACTGCGCAAATTGGATAAAGTTTATCTGACCATTGATAAAAATACCAATTATCCATTTTTGAACAATGGTTTTGTCGATGTGTATACTAGGGAAGAGTATGCGCAGTTAGCCGTGCTTTTTTATCAGGAGCAGTTTAGGGAGCTGGAGGTAAGAGCAATGCCCGTCTTAGGAGCGGAACTTTTAAAGCAGGAGGAGGGGAAGCCGTTAGCTGCGCAGCTCCCAGCTTTTGTGCTTTTATATTATCTGGGAATGGAAAATATTCTCCTAGATGACGGGTTGTACCGCGTGGCACTTTCGCGCGGCGATGTGTTGCCGCCGCCGGATCATAAAGGGAAACCGGAGATTGCCATACCGGTGACCAATCCTGCACTGCGCAGACGTATCCTTGATTTCTTTGGGGAGGCTCGCTGGAAGGTAAATTATGAGAAGCGCGCTGCCGTTTTACAGGCGAAGGAACACGCGATGCTTGCCGAGGTTGCCAGGGCAAAGCTCTTGATTCCCATGAAATATGAGGGCGCGGCACAGCCCGCACCGGGGATGCACCAGATTGTATTTGACAAGGATACCAAACTGATGTTCGCCGCGATCAAAAATACGGCGGGAGAAACCTTTACCCCGGTGTTTACCGATTTTCTTGAACTTGGGAAAATGTATCAGCCAAAGGACTGGGGCGCGGCAGTGATCTCCATTTTGGATGCGATCCGCATCAATAAGGGTGAGGGCATTGCCATCAATCCGGCGGGGGAAAATTTGATCTTAAAAGAGAAGGCAATTGCGGCACTTACAGAGATTATGGAACAGCAAAAACGGCAGCGGGAAGCGGAGGAAGCTGCCGCACAGGAGCCAAGGACAGAGGGTTGATTTATGTATCGGTTTTATGTCGAGAGAGACGCGATCGGGGAAGAGGAAATTCTTTTAAGTGGGGAGGATGTCAATCATATCCGCAATGTCTTACGGATGCGCGCAGGGGAGGAAGTGATTCTCTGTGACGGGATGGGAACGGATTACCGGTGCCGTTTAAAGGAACTGAAAAAAGAATTCGCAACGGCGGAAATCATCACAAAATCTTTGTCGGAAACGGAACTTCCCACACGCTTTGTGCTTTTTCAGGGAATACCCAAAAAAGATAAGATGGAATTGATTATTCAAAAGGCGGTGGAACTTGGTGTGTGGGAGATCGTGCCGGTGATCACAAAGCGAACCGTGGTAAAACCTTCGGAGGAGAAGAAGGCAAAAAGGCGTGAGCGTTTCCAGGCGATTGCGCGGGCGGCAGCAATGCAGTCCATGCGGGGCATTATCCCTGAGGTGGCGCAGGAATTGTCCTTTTTTGACGCGCTAAAAAAAGCACGGACTCTGGATGCGGTTTTAATTCCCTATGAGGGGGCAAAAGGAATTGAATATACCAGGGAAGTGCTTGCAAAACTGGTTGCGGATAATGTGAGAAGTATTGGCATCTTTATCGGACCGGAGGGCGGTTTCGAGCAGGAGGAAGTGCAGGCGGCAATCAGTATGGGTGCGTCCTGCATCACCTTAGGGCATCGCATTTTGCGCACGGAAACCGCGGGGCTTGTGACACTCTCGCTTTTGATGATCGCGTTTGAAATATAGATTGGAAGAAATTGGAAAGAGGAATGCAATGGAATGCTATTTAGATAATGCGGCGACAACAAAAGCGTCGGACTCCGTGCGCGAGGTGATGGATCTAGTACTTGGCGAGGATTTTGGAAATCCTTCTTCTCTGCATAAAAAGGGGATGAGGGCGGAGCAGTATGTAAAGGCGGCACGTATAGCTATCGCAAAGACATTGAAGGCGGAGCCAAAGGAGATTGTGTTTACCTCCGGCGGCACCGAGGCAAATAATCTGGCATTGATCGGCGCAGCACTTGCGAGAAGGCGGACGGGAAAACATATTATTGCTACATCATTTGAACACGCTTCCGTACACGCTCCGCTTTTATTTTTGGAGAAGATGGGTTTTGAGATAAGTTTTGTGCCAGTAGATAAAAACGGGCATATGATCTTAGAAGAACTGCTCCTTGCGATGCGGCAGGATACTGTGCTTGTCTCGGTGATGTATGTGAATAACGAACTTGGGGCAGTCCAGGATATCGCGGGGATCGCCGGGGCAGTAAAGAAAAAAAAGCCCGACGTGCTTTTTCATACGGATGCGATTCAGGCTTATGGGAAGTATTGTATCTGCCCGAAAAAAGAGGGGATCGATCTGTTGAGCGCGAGCGGGCATAAATTTCACGGGCCAAAGGGGAGCGGTTTTTTGTATATCCGCGACAAGGTGCATATATTGCCGATTCTTCACGGCGGCGGACAGCAAAAGGGAATGCGTTCCGGCACGGAAAATGTTCCGGCGATCGCGGGGATCGGCAGAGCGGCGGAAGAGATCTATACCGGGCATGAAGAAAAAATCGCACATCTTTATTCGTTAAAACAGCGGATGATGGAATTGCTTCACCGCATGGAGGGAGTGAGCGTCCACGCGCTTGATCTGCCGCTTATACAGTCCGCACCCCATATTGTCAGCGCAGGATTTTTGGGGGTGCGCAGTGAAGTGTTGCTGCACGCACTAGAGGAGCGGGGGGTGTATGTTTCCTCCGGCTCGGCGTGTTCCTCAAATCACCCCGGAATCAGCGGCAGCCTAAAGGCAATCGGAGTAAAAAAAGAGCTTCTTGACTCGACCTTGCGCTTTAGCTTTTCGGTAAATACAAGGAGCAGTGAGATAGATTATGCGGCGGCGCAGCTTGAAGAATTACTGCCCTTATTGCGGCGGTATACCACGCACTAAGTGTGGTACGGTAAAGGAGGAGGATAAGTAGAAATATGTATAAAGCATTTTTATTAAAATACGCGGAGATAGGACTAAAGGGGAAGAACCGCAATGTGTTTGAAAACGCGCTGCGCGACCAGGTGCAGACAACACTTGCGCGTATTGGCACTTACCATGTAGCGCGCGAGCAGGGCAGAATCTTTGTGGAATGTCCGGATGAGTTTGACTACGACGAGACGGTTGCCGCACTGGGGACAGTGTTTGGTGTCTGGGGAATCTGCCCTGTCGTGGTAATTGAAAGTACGGACTGGGAGGAGATCACTAAGGGGACGGGACGTTATATCGATGAGTTTTACGAGAATAAGGACTTTACTTTTAAGGTGGAGGCAAAGCGCGCAAGCAAACTCTATCCGATCACTTCGCCGGAGATCTGCGCGAGGATGGGAGAGTATTTGCTTAATCGTTTTAAGGGGCTTAGGGTGGATGTGCATAACCCAAATGTGCGCATCCATGTGGAAGTGCGCACAAAAACTTACGTGTATTCCCAGATTATCAAAGGACCTGGCGGAATGCCTGTCGGCACGGGCGGAAAGGCAATGCTTCTGCTTTCCGGGGGGATTGACAGCCCTGTGGCGGGCTATATGATCGCAAAGCGCGGTGTTTCGATCGAGGCGACTTATTTTCACGCGCCGCCATATACCAGCGAGCGGGCAAAACAGAAAGTGCTAGATCTGGCGCGAATTATCTCTGCCTACACGGGACCAATTCGGCTGCACGTTGTGAATTTTACCGAAATTCAACTTCGGATCTATGAGAAATGCCCGCACGAGGAACTAACCATTATTATGCGCCGCTATATGATGCGGATTGCAGAGCATTTTGCAAGGAAAGATGGTTGCCTTTCCCTGATTACAGGGGAGAGTATTGGCCAGGTGGCAAGCCAGACAATGCAGAGTTTAAATGCGACCAACGCAGTCTGTGAACTTCCGGTTTTTCGACCGGTGATTGGATTTGACAAGCAGGAGATCGTTGAGATTGCGCAAAAGATCGGCACATTTGAAACCTCGATAGAACCGTTTGAGGACTGCTGCACAATCTTTGTGGCAAAGCATCCTGTGACCAAGCCGATTTTGTCCGCGATCGAGAAATCCGAGGGGGTGGTTACAGAGGAGATGGAGGCACTGGTAAGGACTGCGATCGAGACGACCGAAGTGATCCTTGTCTCGCCGGAAACCATCAATTAAGGGAGAATATGCAATCGAGCAGAGGAAAGTTTTTCTTCTTATGTGCAAAGCACGCAATCTCGTTGTGCCGCCGATGAGCCATTTCAGTGGCATAATTCTGCTACTCGGCTTGCGCATATAAAGGAAAAAGGGAGGACTTTTCTGTCCTCCCCCTTAAGTATCGCGGCATAAATTACTCAACAATATACGGCTTTAACACATCGAGAATCTTCTCCGCCTCGTCCTCGCTGTGGATGTTCAGCTCGATCGGCTTTGACAGATCAAGGCTGAAAATCCCCATGATGGATTTTGCGTCAATTACATATCGACCCGATACCAAATCGAAATCGGTATCAAATTTTGTCACGTCATTTACGAAAGCCTTAACCTTATCGATGGAATTTAAAGAAATATTAACTGTTTTCATTTTGTGTTCCTCCTTCTTATCATTCATTTCATGAATTTGATGGTGAGTCGCAGTGCGAACTCCTTATTACTATACTACAGTTATCACTTTTAAATGTCAATATGCAAAGTTCATAAAAATCTGCGGTTTTTTCCCGCAAATTGCTTCGTATTTCCAGTAAAAGGAAAAAATCGTGAAAACAGGGATGAAATATAGAAAGAGGGATTAATAAAATTATGGAAATTAAAACGGAAAACGGGGAGGAATGCAAGATGCTTTATGGAAAGCGGGCTGCTTTTCTCTGTCTTGGATGTAAGGTGAACGCCTATGAAACGCAGGCAATGCGGGAATGTTTTGAGCGGGCAGGAGCGCAGATTGTGGAGTTTGAAGATTGGGCGGATATCTATGTAGTCAATACCTGTACGGTTACCAATATTGCTGACCGGAAATCCCGCCAGATGTTACACCGGGCGAAGAAAAAAAATCCGGATAGCATTGTTGTTGCGGTGGGCTGCTATGTACAGGCAGCTAAGCAGGAATTACAAAAAGATCTCTCAGTGGATATTCTTGTCGGAAATAATAAAAAGAATGAGATTGCGCGCCTTGTCGCACAGTATATAGAAGATGGCGGAGGAAAGCAAAAGCCTTCACTGATTGCTGAGATTGCGGCGGAGAAAAATTATGAGGAGATGGAGATTGCGACTGCGGAAAATACAAGGGCATATTTGAAGGTACAGGATGGATGTAATCAATTTTGTACTTACTGCATTATCCCGTATGCGCGCGGAAGAATTCGCAGCCGCAGCATCGAGGCGGTGGAAGCTGAGGTGCGCCGTCTTGCCGCATCAGGTTATCGGGAAATTGTGCTGACGGGGATACATCTTTCTTCCTACGGAATGGAAAACTATTCCAAAAAGGAACAGACCTTGCTTTGCCCGGATACGGGGGAGGTTCCGCTGATCGATCTGATCCGTCGCATTGATGGGGTGCCGGGAATTGAGAGAATCCGGCTTGGCTCCCTGGAACCACGCATTGTGACTGAGCCGTTTGTGGAGGCGTTATCTAGTACAAAGGTTTGTCCGCATTTTCATCTCTCGCTGCAAAGTGGCTGCAACGAAACGTTAGAGCGTATGAACCGACATTATCACACGGAGGAATATTTAGAAAGCTGCAAGATTTTGCGCCGTTTCTATGATCGCCCTGCTGTTACTACAGATGTGATTGTAGGATTTCCGGGGGAGTCGGAGGAAGAATTTGGAAAAACAATGCAGTTTGTTGAACAGGTGCAGTTTGCACAGATGCATATTTTCAAATATTCCCGCAGGAAGGGGACAAGGGCGGCGGATATGTCAGAACAGGTGCCGGATCAGGTGAAAGCGGCGCGCAGCGAGGCACTTTTTGCACTGGAAGAAAAAATGGAGCGCGCATATGAGCAGTTATTTTTTGGTGAGGAAACAACAGTGCTTTTTGAGGAGGAAATGCAGTTTCAGGGAAGATCGTTTATGGTGGGACATAACGAGCGATATATCAAATTTGCAATGAAGACAGAAAAAGATTTGTCCAATCTCTTGGTAAAAGGTCAGATCAAAGGGGATTATGTAGGAGAATTTCTCCTGTTTGAAAGAAAACAATTGAAAGAGGATTGAAATTTTTGGCAGTTTGTATTATGATATAAGATAAGTGGCTATTCGAAGACAAAATTAGGAATTACAGCAAAGGATGTGAGAACGATGCAGGAGTTATCCAACACACAATATTTTTGTGCGCAAAAAGAGCAGGAGCAGGGCGTGAAGGAAGTGATTGCAACTGTTTACCGCGCATTGGCAGAAAAAGGATATAATCCGGTCAGCCAGATTGTCGGTTATGTAATGTCCGGCGACCCAACCTACATCACCAGTCATCTTGGGGCGAGAAGCCTTATTATGAAAGTGGAACGTGATGAGATTATTGAGGAGCTTTTAAGGGATTATATTTCTTATCATTTTATGTAGAAAAGTAAATGCACTATATCAGTGTTTAGCATATGTTTTTCTTTGTCGGAAAGAATCTTTGGCGAAGAAAATGCCTTAGAGAAGGATCGGTGTGCGGAAGTAATTTTCACACTGAAAAAACACCGGGGTATTCTTAAATAAAATCAGGAGGGAAATAAACGGTACGGTAAAATGAGAATTATGGGATTGGATGTGGGGGCGATGACCGTCGGTGTTGCGGTCAGCGACGAGCTTTTATGTATAGCACAGGGGCTTGAAGTCATCCGGCGCAAACAGGAAAATAAGCTGCGGCAGACCTATGCAAGAATTGAGGAATTGGCAGTTTTGTATGAAGTAAAGCTTATTGTGATCGGCTATCCAAAGAATATGAACAACACTGTGGGAGATCGCGCGCAAAAATGCGAGGCATTTGCGGAGGATATCAAGAGGCGAACGGGGATTCCTACGCTGCTCTGGGACGAGCGTCTGACCACAGTTACCGCTCAGCGTGTCCTTGATTTGGCGGAGGTGAGCCTGGAAAAGAAGAGAGCGGTGGTGGACAAGATCGCCGCGGCAGTTATCCTGCAAAATTATCTGGATTACCGCGCAAATTGCGGTGATGGAAAGGATATAGAAACGGCGGAATAAGGAATAAGAAAGGTATTATCAGATGGATACAGGAAAAAATAAGGATGGAAGGAAGATTCCGTTTGTAATGGAGGACGGTACTCAAGTACAGTTTTGTGTTTTAGAACAGACAAGATTTTATGGTGTCAACTATTTATTAGTGACAGAGGATGAAGATTCCCCGGAGGCAGAGGCGTTAATTTTAAAGGATTTGTCCGATGAACAGAGCGCGCAGGCTCTGTATGAGATCGTGGACGATGACGAGGAACTATGCGCGCTGGCGGGAGTGTTTGAGGAGCTTTTAGAGGACGTGGATATTGTGTAATATTGCTAGAGATTATACCAGTGCTGGCTTGCTTTCGACCACAGGGAGGATAATTACCTTGGCGAATTATGTTCGCTCTGTAGGAGCGATTCATCCGCTGGAGGCACCATGTTCGGAGAATATGGTATAATAAATATTTTGGGGTACATTGTTGATTATAAAAAATAACAGCCATAGGACGGCAGAATGAGAGGATAATTTGAAAAGAGAGATGGAATTGCCGGAAGAAAACGGACAGAATATAGAGAAACCGGCACAGCAGGAAAGAAAAGTGAGAAGACCAAGGATTGTGACCAGAACGGCAAGGAAACCTGCGGGCACATCAAGGCAGGAAAAGACGGGCAGCGAGCGGATGACAAAAGGACCCGTCAGAATGACCACAAGAAAGAGCCTGGCGGCGAATGCACCGGCGAGGGGGATAAGGGCTAATGCGAGGACAAAGCCAAAGCCACAGCCACAGCCGCAGGGGACAGGCAAGCGCGTAAAAATCATTCCGTTGGGCGGATTGGAACAGATCGGAATGAATATTACAGCGATTGAGTATGAGGACAGTATTGTAGTGGTAGATTGCGGTCTGGCCTTCCCGGAAGATGATATGTTAGGGATCGATCTGGTGATCCCGGATATTACTTATCTGAAGGAAAATATTGAAAAGGTAAAGGGTTTTGCGATCACGCACGGACACGAGGATCATATCGGTTCCCTTCCCTATGTTCTAAAGGAGATCAATGTGCCAGTCTATGCGACTAAACTGACGATAGGGATTATCGAAAATAAATTAAAAGAGCATGGGATGCTAAAGAGTACCAAGCGAAAAATTGTAAAGTACGGGCAGTCGGTAACACTAGGCTGTATGCGCGTTGAGTTTATCCGCACCAACCACAGTATTGCCGATGCGGCGGCACTCGCTATTTTTACCCCAGCAGGTCTTATTATTCACACGGGCGATTTCAAGGTGGATTACACCCCGGTCTTTGGTGATATGATTGATCTTCAGCGTTTTGGCGAGCTGGGAAGAAAGGGTGTGCTGGCACTTTTATGCGAGAGTACCAATGTACTAAGACCGGGATTTACGCCATCGGAGCGCACGGTGGGCAAGACTTTTGACAATATTTTTGCGGAGAACCGCAATAACCGCATTATTATCGCGACTTTTGCCTCAAATGTGGACCGTGTGCAGCAGATTATCAATTCGGCGCAGAAATATGGCAGGAAGGTGATTATCGAGGGGCGCAGTATGGTCAATATTATCACTACCGCAATGGAACTTGGCTATATTGATATCCCGGACGATCTTCTGATTGATATTGAGACGATGAAAAATTACACGGATGATCAGTTGGTGCTTGTTACCACTGGAAGTCAGGGGGAGGCAATGGCAGCACTTTCCCGTATGGCGGCCAATATCCACAAGAAGGTAACAATCAATCCGGGCGATACGGTGATCTTTAGCTCCACCCCGATCCCCGGCAATGAAAAAAGTGTTTCCAAAGTGATCAACGAACTAACCATGATGGGGGCAAAAGTAATTTTTCAGGACACCCATGTATCCGGTCATGCCTGCCAGGAAGAGATCAAATTGATCTACGCGCTAACCAGACCAAAATATGCGATCCCGGTACACGGGGAGTACCGTCACAGGAATAGGCACTGCGAGTTGGCGCAGGAGATGGGCGTGCCGAAACAGAATATTTTTCTGTTAAAGTCCGGTGATGTGTTGGAGCTTGAGGATGAGTACGCAGCAGTTACGAATTCGGTTCCGGCGCAGGGGATCTTTGTGGATGGACTTGGCGTTGGCGATGTGGGCAATATCGTGCTGCGCGATCGCCAGTACCTCTCAGAAAATGGGCTGATCATTGTGGTGCTTACATTGGAAAAATATTCCAATCAGCTTCTTGCGGGACCGGATATTGTCTCGCGTGGCTTTGTCTATGTGCGCGAGGCGGAAAATCTGATGGATGAGGCCGCGGCTGTGGTCAACGAGGCACTTGATTATTGTTTTGCAAGGAACACGACGGACTGGGGAAAGATCAAAAATGAGATAAGGGATTCGTTAAGTGATTATCTCTGGAAGAAGATGAAGCGGAATCCAATGATTCTGCCGATTATTATGGAAGTATAGGAGTGGCAAGATGAAAAAGTCGACATCGGGAAAGCTGGCACTGCGCCTGGCGGGGGCGGTAACGCGGTTTATTTTAAATGTGATATTTTATGTTTTAGTCGTTGCCGCCGTGTACAAAGGTTCAACATTTCTCTATCATTTTTCATATGAAGTATTTGGCTCTGTGGCGCGCACCGAAGAACCGGGGACGGATGTCCCCGTTCAGATTTACCGCGGTGAAACGACAATGAATATCGCGACAAAGCTTGAGACAAGCCTTGTTATCGTGGATAAATACTCGTTCTATGTAAAGACGAAATTAAAAAATTACGATATTATGCCGGGAACCTATATTCTCAATACTTCGATGGATTATGATGAGATTTTAGAGATTATTTCGGACTCCAAAAACTCGATCGCTGCCGAGGAGAGTATCGAGTCCGCAAAGGACGGGATTGGCGGCACAAAGACTGAGACAGAAGAGGAGGATAAGGATAGCGACAAAAAGGAGGAGTCGGATAAAACTGACGATGGGGAGAAGAAAGAAGACACCGAAAAAGGCGGTGCGGAGGGAAAACGTCCATGAACCATAAACCTGTAATTGTAGAGGAGCGGATCGCGGCATATCTTCGTTCCCTGGAGATGGATATGCCGCCATATCTCGCAGAACTTGAGCGCGAGGCGATCGCTGATGGGGTGCCGATCATCCGCAAGGATGCGCAGGCACTCCTGCGTTTTTTCATTCGGATGCGCCGCCCAAAGCGAATTTTGGAGGTTGGAACGGCAGTTGGATTTTCCTGTCTGTATATGAATGAGTACTTAGGAGAGAACGGGCGGATCGCGACCATTGAGAAAGTGCCGATGCGGATTGAACCGGCAAAGAAAAATTTATCCTCCGCGCCAAATTCTTCGCGGATAGCACTCCTTATCGGGGAGGCGGCCGATGTGTTAAAGGATCTCTCCCAGGGGGGAGAAAAAATGAGGACACTTAAAGAAACGGGAGAGCAAGGCGAGTCCGGGGAGGTTTATCTTCCGGCGGGAAGTTCTTCCCTCTGGCAGGATGGGAAATTTGCAGAGCCCTATGATTTTATCT
>CAJTLX010000016.1 GCA_910577165.1 uncultured Lachnospiraceae bacterium
TGCAAAGATTTCATTCTCTTTAAATCGTTCGGTCTTGTAACCGTAACCTCTGCGCCCTCAAGCTTAATCTCCATCTCAGAAGGCAATACTCTCTCGAGTGTTCCCTTTGGACCTTTTACCGTCACTTTATTATTTTCTGCAATCTCAACCGTTACACCGGCCGGAACCGCGATTGGCATCTTACCTATACGTGACATGCCCGTACCTCCTTAATATAATGTTTGACAGTTTTATACTGTCCCCGTAGAAAAGAGTATCGAATGGGATAAGGCTTCCCGAAACGACTTCTTTCCCGTGTCAGGAATTGTCTTTGTCCGCTTATTTACCTGCGGTATTTTCTTTCTCCGGGATTTCCCCACATCCTGGCAGACAGAGAGCATTTAAAGTCTATACTGCCAAATTCTTACCATTTTTGATGAATTTATCCTACCAAATCACTTTTATTTATTTACTAAATATTTTCCTTAATATATCTTTTAATACTAATTTATTATAAATAAATCTATTTTACCAAATAAATGCTAGCACCTCGCCGCCTACATTCTCCTTGCGCGCTTCCTTGTCGGTCAGAACGCCCTTGTTTGTGGAGATGATTGCGGTACCTAAGCCGCCGAGTACCTTAGGAAGATCTTCCCTGCTCGCATAGACGCGAAGCCCTGGCTTTGAAATTCTCTTCAACCCGGTGATAATCTTTGTGTTCTTATCCTTACCATACTTTAACGTGATATGGATATTCTTGAAGCCGCCAACTTCCACGAGTTCAAAACTCTTGATGTAGCCCTCCTTCAAAAGGATCTCCGCGATGGAAATTTTCATCTTCGAAGCCGGGACATCTACGGTATCATGTTTCGCAGTATTTGCGTTGCGGATTCTCGTAAGCATATCTGCAATCGGATCGCTCATCATAATCGTTTGCCTCCTTTCCTAATCTTACCAGCTTGCTTTCTTAACGCCTGGTATCTCGCCCTTGTATGCCAACTCACGGAAGCAGATTCTGCAAATTCCGTATTTCCTTAAATATGCATGTGGACGACCACAAATTCTGCAGCGGTTGTACTCCCTGCAGGAGAATTTCTGCTTGCGCTGCTGTTTAATTTTCATCGATGTTTTCGCCATAAAATTTTCCTCCTGACTATCTGGCAAACGGCATACCGAACAGTGTCAGTAACTCGCGCGCTTCCTCATCGCTCTTTGCCGTCGTTACGAAGATAACGTCCATACCTCTGACCTTATCCACCTTATCGTACTCTATTTCCGGGAAAATTAACTGCTCTTTGATCCCGAGCGCGTAGTTGCCTCTGCCGTCGAACGCGTTCGGATTTACACCGCGAAAGTCGCGGACACGCGGTAGGGAAAGATTGATTAAGCGATCTGCGAACTCGTACATCTTCTCGCCGCGCAGCGTAACCTTGCAGCCGATGGCAAGCCCCTCTCTGATCTTAAAGTTTGCAATAGATTTCTTCGCCTTTGTGATAACCGGCTTCTGACCTGCGATAATCTGCATATCCTTGAGCGCGGATTCAAGTGCCTTGGCATTGTCCTTTGCCTCGCCCACACCCATATTGATCACAATCTTGTCAAGCTTCGGAATCTGCATTACGTTCTTGTAACCGAATTTCTTCTGCATAGCCGGAGCGATTTCATTCTTATAAGTTTCTTTTAAACGAGCCAACTTCCTGACCTCCTCTCTTCGAATTAATCGATAACTTCGCCGGTCGATTTCGCGACGCGTACCTTCTTGCCGTCCTTTACGGTAAAGCCGACTCTCGTCGCCTTGTCCTTGTGTACGTACATCACGTTCGATACGTCAATCGGCGCGTCCTTGTGGATGATCCCGCCCTGCGGATTTGCCTGGGATGCCTTCGCGTGTTTTGTCACCGTATTTACGCCCTCGACGACAACTCTGCCTTCGGAAACGGAAACAACCTTTCCTTCCTTGCCCTTATCCTTGCCGGCAATCACCTTTACGGTATCACCCTTCTTAATCTTTGCTGTTGCCACGTTGCCACCTCCTTATAATACTTCTGGTGCTAATGAAACAATCTTCATAAACTGCTTCTCGCGAAGTTCCCTTGCCACCGGCCCAAAAATACGGGTTCCTCTCGGGTTCTTATCTTCCTTGATGATAACAGCCGCGTTCTCGTCAAAACGAATGTAGGAGCCGTCCTTGCGGCGTGCGCCCTTCACCGTGCGGACAACGACTGCCTTTACCACATCGCCCTTCTTTACAACGCCGCCCGGTGTTGCATCCTTGACCGAAGCAACAATGATATCGCCAATATTTGCATATCTTCTGGTTGAACCGCCCATTACACGGATGCAAAGCAGTTCCTTCGCACCGGTATTGTCAGCAACCCTCAGCCTGGTTTCTGATTGTACCATGTCAGATACTCCTTTCGATTTTTCTTATAAAGCAGACCTATTTCGCCTTAGCGAATTTACTTCGCTTTCTCCACAATCTCGACAAGTCTCCATCTCTTATCTTTCGAGAGTGGTCTTGTCTCCATTACCTTGACTCTGTCACCCGTCTTGCACTCGTTGTTCTCATCGTGCGCCTTGAGCTTGTAGGTTCTCTTGACAATCTTGCCATAAAGAGGATGCTTTACATTATCTACCACAGCAACCACGATGGTCTTATCCATCTTATCGCTGACTACCTTACCGATACGGGTTTTACGAAGATTTCTTTCTTCCACGGTAATTCTCCTTTCTGCCACGCCTTACCGCTGGCACAATTATTTGCCCTGTGCGGAAATCACGGTCTGAATTCTTGCAATATTCTTTCTGACTTCCTTAATTCTGCTTGTATTGTCAAGCTGGTTTGTCGCATTCTGGAATCTCAAGTTGAAGAGTTCCTTCTTTGCATTTACCAGTTCCTCGTTCAATTCAGCTGCTGACTTGTTTTTTAACTCTTCCACATACTTACTCGTTTTCACTGCCAGCACCTCCTTCTAAATCTGCGCGGGAAACGATCTTGCACTTAACCGGCAACTTGTGGGACGCAAGGCGGAGCGCCTCCTTCGCGATCTCCTCGGTCACACCCGCAATCTCAAACATCACGCGACCCGGCTTTACTACTGCTACCCAGTACTCTAACGAACCTTTACCGGAACCCATTCGGGTTTCCGCCGGCTTTGTCGTCACCGGCTTATCCGGGAAAATCTTGATCCAAACCTGACCGCCGCGCTTGATATAACGCGTCATAGCGATACGGGCTGCCTCGATCTGATTGGACTTGATCCAGGCCGGCTCCATTGCGATGATACCATACTCGCCGTTTGTGATCTTATTTCCCCTCAAAGCTTTTCCTGTCATGCTGCCACGGAACTGCTTACGGCGCTTTACTCTTTTTGGCATTAACATTATTTATCGCTCCCTTCCTTTTTTGATGCTTTTGTTGGAAGTACTTCCCCATGGTAAATCCAAACCTTAACGCCTACCTTACCATAAGTTGTGTTTGCCTCTGCGAAACCGTAGTCGATATCCGCACGAAGCGTCTGAAGCGGGATCGTACCCTCGTTGTAGGACTCCGAACGAGCCATATCTGCACCGCCAAGACGACCGGATGCAAGTGTTTTAATTCCTTTTGCGCCGCCCTTCATCGTTCTTGACATCGCCGACTTCATCGCGCGGCGGAAGGAAATACGATTCTCAAGCTGCCCTGCAATATTTTCCGCTACTAACTGGGCATTCAAATCCGGCTTCTTGATCTCCTTGATCTCAATATTGAGTCTCTTGGTTGTAAATTTGGCAAGCTCGCCCTTTAACACCTCAATCTCCGCACCCGCCTTGCCAATTACAACGCCCGGCTTTGCGGTGTAGATGATAACCTTTAACTTGTCGGAAGCGCGCTCAATATCAATCCTTGCAACGGACGCGCTGTACAGTCTCTTCTTGAGATACTTCCTGATATTGTAATCTTCTACCAAATTGTCCGCGAAATCAGCCTCTGCATACCATCTGGAATCCCAGTCGCTGATCACACCGACTCTCAAGCCATGAGGATTAACTTTCTGTCCCATGATTGTCCTCCTTATCTCTCATTCAACACAATAGTGATGTGGCTCATTCTCTTTAAAATCCGGTATGCTCTGCCCTGTGCTCTCGGATGAATTCTCTTCATTGTAGGTGCGCAGTTCGCATAGCACTCCTCGATATAAAGCTTCGATGCGTCCATACCATTGTTGTTCTCTGCGTTTGCAATCGCTGATTTGAGTAATTTCTCTATTAAAGTTGAAGCGTATCTCGGGTTGTATGCTAAGATACCAAGTGCTGTCGCTACATCCTTGCCTCTGATCGCGTCAAGTACGAAACAAGCTTTCTGTACGGAAACTCTCGCATAGGAAAGCTTTGCGGATGGTCTTTCGTCCCTCTTCGCATTTCTCTCGCGCTTGATCTGGGATCTATGTCCTTTCGCCATGGATGAAACCTCCTTTCAAATTAAACGGTTCTCCGTTTGTCCTACTTCCAGCAAACATATTTCATGTTCGCTCTAAATAAATATTTCTATCTATGCCCAAACATGGATTTTGATTAAGAAGGGGCAAAGATTATTTCTTGCCCTTCTTCTCATCCTTGCCATGTCCGCGGAATGTTCTTGTCGCTACAAACTCACCCAGTTTATGACCGACCATATCCTCGGTAATGTAAACCGGAACATGCTTTCTCCCGTCGTAAACGGCGATCGTCAGACCAACCATCTGCGGAAAGATTGTGGAACGGCGAGACCAAGTCTTAATTACCTGCTTGTCACCCGCCTTAATCACCGCATCTACTTTTTTGAGTAAATGCTCATCCGCGAAAGGTCCCTTTTTTAATGAACGTGCCATATCGGTTTAACCTCCTTATAAACTATTTTGTTAATGCCTTGCCGTCGCGTCTTCTGATAATAAGCTTGTTGGACTGCTTATTCTTCTTGCGCGTCTTAAGACCGAGTGCAGGCTTGCCCCAAGGGGTTACAGGACCAGGACGACCGATACCAGTCTTACCCTCGCCGCCGCCATGTGGATGGTCATTCGGGTTCATAACGGAACCGCGCACTGTAGGCCGGATTCCCATATGGCGCTTGCGTCCTGCTTTACCGATATTGATTAACTCATGGTCAATATTTCCTACCTGGCCGATGGTTGCGCGGCAGATAATCGGAACCATTCTCATCTCGCCGGACGGCAGACGAAGTGTCGCGTACTTGCCTTCCTTTGCCATAAGCTGTGCCGAGTTGCCTGCGGAGCGGACAAGCTGACCGCCCTTGCCAGGGTAAAGTTCAATATTGTGAATCTCGGAACCAACCGGGATATTCTGTAATGGCAGACAGTTTCCAAGCTTTACTTCCGCACTCTCACCGTTCATTACTGTGTCTCCGACTTTTAATCCATTCGGCGCGAGGATATAGGATTTTTCACCGTCCGCATAGCAGATCAGTGCGATATTTGCCGTTCTGTTCGGATCGTACTCAATTGTGAGAACCTTTGCAGGGATTGCATCCTTTCTTCTCTTGAAATCGATCAGCCTGTATTTTCTTCTGGAACCGCCGCCCTGATGTCTTACGGTAATCTTGCCCTGATTGTTGCGGCCCGCATTCTTCTTGAGAGAAACAACTAAGGATTTCTCCGGCTTGTTCGCCGTGATCTCCGTAAAATCGGAACCTGTCATGTTTCTTCTTGAAGGTGTATATGGGTTATAGGTTTTAATTCCCATGATTTTACTCCTTTCAATAGTTACTTATCACGCAATAGGCAAGCATGGCTCTTCGGAGTGATCCTCCTGCAAGATAGCCTGACAGGAAAACAGCCATACTTTTATCTGCGAAAATTTTACAGACCGGAGAAAATTTCGATCTCCGCACTGTCAGCGGTAAGCTGTACGATGGCTTTCTTTCTCTTTGCAGTCTTGCCGCTCGTAGCACCGCGTCTGCGCGTCTTGCCATCCAGGTTCATCGTGTTCACACTCGCCACTTTTGTGCCCGCGAACATCTTTTCAACCGCCTCTTTTACCTGATTCTTTGTTGCATCTGGATGAACCGAAAACGTGTACTTCTTCTCGCTCATGGTATTCATCGTCTTCTCCGTTACCACCGGCGCAAGAATAACATCATAATACTTTAAATCCGCCATTATGCGTACACCTCCTCAATCTTGGCAACCGCATCCTTTGTAATCACTAAGCTGTCATACTTCACAATATCATACACATTGATTGTGTTAAACAGCGAGGTTCTCACATCCGGAATATTCCTTGCCGAAAGAATAACCTTTTCATCCTTCTCGGAAAGAACAACAAGTGCTTTGCTCACCTTTAAATTATTTAATACTTCTGCCATCTTCTTTGTCTTGATCTCGTCAAGTGTCAGGGAATCAAGAACATAAATTTTATCTTCCATAACCCGGCTTGTCAGCGCGGACTTTACAGCGAACGTCTTCTCTTTCTTATTCATCTTGAAGGAATAATCCCTTGGCTTTGGAGCGAATACAACGCCGCCGCCCTTCCACTGCGGAGCCCTTGTGGAACCCTGTCTTGCATGGCCGGTTCCCTTCTGCTTCCATGGCTTTCTTCCGCCCCCGCGCACTTCTGCGCGCGTCTTTGTACTCTGCGTGCCCTGACGCTTGTTCGCGAGCTGGCTGACCACTGCCATATGCATCAGATGCTGATTTACATTTACGCCAAATACTTTGTCGCTCAGCTCGATTGAGCCGACTTCATTGCCTGCCATATTATAAACTTTTACATTTGCCATTTTCGTGTTCCTCCTTTCTTACGAATTCTAGTTCGCGCTCTTTACGGTCTCCTTGAGCATAACAAGTGCCTTCTTTGCTCCTGGCACAGCACCCTTTACAAGGATCAAATTGTTTGCCGCATCAACCTTTACTACCTCAAGATTTTGTATAGTAGTTCTGACATGACCCATCTGACCTGGCATATGTTTTCCCTTAAATACACGTCCCGGTGTGGTTGCCGGACCGTTCGACCCTGCATGTCTGTGATACTTTGAACCATGTCCCATCGGTCCTCTTGAGAGACCATGACGCTTGATTGCACCCGCGAATCCCTTACCTTTGCTTGTTCCGGTCACATCGATGTGATCACCCTCGCTAAAGATATCCGCCTTGATCTCCTGTCCTACCTTGTAGTCGGCTGCATTCTCAAACTTGAACTCTTTAAGAAATCTCTTATTGGCAACACCCGCTTTCGCGAAATGTCCCTTTCTCGGCTTATTTACAAGAACATCCCTGATCTCGCCAAAGCCAACCTGCACCGCATTGTAACCGTCGGTCTCCACCGTCTTAACCTGCGTCACCGCACAAGGACCTGCCTGCAGCACAGTTACCGGAATAAAAACTCCGTTCTCACTAAAGATCTGCGTCATGCCGACCTTCGAAGCTAAAATAGCTTTCTTCATTGCTTTGCACCTCCTGTTTAATCTACAGCGGATCGGGCAAATTTCTCTCCCGATCATCCTAGATGGTCTAATACCGGAGTTTCCAATATATAAACCCTAAGGATCTTTTACTTTTTGTTAAACGAGCTTATTTCTACTTCGTTTTCATCTTAATATCAATGTACACGCCCGCTGGCATCTCAAGCCGGTAAAGCACATCGACAGTCTTCTGTGTCGGGGCAATAATATCAATCAACCTCTTATGTGTTCTCTGTTCGAATTGTTCTCTCGAATCCTTATATTTGTGTACTGCACGAAGGATGGTAACTACCTCCTTCTTTGTCGGCAGCGGCACCGGTCCACTTACCTTTGTCCCCGTCTTTTTTACTGTCTCAATGATTTTTGCAGCACTTGCATCGATCAGCTGATGATCATAAGCCTTCAGTGTAATTCTCATTACTTGACTTGCCATAAAAAAAGTCGCCTCCTTTTCGCACTTAATTGCAGTACGACAAGCGGTGACTGTACACTCACCCGTGTGTTTCGTGACAATCGGAAACCAAACTACTTTCTGCAAATTCAAGCTCATCCCGAAAAGCCAAATTAACACGGTTCTTCTGCATCCGAAGAAAAATTTCTTACAACCAGAATATCTTCCACAAATCAGAAATATTTATCTGTACAGTGACTTGTCGCCAGTTTTTATAACTTGACATTCGCTCCACGGAAAACCTGCCCTATAGCTCAGGCAGCAACCTCACGCTTCTACGCTATCAACGTCACAACGTCCATTATTATAAACGAGAAATTTCAGGATTGCAAGTATTTTCTCAAATTTTTGCCAGATTTAGCACCCAAAAATTAATAAAATTTGGCTATGATTTTTGTATATTTTCAACAAAACTAAGAATGGACTCTAGCGATTCCATCGCCCCGATGCCCCGCACGGCAGCACCAGACCATCTTCTTTTACGCTAAGCCCGATCTCTTCCGCCTGCACTCTACCGCCAAAATGCCCTAACTCAAGACTTAACAGATAGCAAAGTACCGCCGGCTGCAATCCAGTGGTGTAGGAGTTAAGCAGGAAAAATAATGGCTGAGTGGTCAACACCCCCGCACAAAGCTTTATAAAATTGTGAATATTTTCCTCAATTTTCCAGATCTCTCCCTTTGGTCCCCTGCCGTAGGAGGGCGGATCCATAATCACTGCGTCATAGTGATTTCCTCGGCGGATCTCCCTCTCCACAAATTTCTGACAGTCATCGACAATATACCGGATAGACGCATCAGAAAGCCCGGATACGGCGGCGTTTTCCTTCGCCCACGAAACCATACCCTTGGCGGCATCCACATGGGTCACCGCAGCTCCCGCGGCTGCCGCTGCCACTGTAGCACCCCCCGTATAGGCAAAGAGATTCAATACTTTGACTGGTTCTTTTCCTCCCCGCCGCGAAACTTCCTCTTTTATCAGGGCGGAAAACCAGTCCCAGTTTACTGCCTGTTCCGGAAAAAGACCGGTATGTTTAAAGGAAAAAGGCTGCAAATTAAAATTTAATTTTTTGTAGGAAATCTGCCATCTCTCCGGCAGATCAAAGAACTCCCATTCGCCGCCGCCCTTGCTGCTGCGATGGTAATGTGCATTTGGTCTTTTCCAGCCTGCCGCCTTTCTTTCTTTCCTCCAGATCACCTGAGGGTCGGGGCGTATCAAAAGGTAATCCCCCCAGCGTTCTAATTTTTCACCATCTGAAGTGTCAAGCACCTCATAATCTTTCCAGTCTTCTGCAATCCACATTATTCCATCTCCGTTTCGGACTGTAATTTTTATTTGTCAAGATCCAATGCCTGTTCCGGTTTTCACACAAACCAAAAGCTTCCTTATGTGCTATCCCTCTCAATCAACATCGGATCAATCAGATACAGGCGGGGTGTTTTACGTTTTTCCCTTTCCATAATCTTCTCAAAAATCAGCCGCCCCATCCGCTCAAAATCAACGGCGACAGTAGTTAGACTTGGGCGGGCCATACTTGCGATTCGCACATTATCACTCCCGACCACTGCCATATCCTTTGGAATGTGAAGTCCCATATCCTGTGCAGCTAACATCGCACCATAGGCTACATGATCGTTGATGCAGCAGACTGCCCTCGGCAGTTCCCTCTCTGCAAGCAGTTCCTTCATCGCCGCCTCACCGTCCCATTCATTATAAGAATTGCCGTGAATCCATTCCGGGCGCACTTCAATCTCATACTCCCTTGCGTAGCGCGAAAACTGCTCGTACATCTTGGTCGTCGGATAGCGGCACCAGTTCCCGCTTGCTGCCCCACCAAGGATTCCCGCAGTGCGGTATCCCTTCTTATGTAAATGCTCCACCACGAGCTTTGCCTTCTTTTCCGTATCCGTATGCACTCCGATACAGCCAAATTTCTCCGCCTGCTCACTGCATATAATGCAGGGAACCTGGCGATTTAAACTGCTTATGGCACTTGCATACTCCTCATTGATCGCGACAGCATCCGCACTTCCCCCCATAATCACTGCCGCCTCCACACGCATCTCATCAAAAACCTGCAAAATCTTTAGTTCCGTCCCGGGATCATTTTTTCCATTATATAAAATCGTCATAAATCCATTTTCTGACGCGTGCTTTTCAAACTCATAATATACATTGGAAAAATACTCGTTTCCAATGTGCGGAATCATAAAACCAATCATGCGTGTACGGCTTCTCTGCAAACCCCGCGCCATTGCGTTCGGTCGAAAATCATACTTGTCAATCACATCCTGGATCCTTTTTCTCGTCTTATCCGAAACCGAACCCTTCCCCGAAATCACCCTTGAAACAAGAGAGGGGGACACTCCCACTTCCGCAGCAATATCGTAGATTGTTATTCTCTTTTCTTCCATAATCCATATCCTTAACAATAAAAACTTTTTGTCAAGCCACATATTTAGGAACACCCCAGCACTCCTGTGGCAGCGTGATAGTCAACGGAGTTGACAATCTTCACTTCTGTATGCCTGCCATCTGCCGGAGACATATCAGATAGGGAGGACTCCCGCTACGGATACAGACTGCTCTCCACCTGGAGGCAGAAAGCATCCCTATCTGATATAAATATATCTCATAATCGAATAAAAAGCAAGGGGCAAATTGCCTGCCCCCTGCTTTTTCTCTTTCCCTATATAATTTTTTCCCGTTTCCCTTCGCTGGTAAGATTTCCAGAATTTTACTTATTCTGTTGCCTCTCCCTCCTCTTCCGGAGGATTTACATAGGTATCCATGAGATCTTTGTTGTAATCGTGATTCTGGATATCTGCCATCATTGAATCAAGTGCAGACTGGTATGCCTCAAGTGCGGACTGTGGAGTATTCTCACCCTTCTCGATCGAGCTGAATACTTCCTGATTCAAAAGATTGTTTAATGAGGTGAAACCCATTAACGGGCTGATCTTTACGGTTGGCATCAGCTCAAGGCAGACCTCCACTGCATGAGGATCTCTTGCGTTCGCCTCAAAACTTGCCTCAATCGCATCCGCATAAGCCTCTTCATCATCACCAAAGATACGATAAATCTGATCTATGATCTGTGCAACCTGTTCAGGGTTCTCGATACCATTTAACATTACCCATGGAGAAGCCTCTTTTCCGTAGGAAGCATAGCCCGTTGCGGAAGGTCCCTTAGGGAACGGTACAAAGCCCCACTCATCCTGCATACCACCCTCACCATCTGCATTAGGATTTAAATAACCGGACGAGATCCACCATGCCTCATAGCACATCATTGACTGTCCGTCGCGGAACGACCAGATCTGGCTCTGCCAGTCACCAAGCCATCCACCCAGATGCGGAACATTCTGCATGAAATCCGCATAAGCTTCCAGTGCTTCCTGCGCCTCTTTAGAATCAAGTGCAAGTTCTACACCTGCATCCGTCTTCTTTACCGCATCCGCACCGTTCGAAGACATAAAGCTCCAGATTAAGTTTTCTCTCTGGTTAAAGCCGTGAATATCGTTCTCGCCATCGCCGTCCAAATCCACATTGCCTGCAAGTGCGATCTCCTTAAATTTGTCCCAAGTCCACTGATCGTTCTCATAAAGCTCATACAGATCCGGGAGATTGTACTGCTTAAAGAGCGTCTTGTTCCAGAAAATACCATACTGTACATCAGCTCCCATCAATGGCATACCATATACCTTATTCTTGTAAGTTGATGCTTCCACTGCGGATTTTAAGTACCAAGGCTTGTCAAAATCCACCACACCAAGGTCACTGATCGGCTGAAGAATACCGCCCTCAATCAATGCCGGGAGCATCTTGTACGTCAGCATATAACCTACATCACAGGATGGATCACCCGCAAGTACTGAAGTTACATAGGAACTCATGTAGTCGCCAACATTGATAAACTCGATCTTGCAGTTGTAGTTATCCTCCACAAATTTAATCCGGTCAGAGAACGCCTTATTGAATATGTCCTTGTTCGGGTCCGGTGTCATGTCGTAGTAACTGCCGACACGAACTGTTCTGCCGCCAAAATCAAGCTTTGGCTCCTCGGTTGGCGTTGGTGCCTCCTCTGTCGGGGTTGCATCCGGGGTCTTATCCCCCTCCTCCGCCTTGGTTGGCTCCGGAGTTGACTGCGTACCGGAAGTGGTCGGCTTCGGGGTTGGTGTCTGATCATCCGCAGACTCACCGCCGCAAGCTGCCATTGACATTAACATGGATGCCGATAGTGTCAGTGCGAGTAACTTCTTTTTCATAATAAATCCTCCTTCTTTTTCAATAAATAATTATTGAGAAATATTTTATAATAAAGCATGATGCTTTACTATCCCACGATACCGGAGCGCGCAATTCCTTCCACAAAATGCTTCTGACAAGCCAGATACAAAACCACTAACGGCAAAATCACAAGCAGCACGCCTGTATTGTTCATCAGCGAGGCAAAACCCGGTGTTACAAAATGCATCGAGCCGCCCATATCCTGGTACTTCGCACTTAACGTTGCGGCGAGAGAACCCAATTTGTTCGATAAAAGTGCCATTTTTGGCATATACAGCCCGGTGTAGAACGAGTCCGTCCACTGCCATACAAAACCAAAGAGAAATACGGTAACCATCATTGGCACCGCCACTGGCATCATAATCTGCACGAATGTACGAAGCTTTCCGCAGCCATCCACAAACGCTGCCTCCTCAAGTTCCTTTGGAATTCCCTTAAAGAACTGGCGCAGCATATAGATATAGAGACCATTTTTAAATCCCGTACAGGTCAGTGCCTGGATAATTACCGGCGCGCCGCTGTTTAACAGATTGATGCTCTGTCCGCGTACTGCTTTCACAATCCCCGCCACATCAAAGAAACGGAAATTCATATACATCGGAAGCATCAGAATCTGCGGCGGTACAATCAGCGTAAAGATCACACAGCCAAAGAGAATTCCCTTTCCTGGAAAGCGAAATCTCGCAAAACCGTAAGCGGTCAGCATACACATTAGCAGCTGTAAAAAGGCAACGCCCCCCGACATCAACGTGGTAAGCAAGAAACTCTTTCCGTACTCTAACCCCTCAATTACTTTGCGGTAATTTTCCAAGGTAAATGTCTTTGGTACATACTTCACTGTCGCATCGTAAAGATCCTTCTCATCCATAAAAGAAATGCTTAATTTCACAAAGATTGGATAGAGAATCACGTAACAAATCCCGAACACAATCACGCCGCGCACAATGGAAAACAGGAACCGTCCGACTTTTGCCAGCGTAATTTTCTTTCTGTGCGCCCCTCCGTCCGCAGCGGCCTTCTTTTCCGGAAATATTCCCCGGAGGGAGAATTTCGCCCCGCCATTTAATTTTTTCACCTGTTCCAATTTTTACCACCTCTTATTATGAGTTCCGCTTCTGCCCTTCTGGTGCTGCTACCCAGAATCAATTTCTGTTCACTGCTTTCACAGAAATTGATTCCAGCACCATCCAGGCATACGCTGTTTTTTTGAGTTCCGCTTCTGCCCTTTTTTGGCAGGAGCTGTTTTACAAGTTCTACATTTTAATCAGTATAGAAGACTTTCCTGCTGATCAGTCCGCCTACCACAGCGATAATCACAGCAATCAGCACAAAGTAAATCCATGCCATCGCGGAACCAAAACCATATTTTACTTCGCTGAAAATGGTGTTTTTAATCAGCGTCATCAACTCGTTGTCCGCGCTCGTAAAGGAGTCGATAATCGTGTAGACGGAATTTACGAGAATTAACGGACTTATCATCGGGAAGGTGATCTTCCAGAAATTCTCCCAGCCGGTAGCTCCCTCCATATTGGAAGCCTCATACAGACTCGGTGAAATTCCCTGAAGCCCTGCCAGGAATACAAGAATCTGCACACCGGAAGCAATGACGATATCATAGATCCCAAGCACTGCCTCCGACAGATAACTTACAAAAGTGGCGGGCAAGTTTGTATAGTTCATCAGGAAATTTGAAATATTAAATACTGTTGATGCATCGTCGGAGGAAAGCATTCCCTCCGGTCCCAGTGTATTTTGTAAAATGTCGGAAGATTCAATGCCCAAAATAATACCCGATGTCAGGATAACGGGGAAGAAGAAAATACTTCTCGCAATGCCCCTCCCTCTAAATTTTTGGTTCAAAAGATTTGCAGCAAAGAAACTGAAAATCAGGACGAGAGGCACCTGAATACACATCTCCTTCACGGCATTTAACAATTTCAAGTTAAAATCCGGATCGATGGTCAACGCTCTCTTGTAATGCTCTAAACCGCCGTCAGCTGCCTTCTGCAAGATATAGCCGCTATTTCCCACCTGCATATTGCTGAAGCTGAACGAGATCGATTTAAAAAGCATCGGCAGAAAAAGTCCGAAAAATCCAACCAGGAAAGGGATGGTAAAGCAAAGCCCCGCGACCGCTTCCTTGCCCCGCAATGTCATCTTTGTTTTTCCATTTGATTTGCGAAAAAATTTCATCATTTTGCCTCACCTCCCCTTCACAACAACGAAATCGCGCGCGCCCACATTCTGCCCGGAAACGGATACTGCCTCTTTATTATAGTTGACAATAACGCAGGTTCCGTCCTCGTAAGTAGTTGCATATACCTTGTTCGCCAGCTTTTCGTGCGCTGTTATCTTCTGTCCCTGCACGCTGCCAACCGCAGAATTTACTCTGCGATACGCCTCGATTGCCTTTTCTTTCCAGGCGGCAAAATTTATGGAGTAAAGCGAGTCGAAATCCGTGTTCTTTAACAGGTGATTATCCCCGTAGATCCACTCGAAGGAAAGACCAGCTCCATACTCCACACTCTGAAGTACCGCCGTATCAAAATCGTCCGTCATATTTAAGATTGAACCGGCAAAATCTTTATAGCCATGCAGCACAATCGCGTAGAATGGCACGGTTTCATCTAAAAGTCGGCTCTGGTTGCTGTCAAATGGCACATTGATAATATCGGAGAGCCAAGCAAATGTGTAGGCATTGGCATTTTCTGCCAGCACATTGCCGCCCACCGCATTTCCCAGATACTCAAGTGCCTTCGCATTGTACTCTGCCGCGCGGTTGCGGTCGGTGTACCTTTGTGTTGCATAGTCCGAAAACAATTCCGAGGCAAGAGTGTTGACCGAAACTCCACTAAATTTATACTTGCTTATCTTTTTCCCGAAATCCTTTGCAAAGGATTCCACATAGTATGGACTGATCAGATCGACATTTCTCCTAATTAACATTCCATTTGGAATTAGATATTCACCCGTGCGCACCGTCGATTTGTCGTAGTACTGTGGGGCGTGTGAGCCGGAGGCATAGCCATCTGCAAATGCACTCTTATATACATATTGAAGCTGTGCAGAATGGAATACCTTAATCCCCTTCGCCTCCATATCGGAGAGAAATTTCTTAAGCGAAACACCCGAACCGTTCAGCTCGGAGAGTGCCGATGCTGCCTTTGGCGCGGTTCCATGCATCCCGCCTTTCGACCAGCCCAAATACTGAATTTTTATGTTCTCCACACCACCCTGTCTGAGTTCTTCTACAATCTTTTCCGCCTGCGCATAGGTGGTTAATTCCTGCGTTGCCATATATTTGATTCCGAAGATCGATTTCGTCTTCTCGATGGCTCCGATCAGATTGGTATATAACGGCACTGCATTTCCTGCTGCCTGTTTCTTTAGCGCGCCCTTCTCTTCCAAGTAGGACTGATACATATGCGCCATCCCCGTATAATTCGCATCCCCGCCGTGCAAAAAGCCGTAGCGGACACTGAAATTCCCTTCAAATTCAGCAGGGGAATACATCTGGAAGGTCTGGCTGCCAATCACATCACCGAGAGAAATCTTGCCATAACTGAGATAAGAAAACCCTGCATATACATTATTGTAGCTGTTTGTCTTCCCCGCGTTATCTGCGTTGATATCCGCCAACGCCGCATTCTCCTCAATTACTGCAAACCATGCCCTCTCCCCGCTTTTTAAGCCGAATACCGGCATCCGCACGGTCACGGCCTGATCAATCTCAGATTTTGTCTTGCTGTTAAAAGAATTGGTGATATCCCTGCCATAGACAGAGGCGATATACGCGCTGTCCTTTTTCCCGGAATTCAGATAAATCAGTGCCCCGCTCCCGTCCGGTACAAAGAGATACCCCTCCTCCTCCGGTCCCGCAGCTCCAAAAAACTCTAAGAGATCGATATCCACAAGGGAATAGCTCTCCGTATTGTATTCCACCTTTTTTGGATCAATAAATGCTACGAGATTTTCCCCGTCCAGCTTGTATTCCAGCTCTACATTAAACCAAGGTTTTTCATTTGACGAAAGCACACCGTTCTCCTCGTTGTCGAACGCCATATCCTCCGCTGTGTAACCGACTTCGGCAAAATAGCCCATCAGTTCTTCCTTCTTGTAATCCTGCGCGCCCGACTGGAGGACATAGAGATTGTGGTCGGCAAAAGTTGGATAAAGTTCCAGATAATTTTCCCGATCCTCATCCCTCATATTTGCAGAGTCCAGATAATTGTATGCCCGATCCGTCTTTTTCTTAGGATTTTTCTCCATCTTTTCTGTAAACTGCAAGTAGCGTTCCTCGCTGATTACTTGTGGCAGAATGTATTTGTCTGCAAGTTCTCCAAGCCGATAAAAAATACTTACCCCGTCCGAATTGTATGTAATTTCAAACTGTCCGTTTGCGATGCTGTCCGCGTAATTATCCATCTCTGACGACTGCGCACTCTGATTGAAATACCGGATGGAAAACTGCGAGCGCATCAGATCTTTATGATAGCCGCTCGCAACCGTATCGGCATCAATTCCCTGGGGGTTTGAGTACCAGATATCCCCGGTCTCCTTTACTAAAACAGCGATTGAGGTATTCTCCTCATCGATATAGAGCATAAGTGCGTCATTCTGCGTGACAAGCTTCATATTGGAAGGAATTTCCTGTTCTGCTGCCTGCGCGCTCTGGCTTTCTGCCCCTTTAAATCCCTCGCCGGACGCGAGGGCAATGCAGGCGGTAAGAACAAGCGTCACCGCTTTTTTTAACCATTTTTTCTTCATATTCCACCTTCACCTTCTCGACCATATGATTTTGATTTTGCACTACCGGAATCGGACTTCCTTGTAGATGGTTACGACAAACGATACAATCTGCTGAATCACACTGAAAAAGAGCAGCCCGATAAAGAGTAAGATCGCCATACCGATAATTGTAAAGATCGTCGTAAAAATCGTTTTCTTTACCGAATACTGGTGCGTTACCATCATTCCAAACAAGAGCAACGCTCCCGTCCAGAGATAACTTATGGTCGAAAATACATAGTAGAAAGTTCCTTCCTCAACCGTAATCAGATGGCTCATGCCGACAAGTGGGAACTGAATCAGCCAGAGCGGGACCAAGGAATATCCGGTAAAGATAATGATATCCCGCATTTTTCCCTCGCCGTCCATCAGCGAGGTCAAACACCAGTTCGAGATGCACCAGAGAATACACATAAGCCCAACTGAGACAATATCCACCATAACATCGATGGTTTCCAAACGGTTCGTATTAAACAAAAACGCCGTATTTTGCTTCTGCACCACAAGCATAAAGATTGTCAGCACAACAAAGGTAAGGGAAGCGGCGACGGAACCACGATGTTCTTTTTTCAGATCCCAAAAGCCGTCAAAGGGATGGAAAATAACATGGAACCCATATTTTAGCGTTCTGAGATATTGCATTTCGCCTCACCTACCCATCTTTTTATTTTTTTCGATACCGCAAAAATCAGGACAGCGACAATTACGATGGCGATCAGACCCATATATTTTCCGAAATTGTCCTGCATCAGTTCCTTGCGGTAAAATTGGAATGCCTTGGTGTAATATTTCCGGCTGTTGCCCAGCTCAAAATATTCCATCGCTTCCTTGTAATTCCCCTCTTTTAAATAGGTCTTGCCAATTCCGATATAGGCAACCTCGCTGTTGGCATTGCGAAGAAGCACTTCCTGCCAAAGTTCATATGAGAGCGGTTCATTCCCTGCATGATGTGCTGAGAGCGCGCCGAGAAGTGCCTCCCCGTACTCTGTGATCTCATAGACTAAGATGCTGCCAAGCTGTGCGTCCAGCACATAAATCTTTGACTGATCATCATTTAGTGCCAGGGCAACTGGATTTCTGGTAAGTCCGGCACGCCCGCCCTTGCCGCCGAAAATAAAGAGCGAATTGCCATCGTAATCGTAGCAGAAAATCTTGCCCCCGGCATTGTCAAGAATAAAATAGCAGCCGTACTCCGTCGCGGCGATATCGGTAAATGAGGACCATGCCGCATCGTCCGTCGCAGAGTACAGATCGCCGATAATATCTGTATTTCCAAGCCGTCTAAGTACATCCGTGCCCGTCGGGTTTAAGCGTCTTACGGCATCCGCGCCATTTAGATGGTCTTCCGCCGAGAGATTTGAGATCGTCGCGTAGACGAAATTATTGTGATCCACGAAAATATTGCTGTACTCTGTCGGAATAATGGTTTCCATTCTCTGCTTTTGCGCGTCGGTGGAAAAATAATTCTTCCATATATATTCAAACATCGATACCGAGACCTGTGTGGCTCCCATAAAGCCCTGGAATTCTCCGTTGCGGTCAAATTCCACTAACCCCATATTGATTCCGTAAGCGATCACATAGATTCTCTCCGCCCTGTCCACCACTACTTTTGTTGGCACATATTTCTGAGATTCAGTAATTAACTCCGTCTGCGGTCTTCCAATCTCGCGGATAAATTCCCGTTCAGGCGAAAATTCTACTATGCGTCCGTTGCCGGAATCCGCGACGTAGATATGACCTTCCTCCGTAACAAAAACCCCCTGCGGCTGCTTAAAGCTATCTTCCGCATTGTTCTTTGATGCAAAGGAAGAAAGTTCAAAGAGCATTTCCCCGGAAGTATCAAGTGCCACAATCCGGTTATTGTCCATATCCGCAATGTAGAGTACATTATCCCGGATAAAGAGATCCTGCGGATTTTTTAAGTTTGTGCCTGACTGTAAGTAAGAAAGTTCCTCTGCATAAAGATATGCAGGGGGCTGCAAAACATCCTCGCCCCACCAGTCATAACTGTAGGTATCATAGGGCATTGTATCGGCCTTTACTGTCGCCGCCGGAAAGATAAGGCATTCTACGCTTAAAAGCAGACAGAGCAGTTTCGCAAAAGTTTTTGAATTTTTCATCTTTGCTTCCCCTCCTATTCCTTGATACCCGATGATGCCATCGTCTCAATAATATTACTCTGGCTGACCACAAAGATTACGATCGGGACAATCATCATAATCACCGTTACCGCCGCCGTCGCCCCAGCCCTTGAGATACCGCCCGCCGCAATCTGGGAGAGCGCGTAAGGCAAAGTCTTTAACTCCTCGCTGTAAATATAATTCGCGCCCTGCGCATTCCACAGATCCTGGAAGGAAAAAATAATCAGTGTCAGCCAAGCCGACTTTACCTGCGGCATTGCAATTCTGAAAAATGTGTGTACTTCGCTTGCCCCATCGATGCGTGCTGCCTCAAGGAGCGTATCTGGAATCTGTTCCATAAACTGCTTCATCAAAAAGAGTCCAAGCGGTTTTGCCAGTGCCGGAACCACAATGGCAACATAGTGGTCGAGCCAGCCGATCTTGCTCATAATCAGATAGTTCGGGATCGCTGTTACCTGACCGGAGAACATTAACGCTGTCACGATAATGCCGAAGATCATGTTTCTCCCCGGAAATTTATGTTTTGCAAGCGCGTAAGCACACATACTGGCAATAATCAGATGTCCGAGCGTACCGGTCAGTGTAATAAATACTGTGTTGAATATGTATCTGGAAAACGGTACCCACGATTCAGACATCAATACAAAAACATCATGATAATTTTTTCCCGTAGGGTTGCGAACCAACAGTCTTGGCGGGAATACAAAGAGTTCCTCAAGCGGTTTTAGGGAGTTGCTGATGGAGAGTACAAGAGGCACTACCATAAAAGCACCCATCAAAACCAAAAGCAGCATATTGAGGAAATTTCCTGCCGCAGAATGGTTCGGCTTTGCGCGTTTCTTTTTTCTGAATACTGCGGAAACTGCACTCATTTTATTGTCCCACCTTTCGTAACAGGAATTGTACCAGCTTATTGCACAGGATCATCACCATAAACAGTAAGGTCGCAATCGCCGAGGCATACCCCATCTCAAAGCGGATGGTACCGTAATCGACTAAGTGCGAAACTACCGTGTGCGCCGCATAGCTGACACTTGGGAATCCTGCGAGAGCCGCCAACTGGTCATGGATGGCAAAGGACGAGGTAATTGTCATTACCGCACCGAACATTAACTGTGGCTTCATCGACGGAAGTGTGATATACCATAACTCTTGGAAGCGGTTTTTGATCCCGTCCATATAGCCTGCCTCGTAGAGGCTTCGATCTACGTTTTGAAGACCTGCGATAAAGGAGAGGAAACCCGTTCCCATACTCATCCACAAAACAACAATAATCAGAATTGGCTGAATGTATGTCGCATCCTCAAACCACAGAATTGGCGAGTAGATCGCGCCCAATTTCATCAGCCACCCATTGGCAAAACCGTAAGAGTCACTGGAAAAAATGAATTTCCAGATAAAGTACGCCTGCCCGGAAATGGTCGGCGCGTAAAAGACCAGAGTCATAATCGCGCGAAGCACCGGTTTTTTGATCTCATTGATCATCCAGGCAATAATTAATGCCATAAAATAGCCCACAGGTCCTGTAACCACTGCGAACAGAAAGGTATTTTTGACCGCTGTCAAAAACACATCGTCCGCGAAAAATAAATTGATATAATTCTGCCAACCGATAAATCGGGGCGATTCAAGGACATTATAATAGGTAAAACTAAGCCCGATCGAGGTCACTACCGGAACCAGATAAAAGACCGTAAAGATAATGCAGTACGGAGCAATAAACAAAAATGATATTTTTGATTTCTTCATCTGTTTCCAGGTGGCCTTCCGTCTTCTCGCAAGATCCGCCCGCAGAATATGCATCAAACCCTTCTCCATCTTCCTACCTCATTTCTGCATCAATTGATTTTATTTTGCCTCCAGGCCAAACTCAATCCGCTTGTTTGTAATCTCGTTGTTGATGGTCTTGACATAATCCTCAAGCGTTTCTCTTGGATCTTCCTTGCTGTTGTAGACTGCATAGAAGGCATTCTTTACATGACGCTCGGTAAAATAACCCCCCGGAATCTCCGGCACGACTTTCACCCAGTCCATCTGTGCCTTGAGCTGCTTTAAATCTCTGCTCGTCCAAGGCAGATTCTCTAAGGCTTTCGTGTTCGCTGTCGCCACACGTCCAGCCACACCTAAGATATTTTCCACCTCAACGCCGTAGGAGGTCTGTGTCTCCTCGCTCATCCACCATTTTAGAAATTCCCAGGACTCCTGCTTGCGCTTTGAAGTATCTAGGATAATCACTGCCGACTGCCCTGCAAGCACGGAATGATCCACATTGCCATTCTCATCCTCATAGCCCGGCACCACCGTAAAGCCCCAGAGTCCCTTGATTTCCGGCGCGAAGACGGAGAGGTAACTGTACTGCGTGTAGTCTGCGATGGCAAGCGGCATCTCGCCCGTGCGGAACCGGTTTGCAAAATCGTAGGTAACTGGCATACGGTAATCCACATAATTACTCGTCCACTGCGTAAAAGCCTGTACTGCGGCTTCGGTGTCAAGTCCACTCCCCTTGCCGTCCACCGAGTAGTACGAACCGCCGTGCTGGTATAAGCACATCCCGTAGGAGGAATAATCCGGGGAAATTCCGATATTCATGTTGTTCTTCTGGATAACGGCCAGACACTCGTAAAACTCATCCCAGGTGCGCGGCACATTAAGTCCAAGTTCCTTTAAAATATCCGCCCGGTAGAATAGCATCGGAAAAGAAGAAGTCTGCGGCAGTGCATACACACCGTCATTTAAACGGAACATATTAAGTGCGTCGTCAAAGAACCAGTCGGAAACTTCGTCAAAATCGGAAAACTGTGTCAGATCTGTCGCAGCCTTGCGCAATGCGTAATTGACTGGCTCCTTGCTCGCAACGCCCAGTGCCACATCCGGTCCCTGACCTGCAAGTGTGGCGGAAAGCAGGATATCACGGTTTACTAATTTTACATTGACCGGAATTCCCTTCGCCTCCACAAAATAATTGTCCACCAAATTCTTCAACACATTTGCCTGGTCACGCCCGGAACCGGAAGCGGAAGCTGCTGCGGATGCATCCGCCAACATCCAGACTTCAACCGTGCCCGAACCATAGACATTTCCGATACTCTCATAATCCTCGGTAAAGCTTGCGAGGAATGCTCTCCACTCGTGCATTACCTTCTGCCAGAACCCCGCCTTTGCCTTTGGCAATTTGCTTCCCGCTGACTGCACAAGCAGATAATCAATCTGGAGTGGCTGCTCCTTCATCGAGAGCGTCCAGGAGCCAAGCGCGATAATATTATCCTTGAATGCTGACCACTGTTTTGCAATAGTTTCAGGTTTCTTACTCATATTGCCAAGCTGGATAATCAGATTGTCAAGTGCCACTGACTCGCTGCCGCTCGACCCTTTCGCGTAAGCTTTTACTCTGGCTGAGAGATCCTGGATAATTTCATACTGCTCCTTTAGGATGGCGAGTGCCTCCGGAGTCTTTAACTCAAGCTGATAATCGCGCATGGAGTCCGGCGATGAACCAATCACCATCAAAAGCTGACGGTACGCGCGGTTTAACTCAAAAATACTGTTGTCCGCCTCATTTAAAATTTGCGCCATTTCCTGTCCGAGTACCACTTCCATCGTAAACAGATGAACTCCTGCGCTAAGATAAAAGCGATAGGCATTCTCCCCGTCCCCAAGTGTTGTGATATCCCAGTTATTATCATAATAAAAGCGTAACTCCGCCGCCTCCTTAAATGGCAGCTCCCCATCGATGGCAAACGAGCGCACCACAGTCACGCCCTGCTTGATGCTCTGTTTATACTTGACCGCAATCTCATAAAAGCCATCCTCCGGAACAGTAACTTCCCAGCTGATCCACTGTCCGGTCTGGTTCCAGTTATTTCCGCCGATGCTGTTCATCCGGATCTTTGACGGGTGATACGGCTCCGTTAGCGGGGAGGTACGGTCATTGACCGGATAGAGCGTCGAATCGGATTTAAATACCGCGTCCTCGCCCTGAATCTTAATCGGCTCGGAAAGGGTAATATCCCTTCCTCCCCTCCCCTGATACTCCGAATAATATGTTGCATAATCCGTAGCCTGTGGCTGCTTAGTCAGAGTAATCGCACCGATGGCCATCGGCTCTTTTGTCGAGGTTAGAGAAATGGTGTTTTTCCCCTTCTCAAAATAAAAATAGTATGCGTCCGCCTCGTAGCCGGAACTGTCCTTGCACCAGCCCTCACGCCAGACACGCTCCTCCACCTGGGACGGGCGGATATGATTGCCGCGCGCGTCCGATCGCACGGCGGTATCGTTTTTCCAAACTCGAGAAAACTCCAGGGACTGCGCCCCGTCAAATGGCAGCTCCCCATTGATGCGCAGCTCGCGCTCAATCGTGTTGCCCTTGCCCTCCATCGGAAAATAGTCGAGTTTTATCTGATAAAAGCCCGCATCTAAAACATCTACTTCCCAGCAAATTTCCCCTTCCTCGGCGGTCAGTGCCACATTTCCAGAAAAGCCTTCATACCCGGACTTGCTGGTAAAGCCCACATCCGCACTCTGATACGCGCCACCCTCGATACGGATCTGCCCTTCCGGGTAGGCTGCGCCCTTATGAGCGTCCAGATATTCCCGGTAGCTGATTGTTTCATAGACGATCGACAGCAGATCTTTTGCATCGGTTTCCTGTGCCGCATCTTCCTGTGCAGCCGCACGATATGCGGGCACTGCACCCGAAAATAGGGTCGCCGCGGTTAATATCGCTGCCAGCCGGAACCCAAATTTTTTCTTCATCGCCATCATCAACCCCCTTTATTATTTTATTGCTATCTATTTAATTCCCACGAATCCTGCCAGGAAATGCTCATCTTCCCCTCGTCATCAAAAAGAACCGGAAGCCAGATATATCTTGAATCGGAAAGATTATCGCTGTTCCAACGATCTCCCATATAGACGATCGTGCCGTCGTCCGCCTCAAAAATACAAGTACTTTGAGAATCAAATGTTGTGCGCTTTTCATCTCCGATACAAGGATCGCCCATATCCTTCCACTCGCCGAAAATCTCGTTCGCCATCCAGTATCTTGCCTGGTTTGGTGCCCAGCCCGTAGCACCGGAAGTCATCAGATAATATTTTCCGTCCCTCTTGATTATCGCTGGTGCTTCTCTCTGTGCCCCCGGATAGAGGCGGACAAAATCCTTTCCATATACGGCATTCTCCGGCTCTGTGCAGAGATAATCGTAGGCATCATTTAATTTTGATATGTAGATAGTGAGGTTTTCCTCGCTTGAATAGATGATATAGGCCGTGCCGTCATCATCCACAAAAAGATTCATATCGCGTGCCATCCCCTTGCTCTGCGGATGCATATCTTCCTGATCCTCCGGGCAGGTATTTAAACGGTAACGATCAACAAAACGGAATGGTCCATAAGGAGTATCACAGACTGCTAACCCCGCGCTCGCTGCCGCATAGTTTGCATCGCTCGTCTCCGTCGGTCCGTCCGCGTGGAACCAGAGAAGATACTGTCCTGTCTTTTCATTGTAAATCATCTTAGGACGCTCAATTACAGAAGTCGAATCATTGATGCAGCGGTATACATTGTCAAGCTGCTCTTTGGTGTAGCCCGCGTAAAGCTCCTTGAAATATTCTTTGGTTTCAAGTTCCTCGCGGCTTGTCACATTGCGCATCACCACTCCCTCGAAATCCCAGTTATACAGATCGCTTGAACTGTAGGCGCAAATTCCGCCGCGATACCCCTTTGTCTTATCCTCTCCGACCCACCACCATTTTTCTACAAGCTCCCCGGTCTCTTTATCTTTTACGGTAAGCTTCTGCACCTGACCTCCGTGCGCCTGAATTTTATTTCCATCCGTGTCCTGCCAGGTCTTTCCCGGCGTAAATGCACTATAACTCATCTTCTTTTCCAACCCCTCAAATGCTTTTTTTAATTCTTCGTATGCCGTGCGAATTTCTTCTACCCCGGCATCTTCTTTATCTGCTACTCTCATTGCGGACTCTCTGCTCTCCCTGTAACGATCCGCTGTCACCGTGCGGTACTCGGTTAACTCTGTATCGGAAACCGCACGGTGTTCCAGCAACATTGCAAGCACCTCTGTGTCATACTCCGGCACTGCCCTCACCATAATATAGCTGAGTTCCGGGTTCTGCAGCGCGCTGCTGCCACGCTTTGCATTGTAAACGAAAAGATCCAGTTCTCCGTCCGTCACCTCAGTTTCAAAAGAATACTCCGTCTCCTTAAATTTTAAAATTTTCTGTCCGGAAACCATCTCCACTCCCTCCGCCCGAATATCAATCGTTCTCGGAGAGAACGGGTCATAAAAACCACAGGTCACTTCATAATTGCCTACAGGCAGTTCAAAATAATACTGGTATCCGGTATCCTCCGTATAGATGGCATCCTCAGCAATCCCCCATTTTGCTGCCTTCCGATCCTCACCCTGCACATCCCCCTGCGCCTGCATATACTCTTTTGGAAGATATCCCCAATCTCTCCCGCTTCCCTTATCCGTCTGGAATTCCTGGTCGGGCACACTCTGAAACAAACCAAACCCATCTAAGGAGGAGGAAGCTGTCGAGGCACAGTTTACAAAATAGAGGAGAAAATCATTTGCGACAAGGGAATCCTTTTGTGGAAGGGAGACAATCTGTGACAGCTCCTTTTTGGAATGAACCAAGGACTCTTTCTCTGTAGGAGTTGGAGTCGGAGTCGGATCAAGTGTCGGGGTAATCCCTTCCTCCCCCTCCTTAGAGGAATCCTCCGCCCCCTTATAGGATGTTGGCTCTGGAGAAATGGTCGCATCCGCATTCGTCTCGCCATCCTGCCCGCACCCCGATAGCAGGAGAAGCATCGCAAGAGATGATATTAGCTTTCTGTACCGTGCTGTTTTTTCCATATAATCCCGCCTTTTTTGTTTTGTAGAATTTAACAAAAGCAATCGTTCTGCTTTTGTTAGTTATGACCACTTTTTAGATAGTATACTGTATTTCTTTTGGTTTGTCAATCGATGTACCGTAATTTTTTTTTAAGTTTTTTTCGTTAAATTTAACAAAGTATATTATAAGTTCGGAAATTCTATGGACGAACTCGTTTTAGTGAAGATCCCTTTTTTCTCTCCTAAAACTAGAAAAAGTAAATATATTTTTCCGCAACAACTGAGCAGTTTCTATTTTCTTCCTTGCATAATTATTTCAAATGCTTTATAATTGAGATGAAAATTATTGAAAAAGAAAGGGATGGAGATGGAACATAAAACCGTATTGATCACCGGTGCATCCCGTGGAATCGGGCGCGCCATCGCATTGAAATTTGCCAGTGAAGGGTATGATATTGCCATCACTGCCTCAAAGAGTATCGAGGAGCTAAAAGAAACAGAGAAAGAGATCCGCGCTCTGCATACTGCCTGCCACTCTTTTTTAGCGGACGCTTCCTCCTACTCTGAGATGAAAGAAGTTTTTTTGACCCTCTCTTCTTCGGGGGCACCGGATATTCTGATCAACAATGCAGGTATCGCCTCCCTTGGACTTTTTGCCGATCTGCCCCCGTCCGAATATGAGCGCGTGATCGCCGTCAATCTTCTCTCCGTTATGCACTGCTGCCATCTTGCTATCCCCGCTATGGTACGCCAAAAGAGAGGACGAATTCTCAATATTTCTTCCGTCTGGGGGATCTGCGGCGCGTCCTGTGAAGCAGCTTACTCCGCCGCAAAAAGCGGGGTCAATGGTTTTACCCGCGCGATCGCAAAGGAACTTGCGCCCTCTAATATTGCGGTCAATGCACTTGCTTGCGGCGTAATTGATACAAAGATGAATCGAAGTCATCTAAACGAGGAAGAATTAATTATGCTCGCCGATCAAATTCCGGCGGGATGTATGGCAAGCCCAAAAGAAGTTGCGGATGCCGTATGGCAGCTTGCCAATGCCCCCATCTATTTAACTGGACAGATCATTGCATTTGACGGGGGATTTTTGTAAAATTCCTATATTAAGTAAAATTTCGTAATGAGGATCGGACAATGAAAGAATTTATCTCAGAAAATCATCTGATTGAATTTTTAGAACATGAGGGAAAACAATTTTTGGACGCGCACCGCAGCACGGGAAAACTTGCAGTCGCACCCGGAAAAGAAATCTATTATGAACTATACTGCGAGACTTCCGCGCGCGGCGTTTTAGTTCTCTGCCATGGCTACACGGAAACCTGTACAAAGTACCATGAACTTATCTATTATTTCTTACGGCACGGCTACCATGTGCTGACCTATGACCAGAGAGGACATGGTCGTTCCTTCCGCGAAGTAAAAAATCCGCATAAAATCCACGCACAGAATTTTGATGCGGAGTATGTGGAGGATCTTAATCTTCTTGTACAAAAAATCGCGAAAAAAAACTTTCCGAGCCTCCCGCTCTTTCTCTATGGACACTCCATGGGAGGCTGTGTCGCAGCGCGCTATATTGAAACTTACCCGAAAGTCTTCTCCCGCTGCATCCTCTCCTCCCCGATGTTCGGCATTCATGTGGCGGGGGTTCCCAGTTCCTTTGCCTTTCTCCTTGCCCGACTGATGAAGCGGATCGGATGTGGGAAATGCTATACCCTTGGGCAACAGGATTTCCAGCCCGACGAAAAATTCAAGAAAAGCAACTGCACAAGTGCGGCACGCTTTAACCGCTACAATATACTGCGGGCAAATACGCCGGAATTTATGCTTGGCGGCGGGGATTACAGCTGGCTCTCCACCGCGCTTTGCGCGGCGGCACGCGCAGTTTCGCGAAAGGAAACCGCAAAGATAAAAACACCGGTTCTCCTCCTTGAGGCGGAATGCGACGCTTATGTTCCGCGCAGACGCATTGCAAAATTTCGAAAAAATCTGCCCGGAACAGAATACCATGCTTGGCGCGATACAAAACATGAGATCTACAACAGCAAAGATCCCGTTGTCAGAGCATATTGCCGGACAATATTCCAATTTTTGGAAAAATTCTGCTGATCACAGCATTTTCTTTTTCCTTAATACAATTAACACCACCAACACAATAACCACAGTCATCGCTGCCACAATTGCAAATCCAAAGGGATGTCCCGCAAAGGGGATACTGGTGTTTTTCACATTCATCCCGTAAAACCCGGAAATAATGGTTGGGATCGCCATAATAATCGTGATGGTCGCCAGATATTTCATCGCATTATTTAATCGCTTGTCAATAATCGAGGAGAGCAGTTCCCTTGTCCCGTTGATAATATCACGGTAGATGGAAGTCATCTCGATCGCCTGCTTGTTCTCTATAATTACATCGTCGAGCAGTTCCTGGTCATCCGGGTACTGTTCCAGACGCTTGTAGCGCGTGAGGCGGTCAAGAACAACGCCATTTGCGCGCAGTGATGTCGCAAAATATACCAGTGTGGACTCCAGTTCATGCAGTTCGATCAGGTCGAAATCCTCCGTATCCCCCTCGACTTTCCCCTCGATCGCTATCCTTTTCTTGTCGATAATCCGCAGATTATTCTGATAGAGTGCAGCAATCCGAAATAAAATCTGATACACAAAACGCATCTTCTTTTTTGTGCTGAATTCCTTTGAACGCCCGCTCTGAAAAAACTGTAAGATAGGAGTTTCCTTGCCGCAGACCGTGATAATATGCTGCTGTGTAAGGATAATTCCAAGAGGGATGGTGGTGTAGACCTCCTTCTCATGCCGTAATTCTAAGGTTGGGATATCGACAAGAATTAAGGTGTAGTCCTCCTCCATCTCCACCCGCGCACTCTCCTCCTCATCAAGTGCCGCCAAAAGATCCGGCGTATCGATCGATACTCCTAACATTTCGCATATCTGCGCACACTCCTGTGAAGTGGGGCGCACCATGTGAACCCAACATCCGGGTTCGGCTCTGGTTTCCTCGTGAATAATATTCTTGTCCGTCATATAGATTTTAAACATGGATACGCCTCCTTTTCTTTTATTTTTTCCAAATAATTCCAGAATATAGTATTCTGGCACTTTAAAAATTTTCTCTCCCCCTATCTTAACGTAATTATACAATTTTGTCAACCGCTGTATATTCCCTATGCACATCTGTGTCCGTGGGATCGAGTATCGAATAGAAAGTTGTTTTCCATTCGCGCCCCTGCGCATAAAAAAACCGCAGCAAAATGCTGCGGTTTTTTTTACTCCATCGTGTATGGCATCAACGCCACATGGCGTGCGCGCTTAACAGCAACCGTAAGTGCTCTCTGATGCTTTGCACAGCTCCCGGTAATTCTTCTCGGAAGAATCTTACCTCTCTCGGAAACAAATCTCTTCAGCTTGTTTACATCCTTGTAATCGATGCCCGCACCCGTCTTATCTGCGCAGAACACGCAAACTTTCTTTCTTCTGCGGGTCACTCTTCTCTTCATCGAAGAATCGCCCTTATCCGCGCCCTTTTCCTTATTGAATGGCATATCTATCGCCCCTTTCCTAGATTTTTTGTTTTGCTCGCAGCCAGAACAAAACACCCTGGATTTTCGGTGTCCTGTACCTGCTCACACTTAGTTAAACGGAAGTTCCTCGTCAATTCCTTCCGGCACATTCATAAAACCATCATTGGCTGCCGCGCCAGGAGTCGGTCTTGCCGCAGGCTGGGAAAATCCACCATCCGCGCCGCCCGACGATGCATTCTTGCTCTCGGCGAACTCAAGTTCATCCACCATAATCTGCACGCTGTAAACCTTCTGTCCATCGCGATTTGTATAATTATCGTTCTGGATACGCCCCACGACTACCATCTTGGTACCCTGCTTTAAGTAGCGCTCCACAAACTCCGCCTGCTTTCCAAAAGCAGAACAGTTAAAGAAATCGGCATCCGGCTCTCCCTCGCGCTTAAATCTGCGGTCAACTGCAATGGAGAAACGCGCGATCGCCATTGCATTGGCTCCCTGAGAATATCTGATTTCCGGGTCCCTTGTCAATCTTCCTACTAAAATAACTTTGTTCATAACAAAATTCCCTCCCCTGAAGATTCTTTACTCAGCGTCCCGTCTAATGCACAAAAATCTGATGACATTGTCCATGATACGAACTCTCTGCTCGATCTCATTTGGCGTTGTAGCATCAGCATCGAACTGGATGAAATAGTAGTATCCCTCTTTCATCTTCTGGATTTCATAGGCCAATCTCTTCTTTCCGGCATCCTCAACATTCGTGATATTGCCACCGAATCTGGTAACAAGATCTTTTGCCTGCTCTACAACTGCTGCTCTGGCCTCATCCTCGATCTTTGCACTTACAACTAAGGCTAACTCATACTGATTCATAGTTGTCTGCACCTCCTTTTGGTCTCTGGCCCCCGAAAAACGGGAGCAAGGAAAATTTAATGTCTCACGAGGGAATAGTCTAACATAGAATTTTCCAAATTGCAAGCTTTTTTTCCTTTAAGATTTTTCTGTAATTTTTTTCCAGCTATCAGATAGTTTTGAGATAACGCCCTTCTTCTCCATGTTTTTCTGCCTCTCTTCCATCCGCTCTAAATGCTCTTTTGCCATATCACTGATACGCTCGCTGCTCTCCTCACTGTAATGCCCGTATTTCTTTGCGATATAATCGAATGGCTGCCCATAAAAATCATCCCAGAACTGCTCCCATTTTCTTGGGCGGGGAAAGGGTTTTTTCAGCGAAGTCTGCATACTGTCCTCGATGCGGCATGGATGATAATCCAATTTTTTCTTTACTGCATCAAAAAGTTTCTGCGCATTTTTCGTATTTATCAAAACAAGGGAACTTCCGCAATCATCATCAAAATCCGGCACTGCCCGGTTTACCCCCCAAAAATCTCCGATCGTCATATCGCCGGGGTGGGCGATATCCTTGTACGGACAGACATAACAACTTCCCCTAAGTGCCTTGTCCGAGCAAAAAATATTTGCAAAAACTTTGCTGTTTATGGTCTTTACCTCGCCGTCCGGCTCTTCAAACTTTAATGACTCAACATGCACTGCCCAGCCAAAATCCTTTTTGTTGCGGAAATCAACCTCAATACACTTCGCTTTATTCTGCTCTTCCTGCCACTCAAGATATTTTTTTAAGACAAGAGGACTCGGCACACCGTGACAGAGAATATCCAGACAAAAGAGCCTGTCCCCGTAATCTTTTGAAAGAAAGGCCTTAAGTCCTGCTACCTGACAGGATGTCCCGGAAAAAAGCACCCGTCTGCCCGCATTTAAGTCCTCCAAAACTCCCTGAAAGGTATCCGCCATATTGCTCTGCACATATTTTGAACCGCGCATCCTATCGCGCTCTTTTCTTGTCTGCGCCCTGATATGAACCGCCTCCATCGCCCAATTCATCGCACAGCCGTAAACAATACCGCCCTTTCTTAACACCTCATCGGTCACGGCGGTAAAAATGCCCCCGGAACGGGATGCCATGCGTACATCAAAGTTTTTATGTTTCACTGCGTATACGATCGGAAAATCCATAATGCCTCCATATTCTGCACTTCTTTAGGTTCTCTTCACCCGATTCTTTAACCCCTCATATAGTCTGTGTGCAAATCCTTCCTCCTTGATCACCGGAGTTTTATGCTGCGCCGCAATCCGGGCAAGACGCTGCTCCGCCTCCGGCGTATAATTTCCATATTCTACCGCAATCTCATCAAAAGGACGCGCGCGCAGATCTTTCCAAAATTCACTCCGCCCTTCCGGTCGCTTAAACGGGTGCTTTAATGGGATTTGCATACTGTCCTCAATACGGCACGGGGAGAAATTTAATTTTTTCTTCGCCGCATCAAAAAGTCTTTGCGCATACTCAGAATTGATTAACACCAGGGAAACCCCGCAATCATCGTCAAAATCTGGCACCGCGTTGTTGACTCTCCAGAAATCCCCGATCGTCATATCGCCCGGATGTATTATACTCTTATACGGACATTTGTAGCAGCATTCTCTGAGAACCTTATGGGAGTAAAACATATTGGTATAAACTCTGCTGTGTACCGTTTTTATCTGGTCGTCGGACTGTTTTATTTTTAACGTCTCAACATGTGCTGCCCAGCCAAAATCTTTTTTATTGCGAAAATCTGCCCCAATACATACTCCCCCGTTTTTCTCTTCCTGCCATGCTACATATTTTTTCCAGACCAGTGGACTTGGCACGCCATGGCAGAGGATATCCAAACAAAAGAGCTGCTCCCCGTAATCTTTTGAAAGAAAGGCTTTAAGCCCCGCGATCTGACAGGATGTCCCCGAAAAAAGCACCTTCCTGCCATCCTCTAAATCCTCTCTGACCCTCTTAAACATATCGGACATATCACTCTGGACATATTTCGATCCATGCATCAAGTCGCGCCCCTCTTTTGTTTCCACCCGGATATGAGCCGCCTTTAGTTCTTCATTCAGTACACAGCCGTAAACAATGCCATTTTTGTTTAAGATCTCGTCCGAGATCGCGGTAAAAATCCCCCCGGAACGCGATGCCATACGTATATCAAAATTTTTATGCTTTACCGCATATACTACTGGAAAATCCATATTTATACTCCTCCCCTCTGCGTGCTTTTGCGCGTACCAATCTCTTTCCGACTTCCTTCCCCTATGATTTCAGGAACCCTTTTTTTCGCTGATCCTCCTTAAATGCGCAGACCCCCAAACATTTATAGCAGCGAATACATTTTTCCTTGTCGATCACAGGATATACAAATCCCGCCCTGTTCGGCTTCATCGTGATCGCCCCGACCGGGCAGATTGCGTAACAGGCAGAACAGCCGCAGCAATTGGAGCGTTTTTCGAAAAGCACTGGCACTTCCCTCTGATTTTCGGAGTTTGTTTCCATAAAATTACCCTCCTTTTTGTAAAAATTTTAATCCCCGCAAATATTTCTGTCAACCTTATTTTTATTTTTCTTCATTTTTCTATACATTCCATATTTTCCCAATTAAAGAAAAATTTATTAATACTTTCGCCACCTAGATTCCTGCAATATCCACGGGAACTAAATTTTTGTGCCCGGTCTCAAGACTTGTCACCAAGGCATTTGCTGTGTCTAAGGAAGTCAGACAGGTCACACCGGTCTCGATGGAAACGCGCCGAATTAAAAATCCGTCGCGAGATTTATCCCGTCCCTGTGTTGGCGTATCAATCACGAGATCGATCTCATGTCCCAGTAATAAATCCATAACATTCGGACTTTCCTCGCTCACCTTCTTCAGCCTGATCGCCGGGACACCATTCTCCTTTAATACTTTTGCCGTACTTCTTGTTGCATAGATCTCATATCCAAGTGCAAAAAACCGCTTTGCCACAGAAACCGCTTCAAGCTTATCTGCATCCTTTACCGTGATAATCATTTTTTTGTGTTTTGGCAGATCGATCCCCGCACCAAGAAATGCCTTGTAGAGTGCCTCCTCAAAATTCTTCGATATCCCCAGACACTCCCCAGTCGATTTCATCTCCGGTCCTAGAGAAGTGTCCGCACCGCGCAGCTTCTCAAAGGAAAATACCGGCATTTTAATAGCGATATACTCCGATTCTTTTGCTAAGCCCGTCCCGCACCCCATATCTTTTATTTTCTCGCCAAGCACCGCTCTTGTTGCCAGATCAACAATCGGGATTCCTGTTACCTTGCTGATATATGGCACTGTGCGGCTGGAGCGCGGATTGACTTCTATTACATAGACCTCATCATCGCACACAATAAACTGGATATTGATCAGCCCGACAACGTGCAGGGAACGGGCAAGTTTTTTTGTGTATTCCACAATCACGCACTTTACTTTCTCCGAGAGGGAGCGCGCCGGATACACAGAAATACTGTCGCCGGAGTGGATGCCTGCGCGCTCGACATGTTCCATAATCCCCGGAATTAAAATATCCTCCCCGTCGCAGACTGCGTCCACCTCGACTTCTTTTCCCATCAGATATTTGTCCACCAGGATCGGATGCTCCTGCACATTGCGGTTGATGATCGCCATAAATTCGCGCACATCGCCATCGCTTATGGCAATCTGCATCCCCGCGCCCCCAAGCACGTAGGATGGGCGCACCAAGACGGGATAGCCAAGTTCATTTGCCGCCCGGATAGCCTCCTCTGTGGTAAATACTGTTTTTCCCGCCGGTCTTGGAATACAGCATTCTTCAAGAATCTCATCAAAAAGTTCTCTATCCTCCGCCGCATCAACATTCTCCGCCGAGGTGCCAAGGATGGGTACGCCCATCTCTAATAGTGCCTGTGTCAGCTTTATCGCGGTCTGCCCGCCAAACTGCACCACCGCGCCGTCAGGATGCTCTACATCCACAATATTTTCCACATCCTCCGAGGTCAGCGGCTCAAAATAAAGTCTGTCCGCAATATCAAAATCCGTGCTGACGGTTTCCGGATTATTGTTGATAATAATGGTTTCATAGCCCTGCCGCTTAAATGCCCAGGTGCTGTGAACCGAACAGTAATCAAATTCGATCCCCTGACCAATGCGAATTGGTCCGGAGCCAAGGACAAGAACCTTTTTCTTTTGAGGTAATTTCTCTGCATTTTCCGGTGCAGAAAAATTATCTTTGCCAAAACAGGAATAATAATATGGGGTCTTCGCCTCAAATTCCGCTGCACAGGTATCAACGATCGAAAATTTTGCATAGATTCCATACTCTTCTTTGCGCAGTTTCTTTACCTTTGCGAGCGTTTCTTTGCTAAGTTCTGCAATTACACGGTCAGGGAATTCCAGGCGTTTTGCCTCCAAGATAAGTTCGCGGGAGAGCGGCTCTGTTTCCAAGCGTTTTTCCATCTCGGTAAGAATCGCAATCTTGTCGATAAACCAGAGATCAATCTGTGTGATCGCATGGATTCTCTCCGGCGAGATCTTTCGCCTTAGTGCCTCCGCAATCACAAAAATTCTGCGATCATCAATCCGGTACAATTTCTCCACAATATCCTCGTCGGAATCCCCCGTAAAATCCCCGCTTCTCATGCTGTAGATATTTTGCTCAAGCGACCTGATCGCCTTCATTAGTGCCCCCTCAAAATTTGGGGCAATGCTCATTACCTCCCCGGTCGCCTTCATCTGTGTAGTGAGTTCGCGCTTTGCCATAATAAATTTGTCAAATGGCCATTTTGGAATTTTCACCACACAGTAATCGAGCGCGGGCTCAAAACTTGCCACGGTCTTCTTTGTGATCGCGTTGGGAATCTCGTCGAGTGTATAGCCGAGCGCGATCTTTGCCGCTACCTTCGCGATAGGGTACCCCGTTGCTTTCGAGGCAAGTGCCGAGGATCGGGAGACGCGCGGATTCACCTCAATCACGCAGTATTCAAAGCTGTCCGGCTTTAGCGCGTACTGGACATTACAGCCGCCCGTAATGCCAAGTTCAGTAATAATCCGAAACGCCGAGGTGCGCAACATCTGATATTCCTTGTCCGAGAGTGTCTGGGACGGCGCGACAACAATGCTGTCTCCCGTATGCACGCCGACTGGGTCAAGGTTCTCCATATTGCACACGGTAATGCAGTTTCCTGCACCATCGCGCATCACTTCATACTCGATTTCCTTCCAGCCTGCTATGCATCGCTCAATTAAACATTGCCCAACACGGCTTAGGCGAAGCCCATTCGCACAGATATCACAAAGTTCCTCCCTTGTGTGCGCGATCCCCCCGCCGGAACCGCCAAGCGTATAAGCTGGGCGAATTACCACCGGATAGCCAATAGTATCCGCAAATTCGACCGCCTCCGCAACGGTCTCCACCACCTTACTTGGTGCGCAGGGCTCCCCAACTTTTTCCATTGTATTCTTAAATTCTAATCGATCCTCCGCCTTTTTGATGGTGAGCGATGTTGTGCCAATCAATTTTGTGCCAGTTTCATTTAGAAAACCGCTCTCCTCAAGTTCCATCGCAATATTGAGTGCAGCCTGACCGCCGAGCGTGGGCAGCACACCATCCGGTTTTTCCTTTAAGATAATCTGTTTGACCATATCGACGGTCAACGGTTCAATATACACCATATCCGCAATATCCCTGTCCGTCATAATTGTGGCTGGGTTAGAGTTGACTAACACCACGGTAAGCCCCTCCTCCTTTAGCGAGCGGCAAGCCTGCGTCCCCGCATAATCAAACTCTGCTGCCTGACCGATCACAATCGGACCGGAACCAATAACCAATACCTTTTTTATCTCACTATTTTTTGGCATCACGCATCCTCCTCCATCAACTTAACAAACTCGTCAAACAAAAATTCCGTATCCGCAGGACCCGCGCAGGCCTCAGGGTGAAACTGTACGGTAAAGATTTTTTTCCCCTTATAATTAAGCCCCTCAACCGAGCCGTCATTTGCGTTAAAGAAACGAATCTCTGCAACCGCAGGGTCAATCGAATCGCCATCCACCACATAGCCGTGATTCTGTGAGGAGAGATAGACCTTCCCCGTTGCTACCTCCTTCACCGGATGATTCGCGCCGCGATGTCCGTACTTCATCTTTTTTGTCCGAAACCCATTTGCCAGTGCCATCAGCTGGTGTCCAAGGCAGATAGAAAAAATTGGGATGTCGGACGCACAAAGTTTTTTAATTTCCCCAATAATTTCCGTACATTCCGCCGGATCGCCCGGACCATTTGAGAGCATGATCCCGTCATATTTTTCTGCAAGGATTTCCTCCGCCTTTGTGTGCGCTGGATAGACCGTTACTTCGCAGCCATGTTTTTGCAGACAGTGCTGCATATTTTTCTTTGTGCCAAAATCCATCATTGCAACGCGGTATTTTCTCATCTTTTTCGGATCGGCAGCAAGCTCGTTCAATTTCTTAATCCCCTCGCTCCCCCGCACACAATACATTGCGATTCTGCCCAGATCCACCCCCGCTTTTTTCGCATTTTCAATCGCCTGACGCATTTTTTGATCCGCCATATAGGTTAGTCTTGCTTCCTCATAGTTTGTCGGAACAAACTCGTCGGCGGACATGATATATTTTTCCTTGCAGGACGCTCTCTCTACCACGCCCACAACCTGGTATTCTTTTATTCGCGCGATCGGAAAGGAAAGATCTGTATATTCCTCCGTGGTGATCATTCCATTCATTGTGCCGTGTTCGCGAAGAAGCATGGTCAATTCCCTGGTATCAATACCAGCAATGCCAGGAACCCCATTTTCTTTTAGAAAAGTATCAATATCTTTCTCGCTTCGAAAATTGCTCGGTCTGCGGGATAATTCCCGCACAATAAAAGCATCTGGCCATGGTCTTTGCGATTCCATATCTGCCGCACATATGCCGTAATTTCCAATTAGCGGGTAAGTCATCACCACCGCCTGCCCCGCATAGGAAGGATCAGTCAAAATCTCAAGATACCCCGTCATCGAAGTGTTGAACACAATTTCGCTTATCACCTCTTTAGGAGCACCGATGGCAGTCCCGGCAAAAATATGCCCATCCTCCAGTATCAGATATGCTTTCATTATGAAACCCTCCTTCTTTTATCAAGCCTAAATTTCCAAAAACTTCCATTTTCTGCACAAAAAAAAGAAGACATCAGCCTCATATGGCGGAGCAGTTCCCACTCCATAAGGTCACACGTCTTCGTTGAGGCTCTTATTTACGCTCAAATTGTAAGAATGATATCACATCCCTGATTAAAATACAAGCCGAACTTTCGACAAAGTGAAATTTTATGCAAAATCGACAAAACACGCCAAAAAAATACAGATATTTTTTCATCCCCCGCATATATTTAAAGGAAATAAATTTTAGATGAGGGCAATCATGAAACGAACCCCATTTCTGCTAACTCCGCACACAAAAGAGAGCAAAAATCAAAAACTTACAATGCAGCAGGAAACTTCTCCGTCCGATCAACCAGCAGAATCTGAAACCATCCCTCCGCCGCCCGCCGTGCAGGACGATCGAAACCCTGCCGACTCCACCGGAAAGCTTCGCATCTCTGTTTTAGCTTCAACGAACAATCGCCCGGTGGAAGGTGCATCCATTACTATCTCCTACAGCGGAGAGCCGGACAGTGTAATACAGACCCTGACCACGGACAATACCGGACTTACGCCCACAGTAACCCTGCCGACTCCGCCGCTCTCCTACAGCTTAGAACCGCTTGCCAACCAGCCCTACTCGGAATATACCTTCTACATCACTGCGACCGGCTACGAACCGGTGCTTATCAACGGTGCGGAACTTCTCCCCGATGTTACTGCTATTCAAAACGTCCTTCTTGATCCTGCGGCCGGCAACGAACCCGATAGTGCAGAGGTCTTTGTGATTGGTCCGCATACACTCTACGGCGAATACCCGCCAAAAATTATTGAGCCGGAAATACAGCCAACCTTTGAGACCGGCGAGATTGTATTAAGCCGTGTTGTAATCCCGGAATATGTGGTGGTACATGATGGACCGCCGTCGGATGCTGCCGCTCCAAATTACTATGTGCCGTACCGCGATTACATTAAAAATGTTGCGTCAAGTGAAATCTATGCGACCTGGCCGGAGGCGGCAATCTACGCGAATATTCTCGCGATCCAGTCCTTTACCTTAAATCGCGTATACACGGAATTTTATCGAAATAAAGGCTATAATTTTACTATCACTTCCTCGACCGCCTACGATCATAAATGGATCAACGAGCGCAATATCTATGATACCATCAGCGCGGCAGTGGACAGCATTTTTAATAATTATCTCTCCCGCCCAAATGTGCGCCAGCCAATCCTAACACAGTACTGTGACGGCAAGCGCGTCACCTGCCCGAATCTTATGTCCCAGTGGGGTTCAAAATCCCTCGCTGACCAAGGCTATACCGCCATCCAGATCCTGCGCTACTACTATGGCCAGTCCATCTATATCAATACCTCCGAGGAGATCTCCGGCATTCCGTCCTCCTATCCGGGCGAACCGCTCTCTGTCGGCTCTAGCGGAAGCAAAGTGCGCCAGATGCAGGAACAGCTTGATAGAATTGCAGATGTATACTATTCTATTCCAAATATTACCGCGGACGGTATTTTTGGTTCCAGAACAAGGGAGGCCGTTATTGCCTTTCAACGACAGTTTGACCTCCCTCAAAGTGGAATTGTAGATTTTCCTACCTGGTACAAAATTTCACAAATTTATGTCGCCGTCACGCGTATTGCAGAGTATTCCTAAGTACTGCTTTCCTACATCAAAGAGTGCTTCCGGTGTTCACTAGGCGGCGTGATTGTCAACTTCATCTCTGCGCGCCTGCCACCCGCCGGAGGCATTAGCTTATGCCCCTTTTCCCGTCTCCGCATACAGATATTTTTGGCACCATGGGATAAGCACGCCTCCAAGCCCGTTCCCAATCAGCACCACCAGCAAAAAGCCGTAGGTTTTTAGCTGAAAATTTACAGAGAGCGGCGCGAACGCGAAATATACCATATCCGCAATACTATGTTCAAAACCAGAAAGAATAAAGGTGGGAATGCCGATCAGAATCGCTACATATTTTGCCACATTCCCCGCGTTCTTTCGGTAGGCATCCACCGCGATAAACATTAAGATACCACAGCAGAGGGCAAGTAAAAACACCGTCAGGGGATTTTGCTCAAGTTTTTTTGTGCAAAGTTCCCCCGCCGTCTGTCTAAGTTCAGGTCTTGCCGCACCGTATGCCAGACCATAAATCATTGTCCCGACATAATTGCCAAGAATCACAATGCCAAGGAAACTTAACTTATCCCCCCACTTTTGTCCATTAATCAACGTGTAACCAACTTTTCCAGTATAGAGATTAAACCCGAATTCGCAGATGGTAATTAATCCGATAGTGAAGAGAAATGATCCTACAATCTTGTTTGAACAATTTAGATATACCGTTCCGCCAATCCCTATCATAAACCCCGACAATACTGCTTTTGCAAAATCCTGAAATACTTTTTTCACCTTATCCACCATCCTTTTTTTATTTTCATGAAGAAATTACTGCCCCCGCAGTTTCTCCACCGCCCTCTGATACGCCGAAAACGCCGCCGGAATAGAATAGTCCATGCGAAGCTTCTCAAAATCCACCGGGAAGCAGTCCGAAGTATAATTCATTATACCATGCTCCTCCCCTTTTTGAAAGCAAATTTTTTCGGATTGCGGCGAAAATTGCCGAAGTTTCACATAATAACCGAGCATTCGCCACTCAATATGGGAAAAAATATGTTTTGCCGCACCGAGAGGTAAGATCTCTTTCACCATATCACCACAGAGCATTGCGCGCACTTCTTCCTCGGTCTTTTTTCCCTGTACCGACGGGTATTCCCAGAGTCCGGAAAGCAGCCCGCTCTCCTTTCTCTTGCGCACAAAAAACCCTTCCTCCCCCTCGATCAAAAACACGGTGCGCTCCTCTATGCGGCGCGGTTTCTTTGCCATCTTTACTGGAATTTTTTCCCAGGAATTTTCTCTGTGGGAAATGCAGAGAGCAGCAACCGGACAATCGGCACAGTGTGGTCTTCCCTTCGGCAGACAGACAAGTGCCCCAAGCTCCATCAGTGCCTGATTAAACGCACCCGGAAAATCCCCTGGCATCACGCGCACAAGACGCTTTTCATAATCGCGGCGCACACTCTCCTTGTTAACTTCTGAGCGATCCCCCCAAATCCTTGCCATCACGCGCAGCACATTCCCGTCCACCGCAGCCGCCACCTGATCATAGGCGATGGAGGCGATGGCTCCTGCTGTATATGCCCCAATCCCGGGCAATTTTAAAAGTTCTTCCACTTTTTTTGGCAGCCTTCCCCCATATTCTTCCATCACCACAATGGCAGCTCTTTTCAGATTTTTCGCGCGGCTGTAATAGCCAAGTCCCTCCCAGAGTTTTAAGAGCCGCTCCTCCGTGACACCGGCCAATGCCTCAATATCCGGAAGTTCTCTTACAAAGCGTGCAAAATAATCCTTTACTGCCGCAACGCGCGTCTGCTGAAGCATGATCTCCGAGATCCAGACATTGTAGGGACTCGCATCCTCCCGCCACGGCAACTTTCTTGCATTTTCCGCAAACCAGTCAAGCAGCGGGGAAACAATCTGGGATTCTATACCATTTTCTGCGTTTTTTGGCTCCACTTTTCTCCCTCCTTCCTCCTTCTCCTGACATTATAAAAAATTCCTTTAAAAATAGCAAGGAAAACACTTGCCTTTTCTATGAATTTGGGTGTATATTTATCTTAGAAATTATTTTTGTCGGGAGGTGTCGGAATGCATATCAAGAAATTACATATTTCCCCAGAACGCTATCTAAAAAAGCATTTTTCTCTGGCAGTCTTTGCGCTTGCGGCACTGTTGTTATACACTGCGTCGTGTGGCAGCACCCCATCCTCAAATGACGGGACGGACGCTGTACCACCCACCATTTCCTCCTCCCCGGATGAAATGGAACTTACATCAGCCGTTACGCCGAGTGCGCCGCCTGCCTCCTCTGCGCCGACTTTAGGAGTGAGCAGCTACTCTCCTGAAATGGCGACAGAAAAGATCCGGGAATTCCTCGATTCCCCCCACTATGGGATCGCGCTTGTGTCCGATGACTTGAAGATCGACTCCGACAACTATTATACTTTCCTTATCTCCCTGCGCGGAAGTGCAATTGAACCACTTGTCCTTGTCAACAAGTTAAGCGGCGAACTCAAATGCATTTTGCAGGACAACACAATCGCGGAGATCGCCACACATCCCCTCTATCATGAGACAGATGCTGTTCTTATCTCATGGAACGGCACCTATATTATTCTGGCGGAGGACGGGACACTGTGCAATTATATTATCTTAGCGCAGGTGGATGATGAACATTTTGAATTTACTGCCTACTCCTACCTTGACAACCAGGTCGAAGAACTTTCCGGTGTCGCTAAGATCTCTGACCGCGAAGCATCCTTTACCAGTGAGAGCGGCACCAAACTTTTCTTCTCCTGGTCGGGCGCGAATTTGGTGCTTGAGCACTCCCACCCGCAGGGCATGGGAAGTCTTACCGGCATCTACAGCTACACGGAAAACCAGGACTCCAATGTAGTCAATGTCTCCCCGCAGGAGGCAGTTGACCGCCTTTCCCGCATGGATGCAAAATCCGCCGGGCTATCGGGAAGTATGCAGGATTATTTTTTCTATGTACAGGATGATATCACGATTATGAGCGATAGACTCTGCTACAATGTGTTAGTCTACTCCAACGAGGAAAATCGCCTGTTCTACCAGGAGCAACTCTTTGTCACGCTCGATGGCAAGACCGTCTACCGGCAGGAAAAGACCTCCGGCGATATGCATATTTTTTCACTCCAATAAAGCCAAACGGCAGAAAGAAGGACTTTTTTATGGCTGATTCCCCATCCGGGAAGGAGCGCGATTTCACTCCCATCCTTCCCTTCGATGTCACGGCGCACGAGGATTTTTCCATGTACGACCGCTTTCCCTATGTAAGGGATATTACTCTGTTTGACAATAATATTCGAATGATGAACCGCGGCAATGTGATCCATTATGTTACATGTACTTTCGGGGAACCCAAAAAGATTGGCGGCGATGTAGTGGACTCTGAAATTACCGCAGAAGAGGATCTGACCGAAGAGAAAGGATAAAACAGAGGGGAGCGATTTCTTTTTGTATCGCTCCCCCTAATTTTGTGCGGGCTTCTACTTAATTTGAAATGGATTCTGATACTGCGCGGCAGCACCAAGTTCCTCCTCAATGCGCAGGAGACGGTTGTACTTTGCCACGCGGTCACTGCGGCAAGGCGCGCCGGTCTTTATCTGTCCCGCCTCGCTCGCCACACTGAGATCGGCGATAAAGGTATCTTCCGTCTCACCGGAGCGATGTGAGATCACAACGCGGTATCCCGCTTCCTTTGCCATCGAGATGGTATCAAGTGTCTCACTCAGAGAACCAATCTGATTGAACTTAATTAATACTGCGTTGCCCGCCTTTCTTCGAATTCCCTCGGCAAGCCGCTCTGTGTTAGTTACAAACAGATCATCCCCGACCAGCTGCACCTTACTTCCAAGCCTTTTAGTCAGTTCCTGCCAGCCTTCCCAGTCATTCTCATCCAAAGCGTCCTCAATCGAGGCGATCGGATATTTTTCACAGAGCATTGCATAGTAATCAATCATTTCCTTAGTGTTTCGCATAATTTCCAGTTTTCTGGTATCCGGCGCGGCCACCGGATCGTTAAACTCCCCGGCCTTCTGATGACTCTCCCCCGGAAAATAATACATCCCTGCATCCTCATTAAACAGTTCGCTTGCTGCCGCGTCCATAGCGAAAACGATATCGGTCCCCGGCTCATAACCCGCCGCACGCACAGCCTGCGTCATATATTCAAAGACTTCCTCCGCATTCTTCAGATCCGGTGCGAAGCCTCCCTCATCGCCAACTGCCGTGATATGCCCATTTTTGCCGAGCAGTTTCTTTAATTCGTGGTAGACTTCCGTGCCCATGCGCAGCCCTTCTCGAAAACTCTCTGCACCCGCAGGCATAATCATAAATTCCTGAAAATCCAGATCATTCTTGGCATGTACACCGCCATTGACAATATTCATCATCGGCACAGGAAGACGTTTTGCACTCTCCCCGCCTAAATAGCGATACAATGGCTGATGCACCGAGTTTGCGGCTGCACAGGCTGTAGCTAAGGAAGCGGAAAGAATAGCATTCGCGCCAAGTCGCTCCTTTTTCTTTGTTCCGTCCGCCGCGCAAAGTTTTTTGTCCACCTCCGTCTGGGAAAATGGCTCCATCCCCTTTAACACACCCGCAAGTTCCCCGTTCACATTTGCTACGGCAGCCTGCACCCCTTTGCCCTGATAGCGTCTCTCCTGCCCATCTCTCAGTTCTAAGGCCTCATACTCCCCGGTGGATGCACCTGACGGCACCGCCGCACGACCAACAGAACCATCCGCCAAAAAAACTTCCGCCTCAACCGTCGGATTGCCACGCGAATCCAAGATCTCCCTCGCCCTCACTTCTTTTATCCATGTTTCCTTGCCTTCCATAAAAACAGCCTCCATTCTTAAACGTTTACGCCCTTATCCCAGCTAAAGCACAATCCCCAGCAAGGATAAGCTTCCGACAGAATTACAGGCAAAACAGACAGCAACCACTGTCTTTTTGTCTGCTTTCTTTTTGTAGTATTGCATTTTTTCTGTAAATTATGCTATACTAACAGGAAAGAAACCAAGCAGATGATCAATTAAATGCGATATGCATGGAAAGAGGTATCAGCATGAGCGAATTATATGAAAAACTGCGCCCGCACATCGAACGCCAGTTTGCACTTGATTGTGCCTTAACTCTGTACAGTTGGGACAATGAAACTCTGGCTCCAAAAGACGCGATGGAAAACACCGCAAAAATCATTGGCACCCTCTCCGCACAAGCGTACGGGGCACTGGTCAACGACGAGGTGCGCACACTTCTTGCCTCCCTGAGGGAACCAAAAGAATTTGACGTACTAAGTAGTGTAGAGCAAAGCATTGTAAAAAAACTGAACAAAAACTTTGATCGCCTAGAAAAGATTCCGGCAAATGAGTATCGCGCGTACAGTGAACTAACTGCAAAAGCCGGCTCTATCTGGGCTAAGGCCAAGACAGAGAACGATTTTGCTGCGTTTGCGCCAAGTCTAAAAGAAATTGTTTCCTACCAGAAAAAGTTTGCTGCCTACACCAAAAAACCGGAAATGAGTCTGTATGATGCAATGCTTGATGAGAACGAGGAGGGGATTCTCACTAGGGAGCTTGATATTTTCTTTGAAAAGATCAAGGAGACCGTGGTTCCTCTGTTAAAAAAGGTGGTCGCCAAAAATGATACTGTAAATAAGGATTATAACTCCCGCCATTTCCCGGTAGAACGCCAAAAAGAATTCTGTCGTTTTCTTGCGGAATACATTGGCTTCGACTTTAACCGGGGCGTAATGGCGGAAAGCGCGCACCCATTTACCACCAATCTTCACAATCATGATGTGCGCATCACCAATCACTTTTATGAAAATAATTTGGAGAGTGCCATGTTTTCCGTGATTCATGAAGGTGGACACGCACTCTACGAACTGGGTGTGGATGATGCACTCACTCTTACGCCGGTGGGCGGTGGCACCTCGATGGGCGTACATGAATCTCAGTCCCGCTTCTATGAAAATATCCTTGGTCGCAGTGAAGCCTTCTGGAAGCCACTGTTTGGAAAATTGCAGGAGAACTACCCGGAGGTACTTTCCGGCGTGGATCTCAAGGACTTTATCCGGGGCATCAACAAGGCAGAACCTGGACCTATCCGCACGGAAGCGGACGAGTTAACTTACCCCCTGCATATTATCATCCGCTATGAAATTGAAAAAATGCTGATGGAAGATCTGATCTCCGTGGATGAACTTCCACGCGTCTGGAATGAAAAATATAAAGAATATCTCGGAGTTACTCCAAAAAATGATACCGAAGGGGTATTGCAAGATGTACACTGGTCGGGCGGAGCATTTGGATATTTTCCATCCTATGCCATCGGCAATGCTGTAGCTGCGCAGATCTACGCCTATATGCACAATGAAGTTAACGTAAAAGAATGCCTGGAAAAAGGGAATCTTATCCCGATCCGCGAATATTTGCGCGAACATATTCACTGCTTCGGATCGACAAAAAACATGAATGAACTCCTGATCGCCATGACGGGTGAACCATTAAACGCGGAATATTACACAAAGTATTTAACAGAAAAATATACAAAACTATATTTGGAATAATCGATATATAGATGGCAATTAATTATTGCCATCTGTACCGAACACAATCGCTTGCGACATTTACCGATTCGTGCGAGTGCGCATCCCCCATCCGATATGCCTTCTACGGATTGCAGGGCTATCACACAAAGAAAATTTTCTTTGTGTGATAGCCCCTTTGCATTATCTATGCTTCTTTTCCATTTAAAAAGGGTAGCACTCTAATCCCTTAATCTTATTTATGCCCTTCTCAAATTTCTACCGGCTCAAACCGCACTCTGAGTCTCGGCAATTTCTCAAGCACAGTATAGGTATTAAGCAGACCATCCTCCGCGTTTAAATCATTCTCCCCGCTTTCCGGCGGCGCGAAAATCTTGATGGTCAGATCGCAGGCTCCAGCAAGTGGCTTCTCAAAAAATGCACTCATTAAATCAATTACCTTTACCTTTGGAGAGCGGTAAAACCACCGACCATTCAACTCGATCATCAGATTCGTTTCGTCCTCAAAATAAAGTTCGCAAAAATGCGGGTTGCCCTCAAAATGCACTGGGATAGCAAGACCATCCGCATCCTCCGCTCCACCCCAGCGCAGACGAACCGGCAGAGAAATCTCCTCATTTTTCTGCGCCATCTGAGGACAAAAATATTCTTCGTGAATAATCTTTTTGTAGGCGGAAAGCAATGGCTGTGCAACTCCCACCTCTGCATTGTTCGGATCCTCAATCTCAAGTCCGAGTCTGCCTCTGTCGCGGAACTGGTACATGGAAAAATTGGTAAACCACACTGCATTTTCTTTCTGAATCAAATCACAAAATTCCTGTACCATCTTCACCTGATCATATGGTCCTGTCACATCGCCGTCCGCGTTTAACTCGCTCATCATCATCGGCTTTGCCACACCGCCGTTAAGTTCCCTAAACCGCTCAAACGCACGCTTTGTGTACTCATAGATATCCCGAATATCGCCGCGGCTGTGAGATTTTCCCCCTCGCTCTGCCACATCATACGGCCAGCCCCAATGCAGCGCGAAGTACTTGTCGATCGACCACATATCCGTATCGCGCACTGCCTGGGCAAAGCAGTCCTCCTTCTCAATCTCGGTCTTTCCCTCCTCCACACCGCCCGTGCAGAGAATCGTTTTAACATTCGGTGCGTATTCCTTTAATATCTTACAGAAATGGCTGTAAAATTCGCCGATCTCCTTATAGCTGCTGCGCTTGGTAAAGCTGAACCAGTCGCCCGTACACTCGTGGTTGATGCGTAACATCATCCGGCCGAACGGTCTTAAATCCTTTGCGATGGCAATAAGATGCCCGTCCGACACATGCGGGTCGATTGTTAAGGTCAGTGTGACATCCTGCCCATGCTTTCGCACATCCCGCATATAATTAAATGGCTCGCCCTCCGTATTCCCATTTAGACCGCCCTTATAGGTAAAATAATCATCGTAAGGATAATCCCAGGCAAATGATACATCAGATTTTGCGTGCACAACACTCGCCCGACCCGGCCATCCCTCATCCAGCGGATAGTAACAGTACATCAGGCTGATCGAGCGGTGCGGTCGCCCAAGTGTCTGCAAAATATAATCCTGGTTTACATACTCTCCCCGCTCTGAGCCATCCCCCAAATCTACCGCACATTTTGCCTTTCCCATATGTACGGGAAACGCTCTTAATTCATCCCCCATAAATTACCTCCAATTTTTTTTATTATTTTCCTCCTCCATCTTAACAGAAACAGAATAAAAATGCAAGTTAAACGTTTTCGTTCCCCTCTTCTTTTACAAAAACAGTTGCATTTTTTTTTTAATATGGTACAATCTAGCTGTCACGCAAATCAAAAACTACGCGCCATGCCAGATAACGCGAAAGGCGCAGAAAAAAGGAGGGTTATCATGCCAAAATGGGCAATCGTGATACTTATTATTCTTGCTGTTTTAGTCGTAGCATTTATTGCACTTGCAATTTACGCGAATAAACTGCAAAAGAAATCCGAAGCGTCCCAGGAACAGATTCGTGCCGGAGCGCAGACATATTCCATTCTTGTTATTGACAAAAAGAGAATGAAGTTGAAGGAAGCCGGTTTCCCGCAGCTTGTGATTGACCAGACACCAAGGGCACTTCGCGGGGCAAAAGTTCCTGTGGTAAAGGCAAAGATAGGGCCTAAGGTTACAAATTTAATGTGCGATGAGAAGATCTTTGATCTGATCCCGGTCAAAAAGGAAGTAAAAGCAGTGATGAACGGCATCTATATTATGGATGTGAAAGGACTTCGCGGCGGTCTGGAGCAGAAGCCGGAAAAACAGAGCTGGCTAAAGCGCACGCGGGCAAAGCTGCAAAAAAAAGTGGATCAGGCAAATAAGGAACTAGAATCAGAGAAGAAAAAAGGGAAAAAATAAAGCGGGGGAAAAGATATGGAACATCACTTGGTCTCGGATATGTCCAATACCTATATTGAACATTCCATTGTAATAAATAATTTTGTCACCACTGTCGGAAGCCAGCTAAAGACTTCCTTGTGCAGGGTATTTGGGGACAGTGTAAAATATAAATGGGCGGAAAATAATAACCGCCCCGTTATCCCCGATGTTTCCATAAACTGTGATATAAGAAACCGGCGTTCCACCAATTTTCTTTCCGTTCCCCGATTTATTATGGAAGTCCTCTCCGACGCGACAGAGGAATATGATCGCTTGGAGAAGATGAAATTATATCAAAATGTGGAAGTAGCAGAATACTGGATTGTGGACTGGCGAAAAAAACAAATCGAAATTTATGTGTTGTCACCGGATGAGGCTTCCCTTGACCATGCGGAATATAAACTGATCTCAACCATTACAGAAGAAAACAAAGAAGAGTTAAAAATCCATATATTTCCAAATATAAAAATCACCTATGAGCAGTTATTTGACTGTGTTGATCTTTATTAGTTCCTTGCATTCAAGAACACCTAATGCGGGAGGTACTCCATACCTGAGATAAAAGGGGCCGGAAAGGAACCCCTTTTATCTTTTATTCATCAAAATAAAAGATCTTCCCTCTTGGCACAAACGGCAATCTTCTTCCCCTTGGCACCAAAAATGCGTGTTCTCTTCGAATCCGAATATGATCTTCGATCCATCCATCCGTAATAATTAGAATTGGTCCATCCTTCGGGAAATTACCAGATTTTTCTAAAAGATCCACGCCCGGCTGAAGCACGGTTCCTCCCCCGCCCTTTACCAAAACTCTTCCCGCGATCTCCTCGGGGAGCAGATATCCGGCATCATAGGCCGCCGCGTCACAAAAAATTACACGGACATAGGGGACTTCCTTTGCCTGGGCATAGCTTGCCACCGCACCCAGTGCGAATCCAAGCAATCTTTTCTCCATCGATCCAGAAGTGTCAATCACCACCCCAAATGTCCGGCTATACTCCGGGATCTCTGCGCGCATATAACTTGGTCTTGGAATATCTGGCGTGCTACTCTGGCGGCGGCTTGGGCGGGCATAGGTATAATGTTTGGCAAGCGGCGCGAAAAATTCGTCAAACCAGTTTCCCAGCTGCACATCCCAGGGAATCGGCGGCATGAAAAGTGCCCTGATCTCCTCGATAAGCCCCGCTGGCAGATATCCCCTGTCCTCATTTAAATGATATTCCAGCCCGTTCTGCAACGCACTCTTGTAAAAATCATCCAATGAGGTCACTCCCGAAGGGATAGTTCCCTTTCCTCCCTTTGGATCGACTATTACATCCCCTTTTCCATAACCACGAAAAGTATCTAATTTCGAAAATTTTCGAATATCACTGACTATCCGATCATAGAGATTCTCCGCAGAAATATTCTTTAAGGCTTCGTCGTAAAGTCCGCGCTCCGGCATTTCACCCACGCCCATATCGCACAGCCAGCCGTTGATCACATAGTCGCACGCCACATTCCAGAGATAGGGGTCACGCCCTGCACGGCGTTCGTGATGCATTAACCCCGCGTGCAAAAATTCATGGGCAAGCACAAATTTTAATTCTTCTTTGTTCAGTCCGGCAGCAGGATTTACATAGATCTCCCCCTTTGTTACATTGACTGCCGCAATAGAAATTTCCTCCTGGCTGCACAGACGATAATCCTCGACAATGCGAAAACCTGCTGCCAGCCCGCCCAGCAGCGGATAATGACTGATAAACCACTGTGCGGCTCCCTCCGAGGCAGTGGGTTTATGACTTATTTCCTCATGTCCTCCCGCCTCACCAACAACTCTCGATACAGAATATGCCAGTGCGAAGGCAAAATTAAGCATAAACTCATTCTTCTGATTTCTTTCTGCATTATAGACAAGTGGATGCTCCAATCCCTGCATATCCATGCCCGCGGCAGTCCCATACCCCTCACTTACACAAATCTTTCCCCCGGTTTTATCTCCCGTCCTTCGCGCCCCATCCGTATCATAGCCATGTTCCATAAGATACTGGTAAATCTTTTTCTCATCCGTCAGATTTCCGGGAAAAAGATCGGCTGGATTTGCACAGATTGGTGAACCAAATTTGATATCATACAAAAATTTTGTAATATAAATATCACACGCTATATTCCAGATCGCCCGGTTGCAGGAAACCACCCATTCCGCAGAACCATCCTGCGCAACTTTCTCATATCCCGGCATTCTCTCTGCGTCAAAATGCCCAAACGAAAGGTGGAGTTTGCAGTGCGCGATCGTGTACGCCCACTGCTCCGGAGTAAGGAGGGCATCCTTATTTAAATAGATTGTCCCCCCTCTGTGTACATAGGCAGCATCCCCGCCCATATTCTTTTTTCCAAAGATCTGGAAATACCCCTTTAACCGGGAAAAAAGAGGATTTTTATTTTGCAGGGAAATTCCCAGCTCAAGCCGTTTTTCTGCCGGAGAAAGAGAATCCTGTGCTTTTTTCTTATTTGCCATCGCCCTCCTGCCTTCCATATACCTTTACACTTCCGGTTATGCCCCTTTTACACTTTGACCAGACGCGGCAGATCTCTGACAATCTCCACCATAAACCAGTCCGGCAGCACTTCTCCCTCCTCGGACGACACTACCATCTGCGCAAGCTCGTAATTGATCTGTGACAGTTCCTTGATCAGTGCCTTTGCCCGGTGCGTTAAATACTGCGCATCCTTATTCATATTCTGCTTGCTTTCTGGCAGGTCATGTAATAACCTCGCGCGAAAGGACTGCGCCAAAAAATACAGTATATCCCGCTCCTCCGGTTTTGATGGCCATTTTGCATCCCCTTTAAGAATCTTTGCAAGCAGATGCCGATTGCCAAGCTGCTTTACAAATGCCAGAAACATTCCCGCGTGTTTCGCACTGATACAGCCGTAAGTTAGGACGCGCAAAATATTTTCTGACAAATCTTCTTTACCCGCACCGTACTCGATAAGCGCGTCGCTCAACATATGCCAGGAGCGCGGCGTGGAGTAAGGCTCCTCCGTCTTGGGAGGCTCGGAAAAAAGATGATCCGGTCGCTGCGAAATATAGTCCGTCACCCAAGGGTGCAGATGATTTTCGTATGCCCACGCAAGCCATTGTGTCGCGTCCACCTTCATCTGCACATGGAACATCCGGTTGATCAGCGCGGAGGACATGGTCTTTACAATCGCTCCGTCCTGTGCGCGGTTTCCCGCCCCGACAACAATACTTCCCGCAGGCAGATGATATTCACCCACACGCCTCTCATGGATCAGACTGTAAAATGCTTTCTGTACCTCCTGTGAGCAGGCATTTAACTCATCTAAAAAAAGCACATAAGCTTCCTTCCTCGCAATCATTTTCGGTGGTAAAAACTCCGACGTTTCCCCTTTAATCTGCGGGATGCCAATGATATCCTCCGGTGCGAGCTGGCTGCCGAGCAGCGACACACAGGGCAGTCCAACCTCGGCTGCAAATTTTTCCACCAGCGCGGACTTGCCAATTCCCGGTGCGCCCCAGATAAAAACTGGCCGACTCGGTGCCACATTTAACAACACGTCCAATAATTCATTCTGCGTTACCGAATACGATAAATTCATTCTGTCTGCCCTTATGCCCCTTTCACGTTTGCTCCCTTTATACTGTCAATCTGAATCGTCAACTCACATTCCGAAATATGCTGATAGTTCATGTCGAGCGCGTAGGTCAGCCGCAAAGACATCCTGTCCGGATTTTCCTCCCAGATAATCTCATGCGTTGTAATCTCAATCAGTATATCGCCGACCAGTGTTGTGTAGTAGGTCATATTAGAAATATCCTTCTCAAAAAGCATATGCACATTGATCGCGCCTTTCTTACTTACCTCGACGGACTGCTCAGAGATCTTGATTATGCACTTAGAATTTTCATCCTCGCTTGTCGGCTCATTGTAAACAAGAAAATGCTTTCCGTTCCGAAAAAAATATTCTCCGCGACAAATCACCTCCACCGCCTCATCCTCCTCCGTCTCAAACTGCAAACCTGAAACGGTGATCAAAACATCCTTTGTCATCTTTCCTCTCATTCCGCCGCACACGCGGCCTTCCAATCTAGGTTTACTCAAATGTCTTAATTGCTACGTCCTTCGTCTCAATCACATTGCAGGGCAAAATTGAATTTGCAAGAGAGCGGAACTTTTCTGCGCCGTCACTCACATAAAACGTATGTTCCGGCAATTCTTCCCCGCACGCCATCAAATCTTTTTCGGCGAGCAGTTTTTTCAATTCCTTTGCCGTTTCCACCGCCGGATTGACAAGCGTTACTCCCTCGCCCAAAACCTCCCGCACCACGTCCTTTAAAAGATTGCGCAGCAGCGGATAATGTGTGCAGCCAAGCACGATCGAGTCCACTCCCTTGCCCTGAAATTCCTCCAGATAACGCCGCGCAACCTCCCTTGTCACAGAATCATAAATCCATCCCTCCTCCACAAGGGGTACAAAGAGTGGACAGGCCTTGCTGTAAACATTTAAATCCGGATCGATACTGTAGAGAAGTTTGCTGTACATTCCGCTGCGAATGGTTCCCTCGGTACCGATCACCCCGATACTCCCATTTTTTGTAACCGTCGCTGCTGCCCGCGCGCCGGGGCTGACCACATCAAGAATCGGAACCTCAAACTCGCGGCGCATCGCATCAATGGCGAGTGCGGAAGCGGTATTGCACGCCACCACCACAACTTTGACTCCCTGCGAGAGCAGGAAACACATAATCTGTCCGGAATACTCTGTAATAGTCTCCTTTGATTTACTTCCGTAGGGGACGCGCGCCGTATCCCCAAAATACAAGATTCTCTCCCCCGGCAGTCTGCTCATTATCTCCTTCGCCACAGTCAGCCCTCCGACTCCGGAATCAAATACGCCGACCGGTAAATTACAGCCCATAATTTTCTCCTTTCTCTAATATATTGATCAATGGTCTTCTTTGATTTGTGAAAAGGGTCATACTCAAAATCCTTTTACTTCCCCTATGCCCACACTTATCGCTCAAATGCCATCTCAATCAGCCGGTCAATCAATTCGCTCTTTTTTAGCCCGCGCGCCTCCCACAGCATCGGATACATACTGATGGAAGTAAAGCCCGGCATGGTATTGATCTCGTTAAAGACAATTTCGTTTGTCCCTTCCTCCACAAAAAAATCCACCCGCGCAAGTCCAAAACCATCCACCGACGAAAAAATTTGCTCTGCTGTCCGCCGGATTTTTTCGGTCACTCCCTCCGGCAACTCTGGCGAAATCACGGTCTTTGACTCCGCATTATTATATTTTGCATCGTAATCATAAAATTCCGCCGCCGCAAGAATCTCACCCACACCGGATGCCTCCGGCTTTTCGCCCCCTAAAATCGCGCATTCAACCTCGCGCCCGACAATCATTTTTTCCACTAATATCCTGCGGTCATGTTCTGCCGCAAGCTTCATACCCCGAACTAATTCCTCCCTGTTATTGGCTCTGGAAACTCCCCTCGACGACCCGGCATTTGATGGCTTGATAAAAACAGGATAGGAAAGTGCTTCCTCCACGCGTGCCACCACACCCGAAACATCTCTTAATTCCTGCCGCCCTACCTTCACATAGGGAGCCTGACGTATTTTAAGCCGGTCAACTACAAATTTTGTATAGAGTTTATCCATCGAGATAGCGGAAGAAAGTACCCCACAACCGACATAGGGAATTTTTGCCAATTCCAAAAGTCCCTGCACGGTGCCATCTTCCCCGTAGAGTCCATGCAGTACCGGAAAGACCACATCCACAGCAATTGTGGAAACAACAGCACCTTCTTCCACCTCCCTGCCAGGAAAAACAAGGAGTGAGCGCGTCCCCGCGTCCGGAGAGATCGCTGCGCGTCTGCCACTCTTTATCCAGCTGCCATCTGCAATGTGATTTAAGTGGGAGACATAGAGCCAATGCCCCTCCTTTGTGATACCAACTAAAAGCACATTATATTTTTCCCTGTTCATCGCTTCTGTAACCGTACACGCGGACATACAGGAAACCTCATGTTCCGACGACTGTCCGCCGAATAGAACTACCACTGTCTTTTTCATAATACCCCCCAGATTTAAAATATTTCTAAGCCTTTGGCAAAGATACCGAAAGCCTTCTTTATTTTACACTCATTCCCTACGATATTCAAGCCAAAACTAAATTATGAAAAATCATATCATTTGAATAAGCCAGAGGAAAGGCGGCAATACTGAACATAGAAGTAAGAACAACAAAATCAGAAAGGATCCTGAGATGAAACAACAAAGAATAAAGAAATCCGTCGGCTTTTTTCCCCTTATCTGCGCCCTGTTTTTGCTCTTTGTCCTCTCCTTATTTTTCTGGATTGGACTCCTGCTCTTTTTGATGGGCTGTCACCGGACGGAGAATTTTGCCCCGCTTACAGACGGGGAGAATTCCACAAATCATTCTAAGAATGCGATGGTAAGTGCCTGCTCCTATTTCTCGCCAAAGGCTCTGAACAATTCCTTTGCGGATGCCTCGGAAAGCGAAGAACAAAGCAGGGCGACAAGTGCCTCCGCCTTACAGACTGCACTTGCCGAACAGGTACTGCGCCTGCATATTATTGCCGACAGCAACTTAGATGCCGATCAGGAAGTAAAACTTGCTGTCCGCGATGCTGTTATTACATATCTCAAACCTTATTTGGAGGATGTAACAACAAAGCAGGAAGCAATAAAGATAATTAACGCACATCTTAGTGAACTAAATGATACCGCAAACCAGATACTCTCCTCACAGGGCTTTTCCTACACGGCAAATGCGGGAATTGAGCGCGTGTACTTTCCAATTAAACTTTACGGCGATCTGGTGCTGCCCGCCGGGGAGTATGATGCCATCCGAATCCTCCTTGGCAGCGCGTCGGGCAAAAACTGGTGGTGTCTTGTCTTCCCGCAGCTCTGCTTTGTCGACGTGACAACGGGGACATTGCCGGAGGACTCCAAAGCAGAGCTTAGGGAACTTTTAACCGCGGAAGAATACGCGCTGATCTTTCCGGAGGAAGCACTTTCAGCCTCCACGGACGCAAGTATGGATTTTTTTGAACAGACCTGCAAAATTCTGTTTGACTACGCACCAAGACAGAAAAAGCCGGAGATTCGCTTTCCGCTGCTTAAACGGATCAAAGAAATCTTTTCCTGGTAACGGGATAGAAAGCTACGGTGCTGGTCTTGCAATCATTGCAACACCATAAGAACATTCCCAGGCATACGACTCAAATATTACGCCAACGCCGGGGGTGGAATGGATAACCATCCCCGAATTCTCATCCCATCCCCCATAATATGCACCATAATACATTACCACATGGTAGATTCCCTTGTACCTGCCATTGTCCGCACCTCCAAGGAAAATCAGATCCCCCGGCTTTAATTCATCCGCATCAATATAATCATAGGCGATCGCCTTTCCCTCGGCTTCCAGTTTTTTTGCTAATTCTGCGGCAGTTGGCGCGTAATTAACACCGCATAAATTTATCCCCGCCTCATGGTATGCACGCCATACAAAGGAGCTGCAATCATAATATCCCTTCTGCATTCTCTTTTCCTGGCTGTAAGCTGCGCCAAGCACGCTCTCGCCTTTTAGTGCCGCGTCCACCCCTTTTCCGCTCCCGACCGTAACCTCGCAGGAAAATGTCTTTCCCTCAAGGATTGCAGTAATTACCGTATTGCCAATGCCTTTTCCCTTTACTTTCCCCTCTTTTGTCACTGTCGCAATCTTTTTATTTGCGGATTTCCATTTAATTTCACAGTCCTCTGGCACATCGGCAATCAGGGCTTCGCTCTCTTTTCCTTTTTTTACCAAAACCCAGGATTGCCATTTTGGATCAATCACCTGTATTTTCTGCTTAAAATTAACTCCATCCGCCGAGAATTTAATCGTTGTACTCCCCGCTTTTTTCGGAAGGAGGATTAATTCTCCATCCCAGCTTGAATCCACGGCAATAATAGTTTCATCACTGGATACCGCAGTCACCTTACTGTTTGCACTAAGCCCTTCAAACTTCGGATAGTACTCGGAGTTTCGATATCCATCCTCAACAATAAATCTCTCCTCAAATGGGAGATACTCTGGGTTGGTAACATCCACCAATATCCAATCCTGCCGCATTTTTCCGTAGGCGGTTTTCCAGTCAATCACTACTTTAGTACTCCCCGCCTTCGCTCCCTTTATCTTTCCTTTTTTATCCATTGTAATATATTCGTCTTTAAGCGGATTGCTCCGATCATATTTATCTTCGCTTACGGTATATTCTTCGTCCTCCTCTTCGTCCCATTCCTCCCACTCATCTTCCCACATCGTCCCCCGTCCGTTGTAGTATTCAAAGTCCCAATCTTCTCCCCAGCGGTTTTCTCCTTTTTCATCCCTGTTTAATCCGCCATCCCCCACCACTATACAGGAGATAATCTCCCCATTTTCGGGAGCAACGGATATGGTCTTTCCCTTTGCCACGGCAACGCCATAGGAGTCAAAACCACACTCCCGGATCTCAACCTTACAGCGCGCGGAAAAGCTTTCCTCCTTTTTATTGGTAAGGGACAGATCCAGATAATATTTTCCGGGTTTTCCGCCCCTAATCATAAAAGTTCCATCCCCCACCGTCTTAATTTCCAGCATATCCCACACATAATTTATTCGGGAATTATCCTCCTGGTTATACAGAAAATAAGAATAATCCACTGCCCTTTGTCTGCTGTCTGTCAGCGTGATATTTGCCATCTGCCCCTGATATAAGACGATCTCCGTCTCGCTGAGTTTACAGTTGTTCTGCTTTACCGTAACATGGCAGACCGCACTCTGTCCCATATAACTTGCAGTGATATCCGCTTTGCCCGCTCCGACAGCACGGATCAGACCATCGGATTCCACATACGCAACGCTCATATCCGAGCTGCGATACTCCACCCATCCCCAAAGATCAGTATCATTATTTACCGTTTCAAGCTGGAAAGTATTTCCAATATACAGGGAAAGTTTGGTTTGCGTAAGACCAAATTTTTTCTCCTCCTTTGCCGCGGTACTATTAGCGGCACTGATCATTTCCGGATTTATGAACAGAATATTGGTCAATATCATGCATACCGCAAGAAATAGTGAAAGAATCCGAGAAGCGGTTAGAGATTCTCTCCTGCACCGGTTATTTTTTTTCGGTTTGTTTTCCATTTTTTCCTCCTCCTTTTTTTATAAAGAAATTATTCTCCCTGCGGTCGAATGCGAATCAGCGCAGGTATAATATTGTTAGATATTATACCATGTCCTTACGAATTTGAAAATTAAAATTTTTGTGGGGATTGACATATTTGCAAAATTTGCGTACAATAATAGTAATAGGTAGGCAACTACCTTGAAAAATAGTTCGTTCCCGGTCATGCGAATAATAAATAGACCGTGAAAAAGCGGTTAAGCCTCCCGCCCAAAAAAGGCAAGAGGCTTAGTTTTTATAAGAAGAAATGCCGCTTATGGAAATTTTAACAGGAAATCTGTATTTTGTTTCTGATGACTTTAAAAAAGATACAAGATCCTTATCTGAAAGCCAATTATGAGAACACAAAACGTCCACATTAATTTCAATTTTCTTAATCTTTACTTCCACCATTATTCTCAAAAACTATTTTATGTAATAGACATCTATCTCCCTCCTCGTCTATTATTTCACCTACATTTTGAAATCCAGCATTCTGATAACATTTTATTGCACGTATATTATCAACTTCTGGGTCAATAAACAATTCTTTTACAGACGGATGTTCCTGATGAATGATTTGCACCATTTGTTTTAACACCTCAGTACCATAACCATTGTTTCTTTCTTTTAGAACTCCTATCCACATATCTAAACCAATAGACTTTTCATCGTGTATATAATACTGGATAAATCCAATTGGCTCATTGTCCCTTAAAATAAAATATGGGAAAACATCCGTCAAACTTTTCACTCTGGAACCATATTTTTCAATAATACGTTCAAGTGATGGTACTTCTCCCACTTCATCGCACCAGACCCACTCCTGTAGTTCGGGTTCTAAAAACCAGTTTCTCATTGCTATATAATCTTCCATGGTATCCTGCATTAATCTCAATGGTATCATAGTTCCCTCCACAAATTCAATTTTAGTTAATCAGTAATAGACAATGGTTTCAAAGGAAAACCCGGCGGCTGACAAAACCGCCGGGTCCGGCACCCCCTCCCATATTCAAAAATCAAGCCAGCTCTACCGCCCCCGTATACAGCTGGTAATACCTCCCCTTCATCGCGAGCAGCTG
>CAJTLX010000017.1 GCA_910577165.1 uncultured Lachnospiraceae bacterium
GGTCAAAATATTTTTTAAACTCCTTCAAAACTTCTCTCCGATTTTCCATCAGCCGCGAAAAGTCTTTCTCGGACAGCTGTATCCTTGCATTTTTTTTCTGTATTCGAACGCGAACATCCGCAAACCCAAGCGAAAAAAGAAAATTTTCTGCCGCCTCCACCGCCGCAAGTTTTTCATGTGTAATCTCTTCTCCCGTCGAAATCCTTGTGGCAAGGCAAGCATAGGCGGGTTTATCCCAGGTAAATAACCCCGCTTCCTTTGACAGACGGCGGATCTCATCTTTAGTCAGTCCGGATTCCCGCAGCGGTGAATATACAGAAAATTCCTTTAATGCGCGCATTCCCGGCCGATCTTTTGCATCATCGGATGCATTTGTCCCATCAAGCAGTATAGAAAAACCATCAGCCACTGCCGCTTTCGCGATTGCATCAAAAATCATCCGCTTGCAGTGATAACAACGTTCTTTCGGATTTTCACAAATATTCATGTTTTCGAGAACATGAAGTTTTAACACACTCAATTCCACATCTAACATCGCCGCAAATCGCAGTGCATCCTCATATTCAAACTGCGGCTGAAATTCCGATTTTACATAGTATGCGCGAACCTCTGTGCCGCAAAATTTCGCGGCAAAGAGCAGATAAGCGGAATCCACCCCGCCGGAAAAGGCAACTGCCACTTTTTTATATTGTAAGAAAAAATCAGATAATATCATCTTTGCAGGGTCCACCACCTTTTAAGGCTCTGAAATCCTCATAATCACTTAGAAATGTGTGATTACAAAGCCTTTCAGAGCCTTATATTTTTTACGCTGTTCTGTTATGCAAACTTCGCTTACATTCCCATCTGCGCTGCAACTTCCGCCGCAAAGTTCTCACTCTTCTTCTCAAGACCTTCGCCTGTCTCAAAACGCACGAAACGCTTGATTGAAAGGTTCGCGCTATTTTCCTTTGCAACCTGAGCCAAATACTGTGCTACCGTCTGCTTTCCTTCCTCCGCTTTTACATAGACCTGATCAAGCAGACAGATTTCTTTCAGCTCCTTATTTACACGTCCGTTAACGATACCATCGATCACATTGGCAGGCTTTTGGGACTGTTTCTCATCCTGCATAACCTGTGCCAAAACAATCTCTCTCTCATGATCGATAAAATCTTGCCCGATCTCATCTCTGGAAACATATTTTGGGTAGAGTGCTGCAACCTGCATTGCCACATTGGAGAGTGCCTCTTTGACCGCATCATTTACCACGTCCGTAGCCGCCTCAACGATAACGCCAATTCTGCCACCGCCATGGGTGTAAGTAACCACACAACCGTTTTCTGCCGTAACTTTCTCAAATCTGCGAATGCTCAATTTCTCGCCGATCGTCGCGATCTTCTCCACTAAAGCTTCCTGTACTGTATTTGCATCAACAAACGGCGCGGCAAGAAGTGCGTCCACATCCGCATAATCTCCCTGTACAATCACATTGGCAACCTGCTCTACAAAGGTTTGGAACTTCTCATTCTTTGCCACGAAATCCGTCTCGGAATTGACCTCTACAACCGCTGCGCTATTGTCCTTTACCGCGATTCGGCAGATCCCTTCCGCAGCGACACGACTCGCCTTCTTCTCCGCCTTTGCCTGACCTTTCTTTCTCAAAAACTCAACGGCCTCATCCATATTTCCATTTGTTTCAACAAGAGCCTTCTTGCAGTCCATCATGCCCGCACCGGTCATCTCTCTTAAATCCTTCACCATCTTTGCTGAAATCTCAGCCATTATAATCCCTCCGTTCGCTTACAATTATTTTGTAGTCCTATATTTTGCACGCCAAAAATGCGATAAATCTTATGCTTCCTGCTCTTCCTCGACAGCCTCAGCTTCTTCCGGCACATCGCTCATGGAAACGCCCTGATTTGCCTCGATTACCGCGTCCGCCATCTTTGCCACAATCAGCTTTACCGCGCGGATCGCATCGTCATTACCCGGAATTACATAGTCAAGCTCTTCCGGATCACAGTTTGTATCCGCAATGCCAATCAACGGAATCCCTAAAGTATGTGCCTCCTGAATACAGATTCTCTCCTTTTTCGGATCTACAACAAAAATTGCATCCGGGATATTTTTCATCTCCTTGATTCCGCCGAGATTCTTTTCCAGTTTTTCCCACTCTTTTTTCAGCGCGATAACTTCTTTCTTTGGAAGTACCTCAAATGTGCCATCCTCCGCCATCTTCTCAATCGCTTTTAATCTTGTGACTCTGGACTGGATCGTCTTGAAATTTGTCAGCATACCGCCGAGCCATCTCTCATTGACATAGAACATACCGCAGCGTTCCGCCTCGGACTTAATGGAATCCTGCGCCTGCTTTTTCGTTCCTACAAAGAGGATCTTGCCGCCGTCCGCAACGATATCCTTGATTGCGTAGTAAGCTTCGTCCACCTTGCCCACGGATTTTTGCAGATCGATAATGTAGATACCGTTTCTCTCCGTGTAAATATACTCGGCCATTTTCGGGTTCCATCTTCTTGTCTGATGACCAAAATGAACCCCTGCCTCAAGTAACTGTTTCATTGAAATAACGCTCATGTCTTTTTCCTCCATTTGGTTTTTCTACCATAGCCAGTCCGCCGGCAACTTCAACCGCTTCTTACCACGGCACCAAAAGACCGCTCAAGGCTATGTGATTTTTATATCGGCACAGCATATTGTCAATTGCCGATATTTGCGACTTATAGATTCTACCACAGTTTTCCTTGCAATGCAAGTACTTTTTTAAGTGACCTCAATTTATAAATTTCAGCAGGCACTATTTATATTTACTATATTCCGCATAATTTGTATTGATATAGGATACCCAATTCTCGGCTAATTCCGTATATAATGATTGTTTTATCCCCTGCTCGGAAAAGATCATATTGATCGCTTCGCTCTTTCCAAATTGCGACACCAGATAAGCAACAAACGAAGCTCCCGCCACATAACTATCATTGAGATCGGTATAGCTTCTACTGTATACCGCGATATTCTCTATTTCCGTAAAATCAATCTCAATATCAATATCGCGCCCGATTTTTTCTTTATACTCGCGAACATACAAAGATTCTCTGCCACTTAATGGCATATTATAATTAACATTAAGCATAGAAATTCCATAATAATCATATTTGTATGAAAAATATCTTGCGACTCCCTCTATGCTCCATACCCTTTTAGCGGTTGCCGTTGTTGCCATTACGAGGAAACACAAGTATCATAAACTAAAGTCGATAAAACGAACAATTTAATCTTTGTCATCACCTATCGTTTAACTTTTCGTAGGTTTTGGACTTATGTTTGTTTCGTTATGCTATAAAATCCCTATTTTTTAATTAAGGAAAACAAACAGACAAATCCTATTTTTTAAGTAATGAGTTTTGTACATCTCTAATTTTTTATTAGCTTTTTCTCATATTTTTACTTTTTTATTTGTTTTTTGTCAAGAATTTCATTGAAAATAATGGTACAATTTATTTCACTTCATATCCATTAGTTTAAATTACAACACTCTGCGAACTTATTTGAATTTGTTATCTTGCTAGCTAATCTCGTATTACATTTCCTAAATGATTGATTATCCCTTATTTACTCAAGCACTACTTTACAACTTCTTGAAAAATAAAAGACACAAACCCAATCCCTTATGGTATAATTAATCGACCAACAAAAATCCATACGAAAGGGGAGGGTTTGTATCTACCACTTATTCTACCACAAAAATTCCATTTTGCATAGACTGTTTTTCTATATTTAAGGAGTATTTTTTGCATTTTTCTGCACCAACTGCTCGGAACCTGTTTTTTCTGGTCATTTCGATCTTGGCCTTAAACCCTTTCCGTTTAGTTCGTTTTGCACACTGCCATAGTCATGTGCAAAACTTCATCCAGTATCGATGAAGTTTTACAAAGCATGACAACCCTCTTTATCACTCTATCATCAAGATAGGTTAAAAAACATCTCTTGTTTCCCACCACCACCACTTGCAAGGTTTTACAAAACTCAGTGATAGACTTAATCTTTTTGAACACATTAGCCTTTTAGCAGTTATTGTTATTACCATCACGAGGAAAGTTATCTTATCGTAAACAAAAGTCAATAAAACGAACTGTTTAATTTTTATAGTTACGTATCTTTTAGTTTTCGTAGGCTTTGGACTTACATTTGCTTTGTTATACCATAAAATCCCTCTTTTTTGATTGAAAAAAACGAACAGCCAAATCCTATTTTTAAAACATTATGTTTTGCACATCTCTACCGGATAATTATATTACATTCGAATATATATTTTAACTATTTTATCAAAATATTTAAACTAATTTTATATTTTTGTTTATTTTACACACCTAACCTATATTTTTTAACGCTCACCACTAATCACTAATTTGCCGTCACCTGCTTTGCGATCTCCTCATAGGTCGCGCCCGGAAGAATACGGTAAGTTCCCGGTTTAATAAACAGCGCGTAATTATTTTGCATCAGATAGCGGTCAAAATCCACCGCATCCTCCACTAGTCCCGCTTTCTGCAATTCAAGTGCGAAGCTCTCCGAACCCATTCCCAAAGGAATCGTAATACTTATCTTCTCCCCCGTTGTCTCTGTTTCTTGCGGAAGGGGTTCTGGAGGAAGAGTTGGCATATTTGGCATGGTCGGAGCCACTGGCATGGTCGGCATTCCCGGCGCATCCGATACGTCTGGCATAACCGTTGAAGCTCCCGGAGTCAAATCCGGCAATTTCTCAGGGGTTAGCGTTGGATTTTCCTCCCCGGATGGAATTGGCGTTCCATTTTTTTCCATTGGGGTTGGTGTACCAGAATCCTTTGTCGGCTCCGGGGTAGTGTTTTTCTCCGGCGGAGTCGGTGTTGGTGTGCCATCCCCTGTTGGTGCAGGGGGATTTGTTCCCTCCGGCGGAGCGGGCGTGCCAGAGAGCGCGGACAGATCCACATCCGTATCTTTCTCTGTCACCATCCCAAGCTCCCTTGCCCGCGCCAAAACCTCCTCGTCCGTCATTTTATATTTTCGTGGTATAATTATCGTAGAATAAACGGCGACGGCGAGAATCAATCCAACGCCAACGCCGCGCAAATAATATCTTAACTTCAAAGCTTCTCCCCACTCTTTCCTCTATTTGTTCTGCTTTGCATACAGATCGATAATAAGTTTTACCTCTCCCTGCCCTATCGACAACAGCTTTGATATCTCCTTGATGGATTTTTGCTCCTGATAAAGGGCAAGCACTCTTTCCTGACGATCCATCACCAGTTCCTGTTCTGATTTTAATTCTTCCGACGGCAATACAGCCGTATCCTGCACCGGATTTTCCCTCTCTGATTTCGGTGCGAATACTTCGGTGAGTGCCTCCGCCTGGGTATGCTCAAGCTCCGAGATCCCCGTTCTTGCCACAGGAGTCGGAGAAATCAACTCGGGTTCCTTATCTTTTGCAGGCTTTGTGGCTTGTCCCTTGGCAGCCGCGGCTTTTGCCGCATTGCGGCTTGCCACGCGCGCCTTCGCCTGTTTTAATTCCTCAAGCCGGTCAAAAAGTTCTCTGTTCTCCCGCCTTGTCTGCTCCATCTTATTCATTGTGGACTTCATCTCATCCTCTTTCTTTTGGAGCATATCATACAAAAATACAACGGACTGATTATTGGTTTCAATTCGCTCAAGCACCTGGCTTGCATACTCATCCACCGCCATAATCTTGTCATTGGAAATTTTGGAAAGCTTCTCTTTGACATCATCCACCGCCGTATTACACTCTTTTGTGACCAGGGCATCTACGCGATCCCTGATTTCACTCTCGTGCAAAACTGCTGCCTCCTTGATTTTGCGAATCTCCGCATCAGTATCCACTTCTTCCCTGGGAGAATTTCTACCGCCAAGAAAAAAACTCGCCACCACAAAAACAAAGCCCGCGACCAGAACTATAATCTCGTATTCCGTCATTTGTATCGTTACTGAAAACTTATAAAAAGCAATAAACTTTTATGTTCCATTCCTACTTCGCCGTGTATGCTTTTGTCAAATTTCGACTACTCACCGTTCCTTGTACACTCCATAGGCGTAAATTCCTAGCTAACGAACTAGTATATATAAGTACTCAATTGAGCATATTATGATGCAGACGGCAAAGCACGTTCACCATATTGTTTCAAGTTCAACGCTGCCTGATAATCCCGGTCAATCACATTCCCACATTCACATCGGTAAATGCGATCTGACAGCTTTAACTCTTTTTTGATCTTTCCACAGCAACAGCATAATTTAGAGCTTGGGAAAAATCGGTTCGCAATAATCAATTGGATATTGTTCCATGCGGACTTATACCCTATCTGCTGCCGGAATTCATAAAATCCCTGCTGCTGTACTGCTTTGGATAAATGCTTGTTCTTCATCATCCCACTCACATTCAGATCTTCTATACAGATAAACTTTGGTTCTCGCTTTATGATTTCCGATGTTGTCTGATGTAAATAGTTTTGACGGATATTCGTTAGCCTATGATTTAACCGTAAAAGCTGTTTTTCGCTTTTTACAATGTTACTTGTTTTACCGTAACGCCCTCCTCTCTTATTTTTCTCATATTTTCTTGATATAGAACGCTGTAACCTGCGTTTCCTTTTTTCCAGTTTCTTTACTTCCTGCGTTTTGTTTTTGTTTGGATATCTTTGTTGATCCGAGCATACCGCCAACTCTTTTATCCCCAAATCAATCCCTATCCCGTCCTTTGATGGTACTAAGTCATGGTTCCCCTCCTCCACCCCAACTGTGATATACCAGTTCAACCCATTATACTTTATCCGCGGATTGAGATACTTACCGTCTGCGGGAATCCGTCCGTGTTCCGCAAGACGGATATCGTTCAGCTTCTGTTTATTCTTCTTTCTGGAAGCAGCAAACCCCTCAACTTTCACATACGTACTGGTAAATTGAATTTTTACATTGTCCTGATAGAAGGATGGTGACGAATGTTTCCTGCTCTTAAATTTGGGAAACTGTGCAAGTCCTTTGAAAAACCGCTGATAGGCATTACAGGCATCCTTTATCGCCTGCTTTGCTACGTTATTGGACACCTCATTCAACCAGGTATATTTAGGATTTTTCTTTAACTGTGTAAATTCCTTCCGCAAATCGGTATCTGACATAAATTTACCGCCATTTTTATAATTCTCCTGCTCCCTTTCCAATGCCCAGTTGTAAGCAAACCTGGATGTGTCGGCATATTGGAATAACTTGGTTTTCTGTTTATTGTTCGGGAGCAGCATTACCCGGATGGTTTTGATCATCCCCTTCACCGCCTTCTTTTATCAACTCTTTTACCAGTTTTCTTGCTTTATTCGCACGTTTTCCTTGTAATTTGCAGCGAAATACCGTAATGATTTAAACCAAATCTTAGGCGAATTCCTGTTGCTCTGTTTTTTCTGTACGATCAATTATTTCTATTCATATTATTCTATCAAATTAAATTATAAAAATCAACATATATTTATAACTTTTTATTAGCCTCCTCATATACGCATATCAAAGCCGGAATTCATCTGATCCGTGCCCTCATGTTCATGCTTCTTTTCTTTTTTGGCACCGTTTTTTCTCTTGTAGAGCATCCCCTTTCCATTGCCGGAACTCCCGTCATAGCGGTATTCTGGCTGATCGGTCTTTGCCATCATCACCGTTTTCGTCGCGTCCGTCATCACTTTTTGTTGCTGACTGTTCTGTAAGACTGTCTGCTCGTTGATGGGCTTTTGGACATCGTTGTGACGCTGGAAGGATGCCTCCTGCGATTTCGGCAAAAATGCCGCAGTTTCTATCGGTGTAATTGCCATTGTCTCCCCCCTCTGTTTAATATTCCACCATCTTTACATCCGCGCGATCTTTGATCAGCCTGCAATATTTTAATTCGGAGCGAATATGGTATGGAGTATTGTATATCATGACTTTGCAGCCGGGGTAAATGATCCCGCTCACCCGGATACAACCGCCCGACTGCATTCCTGCAATTTCCTCAAGATCATCCATTCGGGAAAGAAAGTACTGGATCTGCTTTTCTAAAACCTCCTTTGCATTTCTTGCCTCCTCAAGCTTCTTTGCCTTATCTGCTGAGAGCCTCTCCCCCGTCTTCATCCGTCTAGTCAAAACATTGATGGTCTGTGTCGCGGCTTCTAACTCTTCCTCAAGTGCTGGCAAATCATCATTGATCTTGCGAAATTCCTCCATATAGACCGGATCCGCGCCAATCTCAAGAATGGTGGTCGTCCCCATAGTTGAACCCGCCGTCCGCACGGAAATACAACTTCCGGAACGGATGGAACCTCCTACCACAAAACCGCGTCTTCCTGTTGCAGTCACATCTCCCTTTGCAGAGACATTACTGTGTAAAATTGCTTCCGTCGAGACATAGCCATCACTTTTTACTGTAGCATTTTCGATAAATTTCGTAATAATATTTCCTTTTGCTTCTAAAACACCACGTCCCATCCCCTGAATTCCACGTTTTAATACAATCTGTCCCCCAGCCTTCAGTGAGGCACCTTCTACTACACCATTGACAATAATATCGCCTTCGGCCTCCACGGAAAAGCCCGTGATCACATTGCCGTGGATAATCACGCTCCCAGCAAATTTGATATCCCCTGTTGAAGTATCCACATCCGCGGGCACATCATAAATATTGGAGACAAAGATCTTTCCTCCGATCAGCGAAACCAACCCGTCCACCTCCGAGTAAAGCTCTAAGCCATCCTCCGAGAGACAGGTGTTCTTCTCTGGGCGAAGCGTCACTTTCTTTGCCGTCGCTGGGGCGATAGGTCTCCCCATAACATCGATCCCCGGCTTTCCCATAACCGCAGGCGTAAGCGTGACAAGCTTGTCGCCCTCCTGCACATGGCAGATAGTTTCAATCTGGTGAAAGTCCACACTGCCGTCCTCATTTAATTTGGGTTTTCGCGAAAGGTCAGTGTTAAAATGATAGGTTAATACAGCATTTTTCCCATCCACCTGAGGCATTGCCTCCGCAATCAGATAGGTGTAACAGTATTGCCTGTCTTCAAGAAATTTGTCAATCGCCTTTTCCTTCGCACCAAATTTTATTCCCGCGCGCACAAGTTCGCTGACAATCTCTGCCTTTGTCAGACAGGCACCATTCTCCATCGGAGGGTAGAATCTCGCGATCGCCTTTTTTTTATCCTCCGAGATCTGAATAAAAATATATTCTTTTTCCTTCATATGTGGTTTTCCCGTCAACTTTATGCTCGTCGCTCCGGAAAAGCTTGACACTGCCCGCATCAGGGGTTCCCTGTCATATTCGATCTGCTTTACGCGCAGATACGAATCAATCTCCTTAAAATTCAACTTGTTCTGTTCACAGCCCGGAAATAACAGCAAATAAGTGCCGTCCGCCTGTGTCCGAAGCTGAAAATATGCATTTTTATTTGCCACCCGATTCCTCCTTTATCTAAAAAACAAATCCATATTGCCACCAAGCCGGGTTCTCATTTTTTGCAGTGCCTTTGTGTGGAGCTGCGAAATCCGTGATTCAGTCACGCCGAGAACCGCGCTGATCTCCTTTAATGTCAGCTCTTCAAAATAATACAAAAATATTACTTTTTGTTCTTTCTCTGTCAATTCCTTTAATGTGCGTGTAAGGATCTCTTTTAACTCTCGCCGCTCCATAATGCGTTCCGGCTGCACATAGTCCTCGCTGGTTTGTGTGACCTCCACCTGTGGTTCCCCCGCCTCCATGCACTCGTCAAGTGAGACGAGGGCGGAGATCTGTGCCTGCGACTGCAAGGTTAAAAGCTCATCAGTTGAGATTTCAAGTTCTTTTGCTACTTCCTCTTCCGTCGCCATGCGCCCAGTTTCGGCTTCAATCTTTAAATACGCCGCATCTAATTTTTTTTGTTTTTGCCGCAGCGTCCTTGGAATCCAGTCCATCTTGCGCACTTGATCAAGAATCGCGCCACGAATACGCAGCGAAGCGTAGGTCTCAAATTTTACGCCTTTATCGTAATCGAATTTGTCGATCGCATCGATCAGTCCAAAAGTTCCATAACCGACAAGATCGTCATATTCCACATTATAGCCCAGATACATACTTAACTTTCCCGCCACAATCTTTACCAGCCCGACATATTCCAAAATTAGCTGTTCCCGCAGCGCGGCGGTTCGCTTTATACTGTATTCCTCCCATAATTTTTGTTTGTCCATCTTCCACCTTACCCCGCTTCAAACGAAATGTGCCTTAAGTTTCCTCCTCGTTCTCGTCGTCCGTGACTTCCTCCCCATCCCCCATATTTTCCATAGCCGCCATCGCTTCCTCCTGCTCTGCTGCCGCTGCTACCTGCCTTGCCTCTTCCTCCGCCTGCACTGCGGCCATATACGCATTCTTATTGATCTTAAAAATAATATGCTCGATAATTCTGCCTATGACCAGAAAAATGATCAGTACAATCAGCACCGATTGCAGTGTGTTCAAGATTGGAACGCGGTTGATCAGACAGCAGAGCGCGGCGATTGCCCCGGCTAAAAGCGTAATCAATGCCGATATATTGTGATTTTTCTCCATTTTTTCCCTCCGCCTAAAGCCCAAAGCCTACACTACAGTGTTTTTATTGGCTTCCCGACAGATTTTACAAGGAGTTTGCCGGTTTCCGGGTAAAACTCGATCGTGCGCCCATAATTTAACCCTGTGTCCTCCGCCACAACTGGAATTCGCAGGGAGGCAAGTTTTCGCTTTACCGCCTCGACATTGCGCAGACCGACTTTTAACATCTCATTGTCGGAATTAAATGCAAACATCTGTGCACCCCCTGCAATCTTAGCGACAAGTGCGGCGCGGCTTGCACCCAGTTTTAGCACACGGTTTAAGAGTTCCTGAATTCCTGTATCTGCAAATTTTGCGACATTTTCATTATTTCTGATTCTCGCGCTGTCCGGCAGCATTACATGTGCCATGCCGGATATCTTCTTCGCCGGATCATATAGTACGATGCCAACACAGGAGCCAAGCCCCAGCGTTGTGATTGAATCCGGCGGCAGACAGACATTTAGATCCGCCATTCCCACTTTTATCATCGTTGCCATATGCTCTCCTATAATCCCAGAGAGGTAAGTATTTGACCATAGGATTCCAAAGTTGGGATCAAAATAAAATAGCCGTTTACTTCTTCACCTACATCTCCGAATTCAGTTTCTATCAATAACGCCTTATCACTTATTTTTCCAAATTCAATCGCCGGGACGCTCAAAATTGCCCCCGCCATATCAATTGCCATATAAGGTACGCTCGACGTGATTTTCATATTGGTCAGTGCAGAGAGGGAGGATAGATACGCGCCTGCAATAATATTGCCAATTTCCTGCATTGCGGAAAGTTCCATCTCAGAAAAATCGTCGTCGTCCTCACTGCCGCTACAAAAGCCCCCCATCAATAATTTAACCATACTCTTGGCTGCCTTCTTTTCTACAAGGAACATCATCATGCCGTCGATATCGTCCTGAAGGGTCAAGAGAATGCCTACCACAATATTTTCCGCGCCGCCAATCAATTCCCCCAGTTCTTTAAACTCCAAAAGATCAATCTTTGGCACCTTCATATCAATCTTTGAGGAAAGCATCTGTGACAGAGCCGTCGTTGCATTTCCGGCTCCGATATTGCCAATTTCGCGCAGCACGTCAAATTGCATATGGTTCATTTCTTCAAGTTTTACTTCAGCCATATTACACCAAGCCCTTTCTGTTGTCTTACAACTGGGCAGTATGTTCCCTCTGCCCACTCATATAGAACCCCCCCAACCCCTTATTCTGTAGGATTCTCCTATATGCAAAAAGCCTATAAGGGTTGCCGCATTATGCAGCAACCCCACCATTTTTATATTGTGCCTTCCTTCTCCACAACAACTGCTGGGATATTAAGCAGCGATACTAAACCGTCCGGCTGCTTGCCCACACCGTAAAGGTACGCGCTTCTCTCGTCATTGCTCCCGGAAGTCCGGTCAATATTTTCCTCACTCAGTGTAATCACTTCCTTGACCTCATCCACAATCATGCCGATCGCCGCCTGCGGCTCAATTTTAATGATAAGGATTCTGGTGGCATTCTTGAATTCATCCGGCTCTAATCCAAACTTTAAGCGCAGACTCATCACCGGGATGACTTCGCCGCGAATATTGATAACCCCCTTAAAATATGGCTGTGCCTTCGGCACTCTGGTCACTCTCTGCATTCTTACAATATTATCCACATACTGGATATCAATTCCATATTGTTCACTGCCAAGCTTCACCACAATATATTGTTTTTCAAGTTCTTCTATCTTTTTCTCATCCATGATATTTCCCTCCCTACACCACTAAGACGTTGACATCAAGGATCAGCGCGATCTCGCCATCGCCAAGGATAGTAGCACCGCTGATAAGCTTGCTGTTATTAATATATTTACCAATGGACTTGATCACAATCTCAAGCTGCCCGATCAGATTATCTACAATCAGACCCGCCAACTTATCGCCCTTCTTTACAATAACGACAGTTAAGCTGACCGGTTCTTCGCTCGCAGGCTCGACATCTAGCACCCTGTCAAGGCGGATCAGAGGGATCACCGAGGAGCGCAGATTGATCACTTCTTTATTCTGTACATACTTTACGTCATCCAGTGCGATATCCTCAATAGTTTCAATGCTGCCGAGCGGGATCGCATATTTTTCATTTCCAATTTCTACCATAAGCGTCTGAATAATGGCGAGGGTAAGCGGCAGACGGATAATAAAATTGCTGCCTTCGCCGAGTGTTGTCCGGACTTCGATGCTTCCGCCCAGAGCCTCAATCTTTGTTTTTACCACGTCAAGACCGACACCGCGCCCGGAAACATCCGAGATAACTTCCGAGGTTGAAAAGCTTGGGCGGAACAAAAGGTCGATGATTTCCTTGTCGCTCATCATCTCTGCCTGTTCCTCGTTTATCGTCCCTTTTTGAATCGCTTTTTGCTTTACCTTCTCCACATTGATGCCCGCACCATCGTCGCGCACCTCAATAACAACATTGTTGCCCTCCTGGTAAGCGTCAAGGAAAATTGAGCCAACCTCCGGCTTGCCTAAGCACACGCGCTCCTCATTCGATTCAAGACCATGATCGGCCGCATTGCGCAAAAGATGCATTAACGGGTCACCAATCTCATCGATTACCGTGCGGTCAAGCTCTGTGTCCTCACCGGTCATATACAGATCCATCTTCTTGCCGAGTTTTTTGCTCAGATCGCGGATCATGCGCGGGAAGCGATTTACCACACTCTCGATCGGCACCATTCGCACTTTCATTACGGACTGATGCAGGTTTGTCGTCACGCGCTCCAAGTATTCAATCTGCTCGTTAAAGCTATTGGCATGCAGGGAATGCTCACTGTCGCCATTTACAGACACAAGCCCGTTCTTCGCGATAATCAACTCGCTGACCAGATTCATCAGATCGTCTAACTTCTCGATATCGACACGCACAGAGCGGTTTACTGCTGCCTTTGCCGCCGCCTTCGCCGCCTGTTTTGTCTGTGGCTGCGCTACTACAGCTGCCGCCGCACCAGTTCCCGCCGGTGCTGTCTGTGCCGGAGTTTCCGCTGCCTGTGGCGCGGAGACGGAACTTTCCTTTTCCGGTTCAGAGGAAGTGGAAGCTGGGGTTTCTGCTGCCATCTCAGAAGCCGCAGAAGCTGTTTTCTTTCCTGCAAGATCCGCTGGTCCAATTACCACATCGCGAATCTCGGACACATTCATCACCGCCGTGCGAATTTCTTCCTGTGATTTTTTGGTCAACAAAACCATCGAGAAATCATAGTCAAATTTCTCATCCTCAATATCCTGTACTTCTGGAACCGACTTGATAATATCGCCGCACTCCTCCAATGCCTTAAAGACAAGAAAGGCTCTGGCCGCTTTTAAGATACAGCTCTGCTGGACAAAAACCGTGATCTCAAAGATATTTTCTCCCTCTTCCTTTGCCTTTAACGCCGCCGTAAGTTCATGTTCTGCCAACACAAGATGCTTTCCCTGCACAGGGGGATCTGCCGATGTGGCAGCCGGGGAAGGTGCAGGGGATTCCCCCACTGCCGTGCCAAGTCCTTCCTCCATCACTTTCTGAAGACCATCAATAATATCCTGATTATCCTCCGTCCCCTCGTCCTGGGTATTGATAATAATATCAAGATAGCTCTCCAGTGCGTCGAGACCACGGAACAACAGATCAATCAAATTCGGTGTTGCCTTCATCTTGCCATTGCGTATCTCAGAAAATACATTCTCCATATCATGGGTCAGACGCTGCATCCGCTTATATCCCATTGTGCCCGCCATTCCTTTTAAAGAGTGCGCCGCCCGGAAAATTTCGTTGATGGTATCTTCATTTTCCGGTTCTTTCTCAAGAATTAAAATCTGTTCATTCAGTTCCTGTAAATGTCCTCTTGTCTCGTCGATAAAGATCCCTAAATATTGGCTTACATCCATACTCAATGTACCCCCACATTCTTCGTGATTGCATCCGCTACCGCATCGAGCGGAACGACCTCATCCACAAGCCCTGCCTCGGCCACCACTCTTGGCATACCATACACAGTGCAAGTCGCCTCATTCTGCGCGATAACATAGATGTTCTTTTTGTTGTTGAGTTGCTTGATTCCAAGAGTGCCATCCCCTCCCATCCCGGTGAGGACAACGCAGGTGATATCTTCAAAGTCCAAATCCACAAGAGATTCGTACATGATATCCGCACACGGTCTTAGACCGCCACGCGCTGGTTCATTTGCATTTTCCGTAATTACATAATCCCCGCCACGCCGTACAACACGCATCTGACTGCCACCCTGGGCTATGTAGACTGTCCCTTTCCTTAAAACATCCCCCTCAGCGGCCTCCTTGACATTGATCGCACTCATCTCATTTAAACGGTCAGCAAGTGATTTGGTAAATCCCACCGGCATATGCTGTACAAGCACCATCGGCGCGTCAAGCTCTGCCGGGAGTTTAGGAATCACGGACTGCAATGCCTTTGGACCGCCAGTAGAGCAGGCAAGTGCCACAAGTTTTTTCGCGCCGCTTCCTACACTTTTATGTGTCGCACGCTTTGCTGGTGCTGAGGTGATATCGTAGAGTGCTCTTGTCGTAGACGTTTTGATCAAGGACGGACGCGCAGAGGAAGGCTCCGGCTTCTCTTTTGGCGGAATCCCGATATCTATCCCTGTCGCCACGCCGACCGTCGATAAAATCCTCTGTTTAAACCGCTCGTTGCGCGCCTCCATATAGCTGTCCGGCTTCGTTACAAAGTCGAAAGCACCAAGTTCCAGACAGCGCACTGTTTCCACCGCGCCCTCCTTTGCAAGGGTACTCACCACAATGACCTTCTGACGGATTTTCATTTTGTTCAGCTGTTCCAAAAATTGGATGCCGTTCATCTTAGGCATATTGATGTCAAGCAAAATTGCTTCGTATTTTTTGGGATCGCGCGTTACAAAATCAAATGCTTCCAGCCCGTTCATCGCAAGGTCGGAGACCTGGAATCTCTCGTCACTGTTTATTATATCAGATATCAGTCTTCTCATAAGTGCAGAATCATCAACAACTAAAATATTTTTTTTGCTTTCCATTTTCTTCCTTTCCTTTCCGATTTCAGCACTGTTTCATGACTGTGCCCCGTCCATTTTCATTAAAAAGGTACAAACGATCACCTACTGCTCTCTCTTTTGCGTCGTCTCTCCTCTTCAAACACATATTTTACAATAATTTCCCGCTCCGCCTCGCTGATATTTGTAAATTCTACACGGTTCTCACAAATTTTTTTGCGATTCTTAAGATCTGCGCTGGCAATGACTCTTGCACGAAGTTGAAATTCCTTCTTACTCTCTCCAAACAGCAATGCAAAACTAATGCCAAGTTCCTCCCCCGGCGGGAGGGCTTCCCCCGCGTTAAAACGCGCGCCACCCCCGCTGATATCAACAATAGTCGCTGCTTTTATGCCCTCCTCCAGCTCTCCCTCCTGCGCCATCAGTCGGTAATGCATATCGATAATACAGTTTAGGCGAAAAAATTGTCTGCACTGAAATTTTTCTATCTCCGAGGCGCACTCCATCTTTGCCAGGAAAAGCTGATTAAGGTGGTAGCGGTCACTTACCTGCGCGATACAGTAATAAAGTTCTTCTTTGGCATGAAAAAACAGATTGTAGCGTTCCCCGATCTCAAGAAAAACCATTTTTTCCTCCATCGGCATGGCAATCACTAAGGTATCGTCATCCTTTACTTCCATCAGCTGACTGACCAATGTCCTTGCCCCCGCAATCTCCTTTAATTTCCCCGTATATTTTGTCAGTTTGATCTTTTGTCCGATAGTCAGCCCTCTTGCTATCATAGTGCCCCCATTCTAAGCGTTCCATTTCTGTCGGTTCGCTGTCCGGAGCAGGTTGTTAAAAAGATGCGCAATCCCCTTTCTTTCCTCCCCCGTCTGCGCATAAGCCCCAGCAAGTTTTGCCGCTAACTCTCTGAGTGCCTTTCCCGCGCCCGAATCCGGCATGGATAACACCACCGGCTTTTGTCGTATAATCGCTTTTGATACCTGTTCATCCTGCGGAATGCTGCCAAGATATTCCATCTCAAAATCTAAAAACTTCGTCACCACCATATTGATTTTTTCGAATAGTTCCCTGCCCTCATTCTTTGCCGTCACCCGGTTGGCAATCATTTTAATGCAAGTATCCTCCGCAGAAAATTCTGCCTTTTTGTTCAATGTTTTTAACAGCGCGTATGCATCGGTGATCGAGGTCGGCTCCGGCGTTGTCACCAAAAGAACCTCCGCGCCCGCTGATACAAATTCAAGAACAGCATCGGTAATTCCCGCCCCCGTATCGATAATCACAATATCCGCCATCTCATCTAACTCTACAAGCCGCGAAGTCAGATTTAAGATCTGATCCCTCGTTAAGCTTGTCAGCTCGTGAATTCCGGAACCTCCGGAAATAAACCCGATCCCCTCCGGTCCTTTTATGATAATATCCGTAAGATTCTTCCCCCGATACATCATATCCGCAAGATTGTATTCCGGGCGGATTCCAAGCATTACCTCAATATTTGCCAGACCAAAATCTACATCTAACACTAATACCCGCTTGCCCATCCTTGCAAGTTCAATCGCCAGGTTTACAGAGATGCTCGATTTTCCAACACCGCCCTTGCCACTTGTCACGGTAATTACACGGGCGGGATTTGAAGGTTGGCTAACGGTGTTTTCCCTTACCAGCTTTCTTAATTGTTCCGCCTGATCCATTTATTCACTGCCTCCTAACAATTGTTTTGCAATGTTCTGAGGATCGATCGCGCTGATATCATCCGGAACATTTTGACCAAAAGTTGCATAAGACAGCGGTGCCCCCGTTTTCATCCGGATATTTAGCAGATTGCCAATGCAGTTTGTCTCGTCCAGTTTTGTGAAGATCAGCGCGTAATCTACAATCTGTAAATAGCTGTCTGTAATCTTTAATAAATCGTAATATTTTGTCGTGGCACTCAACACAAGAAAGACTTCCCGCTCCTTTTCCGGAACGGAGTTCAAAAGCCGTTCCAGATCGTCGCGCTGCTCCCTGTTTTTGTAGGAACGCCCCGCTGTATCCACCAGTACAATATCATAATCTTTCAGTTTCTCCTTCGCCTCCTTCACTTCCTCCGGCGAGTAGACGACGTGCAGCGGAATATCGAGAATATTCGCGTAGGTTGTCAACTGCTCCACGGCGGCGATACGGTAAGTATCCGCCGTCATCAAGGCGATCTTTTTCTTTTTGTTCATCTTGAGCATGGAGGCAATCTTCGCGATGGTCGTTGTCTTGCCCACACCTGTAGGCCCGATAAAAAAGATATATTTCGGCTGGGTTTTTCCCGCTTCAATTGCGTGGATCTGTCCCAGTTTAAGCACAATTTTTTGATACATACTCGTCAGAATATTGTTCATTCCTGTATTTTTTTTCAGACTGTGTTCAATCTCGCCAATCATCTGGTTTGCGTAGGTTTCATCCACCTCGTTCGCAATCATCTGATTATAAATTAGCTGCAGACAGGCAAGATTGGAGTCCGTGTCCTCCTCCGCCACAGCTTCCTTTTCCTCCCCCCCGTCACTCTCTAATTTATTTGTGCGGATAGTGATTTGATTTTCTAATATATCCTGAAGTTTATCCAGCCTTTGCTCTATTGCAGTAGAACCACCTCCAAGGCTTGTTGGCACCTCATCCTCATAAATAATATTTGGATTGCGCTTTACCGGCTCCTCCTTCGCCTTTTGCTGCTTTCCATTCTCATCCACCGCCGCCGTAATCTCCACGCTCGGTTTGCGAAACAGCTTATAGATCCCCCTTGGCAAATTTTTCTTAATATTCATCACGATCGCATCCATGCCGAGTTCTTTCTTCGCAAGTAATATGGCCTCCGCTTCCGTACTTGCGGTGAATTTTTTAATTATCATTTTACGCTGTCACCATCCCCACTGATTGTAATTCAACATTTGATTCGATCTCATTGTACGATACAACGATCAAGTCCTGGAAATAATCTCTCGAAAGGCGCTTAAAGTACATACGCACAATCGGAGAGGTGATAATTACCGGGTTCTTTCCAAGATTTTCCAGTTTTCCAACTTCCTCCTCGACGGATTTCATAATCTTTTGCGTTCGATCCGGATCGAGTGCTAAGAAAGCTCCCTGCTCCGTCTGCTTGACGCTGCCCATAATTTCCTGCTCGATCTTTGGGTCGAGCGTGACCACACTTGTCATCTCGCCGTTCGGGAAATACTTATTTGAGATCGCGCGCTTTAAGCTCTGGCGAACATATTCAGTCAATACATCCGTATCCCTGGTCGTCGGCGCGTAATCGGCAAGCGTCTCAAAGATCGTGACAAGGTCTAAGATGGAGATTCCCTCGCGCAAAAGATTCTGCAATACCTTCTGAATTTCGCCCACACCAAGAAGTTTTGGAACAAGCTCCCCGATCAATGTCTGATTTGCCTCCTGCATATTGTTGATCAGGTTCTGTACATCCTGGCGCGTTAAGAGTTCGTCCAGATGGGTGCTGATTACCTGGGTCAAGTGCGTCGCAATAATGGACGGCGGGTCAACTACCGTGTAGCCGTAGGACTCCGCTCTCTCCCTCTGATTCTCCGTGATCCAGATCGCCGGCAGATGGTAGGATGGCTCGAATGTCGGGATTCCGGTGATCTCCTCCTCGACATAGCCAGGGTTCATCGCCATATAATGGTCAAAGAGAATTTCGCCGTCGCTAACCGGAATTCCCTTGATCTTAATCACATACTGGTTCGGATTAAGCTGGATATTATCACGCAGACGGATAGTCGGCACAACACAACCAAACTCTAATGCAATCTGTCTTCTGATCATCACAACACGATCAAGCAAGTCTCCACCCTGGTTGACATCGGCGAGCGGAATAATCCCGTAGCCGAATTCCAACTCAATAAAGTCCACATGCAAAAGTGAGGTGACATTCTCCGGTCTTCGTATCTCCTCCGCGCTCGTTTCCTCGATATTTGCCTCCGCCTCGATCTCCTGCACTTTGGTTCTGTTCTTGATCACAGCAGCCGTGGCGAGAAATGCAATGCCGTAAGGACAGAAAATAATAAATGGCAGCGGCGTAAAAATACCCAAAAATACCATGCTTCCGCCAACCATATAAAGCACCTTGGGAATCGAAAAAAGCTGTTTTACTAACAGATCGCCGATATCGGCTTCCTTTGAAACCTTTGTGACAAGAATACCGGTAGCAAGCGAGATCATCAGCGAGGGAATCTGGCTGACTAAGCCATCCCCGATGGTAAGCATCGCATATTTATTTAACGCCTGTGTTGCGGTAAGCCCGCCGCGCATCATTCCCATCACTACACCGCCGACCAAATTGATCACGGTGATGATAAGACCCGCCGTTGCATCCCCCTTTACATACTTTGTCGCACCATCCATGGAACCGAAGAATGCGGATTCCTCCTGAATTTTTTCGCGGCGTTCCTTTGCCTGCTGATCAGTGATCGCGCCAGTATTTAAGTCAGCATCAATTGCCATCTGTTTTCCGGGCATTGCGTCGAGCGTAAATCTCGCTGTTACCTCGGATACGCGCTCCGAACCTTTGTTTATTACTAGAAACTGGACAATTACTAAAATAATAAAGACAATCATGCCAACCACAGGGTCGCCCCTGCCCACAAACTCTCCAAACTGTGTCACAACAGCTCCCGGATCCCCGGTAGTCAAAATCAGTTTTGTCGACGACACATTTAGCGAGATGCGGAAGGTCGTCGTAAAGAGCAAGATGGTGGGGAACGTGGACATATTCAGCACTTCCTGCGAAAAGAGCGCATTGAACAAAACAATCATGGCGATGGAGATATTTAACGCCAAAAGAACATCGAGCAGACTTGACTTCATCGGTACAATCAAGAATACAATTGCCGCGAGAATATAAATTCCGATCGCAAAATCCGCTTTTCTCATTCCCGTTTCTCCTTTCCTCTATTCTCTAAATGGAATTTTATTCCAATTTTTTCCATTAAACCGCTTTATTTTTCAAATTATATACATAGGAGAGGACTTCCGCCGTCATCTGGTAAAGTTCTACCGGAATTTCCTGCTCCAAATCAACATTGTAATACAACATACGCGCAAGAGGTTTGTTCTCGACAATCGGAATATCGTATTCCTTTGCCGCCTCCCTTATTTTTGCTGCCATATAATCTGCACCTTTTGCAATCAGTACCGGTGCGGAGGAAACTTCCTTGTCATATTTGAGTGCACAGGCAAAATGCGTAGGGTTTGTGATAACAACGTCTGCCTCCGGCAACTGCTGCATCATTCTGCGCTGGGATGCCTCACGCATTTTCTGGCGAATCCGGCCCTTTATCTGCGGGTCGCCCTCTGTCTGTTTATACTCATCCTTTACTTCCTGTTTGGTCATCCTCATTTCCTTTTTAAATTTTCTCTTCTGGTAAATCAGATCGGCAAAACCAATCACTAAGAAAAACGTGCTGATCCGAATCCCCAGATCAATAATCTCATCGCCGATATAGACGGCGGCAGCAGAGATATTGCCGATCTGGTAGAGAAGATATAAATGATCAATCTTATCCTTTATCATCGAGTAGGCAATCCCTGTAATCACAAGGATCTTCGCGATTGCCTTGATTAACTCCATCACCTTATCCATGGAAAAGATCTTTTTAAATCCCTTAATGGGATTGAGCTTGCTAAATTTAGGCATCAAAGGCTTTCCTGTCACTTTCCATTTTACCTGAACTACATTGGTGACAAATGCAATCAAAAACGCGATCGCGAGAAAGGGCAGAATCGCCAGCAATATAGTGAAAATCCCACTCTGCAAAAGCCTTCCAAATGTATTTTGGTTAAATTCATCTAAACCTATTGTGCCAATCATGCCATAGATGTCAAAAAAAGATCCGAGCAAAAGATTTCCAAGAAAGCCCGTAAACACCTTTAGGGAAAGAAAGAGTCCCATCAGACTAAAAGCCGTTGTCAGTTCCTGGCTCTTTGATACCTGCCCTTCCTTTCTGGCATCCTCTAATTTTTTTGTCGTCGGTTCCTCGGTCTTTTCCCCGCCCGGTCCCTCCTGTGCAAAAAACTGTAGACGAAGCGGGTACGGGCAGAAAAGCTCTCCCCCTGCATTCCCCATCAATTCCGCGCTCTGCACCATCTGCCTCATCCTTCCCCTTATATTAATGCAGATAAACCGATGCCCTCTTTAACATATCAAGCATCTGGTCAAAGATAAAATCGGCGATCGAGTCAAGCTGTGTGGTAATTACGACAAGTACCGCAAGACCTATCAGAACCTTTAGCTGAATTCCGATCACAAACATATTCATCTGTGGTGCTACTTTTGCCAGGATTGCAAGCACCGCATTTGCAATCATAATCGCCGCAAACACTGGGAGTGCGATTCGAAATCCAATTATGCAAAAATCTACAATAAACTGAACCATCAACTTGTAAATTTCGGTGTTGAGTGAAACACCATTTAGCGGGATCAATTCAAAGGAATCGACAATTGCCTCCACAATATAATAGTGCAGCCTTGACACCAGCATTACCAGTAAAACCGCATAATTATAGATATTTGAGGTTAAAGAAACCGTGCTTTTTGTCGCGGGATCATACTCTGTTGCCATGGAAAAGCCAATCTGCATATCCATAATCTGTCCCGCAAACGAGAGAATAAAAGTACAGATATTGGAAAAGAGTCCTAGCACCACCCCTGCAAGCACATTTTCTGCCACCAAGAGCAGATAGCCGAGTGAACCGGAATAAGCAAGCGGCTGGTAGGTTGAGATCGTAAATACCAGATAGGCAAGTACCGCGGAAAGACCAATCTTTATCCTTTGTGGAACAGTATTCATCGAAAAGAACGGCGCGGCATAGACAAAAGCCGATATTCTTGCAAGGATCACAAGATAAAATTCAAACTGCTCTAATGTAAATGTCATATCTGCCTCTCGCCCCTCCCGTGTATCAAAACTTTCGGTGTGAAAGGAGTAACTCTAAAAATTTTTTTAGTCTTTCTTATGCCCCATTCACATTCAACCCTTTAAGAAATACGGTAAATTCTGCATCAGATAGGCAAAGAACTCGACGACCGAGTTCATAATCCATCGTCCGCAAAGCATAATAGTGATAAAGATCCCCAATAATTTTGGTACAAAGGTCAGTGTTTGCTCCTGTATCGAAGTAACGGTCTGCAAAATACTGATAATCAGACCAACGATAAGCGACACCAAAAGCATCGGTGCTGACACCTTTACAATCAGGTAGAGTGCGCGGTTTACCACCTCAATTACCTGTGTCTCCGACATATCGTTCCCCCTTCTTTTTGGCCTTGGAACTTTTTTGTTCCACTAAAGCATCCGAAATGTTGCGATTAGCTGCTCAATAATCAAATTCCACCCATCCGCCATAATAAAAAGCAGGATCTTAAACGGCATGGAGATTGTTGTTGGCGGCAGCATCATCATCCCCATTGACATCAGCGTAGAGGCCACTACCATATCAATAATGATAAATGGAATATAGATCATAAATCCGATAATGAACGCCATCCGAAGTTCGCTGATAATAAATGCCGGAATCAGCACGGAAGTCGGGCAGTCCTCCCTGCTCTCAAGCGAAGTGTAGCCCGCCACCTTCAAAAAAAGCTTTAGATCCTTCTCGTCTGTCTGGTTAAACATAAATTCCCTCAGCGGTTCAAGTCCCTGCTCAAAAGCTTCCTCCTGTGAAATTTCCCCCGCAGAGAGCGGTTCGATCGCCTCAGTATTGATTTTTGAAAAGACTGGCGACATAATAAATACCGTGAGAAACAATGCCAGTCCAATTAAAACTTGATTTGGCGGCGTTGTCTGCATTCCGAGTGCCGTCCTGGTAAAATGGAGGACAATCAGGATGCGGGTAAACGAAGTCACCATAATCAAAATTGACGGTGCAATGGAGATAATAGCAATTAAAATCAGGACTTGCAGCGTCGAAGTCAGGGAACCGCCATCTTTGGTGCTAAAATAAAAAGAAAGCTCATTTCCACCCTGATCCGTCAGCCCATTGTCCGTTGCCGCAGCAAATATTGTTTTGGGAGCATCAAAAAGAAAGGTCAACAGGCACACCCCGAAAACAACAAGTACTGCAATCATCCTTTTCTTATTTCTCTTTTTACAGTCCTTACCTTTCATGTGTATCAACCTTTACTTTATGTCATCGTCATATTTGCTTTCAGAAGAAGGATGATCCGAGTCGGATCGCTCCTTCCCCTGTATGTTTACATTTCTTTTTAACATCCCATTAAAAATGTTCTTAAAACTCGCTGTACTCTGCATGTCCTCCCGCCACATCAAGATATCTTCCTCCTTTAATTCGGAGAGCATTGTCACTGTGTCCTTGCAGATGGCAATTACAAAATACCGCTTGCCCACCTGAATCAGAGAAAGATACTTATTCTGCGCCAGGTGAAATGTATCAATCGTCTTGAAATTACTGTTTTTCTGTCGTGAAAGCTGCCTTCCTCCTACCAGGCGCGTAACAAAATAGCTTGCCACAATAATCAGGATACATACCCCAATCAGACCTATCAGACTCGCAATACTGCCAAGTCTTGTGTCGGATAAAGGACTCGCGCCGCCATTTCCAGAGATTTCCAAAAAAAGCATCTCAGCCAATCGCTTTCTTTACTGCCTCCAATACGCGATCCGGCTGGAATGGTTTTACGATGAAATCCTTTGCTCCGGACTGGATCGACTCAATAACCATCGCCTGCTGACCCATCGCGGAACACATGATAATCGCCGCATTCGGATCGGTCGCCTTGATCTTCTTGAGTGCCTGAATCCCGTCCATCTCCGGCATGGTAATATCCATCATAACAAGATCCGGCTTGGTTTCATTATACTTCTCCACCGCCTTCTGGCCGTTCTCCGCCTCGCCGACAATCGTGTATCCGTTCTTGGTCAGGATATCCTTGATCATCATCCTCATAAACGCTGCGTCATCACAAATCAAAATATTCTTCGCCATATTCTCTCTCCTTTTTGTATGAATTTTGGGCGCGACTTACTTGTCCTTTATAATTTCTGTTACCCGGATGCCGAATGCCTCCTCAATAACGACAACTTCACCCCTAGCAACATACTTTCCATTGACCAGCACATCGATTGGTTCCCCTGCCAGTCTACTTAATTCTATGATAGTTCCCGGTGCAAAGTCAAGTATTTCTTTTATCGATTTGCTTGTTCTTCCGAGTTCTACCGTAACCTCAAGCGGCACATCGAGCAAAAGATCGATATGTTCTGTCTGTAGTAAAGGGCTTGGCTGCATCATAAACGGCTGAAATTGTGCCGGTGCGATGTTGACTTCCTGTTGCGGCATCATGCCATTCATCCCCATCATCTGCTGCGACGACATCCCCTGTGACATCATGCTATTTGGCATCATTTGCATACCTGCCATCTGCTGCTGTGGCATTCCCATACCATTCATTCCCATCATTTGCATACTGCCTATCTGCTGTGGCATCATGCCGTTCATCCCCATCATCTGCTGGGACATATCCGGCTGAGCCGTCTGTGACTCCGATGGACTATTGATCGTCTCCGCCTGTACTTCGTTCACGCCGGTGTACTTCATAAATTTCCGACACAAATCTCTTGCGAAATCAAACGGATAGAGCTGCATTAACTCGCTGTCGATCAGATTGCCGATCTCCATACGAAAGGACACTTTCACGAATTTCCCTTTCAGAAACTCCGCCACATCTGCTCCGTTTAAGACTTCCTGTAAATCCACTAACTCCGCACTTGGCGGGCTGATATCCACCTTCTGTTCAAGCATGGAGGAGATGGAAGTTGCGGCGGAACCCATCATCTGGTTCATCGCTTCGCTGATCGCACTCAAATGCAGTTCAGAAAGCTCTCCATCCGTGCTGGTGCCGTCCCCGCCCATCATCAAGTCCGTAATAATCTTTACGTCGCTCTCCTTTAACACAAGGATGTTATTACCATCCAACCCCTCTTTATAACAAATCTGAATAAAAACGCACGGTCTGTCGTAATTCTTGATCAGATCATCCCATGTGGTATAAGTGACCATCGGCGTTGTAATATTCACCTTTTGATTTACCAGAGAAAAAAGAGTTGTTGCCGCAGTTCCCATACTGATATTGGAAACTTCCCCGACCGCGTCTTTCTCCACATCACTTAGCTCTTCGTCCGCGTTTGGTATCACTCTCGCCGGAGCCGGGGCCGGGGCACTCTCTTCCGGTTCCGGGGTTCCCGCTCCCGAAGTGTCCATCCCCGCAAGCAAGGCGTTGATCTCTTCTTGCGATAACATTCCATCCATGGCGCTCCTACTCCTCCTCTCTTATAATTGTTGATATCTTCACTGCGTAGGCATCCGAGGACGAACCTGGCAATGCAGTAAATTTTTTAATATTCCCGACATAGACACTCAGTTCATCTTCCACTTTTGAATTGAGTTTGATAATGTCGCCTTTCTGCATATTTAACAGATCGTTTAATGAGATGGTACTCTTGCCGAGTACCGCGCGCACTGGCACCCTGGCTCTTGCGATCATCACCTCGATCACATCCCGGTAACTTGCATCGTCCATCGTCTGCATGGAGGCGTACCAGAACTTGGTATTTAGTTTGTCAATTACATCCTCGACGCAACTGTACGGAATGCAGACATTCATCATGCCCTCCACCACGCCGATCCTAACATTCATCGTAACGATGGCCGCCATCTCGGAAGGCTGTATAATCTGCGCGAACTGCGAATTTGTTTCAATGCGCGTCAGACGCGGCTCGATGTGCACAACATTCACCCACGGCTCCGGCAACAAATTTGTAATTACATTGTAGATGCGCTCAATAATAGCAAGCTCAATCTCCGTAAAATCTCTTGATTTTTCCAGGGGATTTCCCTCGCCTCCAAGCATCCTGTCCACAATCGCATATCCAAGATTCTGTGCAAGTTCAATAATAATACTTCCCTCAAGTGGCGAGAAGTCCACAATCCCAAGCAGAACCGGATTGGACAGTGCATTTGTAAACTCCTGGTAGATAACCGCCTCCGAGTTCATCACCTCCACATTCACATTTTTGCGAAGGTAGCCCGGCAGATTGGTCGAAAGCAATCGTCCGAAATGCTCAAAAATATTTTCAAGTGTTCTTAAATGCTCTTTGGAGAATTTTGACGGCCGTTCGAAATCATAGTTTTTTACCGATTTCGCACCGTCCTCCTTAAATTCATCCGCGTCGACTTCACCGCTGCTTAGCGCGTGGAGCAGTTGGTCAATCTCATTTTGTGTTAAGATGTCACCCATACCTGACCTCTATTCTTTCTGAAATTTATCCATTAGAACTGCCTGTCTTAATTTCCCATATACACAGCGAAATCAAGACGATAAATACACTCTGTATCAAATTCCTCCTGCAATAGCTTGAGGATCTCTTCCTTTACTAAGTCCTTGCTCTCCTTGTAGGTCTCGTAGGTCAAATCACCGATTGAACTCTGGATAATCTCCTTGATGCGCGCGTTCTGTGCCTCAATTAACGGCTGCACCGTCTTGTAGTCCTTCGCCTTGTTATTTAAGACGATGGAGGCAGTAAGCGAAAGGTAATGCACTTTGCCGTCCTCACCCTTGGCAAGCTGAATTGTCATATTGTCCGCCACGGAGATCGGCTCAAGATCTGTTACCGGAATCTCCTCGTCCTTCTCCACCGGAAGCGGTGATTCAAGCTCCAAATATATGACCTGACAAATTTTAGTAATCATATCATTCATCTTCTGGGCATTCGGCAGGTATACAAAAAGCATTACTCCGCACAGCGTCAAGTTCACGAGCGTTACCGCCAAGATAATTACTGTCAATATATTCTTCTTCATCTCATACCTCCATCAATCTGAATTTAAGGAATTGTAGATCCTTATTTCAATTCTTCGGTTCTGCGTCCGGCCGGCCTCCGTCGAATTGTCTGCAATCGGAACATTCTCTCCCTTTCCTACCCACTCAATCTTCGTCTTGTCAATCCCCTTGTTGTCAATCAGGTATTTTGCTGCTACGCTGGCTCTCGCCGAAGAAAGTTCCATGTTGCTGTCATACTTGCCGCCTTTTTGCACTGGCACATTGTCCGTATGCCCAATCACGGCAATCCGGTAGCCGTTGTAATTCTTTAAGATATCGCCAACTCTGGAGAAAATCGGCAGCGCGTCCTCTGTCAGCTGCGCGCTTCCGGACGGATAGAGGTAATTTCCGCTGATCTCTATCGTGATGTACCTTCCTCCCGCCTCATCTATGCCAATATCCACATAGCCATCTAAATTGTAGTCGCTACTCATTTCTGAAACTTCGTCATAAATCTGCTCTGACTCCTCGCGATTTGCCTCCTCTACTGCATCCCCGATACGGTCATAGGGATCTTCCCCCTCCTTATCCTCCGCAGTCTCACCCATACTGTTGATGTACTCATCAATCTGGGTTAGCTGTGAAGCACCGGTGCTGATTAACTGTCCCTCCCCGATGGAGGAGGCTCCTCCGGTAAAAATATTTAATCGGCTGGAAAGCACATTTGCTAATTCTTCAAGCTTTGCTTCATCAATACTTGACATCGCGAAGAGAAGGACGAAGAAACATAGAAGGAGGTTCATCAGGTCGGAGAATGTTGCCATCCACGGCGCGGGCGTTCCGGCCGGAACACCACCCTCTTCTTTTTTCTTTCTAGCCAACGTCCTCACCACCTTCATTCGCGCTTAATTCTTCTCTGCGGTTCGGCGCAAGGAAAGACTTTAATTTCTCCTCGATAACGCGAGGATTCTCACCAGCCTGGATCGAGAGCAATCCTTCGACCAGGATTTCTTTCTGCTTTAACTCCGCCCCGTCATTTTCCTTTAATTTATTCGCAACCGGTGTACAGATCCAGTTTGCAAGGAGCGAACCGTACAGTGTCGTGATCAGGGCGATCGCCATGTTCGGACCTACAGTTGCCATATCCTGCAGTTTTCCAAGCATGTTGATCAGTCCGATAAGTGTACCGATCATACCCCAGGCAGGACCTGCGGCGGCGAGTGACTCCCAGAATCCGATATTTGCCTTGTGCCGCTCCTCAATACTTGAAAGCTCCGTTTCCAAGATACTTCGGACAAGCTCCGGGTCCGTACCGTCAACAATTAGGAGCAGACCTTTTTTCATAAAGGCATCATCCATGCCGTTCGCCATCTCCTCAAGCTGCAAGAGACCATCCTTGCGGGCGACATTTGAGAGCTGAATGACCGTCTGTATCGTCTCAAGTTCATTGATCGCGTGTACCTTGAAAATCAAACCCATCGATTTGAGTCTCTGGACAAATACCGGAATGGATGACTGCGTCACCATAATTCCCATAAACGCGCCGCCAAATGTAATAATCGCGGACTGATAATCCCAGAACCCTAACAGCGCGCCAAACCCATCCTTCGCTACCATACCAAAAATAACCAATACTGCGGCCATTAAAATGCCAACTAAAGAAGCTATGTCCATTTTTCCACCTCAAGTCCTTTTTGTAAAATTTATGTTTCCTTTTCCACGGTCGGATTTAATAATTCCATTCTATATAATATTACTAAATTTTTCACCTTTTGTCTACTTTCTTTTACAAATATTTTTTTTCCATTTGTAAAAGTGATCACCGTTTCGGGAACTTCCTCGATCATTTCGATCAAATCCGCATTCACAGTCACTTTCTCATCATTTAATTTTGTAACTTCAATCATATTCCACCCCCTGACTGCGGCGATTATTTGTAATTTTTTTACATTTTTTCATAAAAGCCCCGGTTGATTTTTCCTTCCATCTTAAACTTTTTTATCCCCTTTTCCCTTCTTTACAAAATTCTCTGGCAGTTTTTACACTGCCAGGGAAATCCCTGCGGCATATCGATGTTAAATTTATGCCACAGGGATTCTTTTATTAACGTTTCAGATTGATCAGCTCCTCAAGCAAGGTATCCGAGGTGGTAATAATTCGGGAGTTTGCCTGAAATCCTCTCTGTGTGATAATCATATCGGTAAATTCATTTGCCAGATCGACATTGGACATCTCAATAACCCCCGGATTGAACTTACCGCCCGTGGTCAGGATATCCTTGCCGATGCCGTCAAAACTGCCGGAGTTCTGTGTGGTTGCAAACATATTATTTCCGATCGCCTCAAGACCTGCTGCGTTCGGGAAGGTTGCGACAACCACCTGACCTAAAAGATTGGAATCCCCGTTGTCGTAAGCTCCGTAGATCTTGCCGTACTTGTCAATGCTAAGCCCCGTCATATTGCCGACTGGTTTGCCCGCGCCCTCCGCCGCACTCGCTCTGGTTCCGCGCGCACACTCCAGCGTGGTGGTACCGCTCTGCGAGAACATAGTAAGGGCGGAGAAGTCGATATTGATCCGCTTAAATGGAGTGCCCTCCGTATCCCCAGCAAGGTCAAAGGTAAGAGATGGGTTTGTCGCCTCATCGAAAAACTCGCCTGCCGCATCCTCATCCCCAGTAATGCTCTGAAACTTTCCGGTTACGGAATCAAAGGTTAAAACGGCTGCTTCCATCTCAATTGTGACTTCACCAGTTTCTTCATCTACCTCAACACCTACTCCTTCACCATTAAAATTAAATCCGGTAAGCGCGCTAGCCTGATAAGTAATCACCCCATCTTCCTCCACCTCTTCTACAAAGACGGACTTTCCTCTCTCGTCATAGACATTTTTTATTGTGACATCATACGTATTTGTAGTTTCAGCCTCCGCCTGATGCTTAATATTAAATTCCACCGTAAACAGGTTTCCGAGATTGTCGTAGAACTGCACATTTGCCACGCGCCCCGCTGCATCCGCCGCGAGCTGTGTATCGTTCATATCGATATTTCCGGTTACATTGCACTGCGTTGTCGCCTCAGGGTTTGAGAACATCTTATCCGGAGCCATTACCCTGAGCGCGGATACGGTATCCGACTTACATCTCGACGGATCGTCCTCGCTTACCTGCCAGCCCATTACTAGCGCGCCAGACGGCGTGCAGAGATTTCCGTTTGCATCGACATTAAATGAACCCGCCTTGGTAAAATAGTTTGTGCCATTGTTCTGCACAACAAAGAATCCGTCCCCCTCAATCATCAGGTCGGACCAGCCGTCCGTGCGCTGCGATCCGCCCGTATCCGTAATATTGGTGGTGATGGAGGCAAGGTTCGCGCCAAGACCAATCTGCATTGCGTTGATCCCCGCTGTCCCCATCGCATCGTTCGGTCCGCTCGCCGGCTTCGATGTCTGATAGAGAATATCTGAGAATGTTACCGTGCTTCTCTTAAACCCGACGGTATTTACGTTCGCGATATTGTTACCAATTACATCCATCCTTGTCTGATGTACTCTAAGACCCGATACACCAGAATACAATGATCTCATCATAGTAAAATGACCTCCTTATTTTACGTTCCCCGACTTCTGTCATTCAGCCGGGAGCCGCCCCCTTTTGTGGTCCGGCGGTTTTAACCTATCACTGCTCCGTCAATATTGGTAAATACTTTGTCGTCGCCCCCCGCCACCGCGGTGACCACGATATTATTTCTTGTATTTACAATAAATGCATAACTGTCCACCATGACAAGCGACTCCACAATTCCCTTTTGCTGTGCCTTTGCCGCACCGGCATTTAGCCGCCTTACCTGTTCCTCGGACAGATCAATGCTCCGATCCAAAAGTCTCTCATTCGCGTGCTTTGAAAAGCGCAGCGGACTTGTCTCGGTTTCTAAATTTTTCCTTTCCTGCTTCTGACGCAACAGGATATGCTCAAAAGAATCCTGTACTGTTCTGCCCCCCGAAGTCTTTCCTGTCGGTTGGCAAAGTTTGCTCGTCATTTGTTCGATGGAAGAAAAGCTGTTCTTTATCTGATTCATCGCATTTGCCTCCCTCATAAAAGAAAAAACTTCCTGACGCTTACCTGCTATTACTCCTCGGTCTTATCTGTTTTATCTTCATCCCCCTGCGTCTTATCTCCCTCGGTCTTGTCGGTATCATCCGGTTTTTCTTCCTCCGGCTTTACCTTGGAATTTACAATCTCCACGGAAATCTTATCCTCGATCGTCGTATAGTCGTTGTCATTAAAGACTACCGCAACCGCATATGATCCGTTTGGCAGATCGGCAAACGCGCCGCCAAAAATCGTAAGTTTATTGCCATCCAGCTTGAAATTCGAAGGATCAATCAATTTCTTGTTGATCACTAATGCTACCTCGTCCGCCGCGTACTCATCCTCACCGAGATTTACCTCAACAATGCTTGCTGACGGCTTATCTGCGTCATACTTAAACTTGTAGCTCTTGTCGATGGATGGAGCGCAGACATTCTTTACATAGCTCTCATCCATAACCGCATACAGATCATCGATATCGTAGAGCTGCCCATTGACATAGATCTGAACCGTGGAACCGGAGGCATTGACATACTGCACTTTCCCCGCTACCTGTGTTTCCTTGCCTGTGGAATCCTCGGAGTTGACAATCACATCCTTGCCAATCAGCGAGAACGCCTGGGACTTCTCATAGGAAGCATTCAAATTCTGCATCTGCTCAAGCTGCGAGAACGTCGCGAGCTGTGATACAAACTCGGTATCATTCTGTGGGTTTAACGGATCCTGATTCTGGATCTGGCAGACAAGCAACTGCAAAAACGCATCCTTGCCAAGTTCCGATGTCCCCTTGGTCTCCTTCTTTGTCGTCGTGATCGCATTGTTCGCATCCTGCAATACACCATTTACTACTTTTCCAACTAATTCCGCCATAATTTCCTCCTTTCTGCTATGCCGTGTAATCTACCTGGTTTCCACTTCGCTCCATCAGATCAGCAGCAATCTGCTCTGCCTCCGACATTCCCTGCGGCAGACCGCCATCATTTATGGATTCGTCAAAACGAAGTCCTCTTCTGCCTCTCTGTCTGTTTTCCTGACCGCCATTATTTGCCGCAGCACCGCCATTTTGAGTAAAATCAAAATTGGAAACGGTCACTTCGATCGCCTCGACTTTAAGTCCCTGGCTTTCCAAATTTTCACGTAGCACCACCATCTGGCTTTGGATCGCTTCTTTTGCCACCTCATTCTGCGCCGTAAAATGCGCGGTCAGTGCCCCATGCCTTGATACAAGGTTCAGGGTTACTCTCCCAAGACTTTCCGGCGTTAAAGAAATCTCCATCGAAGTCTGCTTATCGCTTAATACCACGCGCACTTTCTCCAAAATCTGATCTGCTACCGCCCGAACCTGCTCGGCTTTTCCTAGCTGTGCAAACTCTGCCTCATCCGTCCTCGCCGCATCCGCAACGAGATTTAAGAATTGATCTCCCAGTGTAGCCTGACCCGGTTTCGCATCACTTCTCGTCCCATGACCATCCATATGATCGGAAAGACTCTCTTTTGCTGTATCCGTCTCCCCGCTCTCTCTTACTGCTTCAAAAGTAAATCCGGCTTCCTTTTGTCCTTGTACCTTCTCCTTTAGCATATCGCCGCCAAAATCTTTCTCTGCTTGTTTTCCAGTATTTTCCACTTTGGTTTCCACAACCTCTTCTCCTGGATTTGCAGCTTTTGCCAGAACCTGCGCAAAATCCGATTCCTCCGTATTTTCAGTAGTTTCCTGTGGCAGGAGAGCATTCTCCGATTCAAGGTTTGGAATTTCTGTCCTCTGGGAAATCTCCAGGAGATCATTTCGAATTTCCCCCGCTTTTTCAAGCAAAGTATTTAGGGTATTCATCGCGGACTCATCGGTCAAAAGCTTCATCGGATCACCGTCGCATTCTGCGGTTACAACAAGCTGCTGTAAGATCTGCGGCTGCAAGAGTCCCTGCATATTGGTTCCCATCTGCTCTAAAAGTTGTTCTAACTCCTCCTCGTCCACCTGGAGCGAATCCATAATTGCCTGCTTTAACTCGCTAAGTTTCTGCATCTCCAAAAGCTTTGATGCCTCGCGAAAAAGCTTTAAGCTCTTGACAAAGCCGGTATCAAGCACCTGATCTTCCCCGGAATCCGAAGATACCATATCCCCGGAAAGCACGGGTTCTTCCGGCATATCCCCCGGTTTCTCTCCCTGCTGTACTTTTCCTTCAATGTTTTGTGGATTCTCCTTTGTTTCCTGTGCCATCTGTGGTGTCTTTGTCACTTCCTTCTTGCTGCCCACATCTTTTTCCGACGATGCACTTGTCGTCTGCGCGCGGCTTTCCTGCGCGCGCTCCACCTTTGTCTGAGCGGTAGGAGAGGCCTTTTTTGAGGAAGCACCCACGGACATCATGTCGGAAAAAGAAGTGCCGCCCGCAGCGCGATTTCCTGAGTGTGCACCCACGGATGCCACTTTTGCAGAGCGTGCCCCTGCTACTTGTACCCCTGATGTTATCATCCCATTCCTCCTTTCAAAAATCATTTTATTGTATTTATGAAACGGTTTCCCGGTTTCACCATACCCTAAAAAGGAAATGAAATTTTTCCTATCTCCCCAACTGCTGTCTTATCGAATTCATTTTCTCCTCGTTGATATCGGCAATTACCTGCATAACATGAGCCGCATAGAGTGTATCCATCTTCTCTAAGATCGCCGCGCTCTCCGTTGTCTTCATACATAACAGATACTGCGCCACCAGATTGATACTCGCGTTCATCTCCTCTAAGATCGCTGCCGCATTGCCCGGCTTCATCTTTGCAAGGCGATTGGCTTCCTCCTTGATCAAATCATCATATTCTAACAATTCTAACACCTGGCGGTAAATTTCCTCCGCCGTTGTCGGATTGATCTCCTCGTAAAATTTACGGTACTCCTCCACATCAGGAGCCTGATCGTTAAAGACGACATTCCGGTCAAATTCTTCCACGCGCTTGGCAAAAGCAAGCTGGTCATCTTCAAATACCTTAAGCCTTGCGTTCTCCGCCTGAAGTTCTGCAATCAATTTCGCATAGTCCGAGTTTGAAGTTGTCGCGGCATCTAACTGCGCCTCAAGCTCCTTGATCCGCGCCACCGCCGCCTCCATCGTATCAAATGGATAGTTATTTTCCCAGGCCTCCTGCTCATCCGACACAGCGGGCAGGAGATATTTTAATACCGGGACATCCTTTAACATCGGTCTTAGGCTTGTTCCAAGATTACCAACATCCATCTTTATCAAAAAGGCAAAGGTAATGATCCACATTAACAGAACTAACAAGACAATAATGAAGGTCACAAATTTTCCGCCGCCCTTCTTTTCTTCCCCGCCTGCATTTTTATTTTTTTTTGCCATTTGCGATGTTTCCTCCTATTCCACCATCTCTGTTAATTTATGCCGGAAACTTACCAATTCGTCAATTTCTTTTTGTTCCTCGGCATTTAATTCTGCCAGATATTCCTGAAACGCTTTTTCCTTTAATTTCTCCTGTGTCTCGCGCTCCACCATCGCCTCGCGCAATCGGTGCATTGCCGCATCCACATTGTTCTGCGCCTTCTGTACCGCCGTCTTCTGACGCTCAATAAAAATCTTCAATGTTTCCAGTGCGTCCTCCCCATGCCGTATAGTCATTATATTTAGATTCGCGCCCACCAATTCCCGCAGATTTGCCTCACAGTCCGCACGCCGCAAATTAAGCGCGGCAAGTTTTTGTTCTTCCTCGTTTAATTTTGCCTGTGCTGTTGCATAGCGTGCCTTTTCCTGCTCTTCTAATTTCTCCTTGATATTGAGTACACTCTGCATTTTATAGACAAATTTCTTCAATCAGACCACCACTTTTCTCTCTACGCCTCAAAAATCCCTTCCAGTTCCGACAAGGTCTTCTCAAGCGATATTTTTTCATCTGTCGCCTGACAAAGAAATGAATTTACCGCATCAATCTTTTCTATCGCATAATCAATATTTTTATTGCTCCCCGCCTTGTAAGCACCAATATTGATCAGATCTTCCGCCTCAGAGTAGGTCGCCATCACCATTTTAAGCTGTCCCGCTGCTCTTTTATGATCTCTGTCCGCAATTGAACTCATCACACGCGAAATACTCTGCAAAATATCGATCGCCGGATAATGATTCTTGTGCGCGAGAGAGCGCGACAAAATAATATGCCCATCCAAAATTCCTCTCGCAGTATCCGCAATCGGCTCGTTAAAATCATCCCCATCAACAAGAACCGTGTAGAGTCCTGTAATGGAGCCATTTGCATCGTTTCCGGCGCGCTCTAAAAGTTTTGGCATCTCCGAGTACACACTCGGCGGATACCCTCTTGAAACTGGCGGCTCACCGCCCGCAAGTCCTATCTCCCTCTGTGCCATCGAAAAGCGCGTCAGAGAGTCCATCATCAGTAAAACATCTTTTCCCTGATCTCTAAAATACTCCGCGATTGCCGTTGCTGTCTTCGCCGCCTTCTTGCGGATAAGTGCTGGTTTATCGGAAGTTGCAATCACAAGCACCGATCGCTTTAGACCTTCCTCCCCAAGATCGCGCTCAATAAATTCTCTTACTTCGCGGCCGCGCTCACCGATCAGGGCGATCACGTTGATATCCGCTTTGGTGTTACGTGCAAACATACCGAGCAGGGTACTTTTCCCCACGCCACTGCCCGCAAAAATCCCGATTCTCTGCCCCTTGCCAAGCGTAAGCAGCCCATCGACTGCCCTTACGCCAAGCGGCAGAATCTCCGAGATCAGCACGCGGTCGAGCGGATCAGGAGCAGGGGCATCCACCGGGTAAGCCTCACTTGTGATAAGCTCGCTACCATCAAGAGGTCTTCCCAGTCCGTCAAGCGATTTTCCCAAAAGCTGTGGTCCCACCCCAACAAGCAACGGCTCATGCATATTGATCACACTGCTTCCCACACCGATCCCGCTCACATCCTCATAGGGCATCAGCAGAAGTTTTCCCTCGCGAAAGCCGATCACTTCCGCTCTGACCTGCACCCCTTCATCGCGCGAGCAGATTAGGCAGACATCGTTGATATTCGCATCCGGACCGAGCGATTCCACAGTCAGTCCCACAACTTTTGTCACTTTTCCCTTAGTATCGATATATGATTTTGTGTAGAGCGACTCATATTTTGATAAATCAATCATCCGGTCTTATTCCTCTCTGCTCCCGGCAAGCATCTTCAGATCGCCCGCCAGATTTTTTAGCTGCGCATCGATACTACAGTCAAAAATGCGGCTGTCCGTCTCAATGATACACTGTCCTTTCTGCATTGTTCCATCTTTTGTAATCTCAAGTACTGCTCCCTCTTTTAACTGCGACAAAAGTTTTTCCTTTCCTTCATTTGCCACCGCAAAATCTTCCGGGGAAACATGAACAAGATAGGTCATACTTGATCCAATCTCATATAGTGCCTGTTCTATCAGGTAGGTGATCAGATCGGATTTCTCCTCTAAGAGAACTCCGGTCAATTTTCCCATAAGATGAATTAAAATTTCCACAAAAGCAGGTTCTAGCTCTCTTACCTGTCTCTCGTAAGCATCCTTTGCCTCCTTAACTTCCCGCTCAAGCCGCGATTTCATCGTATCGTATTTTTCCCGCGCTTTCTTTTCTCCCTGCCGCAAGCCATCATCGTAGGCCTGTTTTCGAATGCCATCTGCATCCGTCTGCGCCTTGAAAAGCATATTCTCCACTTCCTCTCTCGCGGCACAGAGCATATCCTCCGCCTCCTTTATCTTTTGTTCGGCTTCTTCTTTTTTTCTTGCAATCTCCAAAGCGTCCTCATCCGGGGCTTCCTCCTCCTTATCTTGCTGTGCAAAAAGCCCCAGGATTCCGGGCTTAAACTCCCTGTCCTTTTCTCTCTCCCCTTTTACCTGTGCGCGCTTCTCCACAGCAAGGCGGGTAAACCCGCCCTCCCGCAAATTTGAATCTATCGTGCGTATTTCCTGCGTATATGTAACAGCCGCCGCCTTGATCACATTAGACAACGATCTCGTCACCTCCGCCTCTCGAAATTACAATCTCGCCGGAATCCTCAAGCTTGCGGATCACATTGACGATCTTTTGCTGTGCCTCCTCGACATCCTTCATGCGGACAGGTCCCATATAGTCCATATCCTCGCGGATCATCGTGACAAGACGCTTGGAGAGATTGTTAAAGATCGCCGTCTGCACTTCCTCTGTGGACGCTTTTAATGCCACTGCAAGCTCGTTGTTGTCCACCTCACGCAGCACGCGCTGAATAGAGCGGTCGTCGAGCGTAAGGATATCCTCGAACACAAACATCTTCTTGCGGATCTCGTCGGCAAGTTCCGGCTCCTCGATCTCCAAATTTTCCATAATATGTTTCTCTGTTCCGCGATCCACGGTATTTAAGATCTCCACGATCGCGTCCACGCCGCCGGCAATAGTGTAATCCTGGTTTACTAGCGCAGAGAGTTTACGCTCCAGCACTCGCTCCACTTCCTTTAACACATCCGGGGAAGTGCGATCCATCTGCGCGATACGCTTGGCAACATCCGCCTGCTTATCAGGTGCGAGTGCCCCGATAATTGCCGCCGCCTGCGCACTTGGCAGATAGGATAAAATAAGAGCGATCGTCTGCGGGTGTTCATCCTGGATAAAGGTAAGCAGCTGGCTTGCCTCCGCCTTGCGAATAAATTCGAATGGACGCACCTGCAAGGAGGCAGTCAGTTTTCCAATAACCTCGCGCGCTTTCTCCGGACCTAGAGCCTTCTCTAACAAATCTTTTGCGTAGCCGATACCGCCCTCCGCGATATACTGCTGCGCCAAGCACACCTGATAAAACTCATCCAATACGGCTTCTTTTGTACTCTGTGATATGCTTCTGGTATTGGCAATCTCAAGCGTGAGCTGTTCGATCTCTTCTTCCTTCAAATGTTTGAATATTTTTGAGGAGCGCTCAGGTCCTAGCGAAATCAGCAGTATCGCTGTCTTTTGCAAACCTGAGAGTTCATCCCCTTCCTTTGCCATCGAATCTTCCCCCTTCCCGCCTTTTTTCTGAATTAAAGACTAATTAACCCCAATCGTCGCTGAGCCAGTTGCGCAAAAGCGCGGCAACCGCCTCCGGATTTTCGTCCACAAATTTCTCGATCATGCGCCTTGTTTCTGAACTCTCGCCAAATTCCAGATCTTCTAAGGACTGATTTTCCTTCGTGGTCGCAAGAAGCTTCTCCACTGAAAGCTCCGGTTCTGTCTCGATCACTTCCTCCGGCTTGGATACGCGGAAGACAACAAAGATTAGCAAACCGATGATAATGACAAAGAGCAGAATCGTAAGGATCAGGTTCCAGTTAAATCCTTCCTCCGGAAGTTCCACATAATTCGGAATCTCAATAATGCGGATCGCAAGGCGAGTCGCATCAATTCCCGTCGCCATGGAGAAAGCCTCAAGGTAGTCCGCAATAAGTTCCTCATCCGTGATCTGTACTGGCTGACTGTTGCGGATCTTGTACTCCTCGTAGGTCATCTCCCCCAAAAGCCCTAGAACTTCAAGGTCTCTCTCCGAGTACTGGCGAACGCGCTTTAACACGATCGCCCCGCTACTGTTCTCCTTTAAAATATTCAAGCTGCGCATTGTGCGCGTGGTTCTCTCACTTGGCAGATACTGAATCTTGGTCGATTCATACGAGCTGCTACCCGTGCCGTTGGTCTGAATATAGTAATCATTCTCATCATTAGAATCCGTGCCCGGGATATCCGCAGTTCCGGCGGTATTCTCCGATGCAACATGTTCATAGATACTTTGCAGCCCCTGCTCCTGACCGTCAGCTGGCAGATATTCATGCAGATACTCCTCAATGCGATCGTAGTTGATATCGAGATTAAACTCTGCATCCACATAGTCAAATCCCAGAAAAAGCCCGTAGCGTTGTACCGCATCACGGTAAAAATTATTTGTCTGTACCCACTGCTCATGCTGGGTGTTTAGGGAGGCAGTCTGTTCGTCCTCCGATCCACTGTAGAGCATATTTCCATGCTGGTCAATAATCTTTACGCTCTCAAGTGTCTTGTTGCCGAGTGCGTTCGCCACTGTGACCGCGATCCCCTCCGGTGCTACCGCAGTATTAAATTTTGAGTTGATGGTCAAAAAGATAGAACATTGAATCTCTTTATTCTCATCCAAGATTGTCGATGTGCGGTCAACCGGAATATAGCGAACCTGTGCATCGTCCACACCATCAAAATTCCTTATGTAACTCTCAAGCTCCGCCATCGTGTACTCGGCGGATTTTAAGTTCTTCTCGTAGTTCGTCGTACTCATATCGCTCTCTAAGAGCTGTTCTAGTGTTATCCGGCCTTCCTGCATCAGCGAACTTCCAACGATCGCATAATTTGCTTCCACCGTCTTTGCCGAGTCCACATAGATCGTCACGCTGTCGTCCGCAATTTTATGTGCAATACCGGATTCCGTCAGGAGCTGATCCACGGACTTCGCCACACCGACATCCTCAAAGGTACGCCAGCGCGTATAGGTCGTGCGCCCAAAAAAGTACGCCAACAAGAGAAGCATAATCACCACCGCACCCACCGTGCTTAAGATAATCGTCTTCTGCTTTTTGGTGTACTTATTCCACATCTCCAATATTTTGTTTAATAATTGTTTAAACCTGTCCTGCATGGAATATTACCCCAATCATTAGAATTGTAACTGCATCAGCTCTTTGTAGGCATCCAGAACGGCATTCCGCACTGCAACGGTATACTGCAGAGACATATTGGCTTTTGTCTGCGCTACCTGCACATCCGTCGTTGAATTTTTAAAACCCATCATGTAGGAAAGTTCTTCCTCTCTCGCGGCATTGGTCAGATTGTTTGTCTCGCGCAACATCTCTAGCGCGGATTGAAACAGTGATTCAAACGCCGTGTTTTTTTGTGTCGTCTCCTTTGGTTTCTCCCAACTCGCGGTGTAATCTTCGATCCTGTTGATCGCACCTATTGATGTAAAGTCCATTGCCATTCTCCATTCTTGACCATTTTACGGTTCTATTTTCCCTTTCTTATTGCCTTAACCCTTACCGACTTCAAGACCCTTTAACAACATATTTTTTGTCGCGTTAAACGCTGTGATATTTGCCTCATAAGCACGCGAAGCATCAATTAGATTCGTTATCTCCGTCACCGAATTGATGTTTGGCTGTGTTACATATCCATCCTCGTCCGCATCAGGATTGCCAGGCTCATAAACCTTTCTTAGCGGTGTGGCATGATCTTCCACAATCGCGGTCACCTTCACCCCGTTGCCGATAAGATCCGTCGCATTATCCTGCTGACTCATCATCAGTATACTTGAAAAGGTATCATACCCCTTCGTCTGAAAAAGTACAGTCTTTCGTCGAAATACATTCCCATTCTCATCCCTTGTCGTGTTGACATTTGCAAGGTTCTGCGCGATCGTGTCCATGCGCACACGCTGCGCAGTCAATCCGCTTGCACTGATATTGAGCGCGTCAAAACTTCCCATTTACATCCTCCTTTTCCCGTTTTCTTTTTCCCTTCCTTAATTTCTATTTAATACCATTCGGATTCGCGCAAATTCCTGCGTCATTGAATCGAGCAATGTGTAATAGCGGATCGAGTTCTGTGCCAAGTTTGCATTTTCCACATCCACATCCACATTATTTTCATCCAGCCGGTAACTCAGTTCCCTCTGATCTACGTAGGTCGTTGTCTTTAGATTAGCGAGATCAACACCTGCCACTGCCTTATCCATAAAGACCTGTGTCCCTGCGCTTGCAAGCTCCTTCTTTAAATACTCTTCAAATCGGATATCGCTGCGCTTAAACCCCGGCGTACTCACGTTTGCAAGATTGTTGTTCAACACAGTGTTTCTCACCCAACTCGCATTCGCTGCCTGATTAAGCACATTTATGTAATTGTAGAGATCGGAACCTATCATGTCATCATCCTTTCAAATTTTTAAATTTATGTCTATGTTTACCTACAGCACAAATTACATACATTATATTATAGTCAGTTCAAAGGAAAAAAACAAGTAATATTTCAATTTTCTTTAATATTCAGAATTTTTCTTCATTTTTGCGGCTCCTCCTCCGAAATTATCGCACATTTTTTACAAATGTTAGTACAATTGGAAAAAAAGAACAAAGAGATAGACGGAGAATACCCCCGCCATAACAAATCCCTTTGTTCTGACACAATCCATTTCCATATTATGGAAGTCCAACTTTATCTAAACTTCCCATTTCTTTTCGGCATTTTATATTATGCTGCACTTTTTACTGCATCTTCTTTAACTCATCAAACACAACGTCGTTCAATACCCGAATATAGGTTCCCTTCATCCCGGAGGAGCGCGACTCAATCACACCCGCGCTCTCAAACTTGCGCAGAGCATTGACAATAACGGAGCGTGTGATCCCCACGCGGTCAGCAATCTTGCTCGCCACCAAAATGCCCTCGTTGCCATCTAACTCCTCAAAAATATGGGTGATGGCCTCAAGTTCCGAGAAGGAGAGAGTGCTGATCGCAGAACGCACAATTTGTACTTTCCGGTTTTCCTCCGCATTTTCCTCATTTACTGAGCGCATCATCTCAAGACCGACTACCGTGGTGCCGTACTCGCTCAAAATAATATCGTCGATCGAGTACTGCTCTCTGTTCTTGTAAATAAACAGTGTGCCAAGCCTCTCCCCCGCGATATCAATAGGGGTGATGATCGCGCGGTAAGAATCCATATGCTCAAACTCGAATCCGAGCGTCGCCAGATTTACATTCTCCTTTGTCGAGAGGATATTTAAAAGTCTTTCGTTTAACATCCCATCGATATAGCCGCCCACGGAATCCCTTATCAGCTCCGAGATCGGCGCGATATCCGAACGGTTTTTTATGCCGAGCACCTTCCCCTTCCTACTGATTACAAGGATGTTCGAGCCAAGAATATCACTCAGCACCAAGCAGATATCGTTGAATACTACCTTGTGAGAATTGTTGTTATGCAGTAATTTATTGATTTTTCTGGTTTTGTCCAACAGTTGAACACTCATGACCTGACCCCCCGCACATAATTTTTCATAATCCAATAATAACACAACTATTGTTCAAAAACAAGTAGAATTTTCAATTTTGCCGCAATTTTAATCTATATTTTCTGATTTTTTGAATTCTTACGTTTATTTGTTCTTTTCTTCCTCTTCACTCTCCTCCTTTTTTGGCTGCTGATATCCGCACTCCGGTGCCGGACAGACAAGGCGGTTTCCCTTTTCAACTAACAGTTCCCCGCATTGCGGACATACGACATTGGTCGGCTTCTGCCAGGTCATATAATCGCATTCCGGATTGTGTTCACAGCCGTAGTAACGTCTGCCCTTCTTGGTCTTCTTTAACACAATCTCGCCGCCACAGCGCGGGCAGGTAATACCAATTTTTTCTAAATATGTCTTTGTATTGCGGCATTCCGGGAAATTTGGACAGGCGAGGAATTTTCCGTGAGGTCCATATTTAATCACCATATTGCGCCCGCACAGATCGCAGACTACATCGCTTACCTCGTCCTCGATCTTTATCTGGGCAAGCTTCTCATTTGCCTCCCTGATCGCGGCCTCCAGATCGGGATAAAAATTGCTTACCACCGTTTTCCAGGCGACATTCCCCTCCTCCACCCCATCTAGGAGTGCCTCCAGATTCACCGTAAAATTCACATCGACAATACTTGGAAAGGCCTCTTTCATCATATTGTTCACTGCCTCTCCCAACTCGGTAATATAGAGGTTTTTATCCTCTTTTACCACATAGTGTCTTGCCATAATGGTGGTGATGGTCGGCGCGTAGGTACTCGGTCTTCCAATGCCAAGTTCCTCCATAGTTTTTACTAGGCTCCCCTCCGTGTAATGCGCCGGGGGCTGTGTAAAATGCTGTCCCCTCTCAAGTTCCTTCAATTCTAATTCCATGTCTTCTTTAATTCCCTTTAATCCAGTATTTAGTGCCTCATCATCATCATCTTCCGCCATGTAGACCGCAAGAAAACCGTCCTTTTTCAGTTTGGAGGCGGAAGCACTAAAGCGGTATCCACCCCCGTCAATCTTGACGGAGGCCGTCTCGTATACTGCCGCGATCATGCGGCTTGCAACAAAACGCTTCCAGATAAGCTGGTAGAGGCGAAACTGATCGCGCGATAATGAGTCCTTAACCTTTGCGGGGGTAAGTTCCACATAGGTCGGGCGAATCGCCTCGTGCGCATCCTGAATCTTTTTTCCGCTCGCCTGGTTCACGTCCGCCTGTGTCACAAATTCCTCCCCGTAAGTCTCGCGAATAAATTGCTTTGCCGAAGCGTCCGCCTCATCGGAAACACGCACGGAATCCGTTCTCAAATACGAAATTAACCCGATCGTGCCATATCCCGCAACATCCACACCCTCATAGAGCTGCTGTGCAAAACGCATGGTTTTCTGGGTGGAAAAATTTAACAGTTTCGCTGCTTCCTGCTGCAGGGTGCTCGTGGTAAATGGCAGAGGAGCCTTGCGATGACGCTCCCCATTTTTTAATTCTGTCACAACAAATTTTGCATTTTCCAATTGTTTTACAATTTTTTCTAATTCCGTCTGCGTAGAGATCGAAATCTTTTTCTCCGCCGTTCCATAAAATTTTGCAATCAGTGGTTTTTTCTCTCCCTCGATCGCAAAGGCGGCATCCAGACTCCAGTATTCCTGCGGCACAAAATCTTCGATCTCCTTCTCGCGGTCCGCAATAATGCGCAGCGTCACGGACTGCACGCGCCCCGCACTAAGCCCCCTCTTAATCTTCGCCCACAAAAGCGGACTGATCTCATATCCCACCATGCGGTCGAGCATACGCCTTGCCTGCTGCGCATCCACCAGATCCATATCGATAGATCTCACATTTTTAATAGAAGCTTTCACCGCATTTTTCGTGACCTCATTGAAGGTAATCCGGTTTTTTCCTCCCTCCGGCAGTTTTAACACATTGGCGAGATGCCACGCGATCGCCTCCCCCTCGCGATCCGGGTCGGTTGCCAGGTAAACCTTATCCGCCTTTTTCACCTCTTTGCGCAGCATTGCAAGAACATCTCCCTTACCGCGTATCGTAATGTATTTCGGCTCAAAGCCATGCTCAAAATCAATTCCCATCTGACTTTTTGGGAAATCTCTCACATGGCCGTTCGATGCGACTACCTCATAATTTGATCCGAGAAATTTTTTTACTGTCTTCGCCTTTGACGGCGACTCCATAATCACCAGATTTTTTGCCATAGAATAACCAAGCCTTTCTCACTTCTATTTTTGCAAACGCTAAGCGAAAAGATTAACTCCCCCGCCCCGTCCGCGCGTAATAATTTCCCGCAGGCGAATAAATTAATCCCTTCGCCTCAAGGGAAAACAATATTTTCATCAGTTCCGGAAGCGGAAATTCCACCGAAAAAAGAATTTCCTCAATATGCCTCGGTTCCAAACGCAAATAAGCATACACTATTTTTTCGGTGTCTTCAAGTAGAAATTTATTTTTTTCCAATTTCTTTAGATTTTGGCTTTCCGGATAGTGTCTCAAAAGTTCAAACAAAATATCCCCACTCCCCATGACCATGCACGCGCCCTGTCTAATCAATTCATTGCATCCCTCACTTAACGGCTCGCCAATCCTTCCGGGAACGGCAAATACATCTCTGCCCTGATCCAGGGCACACTCCACCGTAATTAATGTCCCACTCTTTTTTCTTGCCTCCACCACCACAAGCCCATCAGCCAGACCGGAGAGAATGCGGTTGCGCATCGGAAAATGCCAGGCAGTGCTAGGCGATCCGGGTGCATACTCCGACATGATCCCACCTTTTTTAATCAGTTCTTCAAATAAGGAAAAATTTTCCATAGGATAGCAGAGATCCACCCCGCAGCCAAGTACGGCAAAACTCTTTCCAAAGTTAAGTGCCGCCCTCTGGGCATGTCCATCCACTCCCCTTGCCATACCGCTGATAATCTGAACTCCCGCGCCCGCAAGCTCCTCCGCAAGCATCTGCGCAATCCCCCTTCCGTAGGAGGAACATTCCCGCGCCCCGACAATCGCCACGGAGGGCTTTTCCTCAGAAGGTAATTCCCCCCGGTAAAACAAGAAATCGGGTGCGTCAGGGATAGTTTTTAGACGCTTTGGAAACGCAGCCTCATCCTTTGTTACAAAATATATGTGCCTCTCCTGCAATTTATGAAATTCTTCGAAAACACCCTCCCGATAGCGCGGAGAAAACAGTGCACGCACTGCTTTCTCCGAAATTGCTGCCCGCCTAAGCGCACTCTCCTTCGCGGCAAAAACTTCTTTCGCGCTCCCGAATACCTCAAAAAGTTTTTTGCGCGCGCTGCCTCCGACTTCCTCCACCTTTGCCAGCCAGTACCAGTACTGCTTTTCTTTTTCATCCATTTTTCGTTTTCCTTCCCATCCTACACAAAATTTCGATATCCGATCGCCTCGTACAAATGCTCTTCCCCGATCGCCTCCGCCCCATCCATATCCGCGATTGTCCGCGCTACTTTAATAATGCGGTGGTAAGCACGCGCACTTAAACTGTAACGAAAGAACGCCTCTTTTAAAATTTCCTCCCCGGCAGCGTCAAGTGCGCAAAAATGTGCAAGATCACCTGCTGAAAGTTCGGCGTTCGTCATTATCCCAAGCCCCGCATAGCGTTTCTCTTGCCTCTGTCTTGCGCGTATAACCCGCGCGCGAATCACAGCGGAAGCTTCCTCCTTTTTGTTCTTCGTCAGTTCCTCGTAGCGCACCGGAGCTACCTGCAAAAACAGATCGATCCGATCTAAAAGTGCGCGGCTAATTTTCCCCTGATAGCGGCGAATCTGTATCTCGCTGCACCGACATTTTCTCCTGTCCGGATAAGCTCCGCAGGGACAGGGATTCATCGCCGCCACAAACATAAACGATGCCGGATAATCACAGCAATCCGCCACGCGGTTCACTGTGATCTCGCGCTCTTCTAAGGGCTGGCGCAATAATTCCACTGTCCGCCTCTCAAACTCTGGCAGCTCGTCAAGAAATAATACACCATATGTCGCAAGACTTACTTCCCCAGGTTTTGGATGCTTTCCACCGCCCGCCATCGCGCTGGCGGTGATCGAGTGATGTGGTGCCAAAAACGGGCGATTTTTCATTAGCCCACCGCCTGTCATCCGCCCAGATACACTGTAAATTTTTGACAATTGCAAGCTTTCCTCTTTTGTCAACTCCGGCATAATCGAAGGGATGCATTTGGCAAGCATAGTCTTTCCCGCTCCCGGACTTCCCATAAAAAGTAGATTATGTCCGCCACAGACCGCGATCTCGATCGCGCGCTTTGCCGCTTTCTGCCCGCAGATCTCCGCGAAATCCGGCAATTTTTCCCCCTCATTTCCCACAAAAATTTCCTCGTCTTTTTTCGGAATTTCCCCGCTTAACAGAAAGCGAAGCACCTCAGTTAAGGACTTGCATCCCACCGCGCAAATTCCTTCCACCAATGCCGCTTCCGCATGATTTTTTGTGGGAACGACAAGTACTTTTATCCCGTTCTCCCTTGCGCAGCAGGCCATCGGAAGAATCCCATTCACTGGATTTAATCCCCCGTCAAGACTTAGTTCTCCTGCAAACATTATCTGTTCCATCGATTTTTCGGGTAATTGACCGGACGCGGTCAGAATCGCAATTGCAATTGCAAGATCAAACGCTGTGCCCTCCTTGCGAACATCGGCTGGTGAGAGATTCACCGTAATTTTTTTTGGCGGAAGGGTAATCCCAGTATTGGAGATCGCCACGCGCACACGCTCCTTTGCCTCCCTTAGTTCGGACGCAAGGAAGCCAACCAGTTCAAAACCCGGAAGTCCGCCGTTTACATCCGCTTCCACTTGAACTAACAGCGCGTCAATCCCATGGATTGCCGCCGCATATGTTTTTGAAAACATTCTGACTCCTTCCTCTCTCCAGAAGAATTGTCAGACATAGTATATCCGATTTTTTTCCTGTGTACAAGTAAAAAGCATCTGTTTCTTTTTGGACAGTCTGCACAAAAAAGCGGTCTGCCGCAGCAGACCGCAAAATTATACTTCATCAGAAAAGGGATTAAATCTTTTTCCTGATTTATTCAAGAATCTTTTTTAACTCGTCCATAAAGGTATTTACATCCTTAAATTCCCGGTAGACCGAGGCAAAGCGCACATAAGCGACCTGGTCTAAGACTTTTAAACGCTCCATCAAAAGTTCCCCGATCTGGTAACTTGAGATCTCCTTTTCCTCCATACTAAAAATAATATTTTCCACCTCGTCCACCAACGCCGTAATCTGATCGTAAGAAACAGGTCTTTTATGGCAGGAACGCACAATGCCAGTCTCTAGTTTTTCACGGCGGTAAGGCTCTCTGTTATTATCTTTTTTAATCACCATAAACGGGAGCATCTCGATTTTTTCATAGGTAGTAAAACGTTTCTGGCAGGTATCACACTGCCTTCTGCGCCGAATAGAATTTGAATCATCCGCCGGTCTTGAATCCACCACTCTTGTATTTTCTTTTCCGCAAAATGGACATTTCATTAGATCCCTCCTTTTTCTCGAAATTCTCTTTACCCTTAATTTTCAGGCTCATTATAATATACAGTGCCCTGAATGGTCAAGAAAAAATTTCTGTCTGTGCGATTGTGGGAGGAAAGTTTTTGTCATTTTGGTTCTAAAAAAATCCATCGCGCGATACAATATAAAAAGTCCCAAAAAAGGAGCGGTCATGCGACTCTCGGAACTCCGTGAAAAAGAAGTAATCAACTGCCGCGACTGCGAGCGGCTCGGCTACCCGAATGATCTTGCCTTCGATGCGCGAAATGGGTGCTTAGAGGCTCTGATTGTGCCAGGACCATGCAAATTATTTGGCCTTTTAGGACATGAGCAGGAATACATTATCCCGTGGAAGTGTATCCGTCAGATAGGCACGGATATTATCTTAGTCGATATTCGGGCGGAGGACTGTCTAAGAAAGCCCCCGGAAGAATAGATTTACTTTCCCTCCGCCGCATCAATCACCCACATTATCGCCTGTTTTGGCTGCAAATCGCCGTCAAAAAACCTTGAGTATTCCTTGTTGTCCGGATAGAGCATATACTCATCCATGAGCCCGAATACGGTTACACTTGTAATATTCGCCGGACCGCCATTATCCGAATCTAACTCCATCAAAAGCTGAAACATTTCCTTGTAGCGCATCGCCTGAATCAAGAGTGCGCGCTCATCCGGCTCATCGATATTGATGGTGAGTTCCGTGATCTGGATCTCAAGCCCAAGCTCTGAAAAATTCTCGATCGCAGCTTGTACGCTTCCGGTTCTTCCCTTGATATCCGGATTTTTCCGGTCGTAGTAGGACTGCATCCCCACACCGTCCACCAAGCCTTTAGCGGAAAGATCGGCGAGCAGTGCGCAGATCTTTTCGTTTTTCACCGGCTGGAAAGTATTATAGTCATTGTAGAAGAGTTTTACCCCCTCCGGCGCGTATTTTCGCGCGTAGGTAAAGGCTTTCTCCACATAGTCCGCGCCGATCACGGTATACCACAAATTTTCTTCATCCCCGTTATAGGTGCGGATGCAGTACCCCGTCTCCTCCTCATGCATTCCCCCGCCCGGCTCAACGGCCTCGTTTACCACGTCCCAGCAATATACCACGCCCGGATAATTTTCCTCCGCAAAGCCAATCACCTGTGCGATATAGCTCTCCATACGGCCAAGCATGGTATCCCTGTCCACAAGCGGGGCATCGTCCTCATACCCCTCTCGAAAAAACCAGCCAGGCACCTGCGTATGCCAGACTAGGGTATGCCCCCTCATTCCGATCCCGTTCTCCTTGCAAAAATCCAGTGCATCAATACAGGCATCAAATTTTACCGCGGGCGTTTCCACCCCATCCTTTATATTTTGAATGCTTCCCTTCTGATCAAGCAGATAGGACGGCTTCATTAAATTCGTCAGTGTCGTACTGTTAAAATGGTATTTTACGACTTCTGACATCGCCTCAGAGGTTATCATCATCACCTCCGGTGCGTAGCCAGTTAATCCGACTCCCATCTTAAAATACGGCGCGTAAAGATCCTTTAGCGAGGCGATCGAGGTGGCAGATCCGATATCCTTTCCCTCGACGATCCATTCCGGAACCGATGTTGGAGCTACGGTAGTGGGAATATTTTCTTCTTTCTCCACGCTCTGTGTCGGCTCTTTTTCACCGGAAACTTCCCCGTCCTGTCCCCCGCCCAAATCCTCTTTATTTTGTTCCTGTCCCGGCATTTTCGTTGGCACTGGTTCCCCCTCTTTTCGTTCCTTGCATGCGGACAAAAAAAGCATCCCCACCAGCCCGATATACCACCATTTCTTCATCGATATTGCCTCTTTTAAATCAGATCAGCAATATCAGGATTCTCCCCAGTAATTCCAATTACCGCGCCCTGTTTTGCCTCGTCAGTATCCGGATGTGCGATCAGCCATTTATTTAATGCAAACAGCCGTTTATCCTCCTCGTTCTTGCAGACAATTTCCGGCTTGTCCCCGTTTGTCCCTCTTGGCAGCACAATCGCCACGCGGAACGGCTCATCCTTCTTTCCGCTGCAAGGTGCATAGTGCATGGTGGTTGCGTACAGTTCCACCGCCGTTCCCTTCTCCATCAAAAATGCTTCAACTTTTGATGAGTCAATTGGTCCTTCTGCTGCATCCTGCTGCCTTGCCACCAATAAGACCGCGTCATTTGCGGCAATATTTATCTCGCTGTCCTTATGATATTCCAGACAATTTAATTTTGTGTTTGTGCCGTTGCAGTAACCAATCTGAATTGGCAGACCGCCATAACAGTTATTCTTCAATTCCTCCGCCACGCCAAGTGCCTCCAGATTCGCGTCCGAGGCAACATAGATCACATGATCCGGTGCCGGTGTTGTCCTTGTCAGCACATCTAAAAATTCTGTAAAATCAAACCCCTCTACCACGCGCCCATATGTTCGAAACGACGCATCCTTTACATTCTGAATTTTCAGTCCCATAAATACCTCTTTTCTGCGGAATTCCGCCCAATTTTTATCTCTTCTCTATCATACAGAAAACCGCACGATTTTTCAACTCAGATCGTGCGGTTTTTTGTGCAAAATAAGCGATTTTTGCCGCCCTAAAACAGCCCGGTAATCTTTCCGCTCCCGTCCACATCAATGCGCCAGGCAGCAGGTGATTTTGAAAGCCCCGGCATGGTCATGATCGTGCCCGTAAGTGCCACCACAAAGCCTGCACCCGCCGACACATAGACCTCGCGCACATGAACGGTAAATCCCGTTGGTCTCCCAAGCTTTGTCGGATCATCTGAGAGCGAATACTGATTCTTTGCGATGCAGACCGGGAAATTTCCAAATCCCATCTGCTCAATTTTTTTCAATTGTTTTTCTGCCGCTGGCTCAAAATCTACATCGTCAGCCCCGTAGATCTCCTTTGCCACCGTCCGTATCTTCATTGCAAGCGACATTTCATCCGGATAGATTGGTGCGAAATTGGAAATTTTTTCCTCGACCGTCCTTATCACTTTCTCCGCAAGCGGGATTCCTCCCATACCGCCCTCCTCCCAGACTTTAGAGAGCGCGAATTCACAGCTGTTTTTCTTGCAGAATTCCTCCACATACCTTAACTCCGCCTCCGTATCACTTACAAATTGATTCAGCGTCACAATGCAGGGAACGTTAAATTTTTTAATATTTTCGATATGCTTTTCCAGATTGACAATCCCTTTTGCAAGCGCGGAAAGGTTTTCCTTAGAAAGCTCCTCCTTCGCCACGCCCCCATTATATTTTAGTGCGCGCACAGTCGCCACAAGCACAACGGCATCCGGCTTTAATTTCGCCATACGACACTTGATATCAAAAAATTTCTCTGCACCTAAATCCGCGCCAAAACCCGCCTCCGTAATTACATAGTCCGCAAGCTTTAACGCCGTCTTTGTCGCGCGCACCGAATTACAACCGTGCGCAATATTCGCAAATGGTCCCCCGTGTACGATCGCAGGAGTATTCTCAAGCGTCTGCACCAAATTCGGGCGGATCGCATCTTTAAGCAGTGCCGCCATCGCCCCCACCGCCTTTAAATCCCCCGCTGTCACCGGGTCGCCGTCATAAGTGTAAGCGACAATAATCTTTGCCAGACGCTTCTTTAAATCCGCCATATCCTCCGCCAGACATAAAATTGCCATAACCTCCGATGCGACAGTGATAACAAAATGATCCTCTCTGACTACGCCGTCCATTTTATTTCCCAGCCCGATCACAATATTTCGCAGTGCGCGGTCGTTCATATCCTCACATCGCTTCCAGACTACTTGCTTTGGGTCAATACAAAGTGCGTTGCCCTGCTGCAAATGATTGTCAAGCAGTGCTGCAAGCAAATTGTTCGCGGAGGTGATCGCGTGAAAATCCCCCGTAAAATGAAGATTTAAATCCTCCATCGGCACCACTTGCGCCATCCCTCCCCCAGCCGCACCTCCCTTAATGCCAAAGCAAGGTCCCAGGGAAGGCTCTCTTAATGCGATCACTGCCTTTTTTCCTAGCTTGGCAAAGGCCTGCCCAAGCCCGACTGTCGTAGTAGTCTTGCCCTCGCCCGCGGGAGTCGGATTGATTGCTGTCACCAACACAAGCTTTCCGTCCGGATTTTTCGCAATCTTTTCATCAAGCGAATCTGCAAATTTCGCTTTGTATTTTCCATAAAATTCCAAATCCTCTTCAAGGATAGAAAGCTCTGCCGCCACCTCCCCGATCGGCAGCATCTTCGCCCCCTGTGCAATTTCGATATCCGTTTTCATTGCGGTATTCCTCCTGAATCTTTGATACCCCGATTATAGCAGAAAAAAGAAACAAAAGAAAGCCCTAGATTTCAACTGCTTACACTCATCTCTTTTTTTAGCCGTTTCATAATTTTTTTCTCCAGCCTTGATATGTAGGACTGCGAGATCCCAAGCAGATCCGCAACCTCCTTCTGTGTGCGCTCCCTTCCGTCGTTTGTCCCGATCCCAAAGCGGAGTTGCACAATAATTTTCTCCCGATCCTCCAGCTTTTCAAGTGCTTTGTAAAGTTGCTTTTTATCTGCCTCCGCCTCAATGCTGCGATAAATCCCATCCTCCTCCGTACCCAAAATATCGGAGAGTAATAGTTCATTTCCGTCCCAATCCACATTTAACGGCTCATCGATCGAAACTTCCTGCTTAATCTTGTTATTGCGACGCAGATACATTAAAATCTCATTCTCAATACAGCGCGACGCATAGGTTGCAAATTTGATCTTCTTCTCCGGATTAAAGGTGTTAATTGCCTTCATCAGTCCGATCGTCCCGATCGAGATCAGATCTTCCACCCCAACCCCCGTATTATCAAATTTTTTTGCAATATAGACGACAAGGCGCAGATTATGCTTTGCCAAAATCGCGCGCGCAGTCGCATCCTCCGATGTTCCCAAAAGCAAAAGCACATCCGATTCCTGACTTGTGGTAAGCGGCGCGGGCAGAATCTCTGCTCCGCCGATATAGTGGATCTCCCCCCGTTTTCTAAACAGCATACTAAACAGATTCGGTCTTAGACGAACCTGAAATTTGTTTGCCCAAACAATCTTAAACAGCATAATCCCCTTTCCTTTCTTATCAAATTTTTCTCTTACAAAATTTCTGCGAAAATATTTTTCCTTACAGAAAAAAGTCCGGATGTAAAATTACCTGATAAAGATTTCCTCCCCCGGAATCCGAATATGCGGCAGGAATTTTCTCCAGACAAATTTCCTCCTGATCCGTCTCAATAACAAGTTCATTCAACTCCACGCCCAACAGCATTCCCTCCGGGGTTCCCACCGCGCGGTATGGGATAAATCGCGTCTTCTCCGGTCTTTCATCACAAAATTTTTCAAGCGGCATCTTAAACTTTGCAGAGACAAGTAAAAGAACTGGCTTTTTCCCGAACGGCTCATAAAGTCCGTTTCCTGTGTCTAATAACCCCTTACAGCAAAAGCTGTCTTCCCCAATACAAAACCGCACAGAATAGATCGGAGTTTTGGCACTCTCCCGACGAATTTTTGACAATAGACACAGAGCAAATGCTGCGATCACGGTAAGAATGCCGAGAACAACCGCCGTTGGGATAAGTTCTTTTCCCGCGGATATTCCTGTGATAAAAGAACTTAACACATAGAGCATTCCGCCCATCACAAAGGCACAGACAAACAGTGTTAGCATATTTCTTTTTATCTTCTTTTTTCCAAAGGCGATCGCGCATAAAATCGCACCGCCAAGTACAAAATGAATTGGAAGAAATATCCCCCGAACTCCGACTATCGTAGCAAATACCGCAAATAAACTTCCTATCGCTGCCGAAAGGATCATTCTTTGCCGCTTTGCATTAAGCCGCCCCAAATACCTTACAAGAAAAAGCAGCAGGTAATCAAAAAAAAAGTTGACCAAAAAAGCAATGTCCGGATAATAAAATTCCGGCACCGTCCCCCTCACCTTCTCTCCTTAATTTTTTACCAGTATATCATGTCCTCCCAGCATATTTTGTCAAACGGGAGTGTGTTTCCAATTTTTTCTACTTCATTTTTCACCATAAATTTTTGTTTTTTTCCTATCTCTCTACAAAAAAAACAGACGTTCTCTGCTTTCTACAAAAAACATCTGCTTTCTACAAAAAATTTATGCAAATTGTCCAAAAGATATTATCTTTCCTACCTTACCTTCGTTTTGTACTCTTCATCAAAAATTCCGGTATCTTGATCCCTTCATTTTTCTCAGAATGATCCGGTGTGATCACTGGCTTCGGTTTAGGTTGCAACGGCTGCTGCGGCATATAAGAAATGCCGGAGGATGGATTTGTCTGTGTGCGGTAAATACCGCCCCCACTTGGAGAATTGTAAGTAGTCATCGTCGACGGACGCTGTACAAACGGGCGTTGATTCGTCTGGTTCTGCCCAAATCCAGGAGTTACCTGCGGCTGAACCGGCGTTTGTACCGGTTCTGGATTTTCAAAGTTTTGCACTGGCGAAGGATTTGGAACGCCCTGATTATTTAACATATTTTGACAGGTATTTGGCTGTACATTTTTCTGATTCATAAACGACGGAGTCTTCACTGCTGGAACCACTTCCTCAAGTCCGGTCGCAATCACCGTGATCGTTGCTCTGTCCTGCACATTTGAATCCGGCACTGCACCGAAAATAACATAGGCCTCGTCGCCGATGCGCTCCTGCACATAGGTTGCTGCCTCGTCCACCTCGACTAATCCGATATCGCCGGAAATATTTAAGATCACATGGGAAGCCCCCTCGATCGTGGTCTCAAGCAGCGGGCTGGTGATTGCCTGCTGCACCGCTTCAATACATTTATTATCTCCCGTACCAACACCGATACCGATATGTGCAATCCCCTTATTTTTCATTACGGTCTGCACATCCGCAAAGTCCAAATTGATTAGACCTGGCACGTTGATAAGGTCTGTAATGCCCTGCACACCCTGTTGAAGCACCTCGTCCGCCTTGCGGAGTGCCTCCGGCATCGGGGTGCGCCGATCTACAATCTCAAGCAGCTTCTCGTTTGGAATTACGATAAGCGTGTCCACATTCTGTTTCAATTTTTCAATTCCGGCAAGTGCATTGTTCATGCGCTGTCTCGCCTCAAAACGAAATGGTTTTGTCACAATGCCGACGGTCAAAATGCCAAGTTCCTTTGCGATCTGCGCTACCACTGGAGTCGCACCTGTTCCGGTACCGCCACCCATCCCACAGGTGACAAACACCATATCATGATCGCGGATAATCTCCGTCAGCTCATCGCGGTTTTCCTCCGCCGCCTTCTCACCTATCTCCGGCATCATCCCCGCACCAAGTCCCTTGGTCAATTTCTCTCCGATCTGTATGCAGTTTGGCGCTTTACAAGTTCTAAGATGCTGCTTGTCCGTGTTGACACAGACAAACTCCACGCCCTGAATCCCTTCCTCAATCATTCGATTTACCGCGTTATTTCCCGCTCCCCCAACGCCAACTACCAAAATCTTCGCGGCCACATCCGCATCGTTTTTTCTAATCTCTAGCAAGGTGATTCCTCCTTCATCGTCACATATTTCCGGACTGCTCCTATCCGGCACTATTTATTGTAGACGATATGATATATATTCTCTTTCCTGCGAGAAATACACATTATATCCATTCCCTCTTTATTGCCTACTTTATAATATAGTGAAACTCAAAAATAATCAAGCAGAATTTTATGAATTTTTTAAAAATTTTTCATGCAAATTGCTGATACCTTTTTGCATTGGTAAGTATCTGTTCTTTATTCCTGTCCATCCCCGGTAATTCCCGACTCAGGAGGAGGCTCATTTGTCTCTGGAAAACCCATCCCCGGCATGGGTGCGGATGATGAATCTCCATTTAAATCCTGTGCCGTAATCCGATTGTTTCCGTTTTCATAGGTCGTCATATCAATTCGCAGCTTTCTCTCCCCCAAAGTGGAAACGATTGATTTAAGTACTGAGAGTACTTCATCGTACTGCTCTCGTTTTCCGAGCAGAATCTGATTTCCGTCAATATGGAGTGTCACCGCATAATCTTTGTCAAACGCGATCTCCGAAACGATAAGTTCCTGTTTTTGTATCAGGCGTGTCAGATCGAGAATCACATCAAAAATTCCTTCTTTCGCCGTAACCATCTGCTCGAAAAGCACAATTTTTGAAAATTTCAGCCCGCTGACCACCGGCACATCGGGAAGCTTTATCTTAGAGCTTTCCACCACCATTCCGTCCCGGTCAAAGTACAGATAACTTCCCATCTGCTCCACGCATCCGGTTACAATTTTATCATGCACCGTCACTTCCACCGATCTGCGCCCGGTAAGTTCTGTCTCGATCTTTTCCACAAAGGGAATCTCGCCATACCCAAACATACGCATATGCAGCCAAAAAAACAAACTGATTTTATCTGTCGGTTTTGTTATCAGAAATTCTTTTATCTCCTGCTCGGAATACCTGCTTCCCCCCGTTACCGTAAATTCCCTGATCTCAAAGGTCTTTAAAAAGATCACGGCGATCAGCGAGAGAACAAGACAGATGCACAGAGCAAATGTCAGTATCTTTTTTCCTTTTCTCACCGGTGCATATTTATATGTCTTTCTCATATTCTCAAGATAATTTCCTCTCCTAAAACTCTAATGCCGCCCCACTACAAAGCATCAAACTCTATTCTGGCACCAAGAGCTTTTAAATTTTCCACAAATCCCTCATATCCCCGCATTAAATATTCCACTCCAAAAACTCTGCTCTCTCCCTTTGCGGCAAGTGCCGCTACCAAAAGCGCGGCTGTCCCGCGCAGATCCCTTCCAATAAGCGTTTCGGGAGAGAGGGATAGAACTCCCTCCACCACCACCTTATTCTCGTTAAGATAAATTTTTGCACCCATTTTTTTTAACTCGGAGACAACGCCAAAGCGCGCTTCAAAAATGGTTTCTTCAATAATGGAAACTCCGTCAGAGAGTGCTGCGAGAGCGACAAACTGCGACTGCATATCCGTTGGAAATCCGGGATAAGGCTCGGTCTTTATATAGTCAAACGCACGAAGGCGCGCCTTTGCACTCCTCTTTACTAAAATGCCATCCGCAAAAAGATGAAATTCCGCGCCCGCTGCCTTTAACGGCTCTATCACCGAGAAAAGTTCCCCCACATCCGCCCCCTTTAGAAAAGCTTTTCCGCCCGCCGCAAGCACAGCGGTTATATAGGTTCCCGCGACAATCCGATCGGGGGGGATGGTATAGTCAAGTGGGTGTAGCTTCCCCACTCCTTCAATTTCAAGATGCGCCGTCCCAATGCCGGAAATCTTCGCACCCGCCATATTTAAGAAATGGCACAGATGCACAACTTCCGGCTCCTTCGCTGCATTGTGCAGCCTTGTTGTCCCCGCCGCAAGCACGGCCACTAAAAGCGCATTCTGTGTCGCTCCGACGGAGGGGAATGGAAATACAATTTCCGCGCCCGAAACTAACTTAGTTCTCCCGCAGATCACCTCGCTCTCCTCGATAACTACCCCCAGTGCTTTTAGTGCGAGAAGGTGTAAGTCCACCGGGCGTTTGCCGATCACACATCCGCCCGGATGTGCGAGACGTGCCTGCCCAAATCTGGCGGTTAGCGCGCCGAGAAACAATATACATCCCCTGGTATCCGCCATATCTTTCTCATTGAGAACAACTGGATGCGCCCCGGCAGCATTTACGCAAAGCACCCCCTTATCCCAGGATACCGCTGCTCCAAGTTTTTGAAGCAGTGCCGCCATCGCCCGCACGTCCGCGATGTCCGGACAGTGAAAAAACCTAGTTTCTCCCGGAATTAAAAGCGATGCTGCAAGCATTGGCAAAACCGCATTTTTCGAACCCTGGAGTCCTATCTCACCGCAAAGCGGACAACCGCCCGAAATCTGAATACAAGCCATGGCACACACCTCAAAAAAAGCATCTGCTACAGTTTATGCAGTCTCCCCTTCCATCGTGCATGGTTAATGCAAAATTTTATTTATTGTTCCCCTTCAATCCGATCAGAAACGCTTAACACAATTCCCATCTCCATCATTAACACCAGGAGTGAACTGCCGCCGTAACTGATAAAGGGCAGCGGGATTCCAGTGGAGGGAATGGTGTTTGTCACCACTGCGACATTGATTAAAACCTGCACCGCAATATGTGCCATCACCCCCGTTGCAATCAAACTGCCAAATAGATCCGGCGCATTGATCGCAATAATAAAAATACGCCACAAAAGCAATATAAACAAAAACAGTACTGCAA
>CAJTLX010000018.1:0-54709 GCA_910577165.1 uncultured Lachnospiraceae bacterium
GAGCATCGCCGGAGTATTCGGCATAGTGCGCACAATTTTTACCGCACCCGTCTGCCTCCTTAATTCCTCCACCGTAACACCTGCCATCACCGAAACAATAATTTTTTCCTTCGACATGGCAAGCTTCACATCCGGATATACCTCTGCTGCATACTGAGGTTTGACGGCAATCACGATAATATCCGACTGCATCACCATCTCAAGCAGGCGCGGCGCATACGGCACGCCAAGTTCCCTTGAAATTGCCTCCTCATGTTCCCGGTGTCTTGTCTGAAAGGTAATATTCTCCGCCCCAAACGCTGCGGTAGCACCCTTTAACAGCGGATATCCCATATTTCCCGCCCCGATAAATGATATTTTCACATAGCCTCCTTATCCTCCGACACGATTCCGAATACAAAATAAATCCTTCACTTTATCTTTTATCTTACCCTCCATTTATTGTAATACAGCTTTTGGTGAATTTCAAGCAAAATCAGATAATATCAATGCGCTAATTTAAAAAAATCGGATTTTACATTGTCATGTCATTCTGCTTATGATAAAATACCTTGTAAGACAAATCAAGATTAAAACTGAGTTTTTATGTAAAGGGGGAAAACCCATGTGTCAATTTAATTATACGATTGTAAAAAATAAAAAATCCGTTTCCTATTTAAAAAACCGCAACTATGGCTGTCTGCATCTCTTTCCAGGAGGCTATAAAGCCTTTGGCGGAAATCGTCCGGGCTTCTGCGACTGTGGTTCCATGGTCGGATCGTATTCCCTCGCCTTAAAGGAGGAAGGCCGCTATCCTATAGATCTCTTTGCAAATGATTACTGGCGGGTGGCAAAAATAAAAAAAACGTGGATTTCAGAAGAAGTTCTAAAGATTTCCTGGAATTCTCATATGCAAGAATTCCACTATTATCGAAGAATTTTTCAGCATCTTTTAGAATTTGAACCTTATCTTTGTTTTACCCATATCTTTGATGAACCTGGGGAACTTAGACTGGTAAAAACACTGCGCCTTTGTGAACTGCAAATTGGCGATCTGGCATTGCTTAGGCAGGATGATGTACTGCGAATACGGAGATGAAACTTAAATGAGAAGGGAGGCTGTCGCACAGAGAAAAATGCAAAGTATGTACCATTTCTTTTTTGTGCAGCAGCCCCCAGTTTATAATTGTTAAATCATGAATCGAATTCCTCTAATTCCTCTAATTCCTCCCAGTCCTCCTCCCCCCAGTACCAGTAACCTGTCGTAAAATTAAAAAATAAGCCTATTTCCTCATCACTTGAGTATATCTCTCCTCCAAAAATCTGTTGAAGTACACTAAGAAAAATCGAATCTGTATCTGAAACATCAAAATCGCCACTAAACGTATTTCTCTCACACCATATTCCATCCATCAGAATGTTTTGACCGTAACAAGGAATACCAATCCTGCAACATATCTGCGGCACTAACCATAGATATTGACCGGCGGCTCCAGTCCCTGACCTAATTATACGCACTACGTCAAGTCCTGCCCCAATTGCTCCAAAGTAATCTGGTTCATACCGGATATTTTTGGATACCCACTCCTGAATGATAGAAACTTTTTCCAGATCAGTATCATACTCTTCCAGTTTTAAAGCTTGGATAACATCATCCAGTAGTTTCAGAGATTCCTTATCCACTCCGTCTGCTACTGCTGCAATTCTTGCCTCGTCAATAATTTCTTCGTCATAATTCAATACATCGCACATCTTAGCATTGCCAATAATATCGTCTAATTCATCGGCATCTTTCCCCCCAAATTGATCAAAGAGATATTGTGGCACAGCATATCCATAATGCATTAAACGAACTACTTGACCATGAAGATACATTAGCGGAACATCATCCTCCACCAGCACTTCAGGATACTTCTTGATAACATACTCCCATACAAAATCAGTGTAATACTCTCGTTTATAATTAAGTTTGTAGAGTTCTTTTGCCGTAATAAGCTTCGTTCTTTCCAGCTTTGCACTATAAGGCAAAACTGTTACCACAATCTCCAAAGTACTTAGACATTTGCCGCTTTCATCTAAAGCTTTACAGGTAAGGACCACCTCCTTTAGCTTATTCCATATATTTATATGAATAAAAGAATTATCTTTTTCGTAATGTTTCTCACCCGATATGTAATATGGACTATCGAAAGTTTCCGTTATCTCAATAGCATCTGTTCCCGTAGGGGCAATGTAGGGAAGCTTCACTTCTGTACCCTCATACATTGTTAGGTTCCACTTATTTTTTCCCTTTACCTTGTCCAATTTAATGTTCTTCATCATTTTGTTGTACTGATAAATTACCTTTTCTTTATCGCCCAGATCATACTCCCCAGTAAGTTCTAATTTGGACTTCCTCTCTGCATGAGGATTTGGTAAAATCGTCAGCACGATCTTTAATGTGCTTTTACGTTTTTCTTGCTCGTTATACGACTCGAAAGTTATAACTTTATTTTTTATGGATTTGGTCTGTCCGTTGTCCAGCGCGTCAATACAGAAAAAGGGATCCTGACGGACATAATCCGGATTCATCTGAAGAAAAAAAGCATATGCATATTTTGTATCAAATGAACACTTAACCTGATAGATATCAAATTTCTTGTCCGTTTTTAAATATACTTTTGTTCCAGCATACATTGTTAGATTCCACTTATTCTTCCCTGCGACCTTTTCTAATTTGATTCCCTCCATCGCTTCATCATACGAATATCCTGCGCTGAGGTATTCAGCAAGCTCATACTCTCCGGTAAGCCGAAGACTGTACTTTTTTTCTGCTGCATCCACATGAGAAACAGGGAAAATATTGATCACAAAAATGATTGTAAACATAAAACTGAGTGTCTTAATAAAATGCTTCATAAAAATACCTGTCCCTTCTCTTTATATGCTGCTTACTCTAGTAAGCAGTTGGATTCCTTATTTCCATAATGAAAGTATATCACAAGTCTTGATATTTGTCTATCATAATCCATTATTGATCACAATCTGGGGGTACTCAGTTCTGCAACATTGATATAATGATTCATCGTCTTAAATTTTTGGTAGAATAAACGACTAATATTTATTTCGATCTCCGGCTCGTGATTATTTAGCCATCTGACCGCGTCTTCCAGCACCCTCGCTGCTTTTAAATCAAATCCATTAGAACTATAGTACGCCAATGTAATATGCGGCGTAAGGGGATAATTAAGCTTCTTGACCGAATCAAAAACAGAATATAATTTTATCAATTTGTGATATTCCTGCGCATCCACAGGATACAATCCCAAAACCAAACTTGTATTTACCATATTGAAGATATAGTGACTTCTCATCTTTATTTTTGTTATATTGTATTTTTGTATCTCTGCTATTTTTTTCATTACTTTAAACTCGTTTTCAAACAATTCCTCTGCTATATCTCCTAGAATTGTGGAGCTGCTAAGATCATGAAGTGTCATATGAAAAGTACCTGAAGCCAGTCTTTCACAAAAGCATTCAGGGGCAGAACAATAGAGAAAATTTACATATTTTTCCAATTTATCTTTTACCTGATCTTCCAATGAAAAAACTACCGTATCCCCATAAAAATCTCGAAATCGATTATTTTGATCCACTTTTTGTAAGATGGATGGGTTTCCCTTAAAATATTCACTTCCAAAGATTAGTTCTTTCTTTTCAAAAGAATTAATCCGATCTAAAAATTCTCGATAGGTTTCCATAAAAATTTCCCCCAATTACTTGTACTAGGCAGTGCCATATAATAAATTCGCCCGTCAATCAGTTCTGCCCGCTCCCCCTCCAGCAAATCATAAATATTTTCCACGGTATAAATTTCTTCCTTCTCCAAAGCACTCATTTAAAAAACCTCCTGATTTTATTCGTAATTAAAATTTTTTCCCATCTCAGCTTCACTTTTTATCTTTAATTCCAAATTTAATTTTCTCCAAAATGGAAAAAATACCAAAATTGCAACCACCATAGCTAAAAAATCTGCAACGGGAGTTGCCCATGCAATGCCATTTATGCCAAAATGCGCATTCATCAAAAACATTGCCGGGATATCCAGACCACCCTTTCTTAAAAGAGAAAGAATAAGCGGCTGCATCTTTCCCCCCACAGACTGGAAAAGAGTTATAACAATCATTGTTACAGAAATACATGGTCAGGTGATACAGATAATGTGTTGAAATCGTCTGCCATATTCCACAGTCAGCGCATTATCAATAAATGCTCCCACGATCGGTTCTGCACAGATAAGGAGAAAGCCCATACCAATTACGGCGATCGCCAGACTGTAGAGAAAGGTTATTTTGACCGCCACCATCATTCTTTTTAAATTTTTGGCAGAGTAATTATACCCGATCAGCGGTAACACACCCTGCAACATCCTCGTGGCAATGGCAAACGCGAGTATATCCACCTTCTTTGCAATCCCAATGCCCGTGACGGCTTCATTGCAGTAGGATGCCATCAGGCGATTCATACAAATATTGGAAAATACCCCCTAATATTCATAATACAGCTTGGAAATCCAACCAATAATACTTCGACTGGAATATGCATCCCAACAGTATAATAGCACGGATTTAAAGTGAGTACAGTAGTCTTTTTTCTTTTAATGATCAGCACAACAAAATAGATTGTGGCGACAAGATTGGACAACATTGTGGCGATGGCGGCACCGGAGATTTCCAAGCCAAAGAGAGAGATAAAAATAGGGTCAAGAACCATGTTGAGGATTCCCCCATCGCCATACCAAAACTTGCCTGCTTCGAGTACTCTTCCGAGCACACCAAATGCGCAAATGCTGCATTTAATACCATTGGCACAACACCGACGGCAACCGCCCAAAATAAATACCGACTGCAAAAATCATAGGTTTCCCCGTCCACACTCCCCAATCACATCTTCCGTGCGTGGTACCGCGCCGATCGGCGGGTTTCCATTTTCGTCCACACCGTACACATAGTAAGTCATCCCATTCTTTTTATGCCCGCGCTCATCAAAGGTAAGTGTCGGAGTAATTTTCACTTTGTAACGCGTCACAAAACTGCGGTGCAAAATTGAAAAAAGACTCTTTTTTTAACTAATGAAAGGAACACCCCTTAATGGAAGTGTTCCTTCACTTTTACTTCTTATTTTGCGTAATCGGTTACTCTGGATTCACGGATTACATTGACCTTAATCTGACCTGGATATTGTAATTCATCCTCGATCTTTTTCGACAATTCTCTTGCCATGAGTACCATATCATCATCACTTATCTGCTCCGGTACTACCATCACGCGGATCTCGCGCCCCGCGGAGATCGCAAAAGATTTATCGACACCTTTAAAGCCATTCGCAATATCTTCTAACTGGTTCAATCTGTTGGTGTATGTTTCTAATGTCTCTCGTCTTGCCCCCGGTCTTGCCGCCGAGATCGTATCGGCCGCCTGGACGATACATGCAATCAGGGACTGAGGCTCCACATCCCCATGGTGCGCCTCCACAGCATTGATAATAAGCTGAGATTCCTTGTACTTGCGACACAGATCAACCCCGATCTGCACATGAGTACCCTCCATCTCCTGGTCGATCGATTTCCCGATATCGTGCAGCAAACCTGCACGCTTCGCGTTCCTTACATCAACGCCAATCTCCCCGGCAAGCAGCCCGGAGAGCATCGCCACTTCAATTGAATGCCTGAGCGCATTCTGCCCGTAGCTTGTCCTAAATTTCATTTTTCCGAGAAGTCTTACAAGCTCCGGATGGATGCCATGGACACCGACTTCTAATACTGCCGCCTCGCCCTCCTGCCGAATCATAAGCTCAACTTCCCGCTGCGCTTTCTCAACCATCTCCTCAATGCGTGCCGGATGAATGCGACCGTCCACAATCAGCCTCTCAAGGGCAATCCTTGCAACCTCTCTGCGGATCGGGTCAAAGCTGGAGAGAAGCACGGCTTCCGGCGTATCATCAATCACAAGATCCACGCCGGTTAACGTTTCGATCGTGCGGATATTCCTGCCCTCACGCCCGATAATCCTCCCCTTCATCTCATCGTTCGGCAACTGTACGACGGAGATCGTTGATTCTGCCACATGGTCAGCAGCACATTTCTGGATTGCAGTTACCACGATATCCTTGGCCTTTTTGTCGGCCTCCTCTTTCGCCCTGCTCTCCATCTCCTTAATCATCACTGCCGTCTCATGTTTCACTTCGTCTTCAACCGTCTTAATAAGATATTCCTTAGCTTGTTCGGAGGTCAATCCGGAAATCTTTTCCAGTTCCGCCAATTGCATTGCATGAGACTGCTCCACTTCAATGCGGATCTTCTCAAGTTCCTGCTCGCGCGCAACCAGTTTTGACTCCTTCTTTTCCAGTGACTCCAACTTACGGTCTGCGGCATCTTCTTTTGCCTGGACACGTTTTTCGTAACGCTGTACTTCTGCCCTGCGGTCTTTTGCTTCCTTCTCTAACTCATTCTTCGTCTTAATTGACTCTTCCTTCGCTTCGAGAAGTGCCTCCTTCTTTTTCGTCTCAGCAGTTTTTAATGCCTCCTCAACAATCTCCTTTGCCTTTTCGTCGGCGTTGCCAATCTTTGCCTCCACCAGTTTGGTGTGATAGGAGAGCGTGAGTTTGTAGACGACGATCCCAACCACAGCGGCAGTAATGATGATCGCAATCGCAATCTTCACTACATCGTTCACAGGAAGTCCTCCTTATTCCGTTGCTCTGCTATATGCCACCCGTATCTTCAAAAACTTCGGACATACAACATATAAATTCTATACTATTTTCCCGTGAATGTCAATAGAAACGTGAAATATTTATGCAATTTGTCAAATTGTCATACATTTTTGCCCACCAACTCACCGAGATAATAAAATCCCATACACTCTAAAAGTTTCACTTTCACATACTGGCCAAGCAATTTTTTATCCCCTGGAAAATGGACGAGAAGATTATTTTCAAGTCGTCCAGAAACGAAATTTTCCCTTTTTGTATTGATTTCCTCCACCAATACCTCCATTATTTTCCCAGTACTCTCTGCCGCAAGTTCCTGTGAGATATCCCGGATTCTTCCAATCAGCCGGTTGTACCGCTCTCCCGCAACTTGCTCTTCTACCCGCCCCTCCATTACGGCAGCCGGTGTGCCCTCGCGCGGGCTATACAAAAAAGTGTAGGCACTATGATAGCGCGCGCGGGAAACGAGATCCATGGTTTCCATAAAATCTTCCTCCGTCTCGCCGGGAAACCCCACAATAATATCCGTGGTCAATGCCACATCCGGAATGGCGGCGCGGACACGCGCAACTAAGGCCAGATAATCCTCCTTGGTATAGTGGCGGTTCATCAGTTTTAGAATGCGGGAACTGCCAGACTGCACCGGAAGATGAAGATGATGGCAGATTTTTTTTGAATTTGCCATCACGCGAATCAGATCGTCGGACAGATCCTTTGGGTGCGGTGTCATAAAACGAATGCGCCGTATCCCCTCCACCTGTTCCGCCATCTGCAAAAGTTCAGCAAAATTTACAGGATTTTCCAAAGTCTTTCCATAAGAATTTACATTCTGTCCGAGAAGCATCACTTCCGTCACACCATTATCCGCCAAGTCCTCCACCTCACGGATAATATCATCGGGTTTGCGACTGCGCTCTCTTCCGCGCACATATGGCACAATACAGTAGCTGCAAAAATTATTGCAGCCGTACATAATATTGACCCCCGCTTTGAAATCAAATTTGCGCTCGCTCGGAAGTTCCTCCACAATTTTTCCACTTTCTTTTTCTATTTCTACTACCATGCCGCCCGACTGAATCTGCTCATATAAAAGTTCTGCAAGCTTATAAATATTATGTGTCCCAAAGATCAGGTTGACAAAGGGATAACTTTGCTTGATTTTGTCGACCACATGAGCCTCCTGCATCATGCAGCCGCAGAGCGCGATTTTCATCTGCGGATTTTCCCTGTACTTTATCCTGCCAAGATAGCCGATTCGCCCGTAGACACGCGTATTCGCATTTTCCCGCACAGTGCAGGTATTGTAGAGTACAAGATCCGCCTTTTCGGTATCTGCTGCCACATAGCCAATTTTTTGTAAGATCCCGGAAAGTTTCTCGGAATCCTTAGCATTCATCTGGCAGCCGAAAGTCACTGTAGCACAGGTAAGTGCTCGCCCTAAACGCTTAGATTCCGCTCGAATCCATTCTCTGCACTTTGCCATAAAATAATATTGACGGGCTGGCTCCTCTGTGGGAGGTCCCATATTTATCTCTATTTTATCTAAATCAATTTCCCGCATTTTTCTTGATTTTCCTCCTTTTTATTCCTATCAAAAACTGGTATTACAAATCAGTTTTCATTGTTTTAGATCATATTATACAACACCCCGAACCAATTTACAACCTGTTTTACAGTACTTGCAAACATACGTTCGATACTCCTGCTCTTTTTTAGATTTTTAAGAACAAAAAAATGCTCTATAGATAAGTCATTTTTATTTTCGGACTTTTTCGAAACAATACCAAGTTGTTCTCGACTTTTCTTATTTCGTATGGTAAAATATGAAATAGGAATGAAAATTAAAATAGCGCGCATTTTCTGCTTTTTATTTCAGAAAATGTGCAGAAAAGAGGTAATCTATGAATCAAATGTTCAGAGAACAATCCGAAAAACGTCCAGCGGCGAAAAAATCAATTGGGAAACAGCCGACGGCAAAACAGATTGCAAAACAGATCGCCTTTTATAATTCCGCTGCCTTTGATCAGGAATTCACTTGTACCGACGCTGTTCTCGGTGCAGTTTGTAGCGAGTTAAAAACTTCCTTTTTTGTCTGGTCGCCGCAGGCGCAAAGTATTGTTTTATGTTTATGTCCGCCGACAAAGGACGGTCACCCGAATGAAAATGCAGAGGAAGAACAAATTCCACTAAAAAAATCCTCCCATGGCATATGGAGTTACGAGAGGGATGAAATGTTGCATGGGATGTACTACCGCTATCTTATCACCATCAATGATCAAGAATATTTGACCACTGATCCTTATGCGCGCGCCTGCTCCGCAAACGGTAAATTCTCAATGGTAGTCAACCTTGCACTTACCCATCCAAAAGACTGGGAAAAGGACCATGGTCCGACTCTGTTGCAGCCGACTGACGCAATTCTCTATGAACTGCATCTGCGCGATCTCTCGATGGATTTTTCTGCGGGGATCAAAAACAAGGGGCGTTTTCTTGGGCTCGCCGAAAAGGGTACAAAAAATACTGCAAAAGATTCCACGGGACTTGACCATATAAAGGAACTTGGCATAACCCACATTCATTTACTGCCCTGCTTTGATTTTTGCTCGGTGGACGAGACTGCACCTTCCTTTAACTGGGGGTATGATCCTGCGAACTACAATATCCCGGAAGGTTCCTACAGCAGCGATCCAAATAACGGGGCTGTGCGTATCCGGGAGATGAAAGAAATGATTCATGCCCTGCACAAAGAGGGACTGGGTGTGATTATGGATGTGGTTTATAATCATACCGCCTTCGGACTGGACTCCCCTTTTAACCGGATGGTTCCATATTATTATTACCGCATGAACCCGGATGGGAGCTTTTCCAACGGCTCCGCCTGCGGCAATGAAACCGCCTCAGAACGCCCGATGATGCGCGCTTTTATCGCGGATTCCGTCGCATACTGGGCGAGGGAATACCATATCGATGGTTTTCGCTTTGATCTGATGGGTCTGCACGATATCAAGACCATGCAGGCTGTCCGCACACGCCTTGATGAGATCAATCCGCAGATTTTAATATACGGCGAGGGATGGGTAGGTGGTGAGAGTTTGCTTGAACAGTCTAAACGTGCGACAAAGGAAAACCTCGCCATTATCCCCGGGGTTGCCGCATTCAACGACAACCTGCGCGATGCAATTAAAGGGAGCGTGTTCGAGGCGAGGGAGAAGGGCTTTGTCAGCGGAAAAAAATATCTCTGCAACCAGATCCGCTTTGGTATTTGCGGCTGCACTCCTCACCCGCAGATCGATTTAAAAAAACTTCGGTCTTCTGAATTTTGGGCGGCTTCCCCCGCGCAGTGCATCAATTATGTTTCCGCGCACGATAATCTCACGCTCTGGGACAAACTCACCTCATCCCACCCTTGCGGCAGCAAAAAGCAGCGCATCCGCATGAACAAGCTTGCGGCAGCTATCTATCTGACCGCGCAGGGCATTCCGTTCTTTTTGGCAGGGGAGGAATTTTTGCGCTCAAAACCGGCAGTTGACGGAGGATTTGACGAGAACAGCTACCAATCGCCCGATCGCGTCAATGCTATCAACTGGAAAAATCTTACAAAATATTATGCAGTGTACGAATACTATCGCGGGCTGATTGCACTGCGAAAGGCACATCCTGCCTTTCGCATGAATAGTGCAAAGGAAGTTGCTGCACATCTTTCCTTTCTTCCGGAATCGCCGGAGACGGAAAATACTGTGGGCTATCTGCTCTTCGATCATGCGGGCGGCGACGAACTAAAAGAGATCTGTGTGCTGTTTAATCCAAACCGTGTCGCCGTAAGATTTAATATCCCTTACCGGACATGGAATATCTATGCAAATGCAGAATTTGCCAGCGATACGCCGCTTGGAACACTTCAGGGGAAGTCCCCCGTTGTTGAACCGATCAGTTGTCTGATTCTCGGTCGATAAATTAAACTACTTTACAAATCCGCAATCCCGTGCTAAGCTATTCTTGCGCGGGATTGCGCAGAAAGAGGGTAATTATGGGAAGTATTATTGTTTTGTTTGCATTATGGTATATTTTTGTGGGAAGAAATCAGCCAAAAGCCTATCGGAAGGTAAAGAAAAATAAGAGCAAATGGCTTCCGATTGTAATTATTCTTATTATGCTCTCCATCGCCTCCTCCTCATTTTGGCTTCTATGGCCACTCCTTATGTTAGTGCTTCCGATCTACATATTTTATAAAATGATCCGCGCCATTCTCCCAAAAAAGGATACACAGAAAGAGGAAGACTACACCACTTACACGACAAAGCGCGAGCGCGACAATGCAATACCGCGCTCCTCTCAGCTTCCGGACGCAGTGAGCAAGCGTATCCGGATTGTGGAAAGATTTAACAAAAAATATGATCTGAACCTGACTGAAAATCAGATTCAGACCATGGTGGATGCCTCCTATGTTTCCACGGACTGGGAACTTTTTCTGCATTCCATGACAAAAGAGTACGCCTCAATTCATCAGTGGTTTGCCTCCTCACATGACGGATTTTTGCGTGTCTATCTGCGCGTATTTAACACACAGACCGTCTCGCCGGATATGCGCCAGCAAAAACAGATCTGCATTGACTCCTTCCGCCAGGTATTCCAGTACACTGACCTTTCTCTATACAATACATCAGCCTGGGATATCCGTAATATCAACAATAAATTTATGACAAATTTTGATGACACTTCATTTATGCTTGCCTATCGTTTTCTGGAAGAAAACGGAATTCATAATAAACTGGGCTCGGTGAAAATTATGGATGCGGATGAGGAACTGGAAGCATTAAAGAGAAAGTATGAGGCATAATTTACCTTTTTTTCCCTTCTGTGTGATCTCCTCGCTGTCCGAATATTACCGTCAGTTCCTTATCCACATAGGTTCCATTCTCAAGCACTTTTAACTCAAGAGTCCCTTCTGTGCCGCCCCTGGTGTAGCTGAGTATGTGCATCAACTCCTCCATTGTTGAAACGCTCCTGCCGTTGATTCCAACAATAATATCGCCCAGATAAAGTCCAGCTCTCTGCGCCGGGGAATTTTTTTCAATCTTGGTCACACAGATCCCAATCGGCATACGGAAACTGTTTGCGTGCGCACTGTCCACATCTTTTCCCTCAATGCCAAGGTAGGCACTCTCCGCCTCGACAAGTTCCTCTCTATTCATCAGATCATTGATGATCGGCAATACTTCGCTGATTGGGATCGCATAGCCAATGCGCTCCACATCGGTATCCGCATATTTGACTGAATTGATTCCGATCACCTGCCCGTTCGCATTTAACAGTGCCCCGCCACTGTTGCCGGGATTGATCGCGGCATCCACCTGGATCAGATTTAACGTCACGCCCTCGGCGGTTACTTCCCGGTTAAGCGCGCTGACATAGCCCACTGTGACGCTCTGCCCATAGCCCAGTGCATTGCCGATCGCAATTACAAATTCTCCCATCTGAAGTTCCTCCGAACCCCCGATGCTGGCTAGGCGAATCTGGCGCAGGGTCTCAAAGGAAAGACTGCCAAGGGGCACCGATACCACAGCAAGATCATCGTTCTCCTCCGTTCCTTTTATTTGGGCTTCTACCGTTGTCTTATCACAAAATTCAATGGATATCTTTGTTGCACCCGCAATCACATGATTATTGGTTACTATCAGAAGTTCACGGTCACTCTGTCCGATAATAATTCCCGTTCCAGAAGAAATCTGCTCTTCCTTTTCTTGGTAATTTCTCCCGAAAAAATCAAATGTTGTTTGAACTTTTTCCGCTGTACAATTGATCGCGACAACCGCAGGCATTACATTTTCTACCACCGCAGAAACATCGGTGACAAAGGCACCCTCTACGTTTTCCGGATCTACTGTGGCGATTGGAGCATTTGGTGTCCCGTCAAGTTCACGGATTGGTTCCTTGCTTACCGCGCTGGTGTTCTCCCCCCTCCGATACCAGGAAACCCCCTGGAAGATCGAGGCGGCCAACACGCCTGTAACCACTGCCGCGGCGAAAAATAAAGCGAATTTCTTTCCTCCCTTTTTCTTAACTTTCTCCTTGTGCGTATGCTCGTGATATTCTCTGGCTTTTTCAAGATTTACCTGTCCTGCCGACGTTATATTCTGATCCATATTTTCCCTCTTTTCTGGATTCTGCTGCCGCCCTACCCTGCTTATTTTAAAAAAGAGAATTGATAAAACTGGGGTTTTTCTGTGAAAAAAGTGTGAAAGGGGCATAAGGAAAGCAAAAGGATTTTGAGTGTGACCCTTTTCACACAACCAGTTCGCGCTGCAAGCGCGAACACGGGCAGATTAGCTGCTCCTAAAAAGCAGTCGCAGCATGACCGCAAATGTGAACAGCTCTATATTGTCCGATAATTCCCTAATATCTTCATCTCCAGTGCCTCGATGCGAATGCAGGCAAGCGTGTTCTGCACGGCAGCCTGGGTCAGATTTCCCTCAAAATCCACAAAAAAACGATACTCAAAATTTTTTCCGGAAAGCGGACGCGACTCAATTTTTGTCATGTTCCGATTATTGTAAATAATATTTGAGAGCATATTGTAGAGACTCCCCGTCTCGTGCGGAAGGGAAAAACAAATGCTGACCTTGTCCGCCGTGTCGAGATGTTCCTTCTGATTGGTAATAATAATAAAGCGTGTTGAATTGCAGTCCTCGGAATTGATCTGCTCCGCCAGCACAGAAAGCCCATAATTTTTTGCGGCGCGCACACTGGCGATCGCTGCTTTTGTCGGATCTCCTTCCTGCGCTACCCGGTGCGCGGCGTAGGCTGTACTTCCGCTTTCTATTGCCTGCATCTTTGGATAATCTTCCAGAAATTTCCTGCTCTGTAAAATTCCCTGCGCATGGGAATAGACTGTGCGAATCTCCTCAAGCGACGCGCCGGGAAGTCCTAAAAGTGCCTGGTTAACACGCAGGATATGTTCTGCAACAATATAATTATCAAATTCTACTAATAAATCATAACTGTCTGTAATTCCGCCCGTCGTGGTATTCTCAATGGGCAACACCCCAAAATCTGCCTTTCCCCCCTGTACCGCCTCCATCACCTCATAGAAGCTTGCTGCCGGAAAACTGGTGATCTCCCTCCCAAAACATTCCTCCATTGCCTGCTCGGAATAAGAGCCATGCGCACCGAAAAATACGACCTTTGTTTCCTTTGTCCTTGGCAGATGGGACAGGACTTGAAACTGTTCTTCTTCCTGCTCTTTATTTAGCGTGTACTGTAACCGTCTGCTAATGCTCATCAACTGTTTAAATACCTCTTTTATCGCGTGCCCGTTAAAATCATTGCTGCAAAGTTTCTGCACCGCTGCTAATTTTGCATCCTCCCTCGCCTTGTCAAAAATTGGCTTGCTCACGCTTCTCTTATATTCTGCGACATCCCCAGCCACTTGCATTCTGCGCTCAAACAGCTCGACAATCTGTCTATCAATCTGGTCAATCTCCGCCCTGGAATCCATTAAATCCACCATAAGTATTCTCCATTTCTTCTTTTTTGCACCTTATTTTGCTGTTTTATTATATCGTTTCTCTTTTGATTTTGCAAGTGGGGGTAGAAAAAAGCCTCTCTTTATGTTAAAATAATAATAACAAAACAACTATCTTTACATAAAGGGGGCTTTTATGAAAAAGAAAATTCTTACCATCCTTGTGCTGGTACTTGTTATTGGCGGTCTTATCACCTGGTCATACTATTCCACCAAAGTTTATTACAATGAGGGGGAGGTCACGGGCAATCTTGCGGGCAATCTGTACAATGACGGACTTTTCTGTGAGATTGGCGATACCATCTATTTCTCCAATCCCGCCGACGACGGCGCACTCTACTCGATGAATTTTAACTGCACTGATGTAAAAAAACTCTCCACCGACAAAGTAGCCTCGATCAACGCGGATGAACATTATATTTACTATTCCAGACGCAATTATGCAAAGGAATCCGCTAACAACAGCGCGCTGAGTTTTTACAATACTGGCATCTATCGCTACGGGCGAAAAAACGGGCGAACCACAATGCTCTTTGACGGGGCAAATGGTGTGTCCTGTCTGTTTGGCAACACTATTTTTTATCAGCACTATGACGAGAAGACCGCCATCCAGATGCACAGCGTGGATATTGATAAAAAAAATGCGGGAATGTTTATCTCCGACGGGGGTGTGCCAGCCTCGATCCGAAATGGAATTCTCTATTATGCCGCCGACGATCGCGATCATTATCTGCACACGCTCAATTTAAAAACAAAGCAGGATAATGTGATTTTCAATGATAATTGTTTTATGCCGATCGCCATGCCCGGAGGAGTATACTATATTGCATCCAGCGACAATTATGCAATTTACCGCATCGGTTACGACGGGGGAGAACCAGTTAAATTAGTGGATGAATTCTGTTTTACTTTTAATATCACGGAGGATGAACACTATTTATTTTATCAGATCGATGGCGGCGATGACAACCGCATCGCCTGCCTCGACCTTTGGACTGGTATAACCAAAACCATTATGGACGGCAATTTCAAACAGATCAATATCACAAGCCGCTATGTTTTCTTCTCCGATTTTCAAGGGCATCGCACCTATGCCTACCAGAGGGAAAATGGCACCGTAAATATTTTTGAACCCCCGGTATTAAAATAGCAATCGAGTAGGAGGTGATTTTTCCTCCTACTCGTTGCGCGGGGCGTGTGTTGCCTTAACAACTATTTTTCATGTGTGTTTACACGCATTTGCGCTTCTGCGCATTATTTATGGTATCCGGCACTCCCCCGGATACCATAGAAATCCGTGCAGTACGCAGGATGAAGCTCGGCTTTTAAAAAATATTCCTCCGCCTTTTCTTTCTTTCCCAGTCCCAAATTTCCAAGTGCCATTAAATAATAGCAGTGCGCCCGGTTTCTCGCCGTATAATCCTCGTCAAACACCAGAAAATCCGGCAGGGAAACGGCAAAATAATCAATTTCCACCTTATCCCTAAGATGTGCTTCCCCGTAGTCAATCAGCCGGTAAAAGCTAGAGTTTGCTGCCGCTGTATTTCCTAATTTTTGCCAGGCAAGTCCCTGATATAAGATCATCTGTGCGGGCTGGTCATTGTAGTACATCGCGCCCGCTGGCTCTCCCACTCCCTCGGTGGCAAGACGGAAAAACGCCGCTGCCTCGTCTTCTTTTCCCTGCGCCTGTGCGCAAAGTCCGAGATGATAATAAAGGTGATTGTCCTTTGTCCCCTCAAGTTTTCCCTCGCCAAGATTTTCCGGGCTAATCAGTGCGCGATGTAAAATTTCCTCCGCCTGCGCATAATTATTTTGACGCATCTTTTCTTTTGCCAACTGAAGAAGTGCAAATTCATACTGCGTGGTAATCCGTCCTTCACCCCCCTCCCACGGGTGAAAATGATGGGATAAAATTCCTTCTAATGCCCTTTGATATTCTCCGGTCGCATTTAATAATGTAAGATATTCCACATAGAGATCATCCCGTTGCCTGATCAGATCTCTGTGTGCGAAAAATCCCTCCAGACGCTCCTTACCATTTTTCCCAAGCTTTTTATAGAGTTGATCTAATTCAAGAAATACCCGCGCGTCGGAAGGATCTAAAGCAAATGCGCACTCTAATTCTTTTTTTGCCGCCGCTCCATCCTTATGTTTATTGTAGTACGCAATCGCGAGATTTCGATGTACCGTTGCAAAATCCGGATCTTTTTTTGCGGAACACTCCCACAGAGAAATTGCCTCCTCCCAGACAAGCTTATCATAGAAAAAATTTCCAAGATAATAAGGGGCTTTTCGATTGCTGCCATTCTCTATGGCAAAGCGCAGCACCGCAATATCTTCCAGCTTGTTTGGAAAGCAGTAATCCGCAGGAGAATTCTCAGCGCGGGAAAGAAATTCCTGCAATTTGGAAAGATCTTCCTTCGTTTTTTTCTGCTTTTTTGCATAATAATAGGCAGTATAATACCAGATTAGCGGGTTGGAACTTTCCGAAAAACTAATTCGTTTTAGAGCCTCCGAATACGCACCAAACTCCGCATAGTCCCTTGCCAGCATCAGGGAATCCTTCTCGCTCTGCTGCATGATAAATTCTTCCTTCGTCCCCGGCGTGCCAAGTATCGCCCTCTCGCTTGCGGAGAGAAAATCAAATGGATCGAGCGCGAGATTTTCGTCTAACAGGGTACGTGCTTCCTCCTCCCTGCCCAATTTTCGCAAAAGATAGGCCTTTAATCCGCGCGCCTTGATATTGTGCATATTCCGGATAAGCGATTTTTCAATATGTGCAAATGCCCCCTCCCAGTTTTCTTTTCTCGCGCAAAGCACCGCCAGATAATAGTAAGCTTTCTCCTGCTGTTCCGCGCTCCATGCTGCCTTAAAAAAGGCTTCATCGGCTTCTTCCTCTTTCTCCTCGTAGAGAAAATTCAGCCCCAAAAGATAGTAAGTCTCACTGTGGTAAGGATTTGGATTGCGCCAGGTAAGACGCTCTAACGCCTTTTTAAAATATCTTTCTGCCCGTGCAAACTGCCCGCGGGAGAGCAAAAGTTTTCCGTAAGCGTTATTGATGCGGATATCCCCCGGATCACGCTTTAATCCTTCCAGATAGTAGGGATCTGGCAAAAATGTTGCATGGCGGTACTGTTCTAGGTGCTGCCCTGTCAGATAAAGTTCCTCGTTCGTCATCAGTTTTTCCGGCACTGCTGCCGCCTCAGCAGGTTTTGGAAGTTCACTAATTTCCTCCTTTTCTCTCCGGTAAGAAATCAAACATTTCCCCTCCGCCATAACTTCAAGCATCAATTCTTCTTTCCCTTCATCTACAAACGAAATCGTTTTCCTATAGATCTTTGTCGGGGAAAGCTCCGTCTCCTCGTCAGCAAGGATCTGCCCGTGCAAAGAGAGACGAATATTTGCCCTTTTGTATTCCCTTGTCGCATAGACAATCACTTCCGCCCCTCCCTCCTTATCGGAAAGGGAAACCACAATATCCTTTGTCGCGTTGCTTACCTGCCCTACCGCTTTATACGGCATAAAATACTGGCAAAAAGTCTTTTCCTCAAATGGTTTTAACCAGGTAAAATCTGGCTGATTATCCGTGTAAACCCCCGTCATCAATTCAATATAAGGACCGTCCTCATCGGTCAGATTGCGATCCCAGGCTTTTCCGAAATCGCCGCATCCCCATGTCCACTGTTTCTTCCCCGGTGAGATATGGTGATCGGCGATATGCAAAAGCCCCGCACCCCTTTCGTAATTATATCCTCCGACAAAATCATAGTGGGAATTCTGTGCCATGTATGAAGTTGGAACCGGAATATTTTTATAGCGTGAGATGTCCACACCCTCGCTGTAATCTTTTTTATAGTATACCCCCGTCGCAATCGGAAAACGGGAGACATCGCGCTTGCCATGATCCATTACCGCGTGTACATCCGGCGGAAAAATGGACTGCGTATGATCATTGACCGCAAATGCTGGATTTGCCCACCAGAGAAAGGTCTGTGGCAGCGGCGTGCGATTGTAAAGCTGCCCGGTAATTTCAATATAGGCTCTCCCCGGATACAGGGCAATCTTTGTAATTGCCTTTGTTCCGTACATCTCGTCCACATCATGAATCAAAACAGCGGCACTGTCATCTTTTCCATATTCCAAATGATAGGAAAGCGGCAGAAAAGTGCTTGGTCTGTGATGCTGTGGCCAGTTAAACTCAATTCCCCCGGAGATCCATGGACCGGTCAGCCCCACAAGTGCCGGTTTGATCACATGATTATAATAGATAAAATCATAGCCGTTTGTCTTGTCATATGCCCTTTGAATACGTCCTCCAAATTCTGGAAGTACCATAATTTTTAAATATTCGTTCTCCAACATTACCGCAGTATATTCCTTCTCCTTTTTCTCATCGGAAATGCTCTCGATCGTTGGGTAGGGATATACTTTTCCGCTGCTGCCCTGATAGACTCTCTTTTCCAAAAACATCGGATTTTTCTGTGCCTGCCCAATCTCATACGTCGGAATCATTATCTTTTCCGCCCAAACCTTTGCCTCTTCCATAACCGCCTCCAAATTTTAAAATTTTTAAAACTGTAAAATAGTTTATGTTTTATGCTCTTATTATATCGCAGTCTTTCCGCGATTTCATTTGTTTTCCCTGCGATATCATTTATATTTTTTGCGGTTGCAAATTTTCTTTTTTCGCGGTATGATAAAGAAAAAAAGGAGACCTTAATGAAATCCTGTGAGCCACAGATTGATCCGCGCTCCGACTACTATGTCTATGCGCCGAGTCTTACCGCTAAAGAAATTTTTTTTTATCCGTTGCAATGCGGACATTTTATCTACCAGCCGGGCTATACCCTATCCCGTGAAAATTTTGACAGCTTTCTTCTTATGTATGTGGAGCGGGGGGAAATCACGGTAAAATCCGGAGAATACAATAATACGCTATCCCCCGGACAATTTCTTTTTCTCGACTGTTACCAGCCACACTCCTACGCTACAAAGGAGGGATGTGAATGCCTCTGGTGCCATTTTGACGGGGTTCTTGCGCGCGGCTATTACAGGACAGCCACCGCGCAGAACGGGATTGTTTTTACGCCGAAAGACTCCTATCTGGCCCGCGAAAAAATAAAGGCCGTCTGCGATATGTTTCAGAGGAAGGCTCCGATAAAAGAACCCCTTATCTCCAAATATCTCAACGACCTTTTAACTTCTTTTTTGCTCCATTCCCCGCAAAAAGACTTTGATCAGGCGAGCATCTCCGAGACGGCGACTGCCTTTATCCGCGAAAATTTTGCCAGGGAGATCTCCATCGAGGAACTTGCAAAATATGCGGGGTTAAGTCCCTGGCATTTTATCCGTGTCTTTAAGCAGGAAACCGGGCTTACTCCCCACCAGTACCTGATGGACACGCGTATTGCCGCTGCAAAATATCTCTTAAAAAATTCTTCGCTGTCCGCCAAAAATATCTGCTTTGCCACAGGTTTTTCCTGTGAGAGCGTTTTTTGCAGTGCGTTTAAGAAACATGAGGGCATAACACCGGGGATGTATCGCAGTGCAAAAGCTCCCCAATAAACTCCGGGGAGATCTCTTGTGTTGGGGCAAATTCTTTTGATGCAAGATAATGGTAAATGCAGCAAAGAAGTGCCCGACACTCCGGATACTTTTGTAGATTTTGCAGTCCCATTGAGGAAAAGAGAAGTTTTCCATTCAGGCAGCGGCATTCAAAAAGCATTGCCATCGGGCGAAGATACGCATAGCTGTCAAGTTCCGCAACAATTGTTTCTATGCGTTCCGGCAAAATTACGGCGCGCTGACCGGCCATCGCCCACCACTGCCAGTTGGTATGAAATTCCGTGGGGAAATCACGAAACAGTGGATGTTTTTCGTCGAGTAGCAGCCCCATGCCGCCTTCCTGGGAAGAAAAAGTCCCCACGGACCAAAAATCCGTGCTAAACTGAGCTTTGATCGAATTTGGCAGATTTTCTTTTGTTGAATCTGGGGTAAGGTAAACGCTTCCCCCCTCCTTCAATACTTTTTTTGTTGCCTCATCAAAGACTTTTGTTTGATATACGGTATCCGGACAGTATGGGATTTCCTGCGGATAAACCCAGATGGGATAATGGGTTGAAACCCCGCCGATCTCCACAAAAAGCTCTAAGCGCGCCGCCGATGAGATCTCGTTAAGCATAAAGGAAAGCTCCCCCACTTTTGTCAGTTCCCCGCAAGGACAGAAAACTTCTTTTGTTTCGCGATATTCAAGACAAAGGAACTCACCAGAAAGCTTTGCGTACAAATTTCCTCTGATTGCCTCTCCTCCATAATTTGCCATTACCACATCCGCACATAGACAATCCGAGGTTTCATAGGTATAGCGCGAGAGCAGCACAAGCGGAAGCTGGGCGCGGAAAAATTCCGAAAACCGCTTGGGATCAGCAAAGGGATAAGGTTTTGGCAGCAGATGAGAATTCATCATCCCGACAAGTGCCGTTCCCTGCCCTGGAAAATCTTGGAGGGAAAGAAGGGATAGCCCGGACATTTCCTTTGTTCGAAGCGCTGCTTCTATCTCCTCCCGGTAACAGATAAGTGCAAGTTCCCCGCTTGCCGCAACCTGTCTCCCCCACTGCTCTTCCTTAATTCCGCGCTCACTAACGCGCTCCTTGATTTTCTGTAAATTTTTTGGATCGGTCACACCGCAAAAATAATCAAGTTCCGAAAAATCCGGCAATACTTCAAACTGCCCGACTTCAAACCCAAAAACAGGTTTTTTGTACTCTGTGCGCAGTTTTTTCATTGAGTTTCCAAAATTTTCTTTTGCACTTGGATAAGTATGATTGATATACCCTGTCATATTGGCGGAAATCCCCCGCAGATCATTTCTTCTAAAGCTTTGCGCCGCATAGAAATCGCTATCTTCCTCACAGCCCATCCCGCCATAATGATTGTTTGAACCGTCTGCAATCAGTCTTGTGCCATCCAGTTTATGTGCCCTTGCGATCATCTGCCGCATTCTCTCATGTCCCACTTCATCCGACTGCAATTCATTGCCAAAACTTAGCATCACAAAGGATGGATGATTGGCAAAGACGCGCAGTAATTCTTCCAATTCGGTGCAATAGTAGGCAAAAGACTCCGGGGAAAGAAATGCATTTTCCGGGTTCCAGCAGGATAATTCCGGCTGCATCAGCATCCCCAGTCTGTCAGCTGCCACGAATGCCGCCTCCGGCGGACAATGCGAGTGAAAGCGCGTGCAGTTGACCCCGTAGCTTTGGTAGCGGCGCAAAACCCCCATCCATTCTTCCACGGTCATTGGCTCGTGCCCGCTCTCTGGAAACTCTGCGCAGTTTGCTTCACCGCGCAGGAAAATTCTGCGCCCGTTTAGGGTTAGCCTTCCTTCTTTATCGTAAGAAAAACTTCGAACACCGAACGAAACCGTTTTCGGTGCGAGATCCTTTCCGCTAACGGTCAGCTCATAACATTCTCCCTCCCCCTCATCCCAGAGGCGTATTTCCTCCGACAATGCAAGCGGTTCTGTAATAATTTCATTTCGCCCCGGCAAAATTTCCGCCTCAACCTTAGTTTTTTCTCTTAGTGCGTCACTGTGAATAAAAAGTGTTCCCCGCCACGCTACATTTGCCGAAATATCAAGGTGAAGTACAAGCGCAGTAGGAATTCCTGTCTCTCTTCCCCCGGTTTTAAAAGAATTGTTTTTATTGTTATCCGAATCCGAGTATACCCCTTTCGTGACCGGATACACTCTTACCTCCTCAATAAAAACGCCCTCCTCTAAGCGCAGCCGCAAAAATCCCAGCAGTCCATTCCAGTTTGTCTGTGTTTCGTCCGTCGCCATCGAGGAATACAAAATATCTTTTGCCGGAAGCCCCGGATAGGTATTGTCCGACAAGAATTCAAACCGATCTTTGCCCGTAAGCATCCCTGTCACTTCAAAAACTTGTGGACTTACCAGTGTTGCCGGTCGAAAATGTTTCGCTTCTTTGCCGTTTATCAAAAGTCTTAGACAGCGCGCCCGCTCGCTCTCCACAAAAAGCCGTTTTCCTCTTGGAACGGAAAACAGTAAGTTTTTTCCAATTTTTACCTCCCCGGAGAATGCAAATTTTCTTGTAAAGCGAGTTGCCGATGCCTCCTGTGCTTCTCCAATGCCATTTTCATCGAGAGTACCCGGAAGATACATGGGATATTCTCTCCCGTCCGGGGTTTCCGCCTGCCACAAACCACTCAAATCATAAAATTCCATACGCTTTATCCTCTCCTTTTATAAAAGATTTTCTATAAAAAAATTTCTGTAAGAAGGCTCTCTTTAATAAAAATTCTTCTCTTTATCAAAAATTTTTTCCTTGCAAGAGATTTCTTCCCTTTATTATGAATTAAAAATTCTTTATGCGCAATCAGAAAAAGCGCGGAACTCTTTAGAAAAATTGCGCCAAAATCTCTGCTTGACCCCCCTTACTTTTCGTGGTAAACTTTCCTTGTATTTTTGCGCAGGGTGACAAGCCGCATATTCCCTGCGCTCATCATATCAGAAAAGAGGAAAAAACATGAAAATTGAAACCAAATGCCTCCATGAAGGCTATACTCCAAAAAACGGGGAGCCGCGCGTACTCCCGATTGTGCAGAGTACCACCTACTGCTTTGATTCCACCGAACATATTGCGCAATTATTTGATATGCCAACTGAATTTATGTATTCCCGCTTTGCCAATCCAACCGTGGATGCTGTCGAGAAAAAGATCGCGGCATTGGAGGGAGGTGTCGGGGCAATGTGTACATCGAGCGGTCAGGCGGCCAATCTTCTCTCCATCCTAAATCTTTGCAGTGCGGGCGACAGCTTTATCGCGGCGGCTACCATCTACGGCGGTACCATCAATCTCTTTGCTGTCACATTAAAAAAACTTGGCATTGAATGTATCTTTGTCGATGCGGATGCCGCACCGGAAGAAATTGAAAAAGCCTTCCGTCCAAATACCAAGGCTGTCTTTGGCGAAACACTTGCCAACCCCGCGCTCACGGTATTTGATATCGAAAAATTTGCCGCAATTGCACACGCGCACAAAGTGCCGCTGATCGTCGACAATACCTTTGCCACTCCGGTACTCTGCCGCCCATTTGAGTTTGGCGCGGACATTGTTGTACACTCCACAACAAAGTATATGGATGGTCATGCCGTACAGGGCGGCGGTGTGATTGTGGACTCCGGAAAATTTGACTGGACAAACGGAAATTTCCCGGATTTTGTCGAGCCGGACGAGAGCTATCACGGCGTTTCCTACACTAAAGCCTTCGGACCGATGGCCTATATTATCAAGGCAAGAATGCAGCTAATGCGCGATTTCGGCTGCTACCCGGCGGCAAATTCTGCTTTTCTATTAAATTTGGGACTTGAAACTTTGCCGGTGCGTATGCGCCAGTATTGTACAAATGCGATGGACACCGCAAAATTTTTAGAGGGAAATTCCAAAGTAACCTCCGTAAACTATCCAGGACTTCCTTCAAACAAGTATCATAAACTTGCAAAAAAATATCTTCCCGAAGGGTGCAGCGGCGTAATTTCCTTTAATATTGCGGGCGGGCGCGAAATGGCAGTCAAATTTATGGATCACCTTGAACTTGCTTCCAATGTTGTCCATGTAGCGGATATCCGTACCTGCGTACTCCATCCGGCCTCCGCAACACACCGCCAGCTTACCGACGAGCAACTTGTGGCAGCAGGAATTGACGGCGGGATGATCCGCCTCTCCGTCGGGTTGGAACATATCGACGATATCCTTGCTGACCTTGAAAAAGGTTTTGCTGCAATTTAAAAAATAAGAAAGGAGGCTTTACTCCTATGAGCAAAAAAATCGTAGTGGCACTTGGGCGCAGTGCGTTTGGTGAAACTTTTCCGGAACAGAAAGCAAATGTAAAACTTGCCGCACACGCAATCGCCGATCTTGTGGAGGAGGGTTATCGGATTGTTGTCACACACAGCAACGGGCAGCAGCTTGGCATGGTACACTCCGCTATGACGGAATTTTCCCGCAAAGAGCCAAAATATACGGTTGCCCCGATGTCTCTTTGCAGTGCGATGAGTCAGGGATATGTCGGATATGATCTGCAGAATTCCATTCGCACCGAAGTCTTAAACCGTGGGATTTTTCGCGCTGTATCCACCATTATCACGCAGGTAAAAGTAAGTCCTTTCGATAAGGCATTCCACAATCCTTCCAAAATTATCGGGCGCGTGATAAATGCGGCGGACGCGGCAGCCGAGGAGCGCAAAGGCAATTATGTTGTGGAAACAGAAGAAGGATTTCGCCGTATTATCGCTTCTCCTCAGCCGATCGATATCTATGAAATCGATGCTATTCGCGCCCTTCTTGATGCCGGACAGATCGTGATTGCCGCAGGCGGAGGCGGAATTCCGGTACTTGAACAGGGCACAACGCTAAAGGGAGCAAGCGCAGTAATTGAAAAAGATCTGACCGCCGGAAAACTGGCGGAATTATTAGATGCAGATATCTTGCTCTTCTTGACTGGAAATGAGAAAGCCGCCCGCTTTTACAGCACACCGCAGGAAATCCCACTTGAGAAATTATCCCTTTCTGAGGCAAGAGAATTTGCTAAGGACAACAGTTTTTCCGAACATGGTATGCGTCCAAAGATTGCCGCCGCAATCTCCTATCTGGAAAAAAAGCCGGAAGGCAGAGTGGTAATTACCAAAATGCAGACCGCAAGGGATGCACTAAGAGGAAAGACGGGAACGGAAATTTCTACATTATAATACATACTTACATCTCTGCGCATAAAAAAGCAAAAAGAGCAAAATCATTATAACTTTACTCTTTTTGCTTTTTTACTTCCAATGGAATTTACAATAATTCAAAAATCATCTAAATATTACCCCGCTGTCGGGTTAAAAAAAATAATAGCAGTTACTATATCATCTTTCATAAGCTATGCCAGATATTGGGGGAATATACCATGTTTCCCCATCCGTTCCCGGTAATATCCCATCCAATTTCTGAACATTTCCCATCTCCTGCGCAATTCCCAAATTATATTCTGTGATCTCCGGATAAACAAGCATATCATTTTCGGAAAAAACACGGATTAGGACTGGCTGTTTATTATTATCCGCACCACTTTACTCAGATATCATAATTGTATTTTGTATATGACTAACTACCAATTTGTTAATTATTATGTCAATCTACTTGCAATCCACTTACCAATTTACTTGTTTCTTTTTGTCATGAAAAATTGCCACAATAAATTATCATGACAAATATAAAAAATTCCTAAAAATAAAACAAAGTCCTCATCCTTATAATTTATAGGTGAACTTTGCTTTATTCATTATTCTATCTGATTTTAGTTACCTTCTGGTTTTAGCTACCCTATCTTTCTTTTACATTTCACGTTTACCGCAGTCGTCCTCCCTCATACCGCACACGCTTCTCCAGATTCTTTTCCACCAGTTCAAGCCGCCGCTCCAGGCTTTCTTTTTCATCCGGCATTAAATCAATGGACAATTCAATACTGGTCATCAATTCCTCATCTATCTTTCCTCGAATTTCACGCAGTACCAAAAGCTTTTCTTTTGGTTTTTCCGCATCCAGAAAACGCATAAGTTCCGGGCGTACCTGGTCTTCCTCAGGATTGCTCCAGGTAATTTTTTCTTCTCTCTTTGACAGAGATACCCCCACGGTTTCATTCCGCCTGATCTCATGTACTTCAAGATCCCCTCCCCGCAGCATGGTAACCTCCTTCTCCTCCTCACCCGGATTTACTTTTGTAAAACGGTATTCTACCGCAGAGTCCGGATCTTTGTTCACCGGACTTAGAAATTCCTCCGCTGTGCGGACATACCAGCGATAATTTCCGTAAAGTGCCTGGTAGACTACAAGTGGAGCCATGGTGGTGGCATCGTAGGCCGTGCCGATTACCTGATATAAATTCCCCTTAAAATGTCGATAAAACTCCCCTGCCAAAGGCAGATTCCTTGTCACATCCATAATCTTTCCCAGCCTTTCTGCCGCAGCTAAATTTCTAATATTTGTTTATTGTTTCTGGTGTTTTCGCGCCTTCTCCTGTTTGCGTCGATACTCCATAAAATACTTTGCAACTTCCTGCGTCACTAACCTGGCACGCACCATCAATGCCAAATCATCAAAATACTCCTGATCTTCCCCTTCCTCGTCCGCCATCTGCTTTAGCATTTCGCTGATCTGCTGTTTATATTCTTCCGATGACAAGACCTGATCGAGCAAAAGAATTTTCATCTCGTAGGCGGAGCGGTAATAACGGCTGTATCTCTCGTCCACAAGACCGGTAAACACTATGGGAACCTGAAGTACCTGGTGTGCATTTTTCATCGAGGTATTGGTAATGCAAATGCCTGATTCCAACATATAGAGATTCTTTGTATAGTAATGTCTGGCTCCTGCCATTCGCTCCTTGTATACGGGAAGAAATTCCTGATACATTGCATTTACCACGGAGGGCTGGCGCATCTGCTCATATTCGGTAAGCGGATTTACCTCCACATTCTGCTGGTAGGTAATCTTTGTTACCTGCGGGAGAGGAACCGCCAGATTGCGCGGTTTATTTTCCAATATCAGGAAATTCAGATAACCTTTTGCTTTCCACATATATGCGGGGGATTGCTTTATCCCCTCTTTTTTGTAAGAATCAATCATTACCTGTACATGGGATGCCGTAACGTGATAAGCAATCAAAAGCTGTTTTATATCCTCCTCGGTTATCTGTGCAATATCTGAAAATTCTTTGTTTTTTATCGCCTTTTTCTTTTCCTTTGTTGTCTTTGCCGCAATCATTTCCTTCTCGCCAAAACGCACGGACTGTAACAGCACAATATCCATAATAATGGCAAAGACTGCGATCAGCCCCCAGATCACGCTCCCCTTTGCGGCTAAAATAATTCCCGCAATAAAAAGAAGAAAGAGCAAAATGACAGAAATTAAAATTCTCTTTGTCTTTGCATTCCCATAGCGCAATGCATTCCAATATTTTCTCATGCCATTCTCCCCTTTCTCTATTTTTATGCGTTGACAGAATTTCTCTTATGTCACAGAAGGTTCCCACAAAACAATTTTTCCCTCCCTAAGTGATTCCTGCACCATAATGGTGCGCTGATTTGACGAGCCTTTAAAGCGCAGGTTGACATTGTGCAAAGTCTCCACAAACCGCCCATCCACTAAGATATCAATATAGGAGAGAAATTCTTTTGTTTCCTTCCATTCCACACACATCTGATCACGGATATCTTCATCAAAAAGATAACCAGTAAAACACCAGATATCTTTCTTTGGATACTTTTCCTTTACACAGCGCAAAAATGGCAGGAGTCCCCTTTGATTTTCATGTTCGAACGGCTCGCCCCCCAAGAGTGAGAGCCCCCGCACATAATCCGGCGCGAGATAGGAAAGCACTTGTTTTACTGTCTCCCTTGTAAAAAGTTTTCCGTAGGAAAAATCCCATGCCTCACGGTTAAAACAGCCCGGACAGGCGCGCGTGCAGCCGCTGACAAAGACGGAGACACGCACACCCGGACCGTTTGCAACATCGTACTGTTTGATATCCGCATAATTCATCTTGTATTCCCCTTTTCCAAACTCAAAGTTTTATCTGCTTCGAAACACCGTAAACGGAAACTTCTGGTTTAAAAACAAATCTTAACTTGAACAGACCCTATATTAAATATGAAGAACGCGTGCATTTATCTCCTTTGTCTTGCCGACATTCCAGAAATTTTCACCGAGATACCCACAGGTACGGCGCGTCACATTCATCTTTGCATGGTCTTTGTTTCCACATTGCGGACATTCCCATTCTAGATGATCATTGATTATAATCTCCCCATCAAACCCGCAAACATGACAGTAATCCGATTTTGTGTTAAATTCCGCGTATTGAATATTGTCATAAATAAATTTTACAATTTCTTCCAATGCCTCAAGATTATGGCGCATATTCGGGATCTCCACATACGAGATCGCGCCGCCTGAGGAAATTACCTGAAATTGACTCTCAAACTGAAATTTTGAAAATGCATCAATTTTTTCACGCACATCCACATGGTAGGAATTCGTGTAGTAGCCCTTGTCCGTCACATCCTTGATCTCACCAAACCGCTCTTTATCAATGCGCGCAAAACGGTAACAGAGGGATTCGGCCGGTGTTCCATAAAGACCGAAGGCGATGCCCGTCTCCTCCTTCCAAGTATCCGTCGCCCTTTTTAATCGATTCATCACGCGCAGTGCAAAATCAAGCCCCTTAGGATCGGTATGGCTTACACCGGTCATTAACTTCGTGACCTCGTACAGACCAATGTAGCCAAGCGAGATGGTCGAGTAACCACCATGCAGCAATTTGTCGATTTTCTCACCCTTCTTTAAGCGCGCAATCGCCCCGTACTGCCAGTGAATCGGACTCACATCGGAGATCGTGCCCTCAAGTGCGCAGTGACGACACATTAATGCCTCAAAACAGAGGGAGAGACGCTCCTCCATCAGTTGCCAGAACTTCTCCTCATCCCCATCCGCAATAATCCCGATCTGCGGCAGATTTAGGCTAACCACGCCCTGATTAAACCGTCCCTCGAACTGATACTTTCCATTCTCATCCTTCCACGGCGTTAGAAAACTGCGGCAGCCCATACAGCTAAAGACATTACCCTCATAATTTTCGCGCATCTTCTTTGCAGAAATATAATCCGGATACAGGCGTTTTGCAGAGCATTTTACAGCGAGATGCGTGATATAATCGTATTTGCCGCCCTTTAAGCAATTATGTTCATCCAACACATAGATAAGTTTCGGAAATGCGGGGGTAATATATACACCCTTTTCGTTTTTAATTCCCTCCAGCCGCTGGCGCAGGATCTCCTCAATAATCATTGCGTTCTCTTCAATATACTCGTCGTCCTTATCCAGATTTAAAAACAGCGTCACAAACGGGGACTGCCCATTTGTTGTCATCAGCGTATTAATCTGATACTGGATGGTCTGAACTCCGGATTTTAACTCATCCTGCACACGATCGGCAACCAGCTTTGCAATAATCTCGTCCGAGAGCTTCCCGCCAAATTCCTCCTCGTAGCGTCTTTGATATTTTTCCTTTGTGATATGTAAATATTTTCCTAAATGCCGCACATCCACGGACTGCCCGCCATACTGACTGCTGGCAACTGCGGAGATGATCTGCGTCATTACTGTACAGGCGACCTGAAAGCTTTTTGGACTCTCGATCAGCTTGCCATTCATCACTGTGCCATTTTCAAACATATCTTTAATATTGATCAGACAACAGTTAAAAATTGACTGCAAAAAATAATCCGCATCATGAAAATGCAGAACCCCCTCCTCATGTGCCTTGGAAATTTTTTCCGGCAAGAGCAGACGCTTTGTCAAATCTTTCGATACTTCCCCTGCAATCAGATCCCGCTGTGTTGAGGCAATGATCGCATTCTTATTGGAATTTTCTTCCATTACATCTTTGTTATCATGGCGGATCAGGCTTAAAATAGAATCATCCGTTGTGTTGGCTTTGCGCACAAGTTCTCTGGTGTAGCGATAGAGAATATAGGTTTTTGCAAGAGTGTACTTGCCATCCTCCATCAGCTTTTCCTCGATGATATCCTGGATCTCTTCCACCTGCATGGTCGACTTATTAAGTGACTCGATCGCCCGCACAATCCCCTCGATCTTGCCCTCGGAGATCTTCTCCTTCATCTTTACCTCGTCATTTGCCTTGCGAACTGCCACAAGAATCTTGTTCCTGTCATACTCAACCACACGCCCGTCCCGTTTGATCACTTCCATTATATTGCACCCTTTCTATCCTGCTTGATATGTACGGAGAGAATTTACTGCAAAAGAACACTGCAAAAATAGTAATTATTCTCCCCTAGAACCGCCCGAGATAAAAATATCGGGCGGCTCATAACATAAGGCGGCAAAAATGCCGCTTCTCATAGCATAGCACAAAAAAAGGAATTTGTCCACCGTATCTTGTGATACTTTGTGTACTTTGTCAATTTTTACCACTATATGTAGTATTTTTTGCCATCAGTGCCAGAGCCGCATTTTGCGGGATTTTTGGTCTTTTTAACTAATTTTTGTACTTGTCGTATTTCTCCTCGTCAAGTCCCATCTGAATCAGTGTAAAGATTTCTTCCGGCGTGTTCTCCCCCTCCCTTTCGACAGGGGAGTAGTCCCGGATCAATTTGTAGAGATTTCGAATCCGGTAATCAAAATCCCCCTGTTCTTTTAGCATCGCAGCTTCCACCAAAGCCTTTACTTCTGAAAGTTTCATTTCCGGGGTTATCGGGCAGTTTAGAAGCCTTGCCGCAAGTCCGCACGCATAGGCACATTCATAGTCCGAGAGCATGGCGGACAAAAAATCCTCAAATGAGATCTTTTGTTCCACCCCCTGTTTTGCACAAAACGGTATCACGATAGATCACACATCCTCAATCTGCCAGTCGATCGGCTCCTGCCCGTTCTCCTTTAAAAATGTATTTGCCTGACTGAAATGTTTGCAGCCGAAAAATCCCCGGTACGCGGAGAGAGGACTTGGGTGCGGAGCCTTTAAAATCAAGTGCTTTGGATTTTTCAACATCGGGATCTTGCTCTGTGCCGGTTTTCCCCAGAGCATATAGACAATTGGACGATCCTGTGCGTTCACCGCCTGAATAATCGCATCTGTAAATTTTTCCCATCCATGCCCCTGATGGGAATTTGGCTGGTGCGCGCGCACGGTCAGCACAGTATTAAGTAAGAGTACCCCCTGCTCGGCCCATTTTTTCAGATACCCATTATTTGGAATATCACACCCCAAGTCATCATGCAGTTCCTGATAGATATTTTGTAGGGATGGCGGAATGTCCGTCTTCGGCAGCACAGAAAAGCTTAGTCCATGAGCCTGATGCTCCCCATGGTACGGATCCTGCCCAAGAATCATCACCTTTACTTTGCTAAGCAGTGTTAAATGCATCGCATTGAAAATATCGTCCGCAGGCGGATAGATCACTGCCTTACTGTACTCGTCCTTCACAAACTCAAATAAATCCTTGTAGTACGGCTTGCTAAATTCTGGCGCAAGCGCGTTCTGCCATTCATCGGATAGCATTGCCAAAATAATCGCCCCTTTCTTGATTTAAGTTTTGCCAAAGTCCCCTTGGGAATAATAAAGGGAGGCTTTGGTTTGCTTCCATTGATATTATACCATATTCTTCGAACATGGTGCCTCCGGCAGATGCCCGCAGTTCGCTATAGAAATTTTTCTCCCTTTGGTCGAAAGCGAACTGGCGCAGGTATAATGTCTGACGACATTATACCATAATATGACAGATAATCGCAAGAGCAATGTGAAGATCATCCTCATTTTTATAATTGCCACAGCAAGGAATTCCTTACATTCAAATTCTTCCCAATGCGTAAGCATAACAGTTATAATTTCCCATATTGGATGGAGTTTGATAAACTGTACTATCCTGCAATCCATGGCTTGCATATGAGGAAAGTATTGAATTAGTGGATATTCCATAATAATCATTGACTGCAGATTTTAAAGCATATGCAAACTCATATAACTGTGACAAGCCATATATAAATTCGATATTTGGATTTTGCTCAATATCAATAATAAATGAGCGAATAATTTCCAATGCTTGTGTCTGAGAATCTGCAAACCCTGTAGGTATTACAACTTTATTCTCCTCTAAGAATAATAGCAATTCATTATCTGACAATTTAGAGAGAGTAGGGATTTGACTGTGTTCTTTTGTCACTGAAAATTTCTCTTTGGCAAAAGTTGGAATAATTGTAGATAAACATACCGTTAAAGTAAGAAATAAAATAAACAAAAACCGTTTCTTTTTTACCATGATTCACCTTACTTTTAAATAGTGTATCCTTTCTGAAAACAAAAACTTTTAGTTACCATTTCGAGAATTCTCATCCACTTAAGCTTACCCATACTATATCACATTATCAAATTTTCTACAAGAAAAATGATTTTTAAACTTTCCAAATAATTCCTATTTTTAAACACCATTTTTCTTGTAAAATCTTTATATTTGTGTTATGTTACGAGATAAGAATACAAGGAAGGAGGAAAATTACTATGAAACGTTTTAAAAAATTTTTTAGTATCTTTTTGATTTTATGGATGCTAATTGGAATTTCTCGACCGAATGATGAGTGCAATACATATGCTAATCCTGCACCTTCGGACACAGAAATTGATATTGAGGAATAAATCAATTTTCTCCTTTTATATTCGCCAACATATCCTGTCCATAGTGTTCATTTAAATAATCCTCGATCATTTTATAACCAATCTCATTTTGCAAAAACATCTTTTCAACAGCATATGCTTGGCGAATATAATTGAAATCCTCATCTTTCATCTCTTCCCCTTCTTTTCTATTTTCCACAATTCGGAATTTTTCAAACAGCAGTGCCCCCACTGTGTATACAAATCCAACTGATACATCATCTTTAATCCCTGATCTGCATACTGTTCTGCTTCATCTAAATTTCCTTGATTTCGTTCTATATGACACAAGCAATATAATATCTTTATGTAATATTCTCGAAAAAATCCCATTTTTCCTTCTTATTCTAAATATTCCTTTTGTTTTTTTAACACCTTAGCCAAAAAGTTTAAATTCTCTCCTTCATAATTCCATGAAATTTCCATCAAGGCTCTCCACTCAGTTTTCATCAAACTCCCACCAACTTCAGCAAGTTTCTCTTTTTTTATTCCTGAATACTCTATTACTTTCCACATTTCTGCATTTTTTTCTGATTCAGTAATCTTCCCTTCCTGCCAGTCAAAAAGGGCATCCCAATATGTTGCAAACTGTTCATTTGTTTCATATTTCCAATCCATTTTTTCCTCCAAACATTCCTATATTATTGCAAATCTTGCCAGCATAAACTGTTCAATCAGATGCAATCTACGAGTTTTTAACCATCTTCGCTGCAGTAAAATTTTCCCTTGATACACTCCCCACACTGTTTTAGAAATGGTTTGCAGCAATCCATTTAAAATAATTTCCAACTGTTCTGTATATGGTCGCTTTTGCCTGCGTGCGGTTTCTTCCCATGCAAGCGCAAGAAATTGCAAATGAAGTGCCTGTTCACCTTTTGGCATGGTTTCTCCTTTATTTCGTGGTATATATTTTTTTCTGGTATTACTTGCTTTAACTATACCATTTTCCTTCTTTTTGTTATCATCGTTGTACCTTCTTCTGTGTCATATACTTCCAGTTTTTTATTATACTGTGTAATTTTCTCTAATTCTTTTTCATACTCTGCAATTTCTATTTTTGCTTATTCCATTTCTCCTTGTCGAATTTTCTGCCATATCAGCTCCCTCCGCCATGCAAACAAATATTCATCCTCGGATAATATTGTATCAAATTTATCCACTGATCGCCCCAAACGTTGCACCATTGCATACACTTGCATCATCCAAATAGTAGGTTCATCCTCCTCCATCCAAAGATAATATTCTTTTGTTTCACAAATCCCATCAAATAGTACTGTCTCTTCAACTTTCTGTTCTTTTTGTTCTCTCTTGATTACTTGCTTCAGCATCCAAATATTCCCCTTTTTTAATCATTCTGCACTTATAAAAACATCTTATATTTCCGGATTATCTGCATTTCCACAGTTATTCCTGTTTTACCTTCACTAATATATATTTTAGGTAATCAGATCGCAACTTTTATCTATCATACATAAAACCATAAATCGAAAAAAGGATTTCATTCACGGACTTCTAAATTCAGAACTTTATTTGTCTAGACTTATTTGCACTATAGTATATGATCAAATTTTCCACAAGAAAAATGATCTTTGAAATCTTCAAATTCCAAAGATCATTTTTCTTGCACAATTTCTGCATTTGTGTTATAATACAATATACAGATATTAGTGCCAGGATTAAAATTATTATAAAATATTTTATCTAACACAATCGGAACAATGTATAGATTACTCCAACAATCTTTTCAGATCTAACATTCCTCTTCCCTGCTGCTCCGCCGGATATCCCAAATCAAATGCGGACTGCCAGAGTCTATGTTTTACTTCATCCGGAGAAAGTTCTGGCTCTTTTTGCAAAAGTAAGCAGATCGCGCCAGAAACCATCGGGGTTGACATGGAAGTTCCACTTTTTACGGAATATCCCGACATAAAAAGCCTTCTTCGCATCTGTTCCTGTAAAAGCAACACCTCCCAAGCCGCCTGATCCGGCAAAGAACCATTCTGTCCATCCCTAAAAAACTGCGCTCGCCCCTCCCTCATCCGGTAACGCAGGGGCGAGAGACTTCTAATATTTCCCGCTGGTGCAACAAGATCCGGTTTCATACTGCCATCCCTTCCCGGTCCTCTGCCGGAATAGCGGTTTGCGATCATTCCTTTTTCTGAAGCACCCACCGTGATAATCCGGCTGCTGCATCCCGGCAGTGTGACTGAATTTCTTCCTGGTCCTAAGTTCCCTGCTGCTCCGACCACACAAATTCCCGCATCCCATACTTGCTCCACCAAGGCAAGCAGCTTCTTTGAATCCTCTTCCTTCTCTTCGCAGCTTGTGCCAAACGAGAGATTTAACACCCGAATACCAAATTCCTTTCCTCTCTCCAAAATCCATTTTAACGCCGCTATCACGTCTGACACTTCTCCATCTCCATTTTGATCGAGGGCTTTTAATACCACCAATGAACATTCCGGCGCGATTCCGCGCCATCTCCCATTTGCCAATCTGCCGCTGCCCGCTAAAATTCCGCAGACATGTGTTCCATGTCCGGAGTCGTCGTAGGGCATTCCCTTTCGGTTTACAAAATCGCGAAAGAAAAGAAGACGCTCCGCCGGTATGTCCGGGTGCGCTCCAATTCCGGTATCTATTACAGCGGCTGTCGTTCCAATTCCGGTGTACCCGGCGGCATATGCCATCTTGGCATGTACCATTCTGCCTGCGCGTTCCATCCCGCCTCCTGATCAGCCAAATAAAAAATCAAATTCTGCTTTATTTTATTCGGGTAGTCTAAAGATGTGCATTTCCCTGCCAAAACAGAAAATTTCTTCCAAATCCTTTCCCCCTTTAAAATATTTTTTATAATTTGTTGGAAATAAGGCAAGCCCAGGCACATATGATACACTGTAAAATCTTTTTGGAGGCATCAAAATGAGTGATTTATCGGCTACAAACTGTGGATGCGGCTGTGAGAACAACGGCTGCGGCTGCGGCGTAGGAATGGGGGGCAACAACAGCTGTCTTTGGATTATCCTGCTTTTGCTCTTCTGCGGAAATGGTGGCGGCATGGGCATCGGCAGCGGAAACAACAACTGTGGATGTGGCTGCGATTCCTGCACATGGATCATCCTGCTTCTGCTCTTCTGCGGAAATGGCAGCGGCATGGGCATCGGCGGCGGAAACAACAACTGTGGCTGCGGCTGCGGCTGCTAATTCAAAAAAACCGGGAAGGATTCCTTCCCGGTTTTTTCTTCTTGATTTTTCTTGACTTTTTCGGCGGATTATGCACAATATAATTGGGGTATGTATCTAAGGAAAAATCTCTTTTAACGCGTTCAACGTATAAAATTATATTTTACTTACCCCTTATTGAATTAGGAGTTTTCTCCGGCAAAGATCAACAAAAAAATAGAAAGGATACTGAATTTATGGCAGGTTCAAGCTTTGGTACAATATTTAGAATAACAACATGGGGAGAATCCCACGGCAGGGGCATCGGTGTGATTATCGATGGCTGTCCAGCCGGAATTTCCCTCTCTGAAGAATGGGTACAAACTTATTTAAACCGGCGCAAACCGGGACAGACGCGCTACTCCACCCCACGCAAAGAAAATGATATGGTCACGATAGAGTCCGGTGTATTTGATGGACTTACCACGGGTACACCGATCTCCATGGTTGTTCATAATGAAACACAGCGTTCTTCTGATTACTCAGAAATTTCAAGCTATTATCGTCCTGGACATGCCGATTTCACCTTTGACACAAAATATGGTTTTCGCGATTATCGAGGGGGCGGACGGTCTTCCGGGCGCGAAACCATCGGGCGTGTGGCGGCGGGGGCAGTGGCATGTGCTCTCCTAAATGAACTTGGCATTACTGTGACTGCCTATACAAAGGCGATAGGTTCAATCACCGCCACTCCGGCAAGTCCTGATATTTCCTCTCTGATAGAGGAGCGCGACGCAAGTCCGTTGTTTTTGCCGGGAAAAGAGGCCTCCGATGCTGCGGAAGAATATCTGAAAAATACAATGAAGCAACTTGACTCTGCGGGGGGAATAATTGAATGTATTATCTCAGGCTGTCCGGCAGGTCTTGGCGATCCGGTTTTTGAGAAATTAGATGCAAATCTTGCGAAAGCTATTTTTTCCATCGGTGCGGTAAAGGGCGTTGAGATTGGTTCTGGATTTTCCTGTGCGGTGGCAAATGGCTCAGAGAACAACGATGCTTTCCTTGGTATGGAAAACGGGCGTGCAAATAAGGCAACCAATCATGCGGGAGGAATTCTTGGCGGGATCAGTGACGGATCGGATATTATACTGCGCGCTGCCATCAAACCCACTCCTTCCATTTTTAGGGAACAGCAGACCATCCGGCGCGACGGCTCTCCAGTTTCAGTACAGATTAAAGGAAGACACGATCCGGTAATTGTCCCGCGCGCGGTGGTGGTGGTGGAGTCCATGGCTGCGCTGACCATCGCTGATGCCCTTCTTGTAAATATGAGCGCGCGCATCGATCGCATTCGGGAATTTTACCACTGAGTGAAAAAGTCGATATTTACAAGGAACTGTGAGTTGATTTCCAAAATTTAGATCTTTATTCAGACAACTTTACCGCTTTAATCAAATAAACTTCAAAAATGCTCACACCCCAAAATAGGATGTGAGCATTTTTATTTTACATTGCATTGTCCTTAATGTACTGGATCAGTTCATCCGCCCGTGTAAATGCCAGTCCGACCACCGTATCCGCCGCGCCGTAATAGATCGCAATGCGCCCCGTCTTTGCATCCTGCAAAGTTGCACAAGGGAATGTCACATTTGGCACATCTCCCACACATTCATAGGTTTCCGTCGGATGGAAAATATATGGCTTGCAGCGATATTTGACCTTCCAAGGCTCATCGATGTCTAAGATCGCCGCGCCCATACTATAGATCATACCATTGCAGGTGGTTCCCACCCCATGGAAAATTAACAGCCATCCCTCATCCGTTTCGATAGGAATAGGTCCTGCTCCGATCTTTGTCCACGCCCAGCCCTGCGCCTGCATAACAAAGCGATGATACCCCCAATGCTCCATATCCGGACTCTGGCTTAAAAACATATCGCCAAATGGGGTATGCCCGTTGTCGGACGGTCTGGAAAGCATCATATATTTGCCGTGAATTTTACGGGGAAAAAGCACACCATTGCGGTTAAACGGTAAAAATGCATTTTCAAGCTGATAAAATTTTTCAAAATCGTAGGAATACGCCACGCCGATCGTCGGACCATGGTAATTGTTGCACCAGGTCACATAGTAGCGATCATCAATAAGACATACGCGCGGATCGTAGCCGCACGCCACGCCGACCTGCTTTTCATCCTTGCCATACAAAGGCAGAGGAGAATGTTCAATCTCCCAGTGGATCGCATCATTGCTTTTTGCAAGGAACAGATGCTGCTCCATCGCCTGATTGTCGCTGCGGAAAATCCCGACAAATCGGCCGTCCTTCGCGATCACCGCACTGTTAAAAATACTGTTTGATCCGGGAATCTGATCCCTTTTTACAATCGGGTTCTTGCTGTAGCGCCACACGATTTCCCGGCTGTCTGCCAGGCGCTCCTGCCATGGAATGTTGGGTAAGTTGTTGCCAATAATCATAGTGCACCTCCGTTTTCAGGTTCCAAAACTGTGCGGCTCTCCCAAAGACATATCCAGCCTGTCTGTGAGGGAGAAGGCTTTTGTACTCTTTCTCTTGCACAATAACGAAACCGTTTTAGTTATATATAGAGATAGTATAACAAATTATTGGTAAAATTACAAGAAAAAAGTTTATAAATTGTCAAAAAAATCTAACAACTTGTTGATAACGACAAAGAAAAAGCTCTTTTACTCCTGTTATCTCTGCCGCAAAAAAAGCCAAATCGCAATCGCAAATACCGTCCAACCGACAACCCAATAAAGATGGGGAAAAATACCGGAAAAATTTTTGGAGAGCAAGGCGCGCTCTAATTCCACCGCGTGTAAAAAAGGCAAAACATTTGCAATTTTTTTAAAATACCTCTTACCAGGTCAAGATCAAACCACACACATCTTCAAATTTTTCTTTTCCCGCTTTTTCCTTTAGTTTCTCCACAGTTCCTGTAATCAAAAGCCGACCGGATTTCATAATACTGACATGGTCAGAAAGTTCTTTGGTTTCCTCCATATAATGAGTGGTAAGAATGATACGGAAACTGTTTTGTGTATCGGTTTTGTTAAAGTAATGAATCCTGATTTCTTCTGTTCATCTATCTGCGTTACTAAAAATTTCATTGCTTCCTCAGCAATTAAATCATACGGTTGAATTTTTCTTTACTTTTCCCCCACAAAAACTAAGAAGACTTTGAGATACTGTCAAATTCATCTCAAAGTCTTCCCTGGCATACAATTTTTATTATTCTATATTTTTTTTAATTTTACGGGTGTATAAAGATTCATTTGGTGATATCCAAGCCCCTCTTTAATCTCATCATCGGCATAAATCATATGTCCTAATAATTCTCGTTCATTATCAATCACAAAATTTGTGTTCTCCAGCCATTTTTCCACTTTGCTTCTCACCCTATCATGACTTTCTCCGTCACCGTCCACACTGACCGAAACGGCGTACAGACCTCCGGGATATTCGATTATTTCATATGGTGCAGTATCGGCTTTTGTCACCTCGTCCTTGACCACCCAAATCCATTCCGCTCTCCCATCCTTTTCACACAAAAAATCAGGTGCATCAAAGATAACGGATTTGAAAAAATGATTGTGAGTTTCCTGCCATGGCTCGAAATCTCCCCCAAAAAGTTCCTCAAATGTCAAAAGTCCCGATGTTACTGCCCGAAATTTCGGGATTCTGACGATCATGATATCCGGTACCTTAACATCTAACTTTTCTGTAACGGCAAACAATCGGTTTACTGCTGCCGAATTCCCATGGTAATCCGTATAGGTGATCTGCGTTTTGATCTCTTTTGCCCTCTCATAAAGGAGTTTTATGTCCGCCTCTTTTCCAAAATCGGCGGATTCAATCTGATGGATAAATTCCAGAACAATTTCCCTCAATTCATGTAACAGGGAAATCTCTTCGTCAATACCCGTCACCTTTTTTCCCAGCACTTCCAAAACAATTTCAGAACCAGCCGTATGAAATATCCGCTGAATATCCTTAATGCTGATATTCAATTTACGCAAAATTAAAATCTGCTCCAGGCGTTTTACATTGACTTCATCATACATCCGATACGCATAATCTTCGCTGCGGATGCTCTGGAGTAACCCCATATCCTCATAATAGCGAAGTGTGCGGGCTGACAGATCATACCGGGTCGTCATATCCCTGATTTTTACAAGCTTCTCCATGATATCTACCTCCTGCGTTTTAATGTAATCATAGTATAAACGCTTTCCCAACGGCAGAGTCAAGAAGAAAAAATATATTTTCTACCTGGGAAATATTTCCTCTACCTTTGCGCAACCACAGTAAATTCTCCCGGAAATTTCAGGTTTGTCCACGCTGGATGCTCATCAAACTGTTTTAGTACAAAACCGCTTTTAATTACCGCATTGATAATTTCGCTTATCGTATATTTGCGGCATCTGCATCTTGGCATTTTTTCGCGGATTTCCGGATCGTAAAACCTGGCATGTGCCATTTCGTACTCTAAGATTTCCTCCGAAAAATATCCACCCTTTGGCAATTCCTGCTCAAAATTTAAAATATCCATAATTTTCGTAAATGGGTGAAAATCGCTGCAAATCATTTTTCCCCCCGGTTTTAACAGTGCATACATTATCCCCATAAATTCATGGATATTATGAAAATAATGCAAAATTCCGCCCTCCATAAAAACAAGGTTAAAGAAATTTCTATATTTTTCCAAATCAATCTCCAATACATCGCCCACCACATAATCAAGCGATGTTCCTGCTGCCGCAGCAAGTTCAAGCGCGTATCGCTGATTGTCCTGCGAGATATCAAATACCGTCACTTCCGCGCCCAACACGGCAAGGGGAACCGCTTTTTTCCCGCAGGAACCACAGATATTGGCAATTTTAATTCCCCGATAGTCTTCAAAATATGCCGCATATCTTTTCAGTTCCCCCACCGGGTTCGCCTTGATTTTCTCTGCCCGATGTTTTGGTGTACCTACTTCCCGCACCCAGAAATTATAGGCGTTATACTCCCAGGCTTTTTTGTTTTGTTCACTGTAATCCTGCATGAAATTCCCCTTTCTTTTCCGCTCTAAATTAGTTACCTGCCGCCAATACTACTATTACTACTATTTTTGAAATAACGCCGTATTATCTTATTACAATCCACGAGAAAAATCAACAAAAAAATTGAGGCTGTATGCATTTTTTTGTGCAACAGCCTCAAAAACTATTTGTAAAATTTAAATTTATTTTCCCGCCAGCTCGCTCATCTGTGCGGTATACAATTTATAGTACGCGCCCTTCTTTGCCATCAGTTCCTCATGTGTCCCGCACTCCTTGATTCCTCCGTCCGAGATATACATAATCTTATCACAGTTCTTGATGGTTGAGAGCCGGTGCGCGATAATAAAAGAGGTACGTCCCTTTAACATCGCATTTAATCCCTGCTGCAATGCCTTCTCCGTCTGCACATCAATACTTGAGGTTGCCTCATCAAGCACCAGGATCGCCGGATCGGAAAGCAATGTGCGGGCAAAGCTGATCAGCTGCCTCTGCCCCTGCGAGAGCAGTGAACCGCGCTCCTTAACTTCCGTTTGATACCCGTCCTTCATCCCCTCGATAAAGCTGTCCGCACATACAACACGACTTGCCTCGCGGATTTCCTCCAGAGTTGCGTCAAGCTTTCCGTAGCGGATATTATCCTCGATCGTCCCGCTGAAAATAAAGCTGTCCTGAAGCATAATTCCCATCTGCGAGCGCAGCGAGAAAAGTGTTACCCCTGCAATATCCACATCATCGATTAAAACCCGCCCGGAATTGACATTGTAAAAGCGCGAGAGAAGATTGACAATCGTACTCTTCCCGGCTCCGGTCGGTCCCACAAGTGCCACACTCTCACCGGGATTTACCGTAAAGGAAACATGGTCAAGGACATGCTGCCCCTCCTCATAGCCAAAACATACATCATCAAATGTCACTTTTCCTTTAATTTTCGGCAATTCTCCGGCGTTCGGCGCATCGTCAACCGTAACTGGCTCGTCCATCGTCTCAAAAATTCGTTCCAGATAGGCAATATTATTGATAAAATTATTAAAAATATTGCCGAGGTTCATAATTGGCTGCCAAAATCTGGATGCATAGGAACTGATCGCCACAATCGTGCCGACAGAAACTTTTGCAGGTCCTAACACCAAAAGCCCCACGGCGAAGATCGCTGCGCGCACAACCACTGCGATATCATCGATGGCTGGCCAGACAAGGTTTGAATATTTGACCGCACCCATCCATGCGTCCCGACATTTTCCGGAAAGAGTCTCAAAAATTTCGGCATTTTCCTCCTCGCGCGCAAAAATCTGCGTGATACGTGCACCCGTAATATTTTCCTGCAGATAGGCATTTAAATTGGAATTCTTGTTTGAAACCTGCTGCCATGCTTTTCTCTGATGGCTCTTAATATAGCGCAGCACCACCGCAAGTACCGGAACACCAGCAAATACCACAAGCGAGAGTTTCACATCCACAATCAGCATGAAAATCACGATAAAAACCATATTTAACATTTCAAGGATCACATTGATCAGCCCGTTTGAGAGCATATCCGAAACAGAATTAACGTAATTGACCACACGGATCATAATTTTCCCATGTGGGCGATCATCATAATACTGAAATGGTAATTTTTGTAAATGTGCAAACAAATCCTTGCGGATATCAAAAATAATGCTCTGCCCGACCACAGTCATAATGCGCGAGCGGATAGCGGAAAAAGTAATGCTTACCGCGTAAGTGACCACAAGCAGCAATACAAGTGCAACAAGCTGTTTTGTGTCTTTATCTGGGATCGCCACATCGAGTGCCCTCTGTACAATAATTGGGTTTAAAAGCCCAGTTATAGCGGCAAGCGCGCTGATCACAAGTGCTAATACCATCCGCTTTACATATTTCTTTACGTACACGGACGCGCGGAGAAGATGATGAAAATCAAAAGGAGTTTCTAGAACTTCATCTTCCTTAAATGTATTTCTAGCCATGCTGCACACCCCCTTCCAAAGTTCTGATCTGCTGCGTGGCAAGCAGTTCCTCGCCGCCCTGAAGTTTTACTAACTCGTAGTAGTATCCCTTCTTTGCAATCAGTTCTTCATGCGTGCCTTCCTCCTCGATTTTTCCATCCTTTAACACTAAGATCTTGTCCGCCTTTCTTGTCGAGGAGATCCGCTGCGCAATAATAATCTTTGTACAAGTAAATTCCAAATGTTCCAGGGAATCCTGAATATGCTTTTCCGTTTCCAGATCCACCGCGGAAGTCGTATCGTCCAGAATCAGGATGGACGGCTTGATCGCCATGGCGCGCGCAAGCGAAATGCGCTGCTTCTGCCCGCCGGAAAGCCCAACGCCGCGCTCCCCGACAATGGTGTCGTACCCCTCCGGCATCTTTAAGATAAATTCCTCCGCTGCCGAGTAGCCCGCAAAGCGGCGCACTCTCTCCTGAGACATGGAACTGTCGCCATAGGCAATATTCCCGTCGATCGTGTCGGAATAGAGTAAAACATCCTGCGTGGCAAGCCCGATATTTTTTCGCAGATCGTGTAGTTTGTACTCTCTGACATCTACGCCATCCACAAATACTTGCCCTTCGGTCGGATCATAAAACCGTGGGATCAACTGGATCAGCGAAGTTTTCCCGCAACCGGTTTCCCCCATAATCGCGATCGTCTCCCCCGGATTGGCGGTGAAACTGATATGGTGTAGTACCGGACGATGTTCATAGGAAAAGGAAACATCCCGAAATTCAATTTTTCCGCCCAGGTGTGCTTTTGCCTCCACTGGCTGCGGTGCGTCCACAATCGTAGGCTCAGAATAATAGATCTCCATCACTTTTTTCGACGCTGCCGAAAAACGCTGAAATTCATTCATAATGCCGCCCAGATTTCGCATCGGGTTGGCGAGTGCCCAGGTAAGACCGGAGAACGCTACATACTGCCCCATCGTAAGCTGATCGTTAATGAGAAAGATACCTCCGACAAGGAGCAGAACAACCGGCAAAAGATTGGCAAAGGTCTCGACATACGGATAAAAATGCAGCCAGACAAAAGCTGTCTTTTTATTTGTCTCCGAATATTCGCGGTTGCGCTCATCAAATTTTTCTTTCTCGTACTCTTCTCTGGCAAATGCCTTGACTACACGGTTTCCGGCGATATTCTCCTGCGCCGCAGTATTCATCATAGAAAGCTTTTCGCGCAAAAGTGCGTGCATCGGTGCAACGCGGTTGCGAAAGCACACGATAATAATAAAGATAAACGGAGCGATCGCAAGCAGCGCGAGGGCAAGCCGCCAATCCATATAGAAAAAATATACCGCCGCCGCAAACATCAGCGAAAAACTCTCGACAATCATGCGGATCACCCAGGCGATCATATGGCGCACCGCATCCAGATCACCGGTCAGACGCGTCATCAGATCACCCGTCCGATAATTGTCATAAAACCTCATATCCTGATGCTCAATTTTAGCAAACAGGAAATTACGGATACGGTAGAGTACATTCTGCGAAACATATTCGAAATTAATGCAGGTTGCATATACGACAATGGTACGCAAAAATGTCACAATCACCATCCCCACAATCAATCCGATTAACAGATTCCTCTTTGTCAACAGATTTTCTGCCGCATCCTCACCGGTCAGGAAGAGATCCACAATCTTTTCCGAGAAAACCGGCACCGTTAGCTGTAAGACATTGTAGAGGATCGTGCCAAAAATACCTAAGATATACAGGGCGCGATATCCTTTCATATTCTCCCACAGCCAGCGCATTTTACTTTTACTGACCTCCATAATACTTGCCTCCCCATGGTTTTTCGACATTATAATGATTCCGGGAAGCAAATACAATGTCTTTTCTGATAAAAAGATGGTCTTATTTTTTCTTTTCTGCAAATATCCATTTTTGAAGTTCACAAAGTACAATTGGCATAAAAGAAAGTCCAAGCACAATTCCCCAGCCAGTCAGCCCAAGTGGTACCACCTGAAAGATTTTTGCTAACGCAGGGATAGTTAAAACGGCCGCCTGCAAAAAGCTACAGACCAAAAACGCCACAACCATTTTTATATTGCTGAAAAATCCAATCTTAAAAAGTGAACGTCGGCTTCGCATATTAAAAGCATGAAAAAGCTGGGAGAGTGAGAGTACGGCAAAGGCATAGGAGGAACCGCCAATCAGATAGGCCGTCATCGCCAGCATTCCGATCATCGTACCTTCTAAAATAATCTGCGCGACCAGTCCATCGGAGAAAATCCCTTTTTTTGGTGAGACGGGAGGACGCTTCATAATTCCTTCCTCCGGATCTTCCACACCGAGGGCGATCGCGGGGAGTGAGTCCGTTACCAGATTAACCCACAAAAGCTGTACGGCAGCAAGTGGGGAGGGCATATGGCAGAGGATCGCCGCAAAGATCGTGATAATCTCGCCGATATTGCAGGAGAGCAAAAAATGGATGGATTTCCGGATATTGTCATAGATGCCTCGCCCCTCGCGCACTGCCTCCACAATCGTGGCAAAATTGTCGTCCATCAATACCATATCCGCTGCATTTTTCGCGACATCCGTACCCCCCTCCCCCATCGCACAGCCGATATCCGCTGCTTTTAGTGCCGGGGCATCATTTACACCATCACCCGTCATTGCGACAATCTCCCCGGATTTTTGCAGGGCTTTCACAATGCGAACCTTATGTTCTGGCGAAACGCGCGCAAATACGCGGTAGTCCTTAATCTTTTCCGCCAGTTCCTCCTCGTTCATTGCATCTAACTCTGCGCCCGTAACTGCCTTTTCGTTCTCATTTGCCAAAATTCCCACTTCGCGCGCAATAGCACAAGCCGTCATCACATGATCTCCGGTGATCATCACTGGGACAATCCCCGCCTCCCTGCAAGTTCTTACACAGACTGCCGCTTCCTTTCGCGGCGGGTCCATAAGACCAAGCAAACCGTAAAATACAAGATTCTGCTCCCATTTTTCAGCGGAATATGGACTTTCTTTTTCCTGTTGCACATGGTATGCCACAGCCAAAACGCGCAGAGCCTGCCCGCTTAAAAGGCGGTTTTGCCGCCGAATTTCCTCGCGTACCTGCTCCGTCATCGGAAGAACCTTCTTATCTTTCTCATAGTAGGTGCAGCGGGAAAGCAGGATATCCGGTGCGCCCTTGGTAATGGAAAAATTTCCCTTTTCTGAACTATGTACGGTGGTCATCCGTTTCCTGACCGAATCAAAGGGAATTTCAACTATGCGCGGAGAGGCAGCAAGCATTTTTTCATAAGAAATATTTTCTTTTTCCAGGAAGCGCACAATGGCAAGTTCTGTTGCTTCCCCATAATATTTTCGTTTCCCGCGCTCTTTCTGCTCCTGCACATTACAGCAGAGTGCCGCTGCGATACAAATTTTTTTTGCGCGTTCCGACTGCGGCGAAAGTACACTCTGACTGTCGCACACACGCACAACACTCATCTCGTTTTGGGTTAATGTTCCCGTTTTATCTGAGCAGATCCAGGTCGCGCTCCCCAAAGTTTCCACCGCGGGCAGACGCTTTACCACTGCGTTTTTTGCCACCATACGCTGTACGCCCAGCGAGAGCATAATTGTCACCATTCCGGGCAGAGCTTCAGGAATCGCCGCCACCGCAAGGCTTACGCTTGTCATAAACATATCGAAAAGACCGCGTCCCTGTACCACTCCCATTGCAAAGATCACAATACAGATCAAAAGCGCGGCGATGCCAAGCCATTTTCCGGTCATTGCCAGACGCTTTTGAAGAGGGGTCTGCGGCGTTTCATCATTCAAGATCATATCGGCAATCTTCCCGACTTCCGTATGCATTCCCGTTTCCGTTACCACAGCGAGTGCGTGTCCGTTCGTGACAATACTTGTGGAATAAATCATATTTGTACGCTCCGCCAGCAGTGTCCCCTCTGTAAAAACTTTGTCTGCCGATTTTTTGACAGGCAGTGACTCCCCCGTAAGTGCGGATTCATCCACCTTTAACTGCACACTCTCCAAAAGTCTTGCATCCGCTGGAACATAGCCTCCGGCCTCCACTTCAATAATATCGCCCGGCACTAATTTCCCCGCCGCAATTTCCGCTCGCATCCCATCTCGGTAAACAATGGCTGTTGGCGCGGAAATCTTTTTTAATGCCTCCAGAGATTTTTCTGCCTTTTCCTCCTGTGCCACGCCAAGAATTGCATTTAGAATAACAATGGCAAGAATAATTACCGGGTCGGTAAAATCTGTATTTCCCTCAATCACGGAAGCCGCAAAGGAAATAAAGGCGGCCGCAATCAATACAAGGATCATAAAATCTTCAAATTGCTCAAAAAAACGTCGAAGAAAGCTTTTTTTCTTTTTTTGAACAAATTCATTTTTTCCATATCGGTTTAGACGCTTTGCCGCTTCTTTTGCGGACAAACCTTCATTCCTGCTGCTTTGCAGTTCCCGCACCACATCCGTTCCACTGCGAGTATATGCCTCCAATGCCATATTGATCCCCTCCGTATACAAAACCTGTTGCTGCGCCAATTGTTTTGATTATGGCTCTATGTTACAGTATGATTTGCATAGGGGAAATATTCGCTATAAAAAACTCTTTACAAATGAAATTTTTTCCTGTATGATGGAGGCGACTTTTTAAATAGAAATGGAGATTTTTATGAAGTATAAAATGCTGGTTCTTGATATTGACGGAACACTGACCAATTCCAAAAAAGAAATTACGCCTGCCACAAGGCAGGCACTCTGCACCATCCAAAAGCATGGCGTGCGCGTAGCCATTGCCTCCGGACGACCGACACCAGGAACAAAGATGGCAGCGAACGCGCTCTCGCTCGCTGAGTTTAACAATTTTGTTCTCTCTTTCAACGGCGCGAAAATTACAAACTGCGGCACAGGGGAAATCGTATTTGAACAGGTTCTCCCAAACCATCTGATCCCTGAAATCTACCGCGCCGCGATAGGATACGGCATCGGGCTTATCTCCTACGAGGGGGAGGAAGTTATTGCTGCCACGCCGATCGATCCGTACATGGAGTTGGAAGCGCGCATCAATGGCATCGCCATTCGCCGGGTCAAGGATTTTTCAAACTATATCACCTTTCCCGTCAACAAATGCCTGATGACCGGCGCACCAGAATATCTTGCTGAGGTGGAATGCCGGTTACAAAAACAATTTGGTCAGAGTTTAAGTATTTACCGTTCTGAACCATATTTCCTTGAGCTTATGCCTCCCGGTGTGGACAAGGCTAAATCCCTAGAAAAACTGCTTGCCACACTCTCTCTGACCCGCGAGGAAACTGTGTGCTGCGGCGACGGTTTTAACGATCTGTCCATGATCGAATATGCGGGACTTGGCATCGCGATGAAAAACGCCCAAAAGAGTGTGCGCGAGCGAGCCGATTATATTACTGCCACAAACGATGAGGATGGAATTGTACAAGTCGTAGAAAAATTTTTTGGTGACTCCCTATAAAAAACTTTACCTTCCCCGATATCCTTCCCGCTGTCGATGTTCTTTTTTCTGTATATACATACGCTCATCGGCCATACGGATAAATTCCGTGGCGGGAAGATTATGTACCACAACCGCGTAAATCATCCCCATGCTAAATCCGACCCGATAGGGATGTGCGATATTGTATTCATCAAATTCTTTTTGGAGGCGGTTTTCAAAAGTGTTCGCGCACTCTTCCTCGACCATGCCCGCCGCCATAAATTCATCGCCCCCGGTGCGGGCGCAGAAAAATTCCCTTCCGCAGACCTTGGTCAGCGCGTTCGCAGTAAAGCGGATCGCCACATCGCCTTCACCGTGTCCAAAGGTATCATTGATATATTTTAATCCGTCCATATCAATGGAAATCAGGGCGAATTTCCCACCGCTCTTCATACTCTGTCCATAGCTTTCGCGCAGCCTCTCAAAAAAACCACGGCGATTTAAAATGCCAGTTAGTGCGTCATGGATGGACTGATTTTTAAATTTTTCCACCATTGTCCTTTGCTCTAACCGCACTTTGACCGCCGCCAGCTCGCAGCTTAGTGTATTGACAAAATTTTGCATCTGGTGAAATTCGATCTTGCCGGGCGCGTAGCTTACCGCAAAATAACCGATGGTCTTTTCCAGAATATGCAGCGGCACAATCAGTATCTTGCCGCAAAGCAATAAATCTTTTTTTAGATCCGGCAAGATCTCCTCCCTTAAAAAAACAATATTTTCCTCATACTGCCAGCCGTCGCGACGCAGCATACAGTTCACGCGCTTTGTATAGCCTCCGCCCTCCGGTCCATTCAAGATATCTTCAACTTTAGGACAGTCTTTTAAATATCCATCAATTATACACAACCAACTCTTCAAAGCAAGCATATTGGGAATAAATGCTTTAAGGTTGTCACGCACATCCGCCACGGTATTGCACGCGGAAAGTTCTGCCATCATCATTACCATACGATTGGTCATATAATGATTCTCGTCTATCTTGGTGTAGAGTTCCTGCACAATCGCGCTTCGTGCAGCGTCTTCCCTGGTCTGATAACATCCGCTGCTCTCGCTAAAGATCATGGTAAACGGAAGCAAATAGGTAGTCTTTGCTTTGCCATACTCAAAAAGCTTGGCAAAAATATCAAAGATCTGCTTTCCAATCACTTCCGCTTCCATCACCGCCGTCGTCAGTTTCGGGGCGTGATAACTGGCTTCCTTGATCCCGTCAAAACCGGTTACTGCCACATCCTCCGGAACGCTTAGCCCTGCATCGCGCAATTTTTGGCAGACTACAAGTGCCATCGCATCATTGGCACAGATAATGGCATCCGGGATTTCCTGGCGCGGTCTTCTAAGAATCTCGTCCATCGCCTTCTTTGTCGGTTCCGACCAAAAATATCCATAATGAATCTGCGAGGGATCCACGTATCTTCCATTTTCTTCCATTACCGCACAAAAGATTTCCAGGCGTTCCTTTGAAACTGGGCTATCCGGAATACCGCCCATATACTCAATCCGGCACAGATTCTGTTCTTCCACCACATGGCGCACCAGTTTTTCCATCGCTGTCCGATAATCAAACAAGATATTGTAGCAGCCTTCCATTGGATGGTCAACTGAGATCACAAAAACCCCTGCCGCCCGCGCTGAGGTTACAATCTTCTGTCCAACTGCACTGTCTTTGATTGTCCCGGCAAAAATAACCAGCCCGTCCAAAAGCTTATAGTTGATCAGAGAAAAAATATTCCTTTCCCCATCCAGAAAAGCATCGGACATACAGGTTGATGAAAACGTGGTAAAAAAGAGCAATTTATACCCAAATGGATCTACCAGTTTTGTAAGTGTATCTATATAGCCGTTCTGCGTATACTCATCAATTCCCGAAATACAGACCGCAATTAGCTTTTCCTTTTCTCCGGCAAATAGTTTTCCCATGCAACCATCCCCCTCCAAGGTATACCCATTCTGGCAGCGTAAACACGCCGCAACACCGACTTTTACTTATTATACTATTTTTTTCCTGAATTTTCAATCCCCTTTCGATTTTGTTCTTCTTTCCCTATTCCCGAATTTGTCCATTTCCAAACACAATATATTTTGTTGTGGTCAGTGCCTTTAATCCCATCGGCCCCCGCGCGTGGAGCTTTTGGGTGCTGATTCCAATTTCCGCCCCAAAGCCAAACTCCTCGCCGTCCGTAAAACGTGTGGATGCGTTGACATAAACTGCGGCAGCATCGATCTCATTTAAAAACCGCATTGCATTAGGATAATCCTTTGTTATAATCGCTTCCGAATGCCCAGTATTGTGGAGGTTGATATGCTCGATTGCCTCCCCGATACTGGAGACTACCTTAATTGAAATTAAACGGTCGAGATACTCTTTAAAAAAATCTTCTTCCTGCGCTGGTTCCATCCCTTTACATACCTCCCGCGCTTTCTCATCCGCGCGCATTGTGATCCCTTTTGCGTCAAGACGCGCATACAAAAGCGGCAGAAACTCCCTCGCAATCTTTTCATGCACCACTAATGATTCACAGGCGTTGCAGACACTTAGGCGACTGGTCTTCGCATTGTCAATAATGGAGAGAGCCATCTCAACATCCGCTGACTCGTCCACATAGATATGGCAGTTTCCAGTACCTGTCTCAATTACGGGAACAGTGCTGTTCTCTTTTACTGCCCGGATCAAACCGGCACCCCCGCGTGGAATCAACACATCAATATACTTATTCAGGCACATCAATTTTGTTGTAGTCTCGCGGCTTACCTCCTCTACAATCTGTAAAATATCCTCCGTTAATCCGCAGCGGCCAAGCGCAGCGCGCAGCAGATTCGCGATGGCAATATTTGAGCGGATGGCATCGCTGCCCCCTTTTAAAATCACTGCATTTCCCGCTTTAAAGCAAAGTCCGAATGCGTCCGCCGTTACATTTGGGCGGGATTCATAGATCATTCCGATCACCCCTAGCGGAACGCGGCGACTAGCGATCTCAAGGCCATTCGGGCGGCGTTCCATAGAAATAAGTTCTCCGACCGGATCTTTTAATTCGGCTACCTGGCGCAGACCGTTCGCCATCGCGCAGATGCGCGCTTTCGTCAGGGAGAGCCGATCAATCATAATCTCATTCACCCCTCTTTCGCGCGCTGCTAAAACATCCGCAGCATTCGCAGAAAGGATAAGCTCAGTGTTTTGTTCTAATTCTTCTGCTGCCGCAAGAAGAGCTTCATTTTTCTTCGCCCCGTCAAGCAGTGCGCACACGCGGGATGCCTCCCTCGCGCACTTTCCCATCTCAGTAATCTCTCTCATTCTCTATTTCCTCCCAAATTTTTACATTTTTCCTTATTTTGTATAGATAACTTCCCCCGGTAGCACCAGAGCGTGTGCGCGGATATCATATACCTGCACGGGAAGATAATCAATCACGGAGAAGGGATAGGCAGGAGCGGCAAGAAAGATTCCCTGATGCGCCTCCAAATATCGATCATAGTAGCCTCCCCCATAGCCCAGTCTGTCCCCCCGCCTTGTAAATGCCAGCCCCGGAAGCAAGAGAAAAGTTTGCCCTGTCTTTGGGGTAAGCACCCTTTTTCCCTGCGGCTCCAAAATGCCAAATGCCCCCGGTGATAGGAAGTCAATGGACTCCAATGCATAAAACTCCATCTTCCCCTCACCTACCACTTTTGGCGCGGCAACAATTTTTCCTGAATCAAAAGCTGCCCGCATAATCCCCATTGTCGGAATTTCCATATCATGGGAAATATAGGTGAAAAAAAGGCGACATTCCCTAAATTCTTTCATGCACAAAATTTCTCTCTTAATGGATTCTGCGATATTTTTTCTCTCCTGCTGCCCTAGCGCGCGTCTTTGCTCCTTTATCCGTGCCCTTATCCGATCTTTCTCCCCCTCCATCGCTCTCTAATTTTCCTTTGACAGTGCGGTAATGCTGCCATCCGCTTCCACAATCGAAATATTGTTTAGAGTTCCCCGTAAACTTGCGCGGATGGCAGCGAGATATTCTTCACGCAGTGCCTTCTGCTCCGCCTTTTCCTCCTCTGTCAGTCCCTCGCCCTTTGATTTATGATACAGCGCGTTGATGCGCTTAATTTTTTGTTCGTCCATAAAATTTTCCTTTCCTATCTTAGTTTTACTGTCTTGGATACTGCGCAGTATAAAGATAATTTTCCAGCTTAAAATTCTCTGCCCGATGTGCAGGAAACAGGGTTCCAACACGCTCACCTTCTATTATTTTCCTTATATTTCCAATATATTCCCCATTTGCAATCACCATATCCGCGCCACTCCCTGCAGCAATCTGTGCCGCCGTGATTTTTGAGGACATTCCTCCCGTCCCAATATCCGTTCCCGCTCCTTTTCCCATCGCGAGAATCTCCTTTGTGATCACAGGGACAAAAAAAATCTGTCCCGCATCCGCATTCTTTCTTGGATCGTCAGTATACAATCCATCAATATCCGAGAGCAGGATCAAAAGATCCGCGCCAATTAGTGCTGCAACCAGTGCAGAGAGCGTGTCATTATCGCCGAATTCAATCTCGTCGGTGGATACAGTATCATTCTCATTTACAATCGGAATTACCTTCATCCTCGCAAGTTCCCGAAAAGTATTTCTGGCATTTTCTCTACTAACATTATTGATCATTGTATATTTTGTCAAGAGAATCTGCGCGGTCAACTGGTTATATTCCGCAAATAATTTCTGGTAGAGCATCATCAACCTTGCCTGTCCGACAGCCGCACACGCCTGCTTTACGGATTTCTCTTTGGGACGCTTTTCAATCTGCAAGGTTTTTCTTCCCGCCGCAATCGCGCCGGAAGACACTAACACTACTTCTTTTCCCTGGTTTTGCAGATCCGTTAACACCCGCACTAAACGCTCCATTTTCTCAAGATTAATCTTTCCGGTTTCCGGGTGCGTTAAGGATGAGGAACCTATCTTTACTACAATTCTTTCCTTTTCCTTTAAGCCCTCCCGATATTCTTTTTCCAGCATATCAAGCCTCTCTTCCGCTAAATTCTTAGATTATGCACTGATGCGCACGGATTTGCACAGGAAATATGCCACTCTGCGGCGCAAATCCGGCGCGGGAAACGAATTCGTTTCCTATAAAGCCGCGATCGCCTCAAATACCTTGATGCCGTCCACCGCCGCGCTCATAATGCCGCCCGCATAGCCCGCACCCTCACCACAGGGATAAATCCCTGAAATACTACTCTGGAAATGCTCATTTCTAAGAATGCGCACCGGGGAGGAAGTGCGCATTTCCACCCCGGAAAATACAGCTTCCTCATCGGCAAATCCTGGCAACATCCGGTCAAATGCCTGTATTCCCTCAAGAAGTGTATCAGTGACAAAATCTGGCAGACATTCTCTCAGATCCGCGCCGGCAGCCCCACCCATATGGCAGGGGATAATGCGCCCATAGCCGCCGCTCTCACGCCCACAGAGGAGATCTCCGTAGAGCTGATATGGGATCTTCCCCCGCGCTATACGGTAGGCTAACCTCTCAAAATGACGCTGAAAATACATTCCGGCCAGCGGATCTTTATCGGCAAAATCCGCAGGATTTACCGTAACCACCAGCGCGCTATTTGCATTTCTTCCCGCCCGGTCATAATTGCTCATCCCATTGACTACCAAATGCCCCTCCTCCGATGAAGCGTTGACGACATAGCCGCCCGGACACATACAAAACGAGTAGATTCCCCTGCCGGTTTTGGCGGTATAAGTCAACTTATAGTCCGCAGCGGGAAGTATTCCTGCTGCCGCCTTATACTGCGCACGGTTGATAAATTCCTGCTCGTGTTCCACGCGCACGCCGACGGCAAAGGACTTAGCTTCCATTAAAAGCCCCGCTTTTCTTAACATCTCCAGGGTATCCCTCGCGCTGTGTCCGATCGCAAGGATCAGGCAATCCGTGGAAATTTCCCATTCTTTTGGCGGTTCATCACTCTTTGTATTATTTTTTTCCTTTTTGGTACTTATGCAGGAAATTCCCGTAAGCTTTCCTTCGCGAACATGGATCTTATTTAGCTTTGTATTAAAATGAAATTCACCGCCCCACTCTTTAATTTGTTCCCGCAGATTGGCGACCACAACGCGCAGTCGATCCGTGCCGATATGAGGTTTATTCTGGTAGAGAATTTCCTCCGGCGCGCCCGCCCGCACAAAAAGTTCTAAGACCTTGTGAATGCGCCCGTAAGTATCCTTGACCATGGTATTTAATTTTCCATCCGAGAATGTGCCCGCACCTCCCTCGCCAAACTGCACATTGGATTCAGGATTTAATTCCTTTCCTGCAAAAAAGCATTCCACGGTTTCCGCCCGTTTTTCTACCGCCTCCCCGCGCTCAATAATGATCGGACGATACCCTGCAAAAGAGAGAAAATATGCACAAAACATCCCCGCAGGTCCGCTCCCGCAGACAACGGGGCGGAGGGAACTTCGTATGTTTGCCGGTTTTGGCGGTATATATT
>CAJTLX010000018.1:54719-58174 GCA_910577165.1 uncultured Lachnospiraceae bacterium
TACAGTTGTAGAATATATGATATCTTTGTCATGATTTCTCTTTAAATAGGCTTTTTCCCCGCGCAGTATAACATCGATGGCGTATGTATAGTGAATCTGTTCCGCTCTTCTTGCGTCGAGTGAGCGTTTTCTAATGGTAAAATCAAGAATTTCTTCTTTTTCCACCCGCAATTTCTTTCTCAATTTTTCAAAAAGCTCCTCCTTCGTATGGGAAAGCGGCAGCTTTAACTGACTGACTCTAATCAAATTTATCCCTCCTGCCTGGCACGGTCTCTTCTCTGTTTTTTTCCACTTAACCTCTTCTTTGCAAGAATTCCCTCCGCCGCGGCAAGCCCCGACATCCACGCCCAATGCAGATTGTATCCGCCGCAGGTGCCGTCAATATCCGCAAGCTCCCCGACAATATAGAGGTCTTCCGCAAATTTTGACTCCATCTCCACCACCCTAATCTCTTCTAAATCCACACCGCCTGCGGTGACCTGGGCACTTGCAAATTCATTTGTTCCACAGATTTCCAGATAAAAATACTTCATTGTATGCGCAAGACGCGATGCGAGCAAATTGTTCTTTCCCGCATTTTGTAGAGCCAGGGGGAGATCCCCTTTTACCCCTGTCCGAGAAAGTGCCACTGCCAAAAGTTTTGCGGGAAGCATCCCAATTAAAGCTTGACAAGGAGTTCGCTGCGGAAAAGCCGCAAAATATTTTGAGATCATTTGCTGTAAATTATTTTCGGAAATCTCCGGGAAAAAGTCAAGAAAAATTTCTGTCTTTTTGTGAACTTCCCCCTTCGAGAGTACTCTGGAGGCAAAGCGCGACAATTGCATGGTTGGGATACCAGAAAGTCCATTCTCTGTAAATAGAATCTCCCCACGCTCATTCCAAGTCCTGATCTGTTCACCGTCCGCAATCCGAAGTGTGACATTCGCCTGCGCCCGCACGCCAAAAAGTCGGGAAAGCTCCGAATCTTTCGCATGAAGCTGCACAAGTGCTGGGACGGGAGGAATAATTCGGTGACCAAAAGATCTTGCCAGAGCATAACCGGAACCGTCCGCCCCACTGATATTTCCGGCGCATCCCCCCGTGGCAAGTACAAGGAATTCTGCCTCAAAACAGATTTCATACGGCTCGGAAAGCTTTGGTTTCCCACTTTTCTTCCCGTCTTTTTTCAGTTTTCCAGGAAGGATCATATCGCGCCGAAGAGCGGTAATGAAAAATTTTTTTTCTTTTTTTGAAACTGTTTTTACATACGTATTTTCATAAATTGGCACATGAAGTTCCCTTAGTCGTATCACAAAGGCCTCCCGCACAGAAGCGGCCTGCTCGCTGTTTGGATACCAGTAGCCATCCCTCTGTTTTGCGGGGACTCCCAGGCTCTCAAAAAATTGAAGGATATACGGGACATCAAAGCGCGCAAGCAATTGCATTGCCGCTTCGGGATGCTCCCCGCGATAACATTCTATAGATTGGAAATTATTGGTAAAATTACATTTCCCATTTCCTGTTGCCAATAGTTTTTTTCCTGGAATATCATTTGTCTCCAAAAGAGCAACATTCGCGCCGCCCTCTGCCAGGCACACTGCTGCTGCCATACCGGACGCACCCGCACCCACCACGATCACACTATGTTTTTTTCCTGAAACCATCAAATTCTCTCCCGAAATTTTTAGGGTGTATCTAAAAATTTTTTATGCGCATCCCCCGGAGGGCAATATCTCTGACAATTATTTCATGCCAGATATATAGATACACCTTAACTTGAATAACTCTCAAGCAGCGAGAATAATTCCTCCTGCGTCTTTATCTGGATTCCATTTAACAGCGCGAGGCGTTCCTCCTCCCCCAGATCAAAAGCGGAGATCCCCGTGTACTCATAGACCGTTTTGCGATCGCTGTGGTACACAATAATTTCTCCATTCTTTACCGCGACATAATACAAAAATTCAACTTTATCCGCATCGTAGGTCTTGCGCATAATCACCCGATCCTTAGAAAAGGTGATTAGTTCGTTGGATATCAACCCTTTCTCGCGTTCGGACAGGGGCATATTTTCCATCTCCTCCGCCAAATATGCCGAAAGTTCATCCCGCGTCATCCCGATCATTGCGGAGTCCGGCATAATTTCCTGCATGGAAAATACACCTGTTACCGTATCAAAAGTTTCGGAAATAATCTTTGTTGTTGTCAGAACCCGCTCGCCCATTATCTGGTTTGCCTCAACCGCATCCTCATCCCCATTATCTTCCGCGCTTAGATCCTCCGGCGGCGTTTTCGTTGGAACTTCGTCAGAAGTCTGCGGTGCCTGAATCAAAGTATTTTGATCTTCTGTTTCATTTGGCATCATCTGTCCGGTAAGGTTAGTAAACATACGCTCTGCAAGCCTCATCTGCTCATCAAAAAGCGCGTCCATACTCTGTTTACTCTCCAGGCGACGCAATTTATTTAGCGCGCTGCGGTAACTCATATAATAGCACACGGAAAACATCACCCCTAATGCTAACACAAAAGAACTATATCGAATAACCCGTTTCATCCTGTCCTCCTTTTTTGCTTTTGTTAAAAGTATGGACAGGAAAAGATTACTTTATTCCACATCTTGTGCAGGAGGCGTTAATTTTCCCCCATTCCAAATATCACTGTCAATAAACTAGCAAAGAAAAAGGAATACAGATTTTGTCTGTACACCTTTTTCTTTTATTGATTCTCACCCTTAAGTTAATATACTAATATTTATCACTGCTTTGTAAATGAGATATAACCATAATGTGGTGTAGGATAATCAGTAAGCCCCAGCGCGTAATTCAGTGATGACATTAAATGTGTATTATCTTTAATTGTTCCGGAACCTTTTCTCGCCGGATCCACTACAAGATAATCATCATCCTCCTTTCCCACGATTAAGATCCAGTGGTGCGTTACTCCTTTATTCTTTGTGGAATGTACAGCAATAACAATTGGTAAACCTTCCGATATTGCTTTATCGATAGCTGCTTTCTCCTCATCGAAACTTCCTACATAACTATCTCTCTTGTATGTGGTTTTGTAGGTATTTCCATCAGAACCCGTATAGATATTTCCATTCATATTTGCACATAGAACTCCGGAAGAAATCATACTTTCTGTGGTTTTTACGTTCTTTCCCATAATTAAGTTGACCGCTAAAGCCGCGGCAGTTGCCTTACATGTACTAGTATCTTGTTTAAAGAAATTTACCTGATCAAGATTATTGAGTATGGAAGCCATTTCCTCAGTAGAAATATTTGTATTATCTCCGCAAGTATTCACCCCGCCCTCATCTGTAATTATATAGCTGTATTTTCCCTTCAATGTCCTCAGTTTATATCCCTTATCGCTAAGATTTATCGCCTGACTTTTTGTGCTATTATAAATAGTGTCAATAATAAGGAAATTGCTCTCGCTAAGAGAATCTACATTTGTTACATTGGTATATCCAACGA
>CAJTLX010000019.1 GCA_910577165.1 uncultured Lachnospiraceae bacterium
TGAAACTTTTATTTGGAAATTTCAAGGTTGTTTCACTATTAAGTTATCAAGGTTCTCTGGAAATTTTTTGCTGTCTTTCGAAACAGCTTTTACATAATATCACATGATTTTTCATTTGTCAACAAGTTTTTTAAATTTATTTTTTTCTTTTTTTTGAACGCCCTTTTTTCTGGCGGTTCTCTGTGAAAGCTTTGCCAGTATACCATGCTTTCTTTTGTTTGTCAACTACTTTTTTAAATAATTTTTTCTTTTTTTAGATCTCTTTGGTTTCCAGATAATCCTTAACCTTCTCCAAATCCTCAAAAATCCCCGCCACAAACTGCCGCACCTCATCATCCGGCTGCCACAAATCCGGCACCATAAGCGGCACACAACCCGCCCGATAAGCGGAGATCAGCCCATTTTTTGAATCCTCTATCGCATAGCATACTAAAGGGGAAAGTGCAAGACTTTCACAGGCGGCAAGGTAGATATCCGGCTCAGGCTTTGATTTTTCAATCATATCCCCGCAGACTATCGCCTCAAAATATTCAAAAACTCCCGCATCCTTTAAATGCTGTTCCACCTCCCAGCGCGGTGAGGAAGAAGCCACTGCCAAGTGGAATTTCCTCTCTTTTAAATAATCTAACAAATGGTAAAGTCCCTTTTTCGCTGGAACCTTATTGTTCTTATAGTAATTAGAAATAAATTCCTTACTGTATCTGCGCAGTCCATCCATATCGAAATTTTCTCCAAATTCCTGCTGACAAACAATATCCGATTCCTGCTTATTTAGACCGAGGGTCTTCAAAACCATATACCCCGCCTTGCCAACACCGATTTTCTCCCCGGCATAGTTCCATGCTTCCATAAAAACCAGCTCCGTATCAAACATCAACCCATCCATATCAAAAATAACGGCTTCCATTCGCTCTCCTTCCTTAGTTTTCCTGTCCTTTAACGAAATTTAACCTAAAACAACAGGAAGCTCTTATTTCTATAAATAGTAAAAGCATATCACAAATTCAGTCCACTGCTTACCCATATCCTTTTCTTCTAGGGCAGTATATTGCTTAAATCAGCAACCTTTCCAAGCAGTGGATTATTATTGTAGAGAAAACTAAGAATCGCACTGTCATTTACCATCTCCATCAAACTGTGCCCCACTCCTGTCGAAGCAAAAGCGGTCAGAATCACCCCGCCCACAAAGACGAGTAACAGTGCATACGCCATGCCCGCCGCCATACCAAGCAGATGGTTTACCTGGTTGAGTACCGGCAATTTGCTGATCAGATCCAGGGAAAAGCAAAGTATTTTCAAAAGTGCGATCATCGCCAAAAAGGTCAGTACGAAGGAAAGAGCACTAATAATCATACAGGCAATATAATTGCACAGGTAAGCGCGAAATGTGTCCACACCGAGTGCTGTATAATAGTCCTTGCTATTATTTTGTGTCAGTTGCTCGCGAATGCTCTCCGGTAATGGTAGCGATTCCAAAAACTGCATCTGCTCCGACTTCTTTTTCTCAAGATTTGGCATTGACTGCACTTCATCAAATGGAAGCAGCGCGTCCGCTTTCTCGGTAAAATAAGCCATAACCTTCTCATTTTCCTGTAATTTCTGTGTGACAATCGGACTTAAAAAGGCGGTCGCAAGCAGCGCGACAATCACTGAAAACATAGAAAATATCGTTTTTATCAATCCCCTCTTCATCCCAATAAAAGCATGGACAATAAAAAACGCCAAGATCACCATCAATAATACATTCATCTGCCCCCTCCTTATTGCTCTACCCTCTTTAATTGGATCGTATCCGCTGTTTCATCCCCGATTAGCAGGTATCTTATCCCATCATCCACACGAAAAACAGCATTGATATTTTTTACTGCTGTGCCATAAAATTTCTGTTTTCCTGATAGATTATAAATGGTCAGTTCCCCGCTGTCATAGCATACAATATCCTCCCCCGAGGTATAGATGCCCTTGTAATTTCCAGAAAATTCCATATCCAACACTTTTTTTCCCTTATCGTTGCGATACATCACAAGCCTGCCCTCACTGCCCTTCGCTGCGCCAAGCACCAGACCGGTATGCGTTTTGCTGTAGAAAACACTTTGTATCCGATCAGAAAATTCCTCCTTTGCCATGACCTTTGGAACCTCTGTGACGCGGTAAAATACAATCTCTATCTCCCCGCAGATCATCGCGATATCATTCGTCACAAACGCAAGTTCTGGCACCAGTTCTTCAAAGGAATAGGAGCCAACCATATTATCTACATAGTTCTGTCCCACCTCACCAAAATTATAAAAAGTAACCCAGCTTACACAGGAGCCGCTATCAAAAGAAATGTAAGAAGTGACCAGCTTTCTTCCATCCTGTGAAAGGGCAAGGGCAAGTGGGAACCCATTGTTTTTTGTCACCGTCATAATATCGATAAGCTCCCTCTGACTACCCGGCTCATACAGATAAATATGATCATTTTCCTCCCCTGTCACCATAACCGCTGTAACACCCTGTGAGGCAATGCTCAGTGCTGCAATTTTTTCCGTCAATTCAAAATGGGCGGAACTTCCCTGTCCATCCACAATATAAAATTGTTTGTCGCCCTTGTCCGCGATCGCAGTGTATGTACCACATATAACTGCGATCGGATTTTTCATGGTATAGGCGATATTCCAACGCTGTCCTCCCTGCGCGTCAAACGCTGCGGCCCCATCCCTTCCATAGCAAAGATACCCTCCATCAAAGGAGAGATAATGAATTGTACTGTCCATACTCAACTGCGCCGTCTGTATCGTGTCATAAGCATTATACACCTTTCCCCTCCCCCGCCCAAGAAAGAAAACTAATATAACGATAAGCACAACCGCTAAAAAAATCAACAAAACCAGAAATTTTTTGTGGCTTTCCTTTTCATGATTTTCTGCTGAGCGCAATCTTCGGTCAAACTGTTTCATATAATAAACTCCATTTCAAAACGCTTTTCCTTATAAGTATAAATATTCTGCCATCCCCTAACGATAAAAGTCATGCCATTTTTCATTATAGCATGACTTTAGAAAAAGACAATGTTTTTTTCTTTTCTTTAAGGCAACACCAGTTCCTGATCCACATAAATTAGGTTTTCATTGTTAATCTGGTTCAGCTCCTTAATATATTCCAGCTGCGCTAAATTTCCATAAAATTTTCGGCAGATACCAACTAATGTGTCCCCGGACTTAACGGTATAGATTTGCATCTTCGAAGTATCCACTGCCACGCCCGGTCCTCCAATCTCCCCCGTCTGCACAGCATCGCCCGGTTTTGGCGTAGTTTCCTCACTTGTGCTCCCAGGATTCTCGTTATCCTCCCCCTCCGATATATGGATTTCTCCTTCCGTCTGATTATTTTCGCCCTGCTCCCCCTGTTCGTCTTCACTCTGATTTTCCTTATCCTCCCCCTCCGTCCGCCCACTGCTCTCGCTGTGGTCGCCTTGCTCTGTCGACCCGTCACTTAACTCCTTATCTGTCTGTTCGCCCTTATCTGAATCGGCACCAGTCTGGGCACTTTCCCCCTTCCCGTCGCTTTCCTTGTCATCGCCTTGCTCTGTTCGTTCGTCACTTAACTCCGACCCTATCTGCTCGTCATCGCTCGAATCCATCCCGGTCTTCCCGTCATTTTCCTTGCCGCCACCTTGCTCTGTCTGTTTATCTTTGCTTGAATTCCCCTCCGAATCCTTGTCTTCCCCCTCTTTTTCCTGTTGTCCATCTAAATTATCCGACTCGCTCTCGCCCTTTTTTTCTGGTGCAACACTGGCAGTAATTTCCCATGCCATCGTTTCGTTCTTCTCTGAATTGTCCTTCTCCTGCTTCCCTTCGGTCTTTCCCGAAGAAGCCTCTTTGGCATCTGGCTCCTTCTCCTCCCCACCGCCAAGCAATTTATTTAATGTCTGCTCAAACCCCTTAAGTCTCTCCTGATTGTAGAGCATCGACGCAGCGGCAATCAGTGCGACCGCACTCATCACGATGCCGACCGAATAGAAAAAACGTCCTCCCCCCTTTTTTTGCACGTTCTCTTCTTTTTTTTCTCCCTCCCCGTCCGTCTCCGCCTTTTTCTCCGCATTCCACCGCGCGCGCACCTCACGTACCGCGCGATCATCTACATTCTCCTCATTGCCCTTTCCCTGTTTTTGTTCAATCATGTAGTTCTGCATTTCCGTATTTTTTTCATAATAAATATAATATCCTCCCTGGCACTTCATCTCCCCGTCCTCATAGCGGTAAAATTCTTCCTCCTGATCCAAGAAATCATATAGAAGTAAAATTCGATCCGCACCCGCAAAATGATCGAGATGTATCTTAAAAATTTCCTCCTTTTCCTCCGCCGTAAAACTTGTCCCCCCGCAAAACCATCCCACAATCTCTCCATCCGGAAAATAGTGTTTGATGGTTTCATAAACCTGTGTCCACACCTGCGCGTTCATCTCTATCTTTCCATTTGCGCACGCCTGCTTTGCCGTCACTGTCCCGTAGGCATAAACTTCTCGCGCGTGTTCCGATCGCGCAAACTCACCGACCATTACCGCCACACATTCCGTATGCTCCTGTTCCGCCAGCCAGTGAGTAAAAGTATGTACATAATCTTCTACATAAATTCGAAAATCGCCCGTAAACGTACCGATCTGCCGCACATTTTTTGGTGGTTTCCTCCCGCTGACCGGGTATTCCTTTTCCTTTCCTGCCATATTACTGCAAATATTTTCTATCATGGAACTATTCCCCGCCTTTCTTTTTTCCGCCATCGTATCACGAAATGTCCAGATTATTTTGTCAAAAGAACGCCGGAATAAAAGAAAACTTATCGCAGAATACGTCTGCCAACTCTGTTTTCACACATTTTTCCGTTTTATATTGGATAAACCTCCCACTTTTTCCCTTTTTTGTACCAGTATTGTAAAATATTCCATTTTTGTATGTCTATCTTTTACGGCAATGGAAATACTTAGAATACAATAAATCAAAGAAAGGCAGCGAAATATTTTGTTATGCAGAAAGAAAAGAAAATCCTATATTTTAATACAAACGACCGCTATGCCTCCATTGAATTTGGCGACAGCCTCTACCAACTGCTAATAAAAGATCTCGGAGAACGACCGCTGATTTTTTTATGCATTGGTTCCGACCGCGCGACCGGAGATTGCTTAGGACCATTACTTGGACACAAACTTTATCAGATCCTGCGAAATTCCCCCTATTTTGTATATGGCACACTAAAAGAACCCGTACACGCAAAAAATCTTCAGGAAACAATCGATAAAATTTATCAGCTCCACGAAAACCCACTTATCATTGCAATCGATGCTTCTCTCGGCCGCTCCTCGCACGTCGGTTATTACACTCTTGGAGAAGGACCACTGCGTCCGGGCGCAGGAGTGGACAAGCAACTGCCCTTTGTCGGTGATTACTATATTACGGGTATTGTCAACATTTCGGGTCTGCTCGATCAAATGCTTTTGCAAACGACAAGACTGCACACAGTAATGTCACTTTCCGACCAGATTTTCGACGGAATACGACATTTTATCTATAAACTTGACCGAAAAAAAGTATTGCTCGGCTCCTATGTGCCGTAGATAAGCCCGCTCTAAAAAATCACAATGTGGCGGAGAGAAGCAATATGATCAAAGCCCCCGCCGCATTGTGATATGAGAAATTCTCCCTTTTATTTTTTTCAGAATATTTTATAAAAAATTAGTTTTTTGCTTCACAAATCATCAATTTTCTGTTAAAAAATCAACAGAAAGTCCTTTTTTGCAGCAATCTTTTATATACCTCCGCTAGAAATATTGCGTTCATCCAGTTTGATATCTGCAAATTCAAAATTGTAAATGACTTGTACGGGCAAAAATTCGGGGATGAAGTCCTTGATTTTGTCTCGCGCCAACTAAAAGGATTCTGTGACGAAAAACAATTTTTTATCAATCTGCGCAGCGATGTATTTATCTTTCCGGCGAGGGGCGACTGATCTTGGAGCAGGTAGTTTCCATGGCGGACAAACTTCAGTTGGATGTGTTAGTGGAGGGCGTGGAAACAAAGGAACAGGTGGATCTTCTTAAAAATATAGACTGTGACCAGGTACAGGGCTACTACTATGCAAAACCAATGCCTGAGGAAGAATTCTTTGAATTGTTAACTGAGCAGAACCGATAGAAAAATGGTATACTTCATCACTTAGTAAAAAGGGAGGAGGAAAGCTTTAGCCTTCCTCCTCCTTTTCTTGGATACTCTTATCTTCACTGGTGCCAGGCTCCGGTTCTTCTCTCCTCTCTCCTTCTGTATCTTGCTCTAACTCCCCTTCCTGCTCTCCTCCGGTATTGGACTCCGGATTCCCTTCTAGTTCCTTTCCTGCATCCGGCTCGCTGCGGTATACCGCTAGTGCGTCCGCAACGGTTGCCGCTCTGCCCACCTCCATAATGCGAATCAGCGCGGCGATCATCTGGATGTCAAGGTTTTCCTTTCCCAGATAGGAATTGTATTCACTGGTAAGCTTCATTGAGAGTTTTTTAATATTTTCCTCCACATACCTTTGCTGCTCGTAAATCTCGTCATGCTCTTTGCGCAGCGGGTCAAGTCCTGTCGCAAATTCCGCCGCTATCTGCGCAGCGATCGCCGCTTTTGTCTCCGCGTCAAATTTTTTAAACGCCGCCTTCTTATCCGCGTCAATGCGCTCTAATTCTTCCTCTAGTTCCTTTAATTCACTGTTAAATTTCCCCAGATCATACTGGCTCTCATCCTTATCCTTTCGGATCGCGCGCTCCATATTTCGAATATTCTTCTGATTGTTTTTCAACTCGCGGCGCAGCGACTTAATTTTTTCAAATGTCTGAGGATGCCTCTCTTTTGTCATCCTGCCAACCGCGACATAAAGCCCGCCAAAAATAAGCACGGTCACAATATAGATCACAATCAGATATATTGTTCTTGGGCGAAAAGCCAGGTAATAAATTCCACATGGCAGCAGAAACAGCACAATGGCAAGCGTAAGCAATATAATTAAAATATCTTTAAAACTCTGAGGAATTAAAAGAGCATAAACAAAATTATTGTTAAAAATGCGCGAGATTTTACTCTCCTTGTAAAGTTTTTTGATCTGATCGTAAAGCTGATCCCTCTCCTCGCGCACCTGTGAGGTTTCCGCCACAATACGATCGGATACCAGCGTGCTTTTCTGCTTCTCTTTTTTCGCGCGCACTTTCTTTAACCGGCTCTTTGTCTTTTCTAACTGCTCATTATAAGTCGCCCCAAGCTCTGTGCTTCTCTGCTTCGTCACCAACACAGTCTTATCGGAAAGCTGTTTTTCCAAAATCTGGATCTGCCTTTCCAGCTCCTCTTCTTTTGCTGACAGCTCCAAATTTAACGCCTTGTCATTTTCCAGACAGACCAGCATTTCTTTTAGTTCTTTCAGCTCACTAAGCCCCGCAGAAAGTATATTGCTTTCACTCACGATGTACCTCCTTTTTTATAAACTCCCATCCGATATGCAAATTCCAATTTCCGACTTTGCAGTTCTTTCTTAAATAATTATGCTACAATTCCACTCTGCCATCCAGCGCGCGCAACAAAGTGACCTCATCGATATACTCCAAATCCCCGCCCACCGGAACTCCACTTGCAATTCGTGTCACCTTGATTCCCGTCGGCTTTACCAGCTTGCTGATATACATTGCGGTCGCCTCTCCCTCCAGGCTAGAATTTGTCGCGATAATCACCTCGTCCACCTCACCTTGCAGACGCGTCAAAAGTTCTTTTAACCGAATATCGGCAGGACCTACGCCGAGCATCGGGGAGATCGCGCCATGCAGAACATGGTAGACTCCCTCATATTTGCCTGTCTTCTCGTAAGCCGCCAGATCCCTGGCATTTTCCACCACCATAATAGTTTTGTGATCGCGCTTTGTACTTGCACAGATCGGACAGATCTCGCCATCCGTCAATGTGCAGCACACCTTGCAGTAATGGATATTATTCCGCGCTGATACCATTGCGGCAGAGAGTTTTTCCACCTGCTCAAGCGGCATATTGATAATATGAAATGCCAGACGCTGCGCAGTCTTTTGACCGATCCCCGGCAGTCTTGCCAACTCTGCAATCAGATTACTGATTTGACTACTGTAATAATCCACATCGCCCTCGCTTTAGAACAGACCACCAAAATTTCCGAGACCGCCCGCAATGGAATTCATCATCTCCGCTGACTCCTCCTCCATCTTGCGCAGTGCCTCATTAGTTGCCGCCATAATCAAATCCTGTAACATTTCAATATCATCCGGGTCCACTACTTCAGGGGCAAGCACTACCTCCACCACTTCCTTTTTGCCGGATACCTTTACGGTGACCGCTCCGCCCCCGGAACTCGCCTCCCAGACTTTCTCCTCCATCTCCTTTGTCTTTTCCTCCATCTGCTTTTGCATTCTCTGTGCCTGCTTCATCAGATTATTCATATTGCCGGGCATTGCCCCCCCTGGAAATCCTCCACGTTTTGCCATTTTACTATCTCCTTCCTCTTATTCATCCACATACTCAACGGGAATTTTTTTTATTATTTTTGTCAGATCAGGATAGAGCATACCCCCCTGACTCTCCGCCTGACAATTGACTGTGCGCACCTCAACCGCCCTTCCCACCACTTCCTGCACTGCGTTTTGCACCTGTTCAAGCCGATCCTCGATAAAAAGTCTGTCAACCTCATGCTCAAACACAAGCAACAGCAAATTTTCTTTTCCCGGTGAAGGTTTCGCACCAATCAATACAACACGCACAGGTGACGGCAGCTTTTTTAAGATCTCTCCCCAGCTTGCCGCAATCTTTCGCATATCTTCCGTAACTGCGGGAAGCAATGGCAGCACTTCCTTTTCTCTTTGCTCCTCCTCTGCTTCCTTTTGCGAATTCTGCACAAAGTTGCCGCTCTCTAAGCGAGCTTCTAACTGCCGCACCCGATCAACTAGTGAACTGTAATCTGTCTCCATTGCAGGGTGGCAAAGCTTAATTAATCCCACTTCTACAATAATACGCTTTTGCGTGGCATATTTTATCTGGTTGGACAACTCGGAAAAAATGCGGATATAGCGAATTAAGATTTCCCCCTCCACCACTTCGGACTCATGTTTTAACAGTGCTGCCTGATCCTGTGAAACATCGAGAATTCCCCCCATATCCTCCGAAACTTTCAGCAAAAGCAGATTTCTTAAATACCAGGTAAAATCAAGTACAAACTGCACAAGTTCTCCCCCCGCAATAATCACCTCGTCGAGCAGCAGGATGCATGAACGGATATCACCGCCGCAAATATAGCGCAAAAGCCTCGCAAATACCTCGACATCGACGCTTCCTAATACCTCCAATACCTCTTCATAGCCAAGCGTTTCATCCGGATAAAACGCAATGCACTGATCCAGGAGACTGAGCGCGTCGCGCATCGCGCCGTCCGCCATCTTTGCAATATAACGCAATGCCTTTTCCTGCGCAGATAATCCCTCCCGCTCCACCAATTCAGTTAGGCGTTCGACAATACAGTCCACCGTGATCCGCTTAAAATCATATCGCTGACAGCGGGAAAGAATCGTAATTGGAATTTTTTGCACTTCCGTGGTCGCTAAGATAAACATAATATAGGAGGGCGGCTCCTCCAAAGTCTTTAACAGCGCGTTGAACGCACCGGGGGAGAGCATATGCACCTCGTCGATAATATACACCTTATACTTTCCTTCCGTCGGCGAATATTTTACCTCATCCACAATCTCACGGATATTGTCCACACCATTATTCGATGCCGCATCAATCTCAATCACATTCATCGAACTTCCCAACTGAATCGCGCGGCAGATCGCGCACTTATTGCAGGGACTTCCATTCTGCAAATCCTCACAGTTCACCGCTTTTGCAAGAATCTTTGCCACCGTGGTCTTGCCGGTGCCTCTGGTTCCGCAAAAAAGATACGCGTGTCCCATCTTTCCAGACTTCACCTGATTGCGCAGTGTCGTGACAATCGCATCCTGCCCTTTCACCTCATCAAAATTATCCGGGCGAAATTTTCTGTATAAAGCGGTATATGACATAATGCACTCCCCTTCCCCATATTATCTGGCTGCAAATTATCTACGGGGTCTTTGAAAAATGCTGGTAATCCTTTCCCTTTGCCCAGTCCCCGCCCCATGCAAACCCCCGGTTTACAAAAGCTTCATAGCAGGGATCTCCCTGCCTAATATAATACTCACATTCCGCCGATCGATCGGTGTACGGTGCTGCACTTTCCGGGAGTACGCTAGGAACTCCCTCCCGTTCCGGAATATATGGATTATACAACGGATTGATGTCAACTGCAAGTCCCAGCGCGTGCTTCGAGAGCGTTTTTGTTCCTTCCACCGTGCGAAAATTAAACGCAGTCGTATTATTATCCGCCATAGAAGCGCGATCATCTCCCTTGTATGTATCAATCAGCACTATCTTTTCGATTGGATATTTCGCATCAAAAAGTTCTAAAAAAATATCCCGAATCTCCTGTGCAATCGATTGATTTACAACGAGTTCTCCGATGTGTACTTCCCCGTCAAACCCGTAGTGCAATACCCTGACATAGCAAAGTGACGAGAGCGCGACTGTACAATCCTCCTTGTAGGAATTTCCCTTCATCCGCTCAAAGACCGCCTCCGGCACTTTCACATAGGAAAAACAATCCTTTATGCTATCCTCTGACAGAGCGCGGATATCCACCACTGTTCCCGCAGGGAGCAAATCTATTTCCTCTGCGGATTCCACACTCTGCAACACGGAGTCCGAGGAGGATTCCTCCAAACCATCCACTATTCCTGTCACATACAGTTCACCTTCCGGATCGTTTAATAATCCCTCCCCCCTCTCTGGATTCTTCTCTCCTGTTTCCTTTTCCTGCAAGGAGTCTTTTTCTCCCTTACCGTCTAAATCATCTTTTTCTAACTCTTTTTCTCCCGCCAGATCTTCCTGCATAATACTGGAATTTCCCAGCGGCACTTTTTCCTCTTCCTCCTTAGATTCCCCCTCGTTTGCTTGCGTATTCTCCGCCGTAGTTTTGGTTTGCACCTTATTCACAACATAATTCGGCAACGGATCTTCCTCTTTGCTCCCGCAGCCTGCGGCAAAAAACAAAACGCCCAGCAGCACTGTACTAGAAATCCTGCTTTTCGCAAGTTTTTTCATCCCGCATCCTTCCTTTCGCCAGAAAATAATTTCTGCGGTTCAATCCTCTTCAATCACCTGGACCTCAAGAAAATCAAACTCTATTTTATCAATAAAATTATCCTGTGTAAATCTTGCTTTATCATACTTTTTAAACTCCGCGACCGTAGCGTCAAGCCAAAATGGTTTTGAGAGATCAAATGCGATACAGATCTCATCTATCGCCGCAAATACTTTGTGTGTGCGTGTCATCTGCACATCGTCATTACACACCACCATATCCTTTAGCATCCGGTTCTCTTTCCATATTTTTGCCCAAATCCGAAACAAAACAGCTGACTCCTTTTTATTAAGCTCAAAACACCATCCACACTTTTTGTAATTATAAATCCCAATTATTGGCTTTGCAAATCAGTATACTGCAAATATATTGTCCTAAGGAAGAATATTAAAAGTGAAAAAATTATCAAATGTGCGCAGCGTCTTAAAATCTCCTTTGCAGGTTAGCTCCCCAGACATAAATGCTCCCTGAAATGTCGTCCTGCCGTTTACAATTTTATTCATCACCTCCCGTGTTGTCTTTGCCGCCATATCCACATCACTCTCTTTTTTCTCCCCGTAATAACAGCGCAGACTCTCCCCCGCAATCTCTATAATAAGTGTTTTCTCTACATCTGTAAAATATACCGAATATACCGCATGGAAATCTTTTCCCTGGGGTTTAAAATTTTCTCTGAAACTTTTCTCAAATTCATAGCGTTCTTCCGGCGCGCCCTCATTTCCAAGCATCCCTTTAAACAGCTGTGCCAACTCTTCGATATCCTTTTTTTGCTTTTGTACCCTCGCGTCATCCGACACATACTTCGAGAGCTGCTCGCTCTCCTGCGGGGTCAAATCAAGCGGCTGACTGACCGGAATACTTTCTTTTACCACATAGTTGCTGCTTGGCAAGATCCTGCCCTTCTGGTTAATAATACGGTAAAATGCCTCAGACTTCTTCTCAATAATTACGCGGTATGGCATACTTGTTTCAAACTCTGCCTGATTCTCCACAAAAACCCGAATGCCCTCCGCAGATAATCCTCCCATTAACTCCCAGGCCTTAACCAACATATTTTCTGCGTCCCGCTCCCCATAGGTTGTGGCGACCACCACCGGCATCATATAGGTACTGCGCACTTTCTCCTTGTTCGCATACAGCCAACAGGAATCTAAGAACTGATGCATATATCCGCCAATTCCAAGCCATTCCAGATTCACCGCCAAAATAATGCCGTCCGCCTCCTTGAGTGTATTGGGAAGAACGGTGATATTACTTTTCTCTTCATATAGATTATATCTTTCTACCTGGACGCGCAACTCCTCCAAAACGGAAGTAATCCGATTCATCACATAGAGCGTCGGGTCTTCGATCAGACCTCTCCCGCCATAATACAAATTAATCTTCAATCCAACCTCTTTTCTGCCGCGAATTCACTCCCGGCTTTTTTTTGCGGTAAAGCAGCAGCCCTAGCAATATTCCCGCTACCAGCCCGCCCACATGGGCGACATTATCCACCCCCTGACTCTGGAAGCCGCCATATAAACTTAGCGCGATAAATAAAATCATCTGCCTTATACTCAGATTTTCCATATGCCCCCGGTTTACCAACACAATAAATGCCAGTGCGCCACTCACCCCAAAAATCGCCCCAGACGCGCCAACGCTAACGACGAACCCATTGACACTCCCATTATAACTCATTGAGACAAAGCCTGCAAGAATTCCCGATGCAAAATAAAGGATCAAATATTTCACATGACCCATCTGTTTTTCAAGATTATCTCCCAAAAACCACAGGATAAGCATATTATTAAATAGATGATCGATCCCTCCATGCAGGAACATATAAGTAAAAAGCCGGTAATACTCGCCCATAAAAAATACTCTCTGGTAATTTAGGGCACCATGTTCAAGTAAAAATTTTGTATCCAGCGTGGAGCCAAAAATCTCACAGAGCAGAAAAACAGTGATATTTATAGCAATTAAAAATGTATTGCAAAGAGAAATGGCAAATTTTGATTTCTCCCCATCCTGCTTTCCTTCGTGGGAAATCCCCACTGCAGAAGAGATTTGGTCTTCTAATTCCCTGCGCAGACCATCGAAATCTTCCTGCCCCTCATACAAAATAACACGCCCCGTCCCCACATCAAGAAACCAGACATTTTCATATGCTCCAAATAATGTTCTCTCCCTCGATGCATCTTTTGTTTCGATTAAGCTTAGAATCATAAGCCTCATATATCCTGCGTCATAGAAATACTGCCGAACCTGTTTTACAATATTTTCCTGCCTCTCCCTGGCAAGTCCCTTTACTCCCTCAAACGGATAGTAGATAAGGGCATGGCACTCTCCATTTTCTGTCCTGGCATAGAGGCGTATCTGCTGCGTATTAAGCATCATGCGCTGATAACCTTTTTTTGATAAAAGAAGATCTAATTTTTTTTCAAACATTTCATTCCTCCATGCCCGCACTTTCCTCTTTTAGAACACCAGAAAATATCTTTCTTTTATCCAGATTATGACTCTCTCTCCCCATCCGCCCAGAACAATGCGCAGCGGATGGCACGATGCCATCCCAAAAGCTTCTCCTTTCTGAGAGACTGCGTTATCTGACTGGCAAAGGATCGCTCAAGCTGCCAGTTCTTCTTGATTTGCTCCATACTCTCCCAGTATCCCACGGCAAGTCCCGCCAAATACGCCGCACCAAGTGCTGTTGTCTCAATGCATTTCGGCCGGTATACCGCCGCCGCCAAAATATCCGCCTGAAATTGCATCAGGAAATTATTCGCGCTCGCGCCCCCGTCCACTTTAAGGCTTTCCAGATGAATCCCCGAATCCTGTCGCATTGCGTCAAGCACATCATAAACCTGGTACGCCACCGACTCCAATGTTGCGCGAACGATATGACTATGATTTGCTCCCCGCGTAATTCCAACCACCATACCGCGCGCATATGGGTTCCAGTACGGCGCGCCAATACCTGTAAAAGCTGGAACCATATAGACCCCGTTTGTGTCGGCAACCTTCCCGGCCTCCTCCCCCGACTGCGCAGCATCTTTTATCAGTCCCATCTCATCCCGCAGCCACTGGATCGCCGCTCCCGCCACAAAAATACTTCCCTCCAGCGCGTAATCCACCTCTTTTTCCACCCCCGCCGCGATGGTGGTCAACAGGCGATTTTGCGATACAATGCGCTTTTTTCCGGTATTCATCAGCAGAAAGCAGCCCGTTCCGTAAGTGTTTTTTGCCTCCCCCGGCTCAAAACAGCACTGTCCAAACAGTGCGGCCTGCTGATCGCCCGCCGCCCCCGCAATAGGGATCTCGCCGCCAAAAATAGACGCATCCGTCCTCCCATAAACGCAGCTTGACTCTTTTACCTGTGGTAACATACTTTCTGGAATGCCAAAATAATCAAGAAGTTCCCTGTCCCAACAAAGCTCTCCGATATTAAAAAGCATGGTGCGCGAGGCATTAGTATAATCTGTAATATGCACTCTCCCGCGCGTCAAATTCCAGATAAGCCAGGTATCCACCGTACCAAATAACAGATCGCCCCGCTCTGCCGATTCCCTCGCACCTGGTACATTTTCAAGAATCCATTTTAGTTTTGTCGCAGAAAAATACGCATCCGGGATCAGACCTGTTTTTTTCTGCACCCACTCTTCCAAGCCCTTTTGTTTGAGTTCGTCAATCATCGGCGCAGTGCGGCGGCACTGCCAGACAATCGCATTGTAGACCGGTTTTTTGGTATGGCGATTCCATACAATCGTGGTTTCGCGCTGGTTGGTAATCCCGATCGCCGCAATTTCCTTTGCAGACGCACCAACCTTTAACATCGCTTCCACTGCCACACTCACTTCGGAGGACCAGATATCATTCGGATCATGCTCCACATATCCCGGCTGCGGATAGAGCTGCGGGAATTCTTTTTGTGCCATACCCGCAATCTCCCCGGTCTGCGTGAACAAAATACAGCGTGAACTGGTAGTTCCCTGATCCAATGCCATTACATATTTCTTCTCCATCTCTTCTATTTGCCGGTATCCCGGTTTCTCCCCTTACTATTTTCTGATATTATATACCATTTTACCATTTACAGCAAGAAAAAATCGCACCTGATAAAAAAATTTTAGTAATCATTCCTATCTTTTATCTACTCCCAGCCGAAAGCAAAGATCGGCAAAATCAATCCGATCACCGCTTTTTATCTCCGCTCTTGTATGGGCAGCAAGTTTTCTCCCATTGAGATAGGTTCCATTTAGCGAATCAGTATCCACAAGAAAATATCTTTCCCCCTCTTTTAAAATTTTCGCGTGACGGCGGCTGATCACTGGCTCTCTTAGCACATAATCACATCCCTCCTCCTTGCCGATGCAAAACGGGTTTGCCGACAGATAAATTTTAATCCGTCCTCCCTCCTCCGATATTAAGTAGTATTGCTCCTCCTCCAAAGTTCCACGATCGCTGCCAAGCAGCATGGTCTGTGTCAATTCCTCCCCGCCAAGCAACACTGTATCCCCGGTTTCCGGATCATCCTCCCCTCCCTGCACATCCTCAGATCTTTTACCATACTCCCCATCCTCCGCCAAAATTAAAATCCCCTCGTTCTCTTCCTCGAAAGCAAAATCTTTCTCCTCCCCCTTAATCAAACCCACAAATTTATTTAACCATCCCTGGAATCTCCCGCCTTTGCTATTTTTTTTCTCCGCAGTTTTTCCGCGCGAACTCCCAGTATCCCTCTCACTTGTCCCCGCTTTTTTCTTTTTCTTTCCCATCTCTTCCACTTCTTCCTCTTTATCCGCTCCTGATCTTATAATCTTTTTTATTCTGCTCTTTCCTGATTGATTTTCCTCCCCATCCATCCGCTCAAATTCTGCAAAAAAATCATCCTGTTCGCGCTCCTGCTCCCTTTCTTGTTCCGCCTTTAAAATCTCCCCGCAAAGATGGTACAGGGCAAATCCCCCTCCCGTCTGCTGTCTGCTTTTCGCATGCAGCAAATACAAAAACGAAACTGCCCTGTGATTCTCATAATCCACATATTCCATCAATTCTTCAAGCAGTCTGCAAATCCCGCCGCCATCCTTTCTCGCATACCCCGGAAGATACAAAAATAAATATTCTCCTTCCTCCCCCTCAAAAATCCAGGAAAGTGCCAGTCCAATCTCCTTTGGTTCAAGCAAATATTCTTCCAATTTTACTGCCAGTTCTTCTATCTGTCTCATCAGTTCCGTGATCACTGCCGTCCCCGGTGCCTTCTGCCTAAATTTTACACTTAACGGCTGCATTCCCCCCACGGCAAACCACAACTCATGCCTACCATCAAAGTCCTGTCTACTCACGGGCAAAAGTCCCTCTATTTTACTGTTTTTCAACATTTCTTCCCGGTAGTCGCCCTCCTCGCAGCCAATAGCAACCAGATAATTCCCTCCGATATCACTTCTCTCTTCCAAATAAATCTCTTCCATCTTCTTTTCCATCTCCCGCGTCCTTTCCATATTCTGTTATTACTCAGTTATTTCCCCATATAAATCAAGCAGCACACTCCCCACTCTTGTCACTTCCTCACGCACCGGGCAGAAACGCTCACTATCATATTCAATATAAAATAATTTCGAGAGTCCCCACCACTTTGCCGGAAAAAATTTTGCACAACAATATTTTGCATATACCTTTACCTTTCCCCCAACCTTATCGCATGAAAACCCTGCAATCTGATAGAGATAAAGTTTTCTCTTCGTATTTCTCGCCAGAGATTTCTCCCACTGCTTTAATTCCTCGTAAGTCGCATCGGCAAAAGCATAGCGCAAACTGCCTCTGCTGCCCTTTTCCTGTTCGATTACTCCGACACCGGGCAGTGTGCCGTACACCATATACTCGCTGCCCTCCTCCAACATTTCCGAAATTGCTCCCTCCACAACAGCTCTGTCATGAAGAGCAAAACTAAACCACAAAATCATCAAAAAGAAAAGCATCAGCACCGGGATAATAAATACCGCTTCCACTGTAATACTTGCCTCCACATTCAGACGCGCCCTTTTTCTTCTATAAAACGAAATCATCTCCACCTTCCCCCTCCCCATAAAATCAGATTACTTACAAAATTTCCTTCCCCTCTACGCTTATCTATTTCAATAAGACCAGGAGGCGAAACAACTGCGCACCTGCAAGAAATGGCACAAAGGGAATCCGATATCCCCGTCCCTTTCTTCGCAAAATCAAAACGCCCGCCGAATAAAATGCACAGAAAAACAGAGCAGCCAAAAACAATTCCATATTTTCCCAAAATCCAAGCAGCATCCCTGTCACCATCAACAAGAGTCCATCCCCTCTTCCAATCTGTCCCTGCGAGATTTTGCTGATCAGCCAGACAAGAATTCCCGATCCCACCCCCGCCACTCCCACTTTCCACTCCCCCAACAAAAACAGACGGAAAAGAAACGCGAAGCCAAAAGCCACCACAAGCATGGGCAGTGAAAAACTTTTTTTGCGCACATCCTCAATTCCAAAAACAACAAGTAAGATCATTACTATCACTTCTCCCATATCCTCTCCCTTCTTCCATCCCCATTATTTTTCATCATCTTTTGCGCATCGGCTGCACGGGCGGTAAGCCGAAGCCTCCGAGAAAAGAATTTTCTTTACTGTCCGCTTAATTTTACTGCAATCCTTTGTCGCGTGATAGCGTGTCCCCGCCTTTGTAACAAAGACGGATTCCGGCACCTCTCCATTTTTCATACAACTCTCACAGCGATAATACTTCGCGCCGTACTGATTTCTCTTCTCCGCAATTCCCTCGCCCTTTTCTTTTTGTACTTTTCTTCGAATATAGGTGCAGTTCGCACTTGTATGATAGACCGTTCCGCTTTCTGTGATATAGACATAGCCTGCCTCCTCTTCCCCCTCGCTTTCCTCCTCGCCCTCCTTATCTTCAAATGCTCCCCTTCCAGAAAAACTGCGCATCAGAACAGTTTTCTCAAACGAAAGCTTAGGCAGAAACCTCTGAAAGATCGGAAAGGCAATGCGAAAATTCATGCGCACTACGGTCATCTCATCCTCCGCGTAACTTTCTGAACCCCAAAAATCAATTCCGGAAATTCCTCCTACCACCATCGCTTCCACATAATCCTCGCCTGATAGTTTTTTGCACAGAACCTTGCGAATCCACAAAGCATCTCCCGCATCCTGCAAAAGATCGATCGCAAATCCTGCTGCCCTATAGTAATCCCCGCCGCTCTCCCAAAGTGCGTCAAGCTCTTTGTCCGCATATTTTAACAGATATCCGCAAGCTGCTGTCTCCTCGGCAACCTGTGTTGCCGTATAGTAAAGTTTTTGCTCCACACGAATAATTTGCAGAAATGAAAGAAAAAAGAACAGCACACTGAGCAGCGCGGGCAAAATTAACGCCGCCTCAACCGTTAAGGAAGCACCAAACCGCCCAAAAATTCCCCGCTTTCTCCACTTTATTTCTCTTATATTTTTACAATTTTCGCCATCTTTTTCTAAGGGATAAATTTGTCCCTCCGCACCTTTTTTTTCGATTCCTTGCTCCACCCTTTCTCACTCCTTCTTTTTTGTCTTCCCTAATATCTTTCTCTGTACAGCTACAATCCAATCCTGCAGGTAAGTTTTGAACACTGGTCTGTTCTTTCCTTTGACCTTATTCGGGTTGCCTTCTGGAGAGAAACGATTATATTTCAACCAACGGAAAACGAAAAGAACAGACCACTGACCAAAGGTTGACTGTCAGACAAAACTAACAGTCAACCAAAAGCTCCATATACCAAAATTAAACTATATCCTAAAGAAAGATATTTAATAAGAAATTCCCGCTTTCTTCTCCTGCCTTATCCCCTCCCCTGATTGAATCCCCATAACGGGAAGGAAAAGATAGGGAATTGTAATCTCCACTTTTGTTTCCAGTGAATAAATACAATTTTGCATTAAAAAGTTTTTATCATACTTTAGTTGCATCGTCTGCTGAATAACATCCATCGTCCGCATTGTGCGCAGTTGCCGATTCTCCAGTATCAGAAAAAGATAGAGATATTCCCGGTAATTCTTTAAGATCCCATCCGCTTTTGACTTTGTATATTTCTTCGCGCTCTGCTGCCAAAATTCCTTTGATACTCTGCTTAATTTGCTAAATGGCACTGCAAGCGACCTTGATGTCGGAAAAAAGGGAACTTCCCCGGAAAGAAACAGCCCTCCCACCTCCGTCAACGCACATTCCGCCGCCCAGAGCATCCCAATCAGAAGTTCCGCAAAAATAATCAATGCCCCGATCCCCGTAAATCCAACAGCCGTCGCGGCAGCCGTCTTAATCTCCGCCCTTGACTCGTGTGATGCAAAGATCACTGCCAGATTTACTGCAAAACGCACAAGAAAAATTTTTGTCGCAATTTCTGATAAATTATCCTTATCACTTTCTTCCCCCTCAATAATATACTCCAACTGATAGAGCAGTCCCTCCGCCTCCTTCATAGAAGCCGACAGATCATTTTCATCCGCAAACGCTGCAAAATGTCGTTTCAGATAGGAAAGATACAGATATTCTTCCGTCATTTCCCCCGCCGCTTTTGTTAAAAAACCATCAGTATCCCCAAACGAAAGGGAAAATGCATCCTCCCCATCCTCCCCAAACAGCTTTCGAAATGAAAATTTTCCCCCGCTCTCTTTTTCTTTTGTATAAAGTGCCGATGGCAGATGGGAATCCGGTAGTCGTCCCCCGCTAATCCTATCCTCCTCATCCACGACCAGAGAAAGAATTCCGTACTTAAAAAATTTCTTTGCCAATTTCGGATAGGGGTTATTTCGCTCCGGCACTGTTACTTTTCCATAATCCAGAACCAATCCGCGAAGATTTAAGCTAAGCAAATTTGCTGCTGCCGCGGTAATTCCGGAAATTACCTGAACCCCGTCAAAAGAATTCGCCTCCACATTGCCAATACAGGCTAATGTGGCATCAAAAAGAATCAGATTATCTTCCAATGCTTTTCGCATCCCTTCAATATCCTCTAAAATACCAATGGAATTTTTATTGGAAAAATTTGTAATAATCTCTGTATTCTGTCTGGTTAATTCCTTATAGAGAGCATCCGGCACCTCCCCGGAAAATTCCGATAACTCTGCGCCATAAGCGGTAAGTTCCTCCCTCGCCATATCCCGCTCCATCTCCAGACGTAAAAGTAATTCCAGGGCTTTTTGAGAACTTGCCCTCGCACCTTCTATTTTTTCCCGGATATTACTTAGTTGTGTCCGCAGAATATTCTGACTGGCACTTCGCTCATTTTCCATCGCGGAAATACTCTCACTTAACTGCTGTATCCTCTCGGCAATCTCTTCTCCCCGCTCATTATCCTGCTCTTCCTGTTTAGCCTCCTCCCTCTCTTCATTATTTTCTTCCTTCTTACTCCCCTGCCCTGTCGGCTCTGTATTTTGCGAATCCCAATATAAAAGCTCATATTGTTTTTGCATATACGAAATGCTCTCTTCAAGGCTCCCGATCCTTTTCTGGATTTCGATAATGGCTTCCAACTCCCGCACCGGATCGTGATAATTCTTTTTCTGTACCGCGTACAGTTCACTATTCCCCGCTAAAATCCACTCTCCTGCGCCATACGGCACCAATTTTTTAGCAAAATTTTCCACTGTCTTTAGCTTGCCAAAGAAACTGCGCACAAGCGCGCCCTCCTCCACAACAAAACCATCCAGACAGCCAAGCAGTTCGGTTAATGTCGCTTCTGCCTTTGCCGCACTCTCACTCGCCTCCAAACTTTTTTGAATCAGCACTCCTACCTTTTCTGCCTTTTTGGTCTCCTGTACTGCCGAGACAATCCACTCTGCAAATTCTTTTACCTCGCGGTACTTTTCATATTGGATGGCCTGCGCATAAAACATTGCCCCATCCTCTTTTGTCAATGTGGATATCTCTGTGATCTCCGGCTTATCCGCCTGTAGTGAAAGCCATGAATTCCCGGAAAGATTCTGTTTCATATACCAGGAAAGTTCCTGGGAGAGTTCCTTCTTTGCCTCGTCCTCCTCCCCCATACTCCGACCAAAGATATGGTAGTTTTCATACAGGGCGAGATCGTAGCTTCCAAGCAAAGATTTTGTCCCAAAGCGCAAAATACTCTGCCCTATCCTATTACAGGCAGTCAATCTGGCACTCTCCGCCAGACACAAAAACATAGCGATCACCAGTAAAAGTACCAGGGCAAAGAACGCGGTAATCACGCCTTCCTTTCTCCCCCGCGCCCGCATTCTTACGCCCCCGGAGAAATAATCTTGTTCGCACCGCTGCTGATCGAACTGAGCGCGTTATTTACGATATCCTTAATCTGCGTCTGAAACAATAAGACCAGCCCAATCAAAATAACCAGGATCAAGATGATCTCAACCACACCGATCCCCCGGTTGTCCGCTATTCCCCTTACCTCTTCCCTATTTTTTTCCTCAATATTTCTCTTCTCCATTATTCTACTCCTTTTAAATTTACTTATTTAAACAGTTATATATTTACTTTTATACACCATATTTAATCTTAAATTCACACCACAAAACTTAAAAATTTTTTCAAACCGGAAAGCTTGCAAAGGCAGGGACTAAAATCAGTACAAACACAATAATTAACATTCCTCCCATCGGAAAAAGAAGTTTTGTCCCCGCCTCCTCGCCCTTTCTTCTCGCCTGATTCTTTCGCTCTGAAAATGCCTCCTCCGATTCCATACGAAGCAATGCCACGATCCCAGAAGAACCTTTTTTGAGATTCTGTGTCAAAATCGTTGTAAAACGGAGATAGGAAAGTATTGCACAACGTCTGCCAAATTCTTCATACGCTTTTAACTCCGACATTCCCACTTCAAGTTGTGCCATGGTGTGCTGCATCTCGTCGTACACATAACGTTTTCTCCCCGACTTTTTATAGTCGGAAAGCATCCTTTCCCACGCGCTGCGCACCGTCATGCCCGCCCCGGTCAAAAGAATAAAACGGCTTAAAAATTCTGGATAATCAACCAGTAATTCCTCCTCCCTTTCCCTCTTCTTTCTGCGAAGTTTTGAACTTTCTCTCCCGTAAACAACAAATACCAAAACTGCTCCCAACAAAAAAGCAATCCCCATCACATTCTGCGATTCTTCTTTCCAGTAAATTCTATTTTCTCCCAGATTATCGGGAAGCTTCATATACTGCTGTCCTGCGGTTTCCTGTCCGCAAACTTCCAGTTCCTCATACAGCTTTCGCACGAAAGCTTCCTCCTTGGTAAACGGATACGGATATACGCATACCTCGTAGGTATATTCCCTCTCCCACCGGTCATAATATAGCTTCGCTTTCAGCAGTACATTCTGTGCTTCTTCTAACTCCTTATTCTGCACACTCCCATCCCCGCGAATCAGATCGGTATTCCCACTCCGCCAATCAATTTGCATATCATACTCCGGGAGTGCATCTACCAGCACAAGATCATGAACCACTTCCTGCAGGGAGGAATTTTCTCCCAGAATATGCCCCTTTAGACTTTCTGCCGCCCGCAAAAATAATTCCCGCGCCTCCTCTTCTGAGCGTTTTCTCGCAGAAATTTCAAATTCCACCGGCCACACTCTGCCGCCATACTCCGCTAAGAGTTTAAGCCTGTTTAAACCAAATTCAGGGCGTGAGATCTTATTGTCCTCACCAATCACCCCCTCCCCCTTTGGGCGCAGTGCCAGAATCAGGATAAAGATTGACATTGCCACCGCTGCCAATACTGTGTTTTTCAGACGTTTTCTTACAAACCTTTTTTGACATTCCTTTGGATTCTCCAGCGGATATGCTTTTTGCAGTAATTCCCCGATCTCTTGGTTCACCCCATCTTTCCCCCTTCTCTTCTTTCTCAGATCTCAATTCCTGTGATCCGCTCCATCAACCACACCAAAAATAAATATGCCACAAGTAATACCGTCATCAGCAAATGTCCCAGCACTCCCCCATACAAAATATCCAGATACCCCGGAGAAAATAGCCGGAAATACAGGATCATTCCGGGCGGAATCAGTTTCATAATACGGCATTCCATTCTCTTTGCCGTCAGGATCGTCTGAATCTCCTTTTTTAATTCTGTCTTATCGGTAATTACGGTGACCGAGGAGGAAACCACTCGTAACAGATCTCCCCCGCTCTTTTTTGCCGTGCGATAAATTTCTGCAAAACTCTGCGCATCCTCCAGACCGCTGCGCTTTGCGAAATTTCCAAATGCCTCCTCCACAGGCACCGAATTTGCAATTGCTCTGCCAACGCGCTCCATCTCCCCACGGATAAAACAGTCCTTCGGATAAATACAAGACAGATCCTCCACTGCCATCAAAACTGCATTTTCCATAGAATACCCCGCTTCAAGAGAAGCTTTTATACTGATCAGCGCGTCTTTAAACTGCACAGCCCGTTTTGTATCCTCCCTCCCCTCTCTCTGCTTTTTTGCTGCTTTCCTCACAAATGGATAGCCAGAAAGAAAAATCAGACCAATGAGAAAATTTTGGTAAATCAATTCCCCCGCGGCAAGACAGCCGACCAGATAGAGGAAAAAAAATCCTAACTCCTGTCCCAACTGAAATTTCTGTTTTATTCTATCCCCTCCTCACCTGCTGAAATTTCATCCCCTTTTATCCCTTCCTGTTATAAAATCTCCCCTGCGAAAAAACTTATAATATCAACCCCGCATGGTTTAATTTCTGTCTTCGAATTAGACTTTCCGCCTTTCCTTTTAAGTTTCCGACAATCTTTCCCTCCGCACTCACCCCCTCCTCCACAAATTCAAAGATCCGGTTTAATTCGATTTCCCCATCCACGCAGTCAAGCACTTCCGCAATCTCAAGCACACGCCTTGACTTGTCGCGAAGTCTGCCCAGATGTATCACGATATCAATTGCCGAGGCAATCTGTTTGCGCACTGCAACTAGGGGGATATCTGTTCCGAGCAATACCATGGTTTCAAGTCTTGAGAGCATATCCGCCGGAGAATTTGAATGCCCTGTACTCATCCCGTTATGTCCGGTATTTAATGCCTGAAGCATATCGATGGCAGCAGCATCCCTCACCTCCCCGACGATAATTCGATCCGGGCGCATACGAAGAGATGACTTGATCAGATCGCGTATGCTGACTTCATTTTTCCCCTCCGCATTGGCATTGCGCACCTCCAAACGCACGAGATTCGGGATGCTCCGAATCTGCAATTCCGCAGAATCCTCAATCGTAATAATTCGCTCATCCTTTGGGATATCGTTGGAAAGTGCGTTGAGAAATGTGGTTTTGCCGCAGCCCGTCCCGCCCGAAATAAAAATATTGTAGCCTGCAATCACCAGTTTTTTTAAAAATTCTGCTGCCTCGCTGGTCAATGAATTCAATTCCACCAATCTTTCCATATCCAGTGCCTCGTCTGGGAATTTTCGGATGGTGATAATCGGACCTTCTAATGCCACCGGGGGCAGCACGATATTGACGCGCGAACCATCCGACAGCCTCGCATCCACAATGGGGCAGGATTCATTGATGATCCGGTTTGCTCCCGCTACAATCTGCTGCACCACTTCCTCCAATTTCTGTCGCGAAGAAAAACATCGCTCCCATCGTTCCATACGCCCGTTCTGCTCAATAAAAATCTGATTTTCTCCGTTTACCATAATCTCTGAAATACTCGTATCTTCCACCAGTTCCTGTAAAATATCCAGCCGCCTTATCGAATTAAAAATATCTTTTCTCAGACGGAGCTTTTCGCCAATGCTGATATACTCATCCTTTATGCGGGTGCAGATACTCTCATCAATCAGATCGTAAAGTTCCTCGTCCGTCAGATCATGGGATAGATCGACCGCCTGCATGACATAATCACATAGTTCCTGTCTTCGCTTTTCTGTCCCCGCTTCCCTTTTCTCAGTCAATCCCCGCAAGCACCTCCCCCACCATAAGTTCAACCTGTCGATGCGCCACGCGAAGCAATCGCTCTTCAATCCCCACAGACAAAGATCTTATCTGCCGCATAAACTCCTGCTCCTTCCTGCCCTCCTCCGAAATCAGGATCACTTTGTCCGCCAACGCAATACACCCCGCCGAGATTGCGGTAAAAGCTCCCGCATCCATCACCACAAATTCATATGGCTCCACCTGTAAAATTCCCTCCAAAAGCTTTGCGGCATCTTCCCCGGTGCAATCACAAAGATCCGCCCAGTGCGCCACACCATAAAGACAATCAACACGCTCCACAGTTTTCAATTTTAATCTCTCGCTGAATTTTGCAGAATCCTGCCTGATAAAATAGATCGCTTCGGTAAGTGCCTCACTCCCATCCACCTGCGCCTTCTCCGGAATATAAAATGGATCAAGAGAAAGAAAAACCGTTCTATTTGCCTTCGCTTTTTTCTTTGCAAGCATATACGCAAGTGTTGACACCCCTCTTCCGCCCCCCGCAGAACATACCGTAAATATCTTAGCATTTCTCTTTTGACTTTGATAGGCGGGCACTGGTGTTTTCTCCCGGCAATACCGCACAATCTCATCAAAGATATCCTTCGCTGACTGATACTTGTAAATCACGGGGATATCCCCGCCCTCCCTCACCTTTTTTGTGGAAGAAAGCAAAAGTGTCGGACAGCGAACCTTCTCTGCCATCGCTTTGTATAGTGTTTCCTCGCACACAAGCAAATCAATCCCGTGTTTTTTTTCATACTGCCGGAAACTCTCCTCATTTGTAAATGCTGCGGCTTCAAATTCCCTGCTTTTTTTGCTGTTAAAGTACCGTAGCAGACGACACACATACTCTGCTTCCTCGTCAAGTATCGCAAACCGGTTTCCCATCGCATCACTCCTTTCATCGCGGTAGTGCCATCATATGCGGGATTTCGCGCCTTGTCAATAGCTTTTTCCATTTTTTGTCATTCTGCAAAATGGAGGATATTCTTTCCTGTCCACTATTCCCATACTTGTTCGTACAACATAGAAAAATAAGGAAATGATAATCCACAAAAATCGAAGAGATTTTTTTATAGAATTATTTTTGTACTGTATCCTGATATAAAAGAAAGATATTCCAAAAAATGGTATAAGCTTCGAATTTTTTCCAATACTCTGAATAAGATAGAATAAAGAAATTTTATATAAAAAGGAGGTTACCCATGTCCATTTTCCGCAAAAAGAAAACAAAAAAAGACGATCCCCTGCTCTTTGAACTTGCAAAAACCAAGCTTGAGCTGGAAACCGCCTACTCCAATTTTGAAAATGTAACCGACCCCGACCTAATCGACTGCTCCATCTACGAAGTCAACGCTGTTCAACAACGCTACAAATATCTTTTGCGGCAGTTAAAGTCGGACGAGACTGAAGCACTGGTACAACTCTAATTTTATCGCCCCACGCACTTCTACAATTTTTTTGCAGATAGATGGGCACGTTGCACTAAACCTCGAAAATCTCTGCCCCATGCACCTTTACCATTTTCTTACCGATGTATGGGGCAGCAAAAATTTTCTCCTATTTTAATACTGCAATACTATATGGCGGCAGGGTGAGTGTTCCATCCTTTGCAAGTTTTACCTTGCTTCCATCCACACTGTAATAACCGCAAAGTTCTTTATAATTATAAATATCTTTAGAAACAGAAATTATCTTTTCCTCCGTCTCATTTAAATTCATCAGCACATAGATGGTACTGTCCTCCCATGTCTTTGAAACCGCACAGATATCCCCATCCTCTATCGCCTCCATCACTGAGACCTTCCCGCGAATTAGTTCCGGATTTGCATTGCGTAGCCAGATCGCGCGCTTCATACAGCTATAGAGTGAAGTTTTATCTCCCATCTGCTCATCGACCGGGGCAAATTTCGACTCAATCCGATCTGCATCCACCGGACCGTCTGTAATTCCCGTCCCATCCGTCGCCGACCAGTACATTGGCAGACGCTTATTCTCATCCTTTCCGCTGCCGCTCATCCCGATCTCCTCCCCATAATAGACGAACGCATTGCCGGAAAACATCAGATTTACCGCTGAAGCCATCTTAATCTTCGCCTCATTTCCACTGAAATACCCGGTGGAACGCGCAATATCATGATTATTTAAAAACGGCGCATCAATCGCATTCAGATTGTATTTGTATATTGTATCCTGTACCTGAACCATCGCATCCGCAAGCGATCGTCCCGCACCGGAACCTGCTGGTGCATTTATAGTCTTTGCAATTTTTCCGCTCGAATCAGCAAGGGCAAATCCAAAGATACTGTCGATCCCGCTCTCATAATACTGTGTGTAAGAGGAAAATCCCTCCCAGACCTCGGCGACCAGATACGCATCTTCCTTCACCGACTTGCAGTAATCAGTCAGCCATTTTAATACCTCAACATTTTTCGATTTACTCCCGCTGAAAAATTCTTTCGCCGCATCAATGCGGAATCCATCCACTCCGAGATCAAGCCAGTATTTCATCACATCCTCAAGCTCTCCGCGCAAATCTTCATTTGCCAAATTCATATCCGGCATCTCACTCCAAAATCCTCCCTCATAACCATACTCGGATGAGCCAATCCGGTGCCAGCTTGAGGTTCCATATTTTCCTCTTTCAATATTATAATAATCAATATATTTACATACCGAGGCATCTGGTTCTTCCCCCGCCGCAAGACCACTTACATAGTCATACATTTCCTGAAACCATTTATGTTTACTTGAAGTATGATTGATTGCCAGATCAATAATTACCTTGATTCCTCGCTTGTCACATTCTTCCAGCAGTTCTTTGAAATCATCAAGCGTCCCGTATTCCTCATCAATACTGTAATAATCAACGGTATCATATTTGTGATATGTTGTGGACTGCATCAGCGGCATAAACCAGATTCCGGTAAATCCAAGATCCGCAATATAATCTAATTTCGAAGTCACCCCTTTAAGATCGCCGATCCCATCCCCATCACTATCACAGAATGAATAAACAAAAATCTCATAATAAGTTCGGTAATTATCATCAATCAAATTTACTTTGCTGTAATCGATCTCATCCTTATCCCCGCAACCCGCCGAAAAAAAACTTCCGCAAAACATTGCGGTGGCAAGCGCGAGTGCCGCCGCCCGTTTTCCTAATTTAAATTTTCTCATAAATCCCCCTTATTTCGCTACAAATCATCCAGCTACTACCTGTAAACAGCAAACCTCCTTATGAGTCTGCGCATACAAAAGGGGGCACTCCTTATGGAATGCCTCCTATCTCCCGTACTCGATTTTATCCCTTTACTGCGCCGGTAAGTCCCTCTACATAATACCGCTGCATATAGATAAACAGAATTGCAATCGGGATAGAAATGCAGACCGCACCAGCCGCAAAGCAGGTATACCAGTTGTCAATATACTCCTTCTCAAGCATTCTCCAAAGTCCGATCGCCACCGTGTAGTAATCTGCATTTGCACGGCAGATAACTTTCGCGAAAATAAAATCCAACCAAGGTCCTAAAAAGGAAGTTAATACAGTGTAGACAATAATTGGTTTACTAAGCGGAATGGTCACTTTGGTAAAGACCTGAAATTTTGTCGCTCCGTCAAGGAACGCCGCCTCGTCAAGTGCCTTCGGGATCGTGTCGAAAAATCCTTTTGCAATATAGAATCCAAGACCCGAACCTGCCGAGTAAACCATGATCAATGCCACACGAACCATCGATCCTTCAGACAGACCGATAGCTTTCAAAATATAGTAGACAGCAATCATCGACATAAATCCCGGGAACAATCCCAAAATCATAGCGATATTTAAATATTTCTTGCGCACTTTAAACCGCAGTCTTGACATACAATAGGAAACCGCAAGCACAAAAATTGTCGAGATAATACAGACAAAAATCGCGATAATCAATGTGTTCATGAACATCTTAGGGAAGTTTAATACCGTGGTATCCGTAAAAAGCTTCTTGTAATTGTCAAGGGTAAAGCTCTTAGGCAGGAAGGAGGAAGTATATGAACCCTTCTCCGCGCGGAAGCTGATCATTATCACCCAGGCGATCGGAAAGATCCAGATAATGGCCAAAACCGCCAAAAGCACATGAACTAAAATATTGACCGTCCTTTTCTTCGCCTTGTAAGAAGTCGTCTTTTTCATTATTGAAATTCCTCCTCATTCTTATAAGAGCCGGTATTCCGGTAGGTCACTAAGGAAATAATTGCCAGAACGATAAAGGTTAAAATACCGATAACCGCACCAATATTATAGTACTGCTTATCCACGGTCAGCTTATACAACCAGGTAACTAAGAGATCCGTCTTGCCCGCTGTATCACCCGGATTGAGCGTAGGACCACCGCCGGAGAGCAGGTAAATAATATTGAAATTGTTGATATTCCCGGTAAATGTTGTGATCAGATAAGGCGTTGTCACAAACAGCATATATGGCAGTGTAATCTTAAAAAATGTAACAAATGCATTCGCGCCATCCACCTTTGCCGACTCGTAAAGTTCCGCGGGGATATTCTTCAAGATACCAGTGGTTTGCAACATCGTAAACGGGATGCCGACCCAGATATTGATTACGATAACGGTCACGCGCGCCCAGATTGGCTTGGTAAAGAACGGTAAGCTCTTCCCCGCCTCAAGAATTCCGAGATTCCTTAGCAGGATATTTACTGCGCCCTCCGGCTGGAGCATCGTTCTCATAATTAAGAGGGATACAAACTGTGGCACCGCCACGGAAAGTACGAAACAAAAACGCCAAAAACCCTTTGCCTTCGTGTCTCTGCGGTTAATCACCATCGCCAGGATCATACCCAGGATGTAATTTGTAAAAGTCGCAAAAATCGCCCACACGATCGTCCAGCCAAGCACTGACCAGAAATTCTGTCCGATTGAATTATTTGTGCTTAACGCTGTACCGAAATTTTTAAGCCCCACCCAGTCAAAGAGTACTAAGTGTGCCACCTCTGAAGAAGTTTCTTTGGAATAATTTGTAAATGCCATCATAATCATAAAGACCAATGGCAAAATGGTAAAAATGATAATACCAAGAATCGGAACCGTCATCAATGTCCGATGTAGATTACCGTCAAACAGATCCGCTATGTCGTCTTTAAAACTGTTGATATGTTTTCCCTCGCGCGCAAGGCATTCTACTTTGTACGCGCTTTTTAGTGTGCCGCGCCACATAATAACAAATCCGATGGTAATAAAGATTGAGGCCACACCGTAGAGCAGGATAATAATTGAATTATGTCCAGCTGTATACTCGTAAATGCCCTTCGCCTCGTTCCAGATCTCTTCCTGTTCCAGCCATCCAAGTGACGGCAGCATGGCAATACAATGAATTCCCTGCGCAATCATAAACCACAGATAAGCCACTTCAATCGCAAGAAAGATAATTCCCTTTGCAATCTGTTTATGTGCCAGATTGCCAAACCCCATTACCACCATGGAAAGCTTTGTGGTCATACCGCCTTTTTGTATCGCGTTTTTTACGGTGTATGGAGTGTCAAATGCCGTCTTTTTCGGCCCTTTCTTTTTTGGTTTCGCAACCTCATTGCTCACGATAAAACCTCCATTCCATTGTCCCTTTTCCCTGATCTATCCGCTTAACTAAAAGCGAGCTCCTCCCGCCTACCTCTGCCAACTTACTTTTTCTTACCCCACTATTATACGCAATTTTTAACCATATAATCAGAAAAGGGCTGCGCACACGCAGCCCCCTCCTAGTTCCTGTAGTTTAAATTACAGGCCATTATTATTCATCGCTGCATTCATGCTATCCGTCATTTCTGTCGCGTTGTCATGTGTCACATCGCCGTTAATAATTCCATTTGCCATGTTTACAGCCGCATCCCAGTAAACGCTCATCGCGCTGACGAACGGCTGGATAATGGAAGTATTGTTAAAAGTATTGTTCTGTGCAATTACTAACGCATCGTTCTTTACGGAATCCTGCTTTAATAATTCGGTGTTGCAAGGAACCACGCTTCTTGAAGTGTAGTGGGACTGCTGTGCCTCCGGGCTGCCGAGATATCTTGCAAGTGCAACTGCCACCTGAGGCTCCTTGCAGTTTGGATTGACTGCGATCGCCTTGGAACCCGCGAATGCCTTCATCTGCTTTGCCTCGCCATTAATTGTGATGCAAGGAAGTTGAACTGCACCAAAATTATCACCGAGTGCTTCCTTTACACTGTTGTAATCCCAGGAACCGGAGAAGATCGCACCAATACTGCCATCGCGAAGTCCTGCCATCCCCGCGCCGTCCGCGTCATTGACAAAGTTTTTGTTTGCCACGAGATCAATCAGATAATTTGTAACTGCCACTGCCTTGTCGCCCGCAAAATCAATACCTGCCGCCTCGTTAAAGCCATCCTCAAACAGAGTACATCCGTTTGCCACATAGAAGGAAGCAAAATACCAGGAGTTGTTAAGTGGGAATGCCACTTTACCCTTTGATACCATTGTATCAAGATTCTTAACATCATCCTCGGAGAATATGCTCTTGTTATAATACATAAACCATGTATTTGTGGTGAAAGGAACCCCGTAAATATTTCCGTCCACCGACACCGAATTCACAATCGCCTCAGAGTTTGTACTCTTTACATAATCCGCTGTCTCTCCACCAAGCTTTGTGATCGCATTCGCGTTGATCAGCGTTGTGATCTGGTCGTTCGCAAACATATAGACATCTGCGGATGCCGTCGGATCCTGCGATACCATCGCACCCGCATCGCCCTCCGGACATACACCGTACTTAAAGGTGATATTCCATTCCGGATGTTCAGCATTGAACTTATCACACATGGTCGGGAGCCAGTTGCCCTGCTCCGCATTCTGATCCTCGCTCGGTCCCCATACGGTAAGCGTGACATCCTTCTTTTCTGTGCTGTCGCCCTGGTTTCCGCTGCTGCCCTGTGGGGTCGGAGTAGTCTTATCCCCTTCGTCCTCAGAACCGCATGCCGCAAGTCCCATCGTCATGGTCGCCGCCATAAGCAGTGCTAATGCTTTCTTACTTTTTTTCATAGTTCTCCTCCATTCCGCCGCTTTTGCGGCAAATTCATTCGCGCCCTTTAACGCACCCGTGCCTTTTGGCACTTATTTTTCAACAGGCTTTTGTGAAACTAAAATTTGCATAAATAATTTTTTATTTTAAAACAATTTTTAGGCAAAATACATAAAGTACTTTTGCAAAATTTCACAATTGCCCGTTTATTTTTCAAAAAGTTTCCATCTTGCCGGGAACTTTTGAAAACAGTTTTATTTGTGGGAGTTTCGTGCCATATTTTAGGAACATCATTTTCCGTACTCCCTTTCTGGCACGAATCCCCCAAAATGTCCAGGTGATCCAAAAAAATCTCTGAAAACCTTTTTTACAGTTTCCATACTTCCTTCGTATAGTCGCGAATAGTACGGTCACTTGAGAATTTCCCCGCGTTTGCCGTGTTGATAAAACATTTTCTCCGGAATTCATACGCATCGGAATAATCCGCATTGACGCGAAGTTTCGCCTCGATATAAGGGATCAGATCCTGCAGGAGGAAATAGTGATCCGGCTTGTGCCAGCTCGCGCCCTCAAGCAGTGAATCGTAAAGTTCCTTAAACATCCCCGTACCGCCATCATCAAATGTGCCATCCACCAAAGTGTCCACCACCTTTTTGATGCGCGGGTTGGTCTTGTAGAGCTTCTTCGGGTTGTAGTTCTTCTTGATCTTTTCCAGCTCCTCCACGCGCGCGCCGAAAATATAATTGTTCTCCTCGCCCGCCTCCGCGACAATCTCCACATTCGCGCCGTCATAGGTACCAAGTGTCACTGCACCGTTTAACATAAATTTCATATTGCCCGTGCCGGAAGCCTCGGTGCCCGCCGTGGAAATCTGCTCCGATACATCCGCTGCAGGAGTTAGTTTCTCCGCGTAGGAAACATTATAATTCTGCACAAAGATAACCTTTAATTTGTCATTTACCTCCGGGTCAGCCTCAATCTTCCTGCCGATCTCATTGATATACTTAATAATGCCCTTCGCCCTGAAATAACCAGGAGCTGCCTTCGCCCCAAAAATAAATACAGTCGGGTTAAATTCTTTGATCCTGCCATCCTTTAAACCAAAATAAATGTCCAGAATGGAGAACGCATTAAGAAGTTGCCGCTTGTACTCATGCAGACGCTTTACTTGGATATCAAAAATAAAGTCCGGATCAAGTTTCACGCCCTCGCGCTCAAGGACATAATCCGCAAGCTGACGTTTTTTCAGATGTTTGATCTCGCCGAATTCCTTGATCACCGCTTTGTCATCCTTAAATTTCTCAAGCTTCTTTAAATTGTCGAGATCCGTGATCCAGCCACTGCCGATCCTGTCGGTAATAAATCCCGAAAGTTCCATATTGGCAAGTGCAAGCCAGCGTCTCTGTGTGATCCCGTTCGTCTTGTTGTTAAAGCGTTCCGGGTAGAGTGCGTACCATTCTTTAAGTGCGTCGTTCTTTAAGATCTCCGTGTGAATCTGCGCTACGCCATTGGTGGAGTGACTGGCAAAAATTGCCATTCTCGCCATATGAATCAGACTGCCGTCAATAATAAAATACTGCTGCTGTTCTTCTTCTGGAACATCGAATGCGATGAGTTCCTTGCACAGTGCCTTCTGCAACATCACCACATATTTGTAAACATTTGGAATTACCGCCTTAAACAGATTTACGCTCCATTTTTCCAATGCCTCCGCCATAATGGTATGATTTGTGTAAGCGAAGGTCTCCTTGGCAAGTTTTAACGCTTTCGCGAAACTCATATTCTCCTTTTCCATCATCAGACGGATAAATTCCGGAATTGCTACCGTCGGGTGCGTATCGTTTAACTGGATCGCGTACTCCTCCGAAAAGTGACTAAAATCATTGCCGTATTTTTCTTTGTATGTGCAAATCACATCCTGCAAGGTCGCACTCGAGAAGAAATACTGCTGTTTTAAGCGAAGCTTTTTGCCCGCGTCCGTCGTGTCATTCGGGTAAAGTACCGCACAGATCGCATCCGCATCCACCTTATCTTTCGCCGCCTTATCGTATTTCTGATCATTGAACAGCTCAAACTGGAAATTTTCCATCGGCTCCGCCTGCCACAAACGCAGCATATTGATCTTCTTTCCGCCGTAGCCAATCACCGGGGAATCATATGGCACTGCCTTTACGGACTGTCCCTTAAATTCCACTACCACAGTATCCGCCTCGGCGCGCTGCCCCCACGGATCGCCCATCTTCATCCAGTCATCCGCGGTCTCCCTCTGAAAACCATCCTCAAAATACTGCTTAAACAGACCATATTTGTAACGAATTCCATAGCCGTTTAATGTGATGCCATTCGTCGCGCCGGAATCAAGAAAGCAGGCGGCAAGTCTTCCAAGACCACCATTTCCAAGTGCCGCATCCTCAATCTCCTCAAATACCCGAATATCCACACCGTTTTCTGTCATCAACTCCGTAAACTGGTTAAACAGCCCAAGATTTAACAGATTGTTGTAAACCATGCGCCCAATTAAGAATTCTGCGGAAAGATAACACGCCTTTTTGCCCGGTGTCGTCTTTGCCTTCTCATTGAAATCCCTTCCAATAGAGATCATGGCAGCTTTTGAAACCGCGTTGTAAAGCTCGATGGTACTTGCTGTCTTTACTTCCCTATCATAGTCAAGACAAAGAATCTGTTCCACATTTTGCTTAAAATTATTTGTCATACATTCCCTCTTTCCTGCGATATCGCGCTAATCTTTTTTATTTTTCTCCGGTTCCATCTCTTCCAGATGATTATCCAGACGATTATATCTTCTGCAGAGTTCTCTGTAATAAGCAGTGTCAATGCTTTCCATCTGTTCCTTTCTCACCCGCCAACGCCAGTTGCATCCAACCGTGGATGGAAGATTTGTGCGGGCTGAATTATCAAGCTTTAATAGATCCTGCATCTGTACAATCGCAACGTCCGCGACACTTGCAAAAAGACTTAAAATAATTTTATCCGGCAACTCTCCTACTGTTCTCGCTCCAAAATATGTCTTTATTTTGGCAAGTTCAGTTTTCTTGCAGCCATTAAGGAACCCGACTAAAGTCTCATTGTCATGCGTTCCGATATAAGCCACAGTATTGCTTGTCGAATAATTGTGCGGCAGGTAATCATTATCCGGGGCGCAGTCAAGGCCAAACTCAATAATCTTCATCCCCGGAAACCCAAGCTTTGCAATCAGATTTTTGACCGGCTTTGTCAAAACGCCAAGATCCTCCGCGATAATCCCGGCACTGCCAATCACCTCAAGCACCGCCTGCATCAATTTCTCCCCCGGTCCTTTTTTCCACTCACCGTCAATCGCCGTCAAACAATCCGCCGCAATCGACCAGTAATTTACAATCCCAATAAAATGATCGATCCGTATCACATCATAGAGAGAAGCATTTGCCTTCATGCGTGCGCGCCACCAGGTGAAGTCCCTAGCTTCCATCACATCCCACCGGTAGAGAGGATTGCCCCACCGCTGCCCGTCGTCCGAGAAGGCATCCGGCGGAACACCCGCGATATGGATGGGTTCGCAGTCCTCATCAAGTTCGAACAATTCCTTGTGTACCCACACATCCGAGCTGTCCATCGCCACATACAGCGGAATATCGCCGATAAATTTCAGTCCCTTCGCATTTACATATTTTTTCAGAAGATTCCACTGCACCCGGAATTTGTACTGGCAAAATTTCCAGAAATCAATCTCATCCGCGAGAAGTTTTTGATATTCTGCCACCGCCTCTTTCTTACGGTACTTAATCCCCTCATCCCACTCCTGCCAGGAGCGGTTTTCAAAATGAAATTTTAACGCCATATAAAAGCTGTAATCTTCAATCCAAAATGCATTTTCCTCTAAAAACTCCCTGTACGATTCCTGCTCCTTATGCTTACTTCTCTGATAAGCGAGCTTTAACAGAGCAAAACGGTTTTGAAAAATCGCTGCGTAATCAATGTCCGTTTCATCCTGCCCGAAAAACGCTACGTCTGCTTCCTCCTTTAACAGAAGCCCCTCCTCGATCAGGAACTCAAGATCAATAAAATAAGGATTGCCCGCAAAGGCAGAAAAGGATTGGTACGGACTGTCCCCAAAACTCGTCGGTCCAACAGGGAGTACCTGCCAGTAGCGATATCCACTCTCCGCCGCAAAATCCGCGAACTCATACGCACTCTTTCCAAGAGTTCCAATCCCATACGAACCATACAATGCACTGATCGGCATTAAAATACCCGCACCGCGCTCCAGACTCGCTTTTGCCATAATAGCTCCCTCCTGCCTTTTTCTATATTATATCAGATGTGGGATGACTCCCGCCTTTATAGGCGGTGAGTAGCTTGCTTGTATCAGTGGCGGGATTGCCTCCCCCATCTATCTGCTGACTTAGTGGTCAGTTTATAAAATTTTCGATAAGTTTCGAAATCTTGACTAAAGAATAACATAATATCCATAGTTTGTCAATATACTTTTTAAAAATTTTTGGTTATTTTTCTTCCTTTCCCCTGATTTTATTCATAGGTTTTTGTTAAATTTCACATTCTATATAATTTTCTTGATATTTTTTACTGTAATTTTTTCTCTGTTTTTCCACCTGGGAGGGCAGGAATAATTTTCTGATTTACTCAGATAAAAAAACAGGGATATTCCCTCTATATTCCGAAAATTATCGAAAATATGAAGAAATATTTTTGTTATTCCTTATAAGATACTGATTTTTTAATGATTTTTCATAATTTTCATTGAAAAATAGGAATTTTCGGTTTATACTTATACAAAAGAGGGTGCTACATCGAAAGTTCTCCCGGTTTTTCCGAAAAAAACGATAAAGAATGTGAGGTTACAAGAATATGGCTACGATTAAAGATATCGCCAAGCATCTCGGTATCGCCGTCAGCACCGTGTCGAAAGGGCTGAATGGAGCCAGCGATATCAGCGATGATATGCGGCAGCTGGTACTGGATACAGCTGTAGAGATGGGGTACGCATCAAAAAAACTCAAGGCAAATACCACCAGGAAAGTCTGCATTTTAATAGAAAACATGGACTATGAAAATATCGGTCAGTTCGGCTACGAAATTATTATGGGCTTTAAGCTTTCGGCAGCGCACAGACGCTGGGAGGTGTCGGTGATCCCGTCCGATCTCAATATGCAGACCGCTGAAAAATACGATACTTATATGTTAAAAAATGGGTTTTCCGGTGCCTTTTTACTGGGATTTTCTCTGCATGACGACTGGGTTAAACAGCTCAACAAAACAACAGTTCCGACTGTTTTGTTAGACAATTATATCCCCATCAATCCCCATGTCGGCTATGTTGGCACGGACTCTGTGGAGGGGATCTCCCTTGCCGTTAACCATCTGTATTTGCTCGGTCACAAAAAAATCGCCTTTTTAAACGGATCGAAAAACTCGATGGTTTCCGATGAACGCTACCAGGCGTTTATTCAGAGTATGACCGAACATGGTCTTGTCCCAGAGGAGGGGCTGATTGAATACGGCTACTATGTGCCGGATTGCGCAAAATACCATGTGCCAGGTTTCCTTGAAAATGGTGCGACCGCAATTCTCTGCGCAAGTGATCTGATCGCATCGGGCGTGATTGTAGAACTTACCAAGCGCGGACTGCGTGTGCCCGAAGATATCAGTGTTATCGGATTTGACGATCTGCCGCTTGCAACACAGCTTACCCCGCCGCTTACCACCGTGCGCCAGGATAGAACCGATCTCGGCAAGAGCGCGTTCCTTTTACTGGATGGACTGATCCACAAGGTTTCGGTAAGCAAGATGCTTTTGCGCGCAAAATTTATTGAGCGAAACTCAACGGCAACAGTAAACGCGGTCACAGCAAAAGCTGCAAAACCCTAAATCGGGTAGGGAAAATTTTTTCTTCCCTACTCGCATTCTCATCTATCTGCCCTGCATTTCCTCAAAAAATCCTGATTTTGATGGTTCCAAACCCGCCTTGTACAAATGCGAAATATCGCCCAACCCCGTACAGCGGAAAAAGACTTCGCCAGGAATTCGCTCTTCGGTCACAAGTGTTGTTACTGAAGTTGGTGCTACAAAAAAGCCCTGCCAGAGCATCACCGGAGAAAGCCCAATCAGATGTGCCATAATCGCAAAGGTAATGCCAAGATGACAGAAAAATACCAGCGTATTCTCATTTCCGCCCTGCGTCCGGTACATCCTCCCATCGCGGATATAACCATACTCCGAGAGCAGCCCATCGATCCCTGCACATACACGCGCGTAGACTTCCTCCACATCCCCGGTCTGCATCACTGGTTCCAGCAACCACTTCTCCCGGTCATATAGCTTTGGCTTGCCTGTCCAGTCGCGCGGCATAAAATCCCAGGGAATCCGCCGTCCTCCGGTCTTCTCATCAATAATATAGCCCGGAAACTCCCTCAGCCAGTCACAGGTTATTGCGTTTTTTCCAATTTTTTCCAAAGTATATTTCGCTGTCTCCTCTGCCCGTCCAAGTGGAGAACAATAAAATTTCCTCACCTTTAGCTCTGCGATCCGTCCTGACAGGATCTCCGCCTCGACTTTTCCCCGCTCGGTCAATGAATCATGTACATAATCCGGATCACCATGCCTTACAAATACCAGTTTCATTTTCTCTCCTCCTTTTTGTTCGACCTATGTATAACTCCGCAGTTCTGCCACCCTGCGCACTAGCTCCTCGGTCAGAGTGTTCATCTCCGTTACTGCGCGCTCGTTCTGCGCGGTCACTTCCTGTGTCTGCGCCGTATTCGCCATAACTTCCTCGCTCACTGCAGAGATCGTCTGAATGCTCTCCACAATCTGTGCATTCGCCGAAAAAAGCTTCTCAATCTGCTCTTTCTCCTCACTGGTATCCTGCTTTACCTCCAAAACTGCTAAGCGAATCACATTGTAATCCGCTGCTGTTTCAAAAATAATACTGTTCTGCTGCTCATTTAGTCTTGCCATATCCGTAACAGACTCTGAAGCTTCCTCCATTTTATCGCGGAGTGCTCCCACCATCTGCGTAATACTCTGCGCGGACTCCCTTGTCTGGTTTGCCAGATCATTAATTTCCTCCGCAACCACCGCAAAGCCCCTGCCTGCATCTCCTGCGCGTGCTGCCTCAATGGAAGCATTCAACGCCAGCAAATTTGTCTGACCTGCGATCTCGCTTATCATTTCGACAATTCCCTGCACTTGCAAGGCAGTCTTTTTTAACATTCCCATATGCCCAAGCATCTGCTTATTGTTTTCTTCTATGCTCTTTGCACTATCAGAAAGTTTTCTCATATTTGCAATACCCGTATCCACCTTTTTGTCTGTCTGCATAACATTCTCGTTGACATGCTCTGTCAGTTTTCCCGTATGCTCAATCACTGTCTGGATATCCGAAGTCATATGAAGCTGATGTTCCACCATCTTTGTGGACTGGGAGGAACCTTCCACAATCTCGTTCATCGCGCTGGCTGTTCTGCCCGAAGCAAAGCGGATCTCGGCAAATTTCTCAAGCAGCCGCCTTGTATCCTTTTCCACACCCCCCGTTACTTCTTTCACTTTGCCAAAAAGATTTGCCAGTTTCTCCTCGTTTTCTTTTATCTCCTTCATCCTTGCGGTATGCAGTTTTGATGAAATACCACACGCCAGGCACGCAAAAATGGAGCAGAGGATTGCCGCCGCCATCTGAATCTCCCAATCCGTCATATACTCATCCGGGGATCTATGATCTATTATAATTTGCACCATAATACTCATTATATTTGCACTGATATTGCCGACTGCCAGCCAGCGCAGCAATACTTTGTCGTTGCTGAGCATCAGCAGATACAGTACGGGCAAACTATAGCTAAATACCATTGGTGTCGCTCCCGTCAGCAGCACAAACACATACAATATCCCATAAAAAACCGCACAGAAATACTTGATTTTTTCACTTTCTGGTCTTCTTCTGAACATCATCCATGTAATGATAAGCGGCACGACTAAAAGCAGCGCGAAAGCCGTAAAATACCCGATTGTCCGATGTCCCTTTACCACTTCAAGCACATACGCAGCAAACAAAATTGCACTGATCACCGTCCAGCCCTGCATAATACCCCGGTTGATCGTTTTGTTTTCCTTCTCCATCTTAAAAACCTCCTGTAAACTTTAAGCTTCTTTTATTTTATCTAAAACCTTACTGTCGCGCAAGTATTTTTGCATTTATTTTTTCTGTGATATATATTTTTGCAACATTTCTTCCAAGCGTTTTGGTTCAATCGGCTTGCTTAGATAATCGTGAAAGCCCGCGCGGATATATTCTTCCCTCGCACCCTGAACCGCGTTTGCCGTCAGTGCGATCACGGGAGTATTTACACAGCGATTGCCCTCAAGCTCCTTAGACTTTGCAAGTGTTTCCATACCGTCCATCTCCGGCATCATATGGTCGAGCAAAATCACATCAAAATATTCTCTGCGCATCCAGTCGAGGCATTCCCTGCCGCTCTGACAGGTAGTGACCTGCACTTTTGTACGCGCAAGCAGTTTTTCCGCCACCAGCAAATTCATTGTATTATCATCCACTACCAGCACTTTTGCTCCCGGCGCGGTAAAACTCTCCTTCTCCCTTGTCTCCTCCGCCAGATATTTGTGGTATGTCTCCCGGAAATCACCGATCGCGTGTGCATCCCTTACCTGTTGTGGAATAACCACCGTAAAACAGGAACCCTCGCCATAAACACTCTCCACAGAAATCTTTCCGCCCATCTGTTCGGTCAGACGCTTTGTAATTGCAAGTCCAAGACCTGTTCCCTGCACACTGCGGTTGCGGTGTAAATCCAACCGCTCAAAATCCTTAAACAATTTCTCCAAATCCTCTCTTTGAATTCCAATGCCGGTATCGCGCACTGAGATTTTAAGCGAAAATCCATCCTCCACAAGAGAGCTTACCGCAAGCGTCACACAGCCCGCCCCCGTATATTTAACCGCATTGCTCAGCATATTTTCAATTACCTGGCGCACACGCACCTCATCGCCATAAAGCATTACCGGCAAGTTTTCATCAATCTCAGTGCAAAATTTAAGCTTTTTCACCTCCGCCCTTACCTGTGCCATACTGACAATATTCATTAAAAAGGAAGAAAGTTCATATTCTCCCTTTACTATCTCCATCTTTCCCGACTCAATCTTTGAAAAATCCAAAATATCATTGATCAGGGATAGTAAAGATTTGCTCGCATACTCAATATTTTTCGCATACTCGCGGATATTGCTCTCCTTTGTCTCTCTCAGCACCATCTCATTCATTCCAATTACGGAATTGATCGGCGTGCGGATCTCATGTGACATATTGGCAAGAAAATCGCTCTTGGCACGGTTTGCATTCTCCGCCGCCAGTTTTGCCTTTCTTAATTCCTCGCTCTCGCGCAGTTTTTCCTCCGCGCTAAAGAGATAGCGAACCCCAATGGCAAAAAGCAGAATCAAAAGCCCCAGCACAAACACCACCATCATCACAATATAAGAAATTCCTGCCTCCATCTGCTTTTTGGGAACTAGACCGATCAGATACAGCCCCTTCTTGCTGATTTGTGCTGCAAAGAAATAGGAGGATTCCCCAAAAAATTTCCCCTTTTCTGCAGCGGATAAGGAAATACTTAATTTCTTGTGGATCTCTTCGTAGGTTTCCAAGACCCCCCTGTCCTGGAGCATCGCTATATCCTCCGGTGTCCAATGGGCATCCGCAAACAATATCTGCCTGCCACTTGCCACCAAAAACTTTCCCTTCGCATCGCCGCCCCCCAGCCAGAAAAACTGTTCCAACTGATTTTTAGTATATTTTCGGTATAATACATATTTTACATTATCCCCCCGAAAAACAGGGACGGAAAACACAATATTTCCCTCCTCATCGCAGGAAACTGCCTCATTGCCGCGAAATGATTCGCGGATGCCCTCATAGATGGAAAAATCCAGCACCTCCCCGTAAATCGCGGTTCCATCAAGTGCCATCAGCCCGTCAAGAACCCCCGCTCCCTCCATTTTTCTTACCTCTTGCACAGCTCCCGACTCAATAAGACGCGCCGCAAGATTCATGGAGGAAAGTTCTGCTCCAAGCCTCTCCTGCACAAGTTCTGCCATAATCTGCGTCTGCTGTGCCAACTGCCTTTCCACATAACTTTCCTGAAGTTCTATAATACGGTCAGATAAGAGAATGCCGACAACAATCATTAATATAACAAATATTGTTAAGATCTTATAGCGGTTCTTCTTTGTATAGGAAAACTTATTCTTCATATAATTCCACTCCTGCTACATACCAGTCAAATGCATTAAGCAGCGCGCGATCAGAAATATTCTCGCCCTCAAGCACTCGAAAGTTTTCTTTATTATCGCAGATCGGTCCGTAAAACACATCAAATTCTCCCCTAGTAAGCGCAGTCAAAGTCTCCGTAACTTTCTGCTCCGTCCCCGGTCGCACATTTTTTGTAAGCGGAGCAAGTCCGACAATCCCACTCTCCGCTCCTTCCCAGTAACTCTCACCCATTAATTTCCCCTGAATACACTCCAAGATATGCGCGGAATAAAAAATCTTCCAGTTCCAGATTGGCGCAGTTAAAAAAGTATTTGGATAACGCTCCGCATTATTATAATTGTATCCGATCGAATAAATTCCGCGCGCGTCCGCCTCATCTAAAACTGCCAAAGAATCCGTATGCATGGCAGTCACATCGATATCATATGCATCAAACAGCCGCACTGCTGCCTCCCTTGTCAGTTTATCGTCCATCCAGGTATTGGAAAAACAGATATGTACAACCGCATTCGGATTCACCGATCGCACACCAAGCGCGAACGCATTGATCCCGCGATTAACTTCCGAAATAGGATGGGCGGCCACATAGCCAATATGGTTTGTTCTTGTCTGAAGTCCTGCCACAATCCCGCTTAAATATCGCATCTGATACATCCTGCCAAAATATGTCGTCACATTCTGCGAGGTCTGCACGCCTGCCGTATGAAAAAAATAGACCTCCGGATAACGTTTTGCCGCCTCTTTTACATTCTCATCAAACCCGAAGGAACTGCAAACAAGAATTTCACAGCCCTCATCAATTAACTCCTCAATCGCTGTCTCGCACGCCTCGCCCTCCCTGATATTTTCCCGGTATAAAATTTTTAAATTTAGTTCTTCCTCACAGGCAAAAAGCCCCTCATAATGGGATTGTCCCCAGCTGCAATCATCCGCCGTCCCGTACAGAATCAATCCGATTATGGTTTGCTTATCTGTTACATTAAAATTACCTTCTTTAATATGTACCAACATTAATCCAATAATAATTATTGCAAAGACAACGCTTGCCACAATGCCGATTTTTTTCAAATTCTTCCCCTCCGCATACTGACATTTCTTTTACTTCTTTAACTCTAGCCTGTCCTTTACATAATAATGCCGTTTCAGCCATGCCGACAGCCCGTCAAGACCCGGATAGATCATGCGCTCGTTAATATTCATCCGGTCAAGCATATCGCGTATCTTCCAGCGCAGACTTTTATCAATCACATATTTTACTGTATGCGTGGTTTTCTCTGCCAAAAACTGCTCAATATCCTTCATCCCACTCGGAATAATCGCAAAATAGGAATACTGGTTGATAATGCGCTGGTCAATGGACGGCGGCTCCAACAATACCAGAGAATTCTCCCCCATATCCGCATCGTAGGACTCCAAATCAACCGCCAACTCATTTAACATTTCCACGGTAAAGAGATTGGTTTTCTCCTCGCGCAAATTCTCCTGATAGCGTTTTGGCAAAAGACGGTTCATCTCGTGTACATCAATCTTCCAGAGAATCCCGCCGTGCATCTCCATATTCGCCAACCGCTCGCCGCTCGTAGAAAAATGCAGCCCGATAAGCGGTGAGTATGTCCAGTCCTGAAGTCTTGTCGGCAGCCCATGGTGCTGTCCGATAATTAACTGCCGCCAGACGGACTCGTCAAGAAGCGGTTCCTCGCTCGCCGCATATTTCGTAAAATTTCGTAAAATACTCTTTTCCAGTTCCCTGTGCTTTTCCTTGCAGTTTAAGTGCAGACTTGTTGTCAGATAATAAGTTTCGTTCGGCATCCCGCGATAGAGGTAGGAGGAGCGGTAACGCCCGATCGCGCTGTCGTAGGTCTGCTCATTAATCAATTCCAAAACTTCCTCAATCTTAACCAAATGTTTAGTTTGTATCATGTCTTACCTTCCCAATCTATTCTATAATCTATGCTCTGCTGCCAAAGTGCAGCCCTTTTCTGTCTTCACCAAAACCAGCAGAAAGTCCCCCACTTCTAAAGTGGTGGGAGTACGTCACAACCTTCAATTTTCTAATTATCCTCCAGTTTTCTAATTATATGACAATCAACACAAAAAAACAAGCGGGCAGTTGATTGTTTTTCTACCCACTGTTAGAAATATTAAAATATTTACTATAGCACTCTATTTTCCCAGATATTTCAACAAGTAAGCTCGGCGTGTTCTTTGTTGTTACTAACTATATTTGTTTAAACTTTATGCAAATACACGCCCTTTTTTACTTCAATTACATCATTTATTCTGACTTACTGATTTTCTGTTGCCAAAATGTTGCCACAGACTACTAAAAGTTAATTTATTTATTCATTCAATTCATTCATAATTTCTTTTCCAAAATCGGTCAGCTTTATCATTTCGACATCATCTTTACCTATAAAACTTTCTATTAAGTTTAATTGTTCAAATTTGTTTCTTACAATAAGAGCATCCTGCTCATTAACATAATACCCTCCCTGAAAACTACTGATAGCCTCCTTAAACTCCAAAATCTTTTTTATACCAGTAATTCTTAATGAAACAAATTTAAACAAATCATCCAATGTAGTCTTAACAGTCTTTTTATCTATTACTGTATTAGATGTAAAGATTAATACCTTTTCGGTAAAATGTAATATTATTTCCTTTCCATAAAACGCTTCTTCAAAGTCAACACCTTTTTTACTTATTCCACCAGAAGATATTTGCTTTCGTAAAACCTCATTTTCTGCTTGCAAAAATTCAATTTGTTTCAGCATTCTTTCCTTTTCTTCATCATTTCCCCTATGCCAACCTGGGCGTTTTATTTCATTCTTCGCTTGCATAATTGCAATCGCTACTTTTCCCATTAGGTCAGATTGGTCTTTCCACACACTGGCTAATCTATTCCTCATTGCTTTACTTTTAAATTCAGCCAATTTGCCCTTTTTAATATCATCACTTTCCATTTTATCATCATCAACTTCTACAGAATCATCTAACACAAATACTAAGACAGGTATACCTTTATCTATTGCATAATTATATTCCATTTCCGTATAACTAATTCCAGTTGCTTCATTAACGGATCCATAACGTTTCCCTAAAATCAAAATATAATAATCACATAAATCAATAACCTTTTTTATTACACTAAATTGTTCGTCATCCGTTGCCACAAAATTTTCCATACCAGCTGGAATACAATCTGCCATAAGCAAAATATCCAGTACCTGTTTCCTTTCTTTTAATAAATCTGAATATGTAGAACTAATAAACACTTGATATTTCGTATTCTCCATAATTATCCTCTCCATCGCAATTTTCCAAAATATTATAATTAATCATGGCAACATCTTAAATGTTAAATTTAACAACTACAAATAATATTTGTGTATCACACAATCCTAATGACTATCCGCTACATAAAATAAATTATACACTCTCATACTATTCGAACTTGACGTGTTCTTTGTTGTTCTTAACTATATTTATTTAAGCTTTATGTGAGTTCATGCCGTTTTTTACTTCAATTACATCAATTAGTCTGGCTTACTGATTTTCTGTTGCCAATATGTTGCCATTAATTGATACAAAAACACACAAATATTTAACGTGTTAAATAATATTTTATTTCATTTTTTTATTGTCAATTTATGGGTACCATCTTTTAAAATTTCTTCTTTTGTATAAAATCCATTATCATCAAGCTTCTTTTGATATGGTCTACCCAACTTATCTCGCCCTTGTTCAAAAATACCTTTACGCTCAACATTTAATAAATTTGAAAGCGATAATCCATTATCCATTGTTTTTGAAACTACCTCATTTTTTCTTTTCCCCATTGTAGATACCTCCATTAAGATATTTTTCAATTTGAAATATAAGTGTTTCCTTGACAAATCAACTCTCCGATTTTTACAACCTCTTACCTTTTCTATTTTTTAGGCATTTTATATATAGCACCACAGTTATTGCATTTATTATTAAAAACCGTTAGCTTTCCACAATTAGCACATTTTTTCCCTCGTCCTCCTTTTCCTGAATTGGGTGGAATAATCATCTCGAAACCACATTTACTACATTTACGGTTATCACCTGTTGTTTTAAAAAAAGCCAATTCATTACAATTGGGACATAATTTACCAGCCATAATCAAAACTTCCTCCCTTTTATGCAATCATATAATTATATATTTATATAATTATATGATTATATGTTTTAAATGTCAATATGATTTTTCAAAAAACGTCTACTGCGTAACATATACTATTCATTAGCTGTCCAACAAATCTTGATAACTCACGCCCAACACCTTTGCAATAACCTTCAACTCAATATCCGTCACGAATCTTTTTCCGCTTTCAATTCTCTGCACAGCATTTTTATCCAAGTCCAGCCCTTCCACTTGCAGCATATCCGCCAGCTTTCTCTGTGAAGTCTTCTCTGGAAGCCGTTCCCGGATTTCCTTTACTTTCTGCCCGCATATATTATTTTCACCATCAGCCGTCTTATTCTTATACATAAATCCTCTCCCGTTTGACATTTAGTGATTGTCATTTTCTCTATTATATGCTAAACTATAAAAGAATTGACATTTACTAGATGTCAAATATTATATTTTAGTAAAAGGAGCGCATTTATGAAAAGCATATTGACAGAACTGTACGAGGGCAACATTTTCCCGGCAGAGCAATATTCTCCCAGAAGTGAAGAATACCGCCAAATCCATCAAAGTCACTATAAGCACTATGACAATTTCATTGAAACTTTAGGCAAGTTAGAGCCGCCGCTTGATAAACAATTTATTAAAATCATGGACGAACAACTTGACGTAATCCCTTATGAATTTTCAGAAATGTTCATTGACGGTTTTCGCTTAGGCGCAAGAATCATGATTGATATTTTCCAAGGCGATTTAGGTATCAGAGAGAATGAATCTTCTGCTAAATAGCAAAGCCCCGCCAGCCTGTCAAGGGTAAATAAACGGCTGTCGCTGCCCTTGACAGACTGGCAAGGCTTCGCTGTATGACACCCAAGAGGGCTTTAAGCAGCCCTCCGGCTATCACCGGGCTTCTCGATTCTGTTTCCTTCTTTCTGCCCGCTTTTGCTCCTTCAATACCTGCTCTCTTTGTTTCTCCATCTGAACAATGCCAGACACTTTCTCCTTTCCAAGCACCGCCTTTACACATTCATAATCCCGGACGATTTCTTTTAATTCCTGATTCTCTGTATAGATTTCATGGAAACGGTCAGATAGATTATTTGCCTTTTCCACAGTCCGATTATAAGACAGTTGCAGCTTATCAAACTTTCTGGAAACGTCCAGATAGGACGCATAAACAGAACGTAATACCTTTACAATCTTCTCCATAAGCGGCTTTGCTTTCTTCTCCCGGTATGACTTTCTGCTTTCTATGCTCCCGGCTTCTGGAAGTACCTGTTCTGGATTATCTGAAAACTTTGCCGCCATATGTTCCATATCCTTCACCATTGGGGCGAGTTCCTGCATACGCTTCTGGTATTTGTCCGCCTGTTTCCTTGCGCTTTCTGCTTCCTTTTTTGATTTCTCCATGCCATTTTGCATGGAACGGATTTCATCATCTAATTCACTTAACTGCCCTTTTAGATTTTCGTTGATTTCTTCATAGGATTGATTTTCTGATTGTAATTCCGTTTTCTTCTTTTCCAGTTCTTCAACTTCCTTTGACCGTTCCTGTTTTTTAAAGTCCAATACAGACAAATGTTTTTCGTGTGTTCCCTTTTTCTCCCATTCGATTCCATGATTTAACATAAGTTCGGAAAGCTGTTTCTTCTCATGAGCATACCATTGATTCCGCTCCGTTTCACTTCTTGTACCTCCCTTAAATCCAAGTGCCTCCAGTGCTTTTTTCAGTGATACCCTCGTTTCAAGCCCCCGCTTGCTTCCAGTGACATAAGGAATGAAATCTATATGTAGATGTGGCGTTGCTTCGTCCATATGTAAATAGGCACTGAACACTTTAAGTGTTGGGTTACGTTTCTGGAATCCTTTCATATACTCGTCCAATATCTTTCCAGCAAGCTGTCCGTCCTCTGTTTTTGCCCCCATATTATCTTTATCGCCTATCTGCACAACAATCTCATAAAACGGCTTTTCCTGTTTGCCGGATAATATTTTTTCATAGTAATCATCAATCCGGCGGTCATTCCGGGTTTGCTTTTCATTGTACCGGGCAAGGGCTTCATCAAATAATTCGTGATATACGTACTTGATATTCTCATTGAAATATTCTATATTTAAGTGGCTGCGTTCCGGGTCAATATTAGTTGCATGAAATTTTCTACTGTTATGGTTGACCGAGCCTTTCCCTGTAGTAAAGCTAATTGTTCGTTTCAATCACTCTGTCCTTTCTCCCCTTTAAGGGTAATCAGTGCCGGATACGGCACAAAATAGAAGAACCTTCCCGAACATTAGAAGTCCGGGAAGTATCGGGGCGAAGCCCCTCCTTTGTTACTTTCTGCGAAAGTAACGCAAAAGCACTTTTGTCAGCTACGCCAACAAAAATGCAACCTGCAAGCAGGTTTTGCGCCCTGCCGGGGGCAAGCTATCCTTCGGATAGCATACCGTCCTACGGACTGGCGGCTGTTCCAGCCTTTCCACTGCCGCTGTCAGTACCCCATTGTCCGGCGCTTCATTCCGTGTGGCAATCCTTCATTTTTCCTTGTCGGCTAATAGACAGGGGGCGTGTCACGCCCCTGTTAATTATCGCCGAAGGAAAAACTACCAGCGGAAGCTGTCCGGCACTCCCCGCTTATCCAGATATTCTTTTCTGGCTTTTTCTCTTTCTTCTTCCGTTGGTGCTGTCTTATATTTTGCGTACAGTTCATGGCGCACCATAGAATCCAGTTTCTTTTCCAGCCCTCGCCGGATTTCATCAGCACAAGAACCATCTTCCACCAGATGATACCGGAGCAACGCCATAAACAAATCATAAGGTATCTGCACATTTTTCATTTTATATCCCTTTCTGCGTCGGTTTGCGTCGATAGCGACGGTATTTTCTATACCGCCCCGCTATCTGAAATACCGTCGCAACCGACGCATATCGTCGCTTTTTATTCGTTCCGTTCCAGCCGCTTTAAAATGATTCTTCTCTCATGCCCCCGTTTATTGTCATAGAAAATACCATAGTCATTTAATAGCTGGCTGTTTACCACATTTAATTTTCTGGAAAGCACATTTGCCGATAACTGCATATCCGGCAACTGTTTCAGAAGTTCTGTTGCCGTTCCTTCCCACTCTGGTCTGCCTTCCGCCAGAAATTCGTTAATGGCTTCCAGAAGTGGGTTCGGCGGCTGTTTCCAAAGTTCCGTTTCTGCCTTTTTAAATTTCCAGATACAACGCTCCCGGTCAAACTCGATTGTCAGTTCCTGGTCTGGCTGGTCACGCCCCACAATATCCAGAACCGCCGTGTTGTCCGTCCGTTTTTTCTTCTGCATAATAAACGCCCCATCAGCCGCCCCAAGCAATCCGTTTGTGCCGGAAATCATATCAAAGCTGTCACCGGATTCCATCTTGCGGGTATGGTGTACCACTAACAGGCAGATACCATACTTGTCACTAAACGCTTTCAGCTTTGTTACAATCTCATAATCATTCGAGTAGCTGAACGTTTCCCCGCCGACTTCCCTCACCTTTTGCAGCGTGTCAATGATAATCAGCCTTGCATCTGTATGCTGTTTCACAAACTCCTCTAATTCACCGTCCAAGCCTTCCTTCAGCGTCTTTGCCTGTGTCGCAAAATAGAGATTGTCTGCGCTCTCTATACCAAACATTTGTGAAAGCCGCCGCTGAAGCCTTGCGTAATCATCTTCCAAAGCCAGATACAAGACCGTTCCTTTACGGACGGGATAATCCCACAGAGGAATCCCCATTGCTATATGATAGGCAAGCTGCCCCATAAAAAAGGATTTTCCCACCTTCGGCGCACCTACGAAAAGATATGTGCCGCCATACAGAAAACCATCAACAACCGGCATCCTCGGCGGGTAAAGCGTATCATACAATTCTGTCATGGAAACCGTCTGCAAACTGCACCCGGATTTCTCCGGGCTTTTGCAGTTATTTGTGGCTTGCAGATTGATTTGTGCTGTTTCATTTGCTATAATTTCAGTGTCGTTTTTAAGATTCGGCTGTTTCCCATCTGCGCCAACAGATGATACGGAAGCAGTCGTTTTTCTTTTTCCTGTCATTCATCTTCTCCTTTCAGACCGTCCAACGTGATTGCGATTACCTGCAACGTATAGAGCAGTTCGTCATTGTCCGGGCTTATGCTCTCCATACGCTTCAATTCCTCATGGATTGCTGCCATCTGGTTTTTCAGAGCCTTATACACCCTCGGATTGCCCTGTACCACCACATCCCGACACAAGAGCCGTCTGGTGATATAGTCCTGCTTAGTCAGCCCCGACAATACCACCAAATCATTTAACAGCTTTGCTTCTTCGTCCGATACCCGAAACGCCACTGTATGATTGCGCCATCTACCCTTATAATCAAGTGCCTTATCCATTTTTTAGTCCTCCTTTGTCATTCGCTCCATTTCCAGCCTTTCCGCCATTTCAGTCTGAACTGTAGGGAATAAGTGTGCGTATCGGTATGTAATCTTCTCCGCTTCATGCCCCATGCGCTCCCCAATCGCCAGTACCGAAAATCCCATGT